>JBDRKI010000129.1:0-4876 GCA_043814095.1 Armatimonadota bacterium | reverse complement strand
ACTATAAAGAAATGGTAGTCTCTTTCAAGATCCCCGTTCTGTCTTGAGTAAAGATAAAACGCGGTTTTATCGGAAGCTGTCGGATAAACAGCGGGCATACCGCCTCTTATCACATTATCAAGAAAATTCTGTTCGCAGAATCTGTCAAATTTTATGTCCGCACTTATAGTCTTAGAATTATCTTTTATATCCTGTATAAGTTTAATATTCTCTTCTCTTTTCCTGGCAAAGAAATCTTTTTTCTTTGTATCTTTAATTATATTTTTAAATATCTTGTCTGTTTTCGCATATCCTATAACGGTATTTAATGTAAACTCGCCTCCGGGCTTTAAGCTGAATTCTCCGCATGTCATGGCAGAAGGCGTTTTATTCTGCATAACCTGGGGCTGTTTTAATATGCTTGAAAGCGGAAATTCTTTAAAGTTCCAGGGATATGTGTAAACTTCGGATTCACCGAAGATAAGTGACGGATCTACAATATAATTTATTTTATTCTTCCTGTTTTTCTCACCCACAGAACTTAAATAGTAGTTCCCGCCTTCTATTTTCCCTATCTGTTCGGTATCAGCTGCGGTCTGTTTAAGTCTGAAAAGGGGTGCGCCTTCTAAAGTAACAGTCTGCATCATTCCTTCTACATGGCGCGCTATTGTATTTACACAGTGGATATCCATCCCGTACGGGAGTATTTTAGGCAGTCCGTCTGCGAATTCTAGCTTAATAGTCTTTCCGGTATTGTTTTTAAACCGTACCTGTCTTACAAATCCCGGGTAATTACTGTTTGTGATAGGGAAGTAGATAACTTCTGTTGTAATCCCGCTTTTTTTATTTATTTCTTCTATGACAAGTTCTTCAGATGAGACAGTCATGGTCTGGGAAACAGATTTATCATCCGTTTTTATAAACGGCTCGTATACTTTTCCTTTTATCTTAAGGAAAGTTCTAAAGCCCTGTATCCCTGCAAGCTCAAGCGCTTTATTAAATGAGAGGAATTCCATGATCTGGTGGTTTTTATCTCTTACCCCCAGGGATATGATTCCCTGGTTTCTTGATACGTAATATACCCACATAGGGATCCCGAACCTTCCCGCTATCCCGGGCAGGAAGTTGGAAAAAGAGGTCTCCCAGTTATAGTTTTCTATTACAAATTTGCCGTCTTTTGTTAAGCTGTACATGAAACCACCTCTTAAATAAATATATTTATCTTTTTATAGTATTCAAAAACTCACCCCCTCAGCCCTTCTTAAGGGGTAAATAAAATTACAGGGAATTTTAAAGCTATTGTAAAATAATAATATATTGGTTTAAATTAAACATTCTTAGGAGAAATAAGATGAGAATAAAGGCAAAATTACTCATTGTAATCTTTATTATATCAGTCTGTATTCCGGGTTTTATATCTTTTGCGGATGTTACGGAAAAGCTTCCCGTTACGCTTTCTGATGTGGAGAAGGCTTATGGAGTTATAAAGGGTGTGGCTATCCATACTCCCCTTGTTAAAGAGGAAGCTTTAAGTAAGATATGCGGCGGGCAGGTTTATCTTAAGCTGGAAAATCTCCAGCATGCCGGTTCTTTTAAGGTAAGGGGTGCTTTTAATAAGATTGCCAGTCTTTCTGAAGATGAAAGGAAAAAAGGTGTAATTACGGCAAGCGCGGGTAATCATGCCCAGGGTGTTGCCAGAGCGGCAAAATTCTACAATATTCCGGCAACAATTGTTATGCCTGAAGATGTTCCGGAGACAAAGCTTGAGGCAACCGAAGCATTCGGGGCCGAAGTAATTCTATACGGTAAAAATTTTGATCAGGCGCTTGCAAAAGCTTTTGAGATACAGAAAGAAACAGGTGCCACTTTTGTTCACCCGTTTGATGATCCCATGACAATTGCCGGACAGGGGACAATAGGACTGGAGATACTCCATGATCTGCCGGATGTTGATGTGGTAATTATCCCTGTAGGGGGAGGAGGCCTTTCTTCAGGTATCGCTGTTGCCCTTAAAGGGGTTAATCCTTCAATAGAAGTTATAGGGGTAGAGCCGGATCATGTACCTTCCATGACAAGAGCTTTTAAATACGGGAAGCCCGTTTTAGTTAAGCCTGAAGATACTATAGCTGAAGGTACCGCTGTAGCAAAATCAGGAGAGCTTACCTATGTGATTTTACATGCCCTTATGGATAAGTTAATAACAGTTTCTGAAAAAGAGATTGAAGAAGCAATCTATCTTCTTCTTATGAAAGATAAAATACTAACAGAAGGAGCAGGTGCTTTAGGGGCAGCTGCTATTCTTTCAGGAAAACTGGATCTTAAAGGTAAAAATGTCGTCCTTATAATCTCCGGCGGCAATATTGATATAGATGAACTTAAAGAGATATTATCCGAATACGGAGAGTAAATATAATTTTATTCAAGTTCAAATTTTACTGTTACAGATGCATTAACTGTTATTTCTCCCGGGGCGAGAGTATCTTCTGACTGTCCGGATCCCTCGCTTGCCATTACATTCTGGGCCCTGGCTCCATAATACCTGTTTACAGCATTCTCCTGTATCATATATGGCTTGCCTATTTTCTGGTCTAGTTCTCCCGCTAATGCTTTTGCCTTCTCATAAGCGGCTTTTATTGCCATGATACGAGCTTTATCTCTGTATTTTCTAAGCTCTGTAGTCTGGAACGCAACCCCGTAAACATTGTTTACCCCTGTTTCCAGGCAAGCACTGAAAAGATCTTCAAACTTGGATATATCCTTTAAAGTAATGACGATTGTTTTGCTTACAAAATATCCTTCAAAGGTTTTTTGATTATTATAGTAACGGTATTTAGGTTCTATATTTATTCTTGAAGTCTGGACCTGTTTCTGATCAATACCGTATTTTTTCGTTATTGCCAGGACCTGCCTGACGATTTTATCATTTTCATCTTTAGCGGTGTTTAAATTTTTATCATTGGTCTGCACACCAAGGGAGATAACAATCTCGTCGGGAACAACTTTTATCTCCGCATCCCCGGTAACCGTAATATAGCGGAGATCATCTTTACTATCCGCCTGTACGGCACAGAAAGATAAGATTAATGCAAAAAAGAGAATCACAGAACTTATTCTTATAACAGTCTTCATGGGATTATCCTCCTTTATAATAGTCATAGCTATACTTTTTATATTCAGTAATATTACAAGGTTTTCCTTTAAAAATAAAAAAGACCGGTTTTTCCGATCTTTTTTGCTCGTATGGTGGGCGCGAGCGGATTTGAACCACTGACCCCCACGATGTCAACGTGGTGCTCTAACCAACTGAGCTACGCGCCCTGGAGGCGACGCGCGGATTCGAACCGCGGAATAAGAGTTTTGCAAACTCCTGCCTTACCACTTGGCTACGTCGCCTTGAGAAACTATTCTATACTGTTTTATATAAAATTTCAAGATGTAATCTTTATGGAGCGGAAAACGGGACTCGAACCCGCGACCCTCTGCTTGGGAAGCAGATGCTCTACCACTGAGCTATTTCCGCAGAGTCATAATTATGTTCATATCCATATCCATGGAAAATGTCTGGGTTTCGCCTTTTTTATCTTTAGCGGAGAGAGAGCTCTGCATTGCAAGGCCTGTATCCATTTTTACGGGGATACCTCTTTTAATTCCCCAGTAGATTTTTCCGTTAAGTTTTCCGTTTACGGTAACGTCAAAATCTTCTCTTTTTAATTCTTCTTTTTTATCTTTAGGCGCGAGCTGTTCGTCAAAGGTGCCGTTTATTGTTATTAAAGCGCAGTTAGTATCGTTAAATTTCTCTATTTTTTCAAAAATATAGTCCATGTTGTAATCAACAGTCATAGGGTTTATACCTTTTACGGGAAACTCTATTTTTTGATTCTTTTTCCATGTTTGACCGACCTTGATGGGGTGTTCCGGCGCAAATCCGGATATATTATTCATCATGTCGTTAATTTTAAGGAATTTGTTGTCTCCTTCTTCCGCATTGAATTCCAGAGTCTTGCCGTATTTATTCATTTTCATTCTGAATTTTACGGGCTTTTTATCCTTTTCTTTGAGAGGTACCGGCTTTACTTTATCACCCTGCTTCATTGCCGCTTCTTTAATGGTTATCTCGCCTTCCATTGTGATATTGCCGTCTTTGTCTATGTCAAATACTCTCTGGGTGTAATCTGCTTTCATATTCATTGTTACGGAAGGGGATGTTTCCATTCCTTTTATGGGGATGTTCATTGTCATGGTATTTTCAATCTCTATGTCATAATTTAAAATATCGCCTTTTGAAAGGTTATAGCATAAACTTATTTCTTTGGGGCCGGTTGTACAGGAGCTTAAGGCAAACACAAGACAGGAAAGTATTACAAGAAGAAATACCGTTTTTTTCATGGCGCCGTCCTTGGTAAATAAATGGTGCCGCAGGGCAGAATCGAACTGCCGACACGTGGATTTTCAGTCCACTGCTCTACCAACTGAGCTACCGCGGCACAAACCTTGTTTAAATGGCGGGGCCGACGGGATTTGAACCCGCGATCTCATGCGTGACAGGCATGCGCGTTAAACCGCTACGCTACGGCCCCGTAATATCAAGTTTCTTGCTCTAATGGTGGGCGAAGCAGGATTCGAACCTGCGACCCCCTACATGTGAAGCAGGTGCTCTAACCACTGAGCCATTCGCCCAGCATAATATTTCAACTAACTTGAAACAGGATATTATTATATCAAATATATATATACTGTCAAGAAAGGAAAAAGGGCGTGTCAAGGCAATTTAGAAATGTCCTATTCTTAGCAATTTAGAAATGTCCTATTTTCGCATAACGCTCCTTAACTTTTCGAAGATATTTATTTGTTTGGTTTTTCAAAAGTCATTTATATTGCCTTGTCTTCTGAAAGCCCT
>JBDRKI010000128.1:0-6491 GCA_043814095.1 Armatimonadota bacterium | reverse complement strand
TCAAGAGCAAGAATTTCCACATCAATTTCTTTGGCTTTTTCTTCCACAATCTGTCTTAATCTGTTTTTAACTTTGCCGGTTAAAACAGGCTTTCTCCTTTTAGGACACCATATCAAATGATAGTTGAGAAGATAGATATGGCGGCGAGCCTGTTTGTATTTCATGTTGACATTATATCATATAGCAACGAATTAATCTATCGAATAGAAAAACAAGGGAGCCATTCATCCCCTGTTTAAAAACAGAAGCTTTCTGGCTAGTATTTTGTAAGTTTAAAAGACGCAGAAGATGTGTTTGAATTTGCTTCTGATAGAGAAGTTACAAAATATATTACTTGGAAGACCCATAAAACAGTTAAAGACACTGAAAAATTCTTAAAAGACGGCTTTGATATGTATAAAAAGAAGCATATGGTTAACTGGTGTATGGCAGAGAAAAAGACCGGTAAGGTTATAGGTGTCTGCGGGTTTACCAACTGGGATAAGAATAATTTTTCGGCAGAGCTGGGATTTGTATTGTCTAAGAAATACTGGTCCAGGGGATACATCACCGAAGCATTGAATAAGATACTCCCTTTTATATTTAAACATACCTGTTTGAACAGGGTTGAAGCTAAGTGTACGGTTGAAAACAAGGTTTCCGCGCGTGTTCTGGAGAAGACAGGTATGAAGTTTGAAGGAATTACACGCAAAAGCATGTATACTAAAGATAGATTTCATGATATGAGAATTTATGGTATAATTAAAACTGATTTGAAAAGGGGGTCATATGGAAAGAGTTAAAGGTGCAATTTGCCAGAGCTGCGGGATGCCTATGCGCGGTGTAGAAGATTTCGGCACAAAAGCCGGTGTTGGCAGGTCCGAAGAGTACTGCAGTTTTTGCTACGCTGATGGCAAGTTTATAGATGAAGGAATAACCGTAGAAGAAAAAATCGCTAAGAATATAAAATTTGCAAAAAGCTCGGGAATGCCTGAAAGAGAAGCAAGAGTTCAGGCATACAGTATTGTTCCTAATCTTAAAAGATGGCGCAGCAATAATTAATCAGGGCTTGAATTTATGGACCATATACTGGCATGGGGATTAAACGTTATAGCTTATCTCGGGAAGCTTCATACGCCTTTCCTGGATAAGTTTTTTTATGCAGCTACCGAGTTAGGCAGTGAGGGTTTTTACCTTGTACTTATACCCGCGCTTTTATGGTGTGTGGATTTTGCGTTTACTGCAAGATTGAGTGTTCTTTTTATCTTTTCGGTTTACTTTAATTTTTGTTTCAAGAATTTACTGCGCCAGCCACGGCCTTTTGATCTTGTCCCTGATATTACAACCGCAAGGGAAGCCGGATACGGTATCCCCAGCGGTCATTCGCAGAGTTCACTGGTTGTCTGGGTTATGATAGCCTCATATATTAAAAAAACCTGGTTCTGGATACTTGCAATACTTATTATACTGTTAATAGCTTTTTCCCGGCTTTATCTTGGCGTTCATTTTCCAACAGATGTACTTGGCGGATGGGTGCTCGGCGGAATACTTCTTCTTATATACTTTCTTTTCCATGATAAGGTTGAAAGGTGGCTCTCTGTCTTAAAATTAGGCATGCAGGTTTTCCTAGCTTTTTTAATACCCCTTGTATTTATTTTCATTCACCCCGTTAAGGAAACAGTAGCCGCCATGGCTGTTCTCTCAGGCGCCGGGACAGGGCTTGCCTTTATGTACCGTTATGTGGGTTTTAAAGCGGACGGCATGTTAATACAGAAAATACTTCGCTTTTTAGTCGGAATTTTAACTGTTTTTATAATATACTATGGGCTTAAATATATATTCCCGGAAGAAGAGCATAGATTATATCTATTGTTCCGTTTTATACGGTACTGGGTAATAGGTATATGGGTTATATTAGGAGCCCCGTATCTTTTTAAAGTATTTAAGCTTGCGGATAAAGGTTAAAAGGAATTAAACCACAGGCACTGGTCCTGCCAGTTGCATTGACCGCATATATCTTTTCTGGACTCGTAATTTTTTAAAAGCTCATTTACAAAATCAAAAACAAACTCCGCTTTTAATTTCATTCCTTCTTTTAAGTTTAATCGTTTAAGAACCTTTTTATCCATGTCCAGACTTTTTTCATGGGATGCTGTTTCTCTTCTGCATTTTCCGCTTTCACAGTGTACGCATGAAGCGCATATGATATCACAGTCTTCTGTTATTTCCAGCTCCAGTTCCGGTTCTGTTTTAATCCTGTTTATAACTTCTTCCATGTTTTTTGTGAATTCCTCGTTATATCCAAGACCCTGGAATCCCTGCATGCATAAAAGATGGTGCGCCCTTATTTTCATGATATGCTCCTTTTTAAATTTATTATTTCTTCTTTAATTGTTCCTGTTAATTCTTTATAAATTATATTTTTTTGTTTCTCTGTTTCTTCCTTTTTTACTTCCACGGGTTTTCCGAAATATATTATAACTTTAACCGGTTTAGGATAATATCTGCCTGTAGGGTAAGCATCATAAGAGCCGTGTATGTAAGCAGGCACTATTTTTACACCCGCTTCGTATGCTATCTCCGCCGCTCCGGACTTAAATTCGTTTAAATTTCCGTCTTTTGAGAGTACTCCTTCGGGGAAGATTATAAGATTTCTGCCTTTTTTAAGCACTTTTACACATGCCTTTAACCCCTCGATATAGTTACCGTATCTCTGGAAAGAGAATGTATTAAACAGTGCGTATGATATGAACTCGGTTTTCGGGTGTTTCTCAAAATAATCGCCTGCCGCAGGCGCAAATATATTATCAAGCTCTTTTAAGGGGAACGCGGATAATATAGAAGGCAGGTCAATATGTCCGCCGTGGTTAGGAGCTATTATATACGGTTCTTTTTCAGGAAGGTTTTTTAATCCTTTAAACTCAAGGCGGAAGAATGTCTTGGCGAATATGCGGTAGAAAACATTAAAAGAAGTTCTTAAAATTTTCACTAAAGCAGAAGGCTTTTTTAAAAAATAAAGATTAATTTCTTTATCTTTTTTTACTTTATCCGCGGGGGATCTTTTTTTTATATAATCAAAGATATCTTCAAGAGTATAAAGCCCGGCTACTTTATTATCTTCAATAGGGATATCAAGTTTTTCTTCTATATCACATATAAAATCAATCTTGCCCAATGAATCAATTCCCAGGTCTTCATACAACCTGTCTTTTAAGGATATGTTTTCAACAGGCATTTTAGTTGTTTTTGAAGCAGCTTCAAGGAGCTTTTTTAATACCGGTTCTTTTTCAAGCCTGTCTTTTGTATAATCAAGCTCTTTCTTCTTTCCCTCTGCCTGCTTTTTATAAAGTTCTTCTTCTAAAAGGGCTCTTTTAACTTTAAGTGTTGTTGTTTTGGGGAGTTCTCCCTCCCAGATAATAAAATCGCTTATCCTTTTGTACTCCGGGACTTTTCTGTTAAAATTTTCAATAATTCCCTTTATAATATCTTCTTTCTTTTCACCTGTTTTTATCTGTTTTTCATCGGAAACTATTACAGCAACAATCTCCTCGCTCATTTTTGTTTTTCTTCCCGTAACGCATATCTCTTTTATAACGGGTTCTTTTGATAATTTGTCTTCAAGCTCCTCGGGATAAATATTTTTGCCGGATGAAGATACGATAACATTTTTATCTCTCCCGCGTATATATACAAACCCGTCTTTATCTACTGCGCCTATATCGCCCGTATAGAACCATCCGTTTTTTAAGACTTTGCTTGTAAGGTCTGCTCTTTTGTAATACCCCTGCATTATATTAGGACCTTTTACTGTTATCTCTCCTTCGCCGGCAGGGTTTGGCTTAACTATTTTAAGCTCAACCCATGCAAGGGGTTTGCCTACAGAGCCCAGTTTTTTAGCTTGAGGGGTGTTAGCGGTAAGGATGGGGGAGGTCTCGGTTAAGCCGTATCCTTCAAGTATTTCAAAACCCAGTATCTCAAGCTGCTCTGCTGTTTTTACATCAAGTGGTGCCGCACCGGATACAAAATACCTTAAATTACCTCCGAAGTTTTTAAATAACCCCCCGAAGAGTATTCTCCCCATCCTTATATTCATTTTATAGAATAGGGAGGAAATGTTCTTTAATGCATTAAACATGAAAGATTTCACAGTATCGGTTTCCGCTTTTTTAACTATACCGTTATAGATAGATTCTAAAAATACAGGCACGGTAAGCATGACTTTGGGCCTGTATTTTTTAAGGTTATTCATAAGGGTTTCGGTTTTTAGGTCTTCAATGTATGTAACAGATCCGCCTAAACTCATGGGCGCCAGAAATCCCCCTGTTATCTCAAATGTATGATGCAGGGGCAGTATTGATAAAAAACCCGCTTTATGGAACTGTGAGTAAAACAGCCCGTTAACCATATTTACATCTGATAATAAATTAAAATGCGAAAGGACTACTCCTTTTGCCTTACCTGTTACACCGGAGGTATAAACTATAAGCGCCGTATCTGTAGGGTATATTTCTATATCATCTGCTCTTTCAGAAGAGGCATTAAGAAGTTCTTCAAGAGTTGTAAAATCAGGTTCACAGATTTTATCCAGAGGGTATATATCAAGAGTTATATTAAGATTGCACAGCATATTCACGAATTTTTCAGAACAGAATACGGCTTTGGTGTCAGAATCTTTAAGTATGAATTCTATATCTTCCGGGGTAAGCTTCATATCAACAGGGACAAGCTCTGCCCCCAAAGAGAGCACTCCCCAGAATACAAGCCCCCATTCGGGACGGTTCTCACAGAGAAGCGCTATCTTATCATTTTTTTTAAATCCTCTGGATAAAAGAGCGTTTCTTAACTTTAAGACATTGTTTTTAATCTCGGAATAGGTATATTCGGTAAGATGATTATTTCTTTCCATCCGCAGAAATACATCATCTTCAAATTCAGATGTTTTAATATTAAAAAAATCAACCAGATTATTCATCATTACTTTGTTATTGTAATTTTCTTTAATGATCTGGGATTATCGGGATGGTATCCCTTTACAAGAGTAAGATAAAAAGCAAGGAACTGTCCCGGGATAACGCATGTAACAGGGGATAGCCATTCCGGTACGGTTACAGGCACGAGGAGTGGCGTATTTGCTTTTTTAAGAGTATTTTTGTTATCCGATATGACGATAACCTCGGCTTTTTTCTCGCGCAGTTTCTCTATGAAAAGATCCAGCTTCTTATATAATGCCCCGTTAGGATTTATGACAAGAACGGGATACCCGTCTTCCACTATGGCCATGGGCCCGTGCTGGAAGTCGGCTGAAGAATAAGGTTCTGCGGTAATATAGTTTAATTCTTTTAATTTTAATGCTATCTCAAAGGAAGTAGCGTAGTTATAACCTCTTCCTATAACAGCGCATAAGTCCAGATACCTGTAGCGCTGTGCAAACTCATCATTATTCTTATACTCATTTATAGTTTTATTTACTGCTCCTGGTATTTTCTTTAATTCATTAAGTCTTTCTTTTTTATCTTTTGACAGTATTGCGGCTAGAAGCGCAAGCAGCATAAGCTGCGCTGTATATGTTTTTGTAGCTGCTATACTTTTTTCTTTTCCCGCACAGCAGTTAAGCACAAAATTACCTGCTTTCGCGAGAGGGGAAGAGGAATCATTTGTAATAACCGCGGTAATTGCTTTCTGTTTTTTCGCTTCCCTTAAAACAGATATTATGTCGTGTGACTGTCCTGACTGCGATATCCCGAGCACAAGAACATTTTCAAGTTTCGGGGGCTTCTGGTATATTGAGAAAACAGAAGGCGTTGATAACGCGACAGGCATACCGCATAATGTGGGGAAGAGGTATTTAGCATAAACAGCGGCATTGTCTGATGATCCTCTTGCGGCGATCAATATATAGTTTATATCATTCTTTCTTATTATCTCCGCAAGTTTTTCAGCAGATTTAAGTTCATTATCAAGTATTCTTGATAAAACATGAGGTTGTTCAAGTATTTCTTTCTCTATTTTATACATAATGGGAGGAATTCTATAGATTGATACAAAATCCTTTAATACATAAAAGGAGTAAAAATATGGATAAATTTACAAGATATGTTATTTTACTTAACAGGATTCAAGGAAAAGAGATGCCCAGGGAGCTGGTTAAAGCCCATGTGGAGCATTTAAAAGGTCTTGAGAGCACCGGGAAGCTTGTTTTATGCGGACCTTTTACCGATTATGCCGGCGGTATGGCTATAATAAATGCGGATAATATTGATGAAGCTAAGCAGATTGCCGAACAGGATCCCTTTGTTAAAGAAAAGGCGTCAAACTACGAAATACGAACATTACAGCTCTCATGCAGTGAAAATAATCATATGGGGATGGGTTCAGCCCTGAAGAATGAAAATTTTTCTCACCCTTAATATCCCTGCATATTGCCTTTAAAGCAAGTGAATGTGCAGGGATTCGACTTTTCAAAAGAACACCATTAAAAAAGTTTAAAAAATAATTTTCTCAAGAGCGTTTTT
>JBDRKI010000127.1:0-27802 GCA_043814095.1 Armatimonadota bacterium | reverse complement strand
CGATATTGTATCTATCCTTTAAGCCTGCAAGGATGTATCTTTCATCCATCTTCCCGGTTATATAATCTGTAAAGTAGTAGAGGTCTCCCAGAACATCTTTGCCTTCTTTAATTAATCCCGCATAATCCGGTGATCCTGATGTGAAGAATTCTGCAAGGTATAATTTAACGAATTCCAGGTATCTTCTAACATAATCGGGGTTCTTGCTCATAAGTGATTTTTTAAAGAATATATCTTTAAACACTTTTTTGGCAATAAATGCGTCTTCTGCGGGGAGCTTCTCTATCTTTTCTATGCATTTAGTTATATCTTCGGGTGTCTTAAGGTTCTTTCTAACAAATGAAGATATTCTTTGTTCTTCTTCCTGAGGCGTTCTGTAAGCTGTTTTGGGGACTTTTCCCGAATTAAGATATCTGCCGTATAATCCGGCTAATAACCCGTAAGCTTTTTTATCAAACTTTTTAAGATTTGTAAGTTTAGGTTCATTCTGCTGTATATATACTCTATGAAGCTTAGAACATGATACTTTAAGTTTCTGAAGGAAATTATATCCCGAAGATGATGATAAGAGAAGATTAAGATAATCCGGGTCATACCTGACCGGATCGGTATTCTCATTTACGGGTTTGGAATATACTTTCTTTTTAGCAGAATGTATATGCTTACCTTTAGCCCAGAATACCATCTTCTTTATGTATTCTGACCGGTGTCCCAGTTCGATTTTATTACATCCTGATTTAAAGTATCTGTTAAAAAGATGCGCGAAGAATACTTTAGTATTATCCTGAATTCCGTCATAACCTTTCTGCATGAATCCTTTATGGAGGACCGGATAATCTCTTTTAAGTATTCTTAAGAAGTTATATCCTAAAGATGATTTTAATATTTTAGGGCAGTTAGATACTGTAACATAAGAGTTGTAGTTAGAGTTCTTAGCATGATATTCATTAAATAATTTTAAAAGGGTAGCTTTTTTATTTTTAAGGTAGGCTGCTTCTTTTCCCTTAATGCCTTTTAATTTTCTCTGGTTGTCTACTATGATCTTCCAGAGAGTAAGATCTTTCTTTTTAAGGTAGGCGAGGAACTTAGTTCCTATATCAGAATTAATATATTTATCAAAGTTTCTCTCATCAATAATATCAAAAGTCATCTCCCGCTTTGCGGAAGAGGATTCAACTATTTTTACAAGGTTAACCGCATTATTAAGCCAGTCGTAAAGTCCCAATTTCTCCCCCAATGATATATAGACAAGATAAATGTATAATATCGCTATTATTATATTAACAAAAATATATTGCCAAATTATTACCAAATTGTTAACATTTTGTTAACAAAATATACTTTATAATAAGAATAAAGTATAATAAGGGTTAAAAAGATAAGATTTAACAAGGATTTATTATAATAAATAGAGAAAAAAGCGGAAAAAAGAGGGAGTTATTATGAATGTATCAGTAATTATACCTGCATATAATGAAGGCGAAGCAATAAAAGAGGTTATAGAGGGGGTAAGAAACGTAAGTTCTGAGTTCGAGATTATAGTTGTTGATGACGGCTCAGATGATAATACCGCAGAAGTTGCGTCTTCGGCAGGGGCTAAAGTTATATCCCACCCGTATAATATAGGGAACGGGGCATCTGTTAAAACAGGTGTAAGAGCCGCTACCAAAGATTACCTTGTTTTTATGGATGGCGACGGACAGCATAACCCTTCGGACATACCGAAACTTCTGGAAGATATGGATAAATATGATATGGTAGTAGGGGCAAGGACTAAAAAAGGAAAGCTCTGGTTTACAAGATCAATACTTAATTCGGTATTAAATAAAATAGCTTCTTTTTTGGCTAACCATAAGGTTGTGGATCTTACATCAGGATTCAGGGCTATAAAAAGGGATAGGATGCTTGAGTTTATACACCTTCTCCCGAATACTTTTTCATATCCCTCTACAATAACGCTTGCAATGTTTAAAGCAGGGTATCCTGTTAGGTATGTTGATATGGATACAATATCCAAAAGATCAAAAGGGAAAAGCAAGATTAAACTTGTTAATGACGGGGTGAGATTTTTATATATAGTTACAAGGATAGTAATGTTGTTTGATCCTTTAAAATTCTTTTTGCCTGTAAGCGTCCTTCTTTTTATAATAGGGGGAGGGTTAGCTCTTTGCCAGCTTATGCATTACGGGGGCATCTTCGGAGGATCCGTATTTACACTGCTTGTCAGCGTTTTTATATTCTTTTTCGGTTTTCTTGCTGACCAGATTGCCAGCATAAGAAGGCAGTTTCACCAGAGGTAAATTTTAATGAATAAAGTTAAAAATACGAGTCTTGCAGTGATCCTCCTGCTCCTTATAATTATGTTCGGTACCCTGGTACGGAATTATAATATAGAGGGGAAGGGTATCTTCTTTTATGATGAAGGGGTATACCTCTGCAGCGCCAAGGCAAAATATTTAAAGATTGTTGATAAACCCAAGATATCGGAGAAAGACCCTGTTCTTAAAGAACATATAGGGAAAGATGTCCCTAATTACGGTTCGGGAAGCAAGGTGGGATTTGTCTTTTTAATTATGTTATCCCAGATTATATTCGGGTTAAGCACGCATTCTTCTTTTATTGTATCGGTATTTTTCGGGGCACTCACCGTTTTTCTTGTGTATTTAATTGCAAGGAGAATCTTTGATGAGAATGCAGCTCTACTTTCGGCTGTGATACTTGCCGTGAGTCCCATGCATATAATGTATTCAAGGTGCGGGCTTCCTATTGCCGCCGGTATCTTTTTCCTTTTTCTTGCTTTTTATTTTTACGTACTTTCTTTAGGGAATAGACGTTATTTTTATATGATACTCTGCGCTTTAATGGTAGGGGTATCTTTTACCATACACTATAATATGCTTTTAATGCTGCCTCTTTTTCTGGGGTTTGAAGTTTTAAGATTGTTATTTGTAGATAAAGAATCAAAGTTTAAATTTATAAAAATTATGGGCTTTGCGGCAGGGATGGCAATCCCTATAATATTATGGCAGATTATAACTCTTATGGTGAAAGGAATTTTCCCCGTTACTTATTTTGAAGAATTAAGAGGGAGTTTTTCCGCTATCGCACAGCAGTCAAAATACGGGGCGGATCCTTTCTTTTTCTTTTATTTTTTCCAGAAAATGGAAGGTTGGATTGTGTTCTTATTCTTCTTTGCCGGTATTTTTATGCTTGTAAAAAGGTTGAAGAGGAATTTTAATATGGCAGAATTTGTACTTATAGTACTGGCACTATTCCCTGTAATCTGGTACGGGTTTTACCCGCACCTTAGGGTCTTACGCTCATTTGCTTCTGCACTTCCCGCAATAGCTGTTATTGCCGCTTTCGCGGTAATAAGTTTGGGAAAATGGGAGAAGCGGAGAGTTTTAGGGAAGGTTCTGGCGAGCTTTATTATTGTATGTATAGTTATTTTTGGCGTTTTAGCCCTTAAGCCCGTTATTAACCTGCGGTCAAATTACGGTGAAGTCGTTAAATATATTTATGAAAATAATGATACAAAACTTGTATCATATGTTGATGAGATGTATCCTGTTTTCGCTTATTATATGGGTGATGATGTAATACCTATTGGAAAACTAGGCGAAGTTATGGAGTATTCCCAAGCAGAAACCTTAGTCAACATATTTGCTTATAATAAAGAGCTTGAGGGTGTTACTCCGTACAAGGTTTTTAAGCAGGTAAGTTTTTCCGGTTTTAACGCGGAAGGCGGGAGTAAGGATAAATATAGAACAGATGATATCCCGGTCCAGGATATATCTTTATACAGGACGGATGATTTATGAAGATAAGTGTTGTTATAGCTACACACAGAAGAGCAGATGTTTTAGGGCTGGTTTTATCTTCTTTAACCGCACAGACTCTTCCCAATGAAGCGTTTGAAGTTATAGTGGTTGAAGATTTTACAAATGATAAGACAGTTGAAGTTATAAATGATGTTAAGAAAAAGATTAATATTGAATATTACGCGTGTGAGTCTCCCGGGGCCGCTGTCAAAAGAAATTCCGGCGTTTTAAAAGCCGATGCGGATATAATTCTTTTCCTTGATGATGATATGATAGCTTCATCATCTCTTCTAGAAGAACATCTTAAATATTATTCTACCGGGGCTGACGGGGTCTTAGGTCATATAGAAGAAGATAAAAACGTGAAGTTAAATCATTTTACAAGTTATCTTTTAGAGAATGATCTCCAGAATACATATAAGGGTGTAGATCCCGAGAATGTAGGTTTTGGATATTTTTATACCGGAAATATTTCTATTAAAAAAGATGTGTTTAATGCTCTCGGCGGATTTGACGTAAAATTTAACGAGTACGGTTTTGAGGATACGGAGTTCGGATATAGATTAATTAAAGCGGGGTATGTTATAAAATATAATAAGGATGCCGAAGGCTACCACCATTACTTCAGAGATTTTGAAAGTTTTCTGGGAAGAAAGTATTTAATGGGGCGGTCTGCCGCGTATTTTGCCGGGCTTTATCCCGAATTAAAAGAAAAGCTGAGCATTCACCCCAGGAAATTAAAAGAGACCCTCCTTTTAAATTCCTTAACAAAGGACCTCTGGCTTAAAAAGGTAAGAATGCTGGAAAATAAGGGAAATTTGACTGTTAAAGAGAAAAAGAAATTGTATAAAATATATGAATATCTATTGAATTATTATTACAGTATGGGGATAAAAAGGTAAATATGATAATCGCTACAATGATAATATCAAACAGGAATGAACCTTTTTTAAAGGCTTGTCTTGACAGCTTAAATGATGCTGTTGATCTTGTTGTTATTAATGACAACAGTTCCGATAAGGATAATCCTAATCTTGATATTGTGAAAGGTTCTCAATTTTATAAAGAGGATAAAGTTAAACTTTTATTTCATCCTTTTAAAGGTTTTGATGACGCGAGAAACAAGTATCTAGAATACATACATTCATTAAAGCCTGATAAAAACACATGGGTTATAAAAATTGACAGTGATGAAGTTCACCCTGTTTGTTTAAAAACAGTCACAAGAGATATCCTCCCTGCTCTGCCGGAGAAAGTGGGGGTTGTAGATTCATATTTTTATCATTTTATGCAGTCATTTGATTATATATTCAGCATAGACAGAAGACATGACCTTTTTGTGAGATATACCCCTTCCCTTAAATGGACAGGTTCTGTTCACGAGAAGCTTACCGGCCAGAGTGGCTCAAGAATTGTGCTTCCGTATCTTTTTTACCATTACGGCTATGTAACATTAAAGGATGAAGTGCTTGAAAAATGGAAGTTATATGCACAGTGCGGTGATGCCACTTATTCGGAACTGGATAAAGTGGAGAAAGACTCTTTTTTAAACTGGGAGGGAAGATACTGCGTAAGGTTTAAAGAATCTCACCCCGTATATATGCAGTCCCTTATAGAAGAACTTAAAGAAACAAGGAAGCAGGAGTTTGATAATTACAGCGATGTTATAGAGAATCACATTGCGTCAAATAAAAGCTTGGGGATTAAGAATCATTTAAGGCATTTAAATTACAGGTTCAGAGTATACTCAAGATTTATGCAGTTAAGCATACGGGTTCCCGGATTAGCAGCTAAATTTTACAAATTGTTGAGGAAATAAATGCACTTTTCAAGAAAAATCAAAGAAAGAGTTTCAATAATAATACCTACATTTAACGGGTTAGAGCTTTTAAAGGAGAACCTGCCTCATCTTTTAAACGCCGTTTATTTTACCGGCGGCAAACACGAGATTATTGTTGTGGATGACGGCTCTAAAGACGGCTCTGTTGAATATATTAAATCCAGATACCCGCAGATAAGGACAATCAAGCTTCCAAAAAACTACGGGTTCGCGCGTTGCTGTAATATCGCGTCCAGAGAGAGTAAAAATTCCATCCTTATCTTTTTGAATAACGATATAAAAGTTACAAGGGATTTTCTCCAGCCCTTGATAGAGCCCTTTAAAGAAGCAGATCTTTTCGCGCTTACTCCTAAGATAATAACAGAACGAGATAATTTTATTGAAAGCATACACGAAACGGTCTTTACAAGCGGTTATTTCTGCAACAAACGTGTTGATTCGGCCTTAATAGAGAAAGTAAAAACGCTTTTCCCTGTTTCTTTCGCTACAGGGGCCTGCCTTGCCGTTGATAAAGAGAAATTTTTCGCGCTGGGCGGGTTTGACGAGATATACCACCCTTATTACTGGGAGGATGTGGATCTTTCTTACAGGGCGTGGAAAAGGTCCTGGCGCGTTTTATACCAGCCGGATTCTCTGGTATATCACCAGAGAGGCGCGACAATAGGGGACGGTTCCCGCGACCCGGAAGTAGATAAGGTTTTCCTGCGCAATATGATTTTTTTTACATGGAAAAATCTTACCGATTACAAGGTTCTGTTAAAACACTTTATAACTCTCCCCTTTGATCTTTTATTCGCTGTTATAGGCAGAAGGGAAAATTATATTGAGGCCTTTAAAAAGGCGCTCCCTAAAATAAAAGAAGTTATAAAAAAGAGAAAACAGCAGCATAAGAAACTTGCATATTCCGATTCTGAAGTTTTAAGCTTTTTCAAAGATTCCATAGAAGTATTAAAAAAATCAGCAGATGAGAAAGATATTAAAATGAAAGAAACCAAAGCCGCACAGTTCGAAGATATGGATGATAAAGAGAGTGATATTAAAAAAATTCTTGTCATGCATACCCACGGGGGGATAGGAGATCTTCTTTTAAGCACCCCTATATTTTCAACTTTGAAAATGAACTATCCCGATATCCATGTGACTTTAATAGTTGATGATATGCGGGAAGAGGTAGTCCAGGGCAACCCTTATATTGATGAGATTATAACTCTTGATTCCGAGAAGATAGGAACCTTCGGATACTTTTTTAAGGTGCTGGGAATGATTAAGGAAGGAAAATATGATGCAGGTATTGTCTTGTGGAGTACGGCATGGGAGGCACTTGCCGTATACCTGGCAGGCGTGAAAATACGAGTGGGGCAGTCGGGCCGGCTTTTATACAGCTTCCTTTATAATTATCCCGTTAGAATTTCAAGCGAAACAGGGGATAAGACAAGCCACTGGGTTGAGATAATACTGGATTACGTAAGAGCTCTTCCCGTATGTGAAGTTGACAGGAACCTCTTTTTTGAAATTCCTCAGCAGGATAAAGATGATATAAAAGGTTTGTTTGAGAAGCTCGGGATAGATAAGCATAAAATGATTATAGCGCTTCACACGGGCAAGGGTATGGAGCTTGATCCTTCAGTATGGCCTACATGGAAGTTTGCCGCTATTGCCGATATGCTTGTTGAAAAATTTAAGGCTGTTGTTATTTTAACGGGCGGACCCGAGGAAACAGAGCTTGTTGCCGATGTTGAGAAAAAAATGAAATACAAAGCGGTAAACCTGGCAGGCCACCTTAGCTTGAAACAGCTCGGGGCGGTACTGGAAAGGTGCAGTCTTCTTATATGCCCTGATTCGGGCCCCATGCATATTGCGGCGGCGTGCAAGGTGCCGGTAGTTGCTATTTTCGGTTTAAAGAGCGATTTCCCGAACCGCTGGCATCCTTACAGGACCAGGTATGAGATAGTAAGGAATTTTTATATAAACTGCGATAAAGTATGCGTTAAGGAAAAATGCAAAAAGTTTATCTGCATGGAGCAGATAAGGGAAGATGAAATTTTAAAAGCGTGTGAGAGACTGCTTAAAAGCGATAAATTTGCTTACAGGTAAAGGTATGAAGATAGGCATAGACATAACATTTTTATTCCAGGACAAACGCGGGATGGGCAGGTATACCGCGGATCTTATAAACGAGCTTATAAAATCCGATAATAAATTTTATTTTTTATCGGACAGAGACCTGAAGCCTTATATGGAAGCCAGTAAAGAATATCAGGGCATAGAATTTATAAAATATAAGAATAAGGAAGATATATCGTTTCTGGAAGCAGTATGGCATCCGTGGAACAGGATAGATTTTCCGGGCGCTCAGAAAAACGCCGTTAATATCCATGATACGCTTCCTTTTACAGAGTTTAACGATAATATACCCAAGTCATATATCCTGAAAGACCGCAAAAGGATGATTGATGCGGCGTCGAAATCGGATATGATTATAACTCTTTCGGAATTTTCAAAAGGCGAGATAGTTAAAAATTTAAGTGTTTCACCTGAGAAAGTAGAAGTTATCCCCCCGGGGATATGCTCTGATTTTTACAGAAAAAATTACACCCATACAGAGATTGAAGCTCTGCGTGATAAATTTTCCGGAGGACATCCCTTTATATTATATGTGGGCGCTCCCGATAGAAGGAAAAACTGGCTGGGGCTTTTAAAAGCCTTTGCCGTTCTGAAGCAGAAACATAATATACCGCATAAACTTGTTATTATAGGGAGAAAACCCGCACCCGCTGGCATTTTCAGCAAAGATGCGGAAAAAAGAGAATTAATCAAACTTTTAAAAGAATTTACTTCAAAAGGAGAACTCTTTTTAATAGAAGAAGTTAACAGTATAGATCTGGTTAATTTATATAATATAACGGATGTTTTTGTTTTTCCTTCGTTTTATGAGGGGTTCGGCTTAACCGTTGTTGAAGCCCAGATCTGCGGCGCTCCGGTTGTGACCTCATCTTCGGCAAGCCTGCCCGAGGCTTCGGGCCGCGGTGCTTTAATGTGCGACCCTCATAATTATGAAGATATAGCGGAAAAAATTTATAAAGTGTTAAGGGATGAAAATTTTAAAAAAGAACTTGTAGGTAAAGGACTTGAGAACGCGGCTAAATTCTCTTATACGAACTGCGCCGTGAAAATGCTGAGAGCGTTTAAAGAATTGGAAGGTGAGGGCAATGTCAAGGTATAAACCTGTGGATTTAACAAAAATTAAAACTTATTCGGTGAAAAACAGGAAAAGCAAAGTTAATAAAAGCGATTTCGCGAAACCTCATAAAAAAGGCGCAAGTTTTAAAAAATTTATGGATTCTTTACCCGATATATTAACGGGAAAATCTTTTAAAGAAATAGTCACAGCTATTGTAAATGCTAAGAAAAAAGGCAAACCTGTTATTGTTACGATGGGCGCCCATGTGATAAAGTGCGGTTTGTCTCCTGTTATTATTGATGCCGTTAAGAATAAGATTGTTACCGGCATAGCGTTGAACGGCGCGGGCAGTATACATGATTCCGAGCTAGCCCTTTTCGGTTTTACAAGCGAGGATGTTTTCAAGGGCATGGAAGACGGCAGTTTCGGCATGGCAAAAGAAACAAACATTTTTCTGAACGAATGCGCCAGTCGGGCGGCAATGGATGATACAGGGCTGGGCGAAGAGGTAGGGAAAAAGCTCATGGAAGTTAAAGCCCCGTATAATAATATAAGTATTCTTGCGAGCTGTTTTAAAGAAGACATTCCGGCAACGGTTCATGTAAGCATAGGCGGGGATATAAATCATATGCATCCTTCCTGCAGCGGCGAAGCGCTGGGCAAAGCCACTTTTCATGATTTTAAAGTCTTTGCTTCCATGGTAAAGGATCTTGGCGGGGGAGGAGTCATACTTAATTTCGGCTCAGCCGTGGTCCTGCCTGTTGTTATAGAGAAAGCGATAACAATTGCTAGAAACCTGGGGCACAAGGTTTCCGATTTCACCGGAGCTCATTTTGATTTCATAAGGCATTACCGCAGTGATATGAATCTTGTGCAGAGGGTGAAATACCTCGGGGGGCGCGGTTATTTTGTGGCGGGACATCATGAGCTGATGATACCTCTTCTTTTTGCGGCGGTGAAAGAGAAGATATAAAAGCGTAAAATAAATGATTTTTGCGAGGGAAATATGTTATTAAGCAAAACTTATCTTGACCTTATAAGGGAAATAGCCGTAAAGGACATAAAAGAAATAGAAAAACAGGTTGAAAAATTCAGAAGAACTATCTCTCTTACTTTTGAAGAGAGAAAACAATACCAGCAGCTTATACTGGGGGTAAAAGCTTACACGAGAGAAGTGGATAACCTGTATTACCTTTATCTTCTGGAAGATAGGAGTATTGAATATCACAAGAAAGATATTTTCTTGAATGAATTTGTCAGGGATTTTATAAACAGCCTGGATTATGTTGATAAAAACGATATTTATTTTGAGAAAATTATAGATGAGAGCTGCGGCGTAAATATAGACGAAAAGAAGTTGAAAGTTGTGTTTGAAAATATAATATTAAGGATACTCCGCACGCTGACTAACGGCAAAATAACGGTACGCGTAAGGGAGATTCAGGATGATTTGAGTTTGGAGATTATAGATTCCTCACGCGGTCTTGATGAAAATACCGTTAGAAATTTTAAAGAAGTTCCCGATATAGACAGAAGGTACTTTGATAACCTTGATTTGTTTGTAAGTTGTAAAATATTAAAGGATCAGGGGCAGGATTTTGATATAGAAAAAGAAACCGATTTTACCAAGTATATAATAACTTTTCATAAAGTTGAGACCATGAAGAAAACAGAAGCAAAGACAATATTAATTGTAGATGATGATATGGAATTTATACGTTTAATACAGCTTTTCCAGCATAAATTTTCCAAATCCGGTTATGAAGTGGAATACAGGAGTACGGCAAAAGACGGCATCGAAAGAGTAAAAGAAAAAATGCCGGACATTGTACTTCTGGATTTAATGCTTCCAGATTCAACCGGGATTCAGGTATGCGAAGAAATAAGGAAGATTAATAAAAGAGTTCCGGTTATTATGCTTACTGCTTACGGTTCGGCGCTTGATGAGAAAAAAGCATATGAGGTGGGTGTAAATCATTTTATAAATAAAAGCTATAATTTTAAAGATCTTCTTGAACAGATACAGCGGTTTATATAAAAGCGGGATTTATGAATTTTAAACAAATACAGTCAAAAGAAAATAAACTTATTAAATACGTAAAAGCCCTGCATAAAACATCATTTTCCCGGCAGGAAAACGTTATTATTATTGAGGGAATAAGAGTAGTCCTGGAAGTTTTAAAATGTAAGATTCCTCTAAAAGCTTTTTTTCTTACAAAAGATTTTTACCTGAAAAACAGAAATGAAGATTATTTCCAGAAGCTTATAACCGGCACAGAAGATACCTACCTTATTGATGAGAAACTCTTAAAGCATATAAGCCAGGTGGAAACTTCTTCCGGTTTTCTTCTTCTTGCCGGAGTCAATCTTCTTAAAAGCGGTTTGGGCGCTGTAACCGGCAGGATAGTGGCTTGCCTCGACAATATTAAAGATCCGGGCAACTTAGGGACGATATTGCGGACTTCTCTTGCCATGGGGGTAAAAGATATTATTCTTTCCGGTGGGTCTGTTTCTCCCTATAATTCTAAAGTTATAAGAGGTTCGGCGGGAGCCGTCTTTAAGCTTAATATTTACTTATCTGAAGATCTGGAAGACTTAAAAATACTGAAAAATAAAGGATATAAGGTATATTCCACATCTTCGCATTCAAAACAATCCCTGGCTGACTTTAAGATTGAGTATCCTTCTGTATTTGTTTTTGGCCGGGAATCTTCCGGTATATCCGGCATTACGGAGAAGATTTCCGATGCCGTTTTGAGCCTTCCCCTTAAGGAAAATGTGGAATCTTTGAATGTTTCGGCAGCCTGCGCCGTATTTTTATATGAGGCGGCAGGGCGCAGCAAGTAAAAAAAAATCAAAAAAGAAACAAAAAAATGTTGACATACCTTCTTAATTATATTAAAATACTACAGTTATAAGCCCCGTATTAAATTTATATAAAGGTGATGTATTATGGAGACGAAAACTGAAGTAAAGAAAAAAACTAAAAAAACTGTTAAAAAAGAAACTATGCAGAGAAGCTGGTATGTAATGGATGCCGAAGGCAAGAGCCTGGGCAGATTATCTACCAGAATTGCCGGTATTTTAACAGGCAAGAACAAACCTGTCTACGCTAGAGACATAGACAGAGGCGATTTTGTTGTTGTTGTGAACGCCGGTAAAATAAGAATCACGGGCAGAAAACAGGAAGACAAGAAATATTACAGGCATTCCGGTTATCCCGGCGGGCTGAAAGTGATATCAATGAAGGAACTTCTTTTAAAGAGACCCTCAAGGATAATAGAACACGCCGTAAAAGGTATGCTTCCGAAGAATAAACTTAGAGACAAAAGAATGAAAAGATTAAAAGTATATGCCGGAGACTCACATCCGCATAAAGCAAATAATCCGGAAGTTCTAGCGTAGGAGGAATTAAATGGTTAAGAAAGCTGAAGAGCAGAAAGTAAAAATTGCACCCGATACGGCGACAACAGCTACAGGCAGAAGAAAAAATTCTATAGCCAGAGTAAGGCTTTTCCCGGGTTCCGGAAAGATAACCATAAACGATAAACCTTACGGCGAGTATTTAAAAAGAAAAGTATGGGAAATAGTCGTAAGACAGCCCTTGGAGATGACGCAGTCTTTAAGCAAGTTTGATATTATAGCAAACACTTCAGGCGGCGGAGTAGGCGGTCAGGCCGGAGCTATCCGTCACGGTATAGCAAGGGCGCTGACAAAAGTTGATCCCGAATACCGCCCGGCTTTAAAAAAGGCTGGTTTTTTAACAAGAGACCCGAGAGTTAAGGAAAGAAAGAAATACGGAAGAAAAAGAGCGAGAAAAAGCTTCCAGTGGACAAAGAGATAATAAATTTAAGATAATAGAAATAAAGAACCCGCTTTACAATGCGGGTTCTTTATTTTAAATTTAATGATCTTCCTGAGGCGGCGGTTCTTCTTCCGGACGGGCAGACTCTTCGCCTTCAACTTTTTTCCGCCCCATTGTAACCTTGTTTTTACCCGTTCTTTTTGAAGTATATAAAGCTTCGTCCGCGCGTTCAACAAGTTCGGATTCGTTCTGGGCGTGGTGCGGGTAGCTTGATACCCCGAAGCTTGCCGTTATCTGCTTGAATCCTTTAAAACCCGAGTAATTATGGGAAGCCATACTTTCCCTTATCCTGTTTGCTATCTGGAAAGCGGTATCGGGTTCCGTGTTTGGCAGTATTATGGCTATTTCTTCTCCACCGTACCTTGCCGCTATATCTGACTGGGACCGCAGGGCGTTTTTAATTATCTGGGCGGTTTCCCTAAGGACAATATTTCCCTGTTCGTGGCCGTATACGTCGTTTACTTTTTTAAAGTTGTCTATATCCACCATTACAAAGCTTAAAGTTAAGTTTTCTTTCTGGGCTTTCTCCACTTCTTCTTTCAGGCACTGCCTGAAATACCTGGCCACATAAAGCTGGGTTAGGCCGTCAACCGTTGCCATTTCATAGTACTTTTCTTTTTCCACCGTTATTTCTTTTTTCTCGCGTTCTTCGGATACCAGCCTGAATATATTTAAAATAATGAACAGGAATATTATGGTTATAAGCACCGTGGCCGTGGGCAGTATAACATTATTGCCTGTAAACTGCCAGAATGAATAGATAAGGAAGAGCAGTATCATGCCGATAGAGCATAAGGCGTTTTTTACCGGCGAGAACAGGGAAGTTGTTATGCCGAGCATAATGGATAATACTATTATGATTATAAAGTTCTTTACGGGAATATCTTTCTTTAAAAAATTATTGTCAAATATATTATTAAGAACATTCGCCTGTATCTCTACCCCGGGCAGGGCGTGCCATATGGGAGTAGCCCACATATCGCCGAGACCTGCGGCAGTGTTCCCGATCAGTATTATTTTATCTTTAAAAAAATCTTTAGGTGTGGTATTATCGTAAACTTCATAATAAGGTATGTTGTAAAACCTGTTTACGCCGTAGCAGTAATTTATTATTGTCCAGCCGTCGCCGTGAAGATTTATGTGTTCTTTGCCCAAACAGAAAATTTTAGGATCGATATCGTTTGGCAGTATTTTAATGTCTTTGGTTGTCAGGTTCATCGCGTACATGGCTGCCGCCGCCGCGAAAGAGAGGAAGTTCTGGTCTCCGAAGGGGATTGAGAGATAGATTTTTCTGTTTATAGCGTCTTTTTCGGGAAAAATATTAGTAACACCCAGATCAAGAGCCGCGTCGCGGAACTCTTTTAAAGGCATGCGCGCTCTGGCAATATCCAGGGTAATATCAGAATCCCGTTTATAATAATCCGCAGGGCGTGATTGTGCTATAAATCCCATGGACAATATGACATTGCCGGCGTTTTTCATGGCTTCGGCCAGTAATTGATCGCTGTAAGGATTTTTATCCGGTTTATCAAAAAGTATATCAAAACATATCAGTTTAGGCTTTTGTTTTGCCAGATTATTTAAAAGTTTCGCGTGGACCTTGGTATCCCACGGGAATTTGCCGAATTTACTTATGGATTCATCGTCAATTGCCACAATTATAATGTCGGGATTTGTATCAACGGTAGGCCTTATATAAAAGAAAAAGTCTGCCGCTTTCCAGTCCCAGAAGCTGAAAAGATTTAAGGCGTAAAGAAAATACATTAATAAGCCCAGGACCAGGCTTATTATTAAAATTGACATTTTCCCTCTTTTTAAGAATAAATTCTTCAATTTTAATACCTCTTTAATGCCTCAAATCATAATATTATTTTAATTAATCTTTCTATCTTGTAATAAAATTACCTGCTTATGTATTTCTATACCTTAATTTTCTATACCTTATCTTTAATAATATTATAATACTATAAAAGAGGAAGTAAGGGTACAATTGTAGAAAAACCCTTAAATAATAAGCTTTGGCGGGTTTTTAATATGTATAAGATAGGTATGGATATTGTAGAGATAAACAGGATAAAAGAATCCATAGATAAGCATAAAGATCAGTTTCTTAACAGGGTATTCACAAGTTCAGAACTGGAATACTCAAGAGGCAAAGCAGGAGAGGCAGCTCATCTCGCGGCCAGGTTCTGCGGGAAAGAAGCCGTTATGAAGGCTCTTTCCGTACCGGTTGATTTTAAGGATATAGAAATAATATCGGGTCCGGAAGGCGCGCCTTTTGTTAAACTCCACGGCAGAGCCTGTGAGCTTGCGGGGAAAAACAATGTTAAAAACATACAGATAAGTCTTTCACACTGCAAGGAATACGCGGCGGCAAGCGTAATATTAGAGGCGGGGTAGTTTTATGAAGGCGGTAACCGCGGAGAAGATGAGAGATATAGATTTTGTTACAATCAATGAACGTAAAGTAGAATCCACAATTTTGATGGAGAAAGCGGGTTCTGCAGTATATAACTTCATAATTAAAAATGTTAAAGATATAAATAAGAAGAAAGTGCTTATTGTGGCCGGTTCCGGCAATAACGGCGGGGACGCTCTTGTTACGGCGAGGCTTCTTCTTGCCCATGATATAACCGTCAGGGTATTTATAACGGGCATGCCGGAGAAGCTTTCTAAAGACAACAGTATAAATTATAATTTCCTTCTCAAGATAGGCATAAAACCCGAATTTATAAACAGCCCTAAGGACCTGCATGATTTAGAAGAAGCCGTTAAAGATTCAGACCTTATTATTGACGGGATATTCGGCACAGGATTAAATAAGACAGTAAAAGGCATATATCTTAAAGTTATAGAAATTATAATAAAATATGATAAAGAAGTAGTTTCGGTTGATATGCCGAGCGGGATATGCGCAGATACAGGAAGGATACTGGGAAATGCAGTAATGGCTGATTATACCGTAACCTTTGGGCTTCCCAAGATGGGACATTTTTTATCGGACGGACTTCTTCACAGAGGGAAGCTGGCAATTGAGAATATAGGTTTTACGAAAGATCTTTTATCCGATGAAAAAATAAAGAATAATATGATAGATTCCGTTATGGTTAAAAAGCTTCTGCCCGTAAGACCTCAAGACGCTCATAAAGGGTCCTGCGGCAAGGTTCTTGTAATAGGCGGTTCCGCGGGTTATACCGGTGCGCCGTTATTATCCGCAATTGCCGCTTTAAGGTCGGGAGCCGGGCTTGCGGGTATATGCGTACCTTCCGAGCTTAACGCTTCTTTTGAAGCCCAGAGCATGGAAGTTATAACGCACCCCGTAAAATCAAGAGGGGGGCACTTTTCCGTAAAAGCCTTTAATGAAATAAAAAATATATCTAAAAATTATGATGTGATTTTAATAGGCCCGGGGATAGGGAGGCATCCCGAAGTTATAAAGCTTACGGGAAAGATAATAAAAGAGATAAATCTTCCCAAGGTTGTTGACGCTGACGCCTTATATGCTTTAGCTGCTTTAAAAAGCGTAAAAAACAGATCGGGATGGGTATTAACTCCCCATCCTCTGGAGTTCGCGAGGCTTCTGAAAAAGAAAGTAGAACATATAAATACAAAGCTTTTGGAATATATTAAGAAAGCCGCGAAAGATTATAATGCCGTTATTGTCTATAAAAAACACTGCAGTATAATATGTAATGAAGACCGCCTTTATTTTAATGATACAGGGAACAACGCTCTTGCAACGGCCGGTTCGGGCGATGTTTTAAGCGGGATGACAGCCGCTTTTATGGCGCAGGGGTTAAATTCCGAGGAGGCGTCTGTTTTAAGCGTTTACCTGCACGGTGCCTGCGCGGACAAATATATTAAAGATAATGATGCTTTATCAATGCTCGCAGGTGATATAATAAATCTGCTGGGAAAAGTTATAAAAAAGACAAGGGATATTAAATAAATTTTTGGAGGTAAAAAACATGCTGGCAAAAGAAGTAATGGAGAAAAATGTTATTACGGTAAAGCCGGATACGCCTGTTAAGGAGATAGCGAAACTGCTGTATGAGAAAAACATAAGCGGTCTGCCTGTTGTGGATGAGGAGAATAATATACTTGGCATAGTCTCCGAGACAGACCTTATTACAAAGGTCTCCGGTCCGCATCTTCCTCCGCATATACAGCTTCTGGGTGGGATAATTTATCTTGCGAGGCCCCATGAGATGGAAGATGAACTGAAAAAGATTCTTTCATATACCGCAGAGCAGATTATGACCAAAGAGCTTTTAACGGTAGCCGAAGAAGAGACTGTTGAAGATGTTGCTTCTTTAATGGTTGAGAGGCAGGTTAACCGCGTGCCGGTGCTTAAAGACGGCAAGCTTACAGGCATAATAACAAGGCACGACCTTATTAAAGTATTAATTTAATTCGCTTAAAAATACAAAGCGGTAAAAAGAATATTTAAGGGAATATTATTAATTTTATGAGTAAAGACATAAATAATTATATATTTAAAGAAATTAACCGTATATATCCTGAGATGGTTAAGATAAGGCGGAGGATTCATCAGTATCCCGAACCGGGGTTTAAGGAATTTAAAACTTCCGCTTTTATAAAAAACTGTCTTAAAAAGATAGGCATAAAGGATATAAAAGCTTCTGCGGGTACCGGTGTTGTCGCTTTAATAAAAGGAAAAGAAAAAGGCAGGACCATTCTTTTAAGAGCGGATATGGATGCTTTAACCCTTAAAGAAGAGACAGGCCTTGCCTTTTCTTCCAGGCATGATGGTTTTATGCACGCGTGCGGCCATGACGGGCATATCGCGTGCCTTATAGGGGCGGCGGCTGTATTAAACGGCTTAAAGGATAAAATTAAGGGGAATATAAAGCTGGTTTTCCAGCCCGCGGAAGAAACTTCCGGCGGCGCGCTTCCAATGATAAAAGAAGGGGTTTTAAAAAATCCTAAAGTTTCCGCCGCGTTTGGCCTTCATATTTTCCCTTCAATACTCTCGGGAAAGATATCGTTAAAAAAGGGCGTAAGTTCGGCTTTCGCGGATGAAGTAGAGATAACCCTGCTCGGCAAATCAGGGCACGGCGCGTATCCGGAGCATGCCGTTGACACGATATCATTAGCTTCAAAAGTTATTGAGGCGCTTCATAAAATAAAGGACAAGTTTGATAATAAGCCGTATCCGGTTGTTATAACCATAGGAAAGATAAAAGGCGGGACAAAACATAATATTATTTCCGACAAGACAGAGCTTTTCGGGACAATAAGAACATTAAAAGAAGATGTAAGGAAGAAAGTTCATAAAGTCGTTAAGGATGAACTTAAAAAACTTACAAAAAAATATAACGCGAAATTTTCCATTAATTTATCCGGCGGTTATCCTACCGTAATTAATGATGATAACATGACGGATTTTGTTTCAAAAAATCTTAAAGATTTATTAGGCAGGAATAATGTTCAAAAACTTGCGAAACCCATGCTCGGCGGGGAGGATTTTGCCTATTTTTCAAGGAAAGTTCCCTCCGTGTTTATAAAACTGGGCTCGGGAATTAAAGGAAAAAATATACAGCTGCATAATAAAGAATTCTATTTTGATGAAAAAATACTGAAAACCGGAGCCGCAATTCACGTGAAGGCGGCATGGGAATACTTAAACGGTTAAGAGCGGTGTGTTATGGCGAGAAGAAAAATAAAAAGAAAATATATAGATACCCTTAACAAGCAGGGAAGGGAAGCTTACTGGCTTGAGATAGTAGGCGTTTTCCTTATAGCTTTCAGCGTATTTCTGCTTGCAAGTTTTATATTCCCGGGTATTAACAGCTCGTTTTCGATGTTCTTCCAGGATATATTTACCCTTGCTTTCGGCTGGGCTCACTATATTGTACCTTTAATATTTATTGTTATAGGCATCCACCTTATATACCCGCAGGGCGCGTTAAGTTTATGGATGTCAATTATATCATCTATTGTTATAGTGGTTGATTTTGCCATATTTTTCCATCTTTACTCCCAGCACGGAGGCGCCGTAGGGCACAGGATATCAAGCTTCCTGCTTAAAACCATAGGCTCGTTCGGAGCTTATGTTTTTGTTATTGTTCTTTTTGTATCGGCATTCTTAATGCTCGGGAAGTTTTCTTTAAAAGATGTTATCAATCTGATGGCGGATATTTTTACCCTGACTGCCAAAGGGATAGCTTTTCTTTTCTCTCATCTTTTCAGATTTATAAAAAGCGTAAAGATTCCGAAAATAAGCATTCCTAAATTCGCACCTAAAGTAAAACAGCTTACCATATATCCGGAAGATGAGAATAAAGAAGATGACGAAGAAGAGATAGAAGAAGAGATAGAAGAAGAAGAAGAGCCAATACCTCAGGTCCAGTCGGTTGCTTTTAAGGAAGAAGAAGTAAAGCCCCCTCTGGATAAAGCTGTTTCTTCGCATCAGGCAGAGGAGTCGGAAGAACCGCAGGATCAGATAGAGTTATTTCCCGGTTCAATCAGGGCGGTTAAGGATAAATCATCCGCATCTTCCGAAACAATGTCTCCGGCAAGAAAAATTAAATACAGGCTCCCGCCCACAAACATATTAAAAGGCATAAAGAAGTCAAGCAGAAATAAAGTTATTAGTGACTATTCCCAGCTTCTTGTTGATACCCTGCAGAGTTTCGGAGTTGATGCCAGGGTTATTCATATAGAAAGGGGCCCGACTGTCACAAGATATGAGCTCCAGCCGGCAAGGGGAGTAAAGGTAAGCAGGATAACAAATCTTTCAAACGATATTGCTCTTGTTCTTGCCGCTCAGTCCATAAGAATAGAAGCGCCTATACCCGGCAAAAGCGCCATAGGCATTGAAATACCCAATAAAAGCATAGACCCTGTGCATATAAAAGACATACTGGAGAGCCGCCAGTTTAAAAGAGGCCAGGAAGTTCCTCTCGGACTGGGCAAGGATATAACCGGTAATCCCATTGTGGACAGTTTAATAAAGATGCCCCATCTTTTAATAGCGGGCGCTACCGGCTCGGGTAAAACAGTATGCATAAACACAGTTATAACAAGTATATTATTTAAATATGACCCTTCACAGGTACAGTTCCTTATGATAGACCCTAAAAGAGTTGAATTAATACTTTATGAAGGCATACCTCACCTGGTTGAGAATGATTTCTCGGAAGGCCAGCGCATAGTAACAGATCCCAAAAAAGCAACACTTGCATTAAGACAGCTAACCGTTGAGATGGATAAACGCTATAAAAGGTTTGCAGAAGTCCGCGCCAGGAATATTTATGAGTATAACGCGCACTGCAGGAGCAAGAATCTTGAGAAAATGCCATACCTCTTCCTGGTAATAGACGAGCTTGCCGACCTTATGCTTTTAAGCGCCGCAACTGTTGAAACATCCATTTGCCGTCTTGCCCAGTTAGGGCGCGCTTCAGGCATCCACCTTATACTTGCCACACAGCGTCCGAGCGTTGATGTTATAACCGGTCTTATTAAAGCAAACGTGCCTTCAAGGATAGCGTTTGCCGTATCATCACAGATAGATTCAAGAACTATAATTGACAGGCAGGGCGCGGAAAAACTGCTGGGCAGGGGAGATATGCTTTACCTTCCAATAGATGAAGCCGACCCCAGAAGGATCCAGGGCGCGTATATTGACCAGGATGAGCTTGAAAGAGTAGTTGATTTCTGGGCAAACCAGCCTGATCCTCCCAATATGATAAAATTAGTATCAACAGAAGAAACAGGTAAAGATATAACATCAGAAGACGGGGATGACACCCTTTTAAACGAAGCCATAAACCTTATAACCTCAACAGGCCAGGCATCCACATCATATCTTCAGAGAAAGCTCCGCATAGGATATGCAAGAGCCGGCAGGATTATGGATATACTTGAAGAGCGGGGCGTTGTAGGCCCTGCCGAAGGAAGCAAGCCCAGAAAGATATTGACCCTTCAGGGCAGCCGGGATTCAAACGAAGAATAAAATTTAATTCAACATATAAGTTTAGTTTTTATTTAAATATTCAATATAGCCGCTTACATTCACTAATGTGAGCCAGTACCTGCTTTGCTTATCAATAATAGATAAGGTTTCCTGTTTTTCTTTAAACCACGGTGAATAATCTTTTTTGATCTGCGCGAATAGCTCTTTTCTCTCGGTTAAGAGAGGTTTAATTTCATCAGAAAGTTTTTTCTCGGAAATAAATATTTCCACGCCTTTTTTGCCCAGTTCCTTTTCAAGCAATTTAGGTTTACTGGAATTGTCTATAACTTCTCTTATTTTCTTAAGGTCTGAAATAATCCTGACCTTACTGTTGAGTTTTTTCTGCAGGGAACTGAGCTCATTTACTGATGTTACAATATTTTCAGGAAACCATTCGGGATGTTCGGTTACCTCATATATTAGGTGGTATAAACCGTGCTTTCTTATTTTTTTATCTTCTACGATATAATCTGCCGGATGGGTCATCACGATCTGCGGTCCAAACATTGTTTTTGCCGACTGGTTGATGTTTGCCGATGAAATATTCATATATGCCTCCGATATAAGGTTTTGCAAGGAAATTATAACATAAGGGGGGAGAAAAGTTGTTAACAAAATGTTAACATTTTATACCTTATGGGTCTCTTTTTGTTTGACATATTGTGGTCGTTTGTGCTACAATTTAAGTGCGAGGAGGTTGTATTTATGGCAAAATCAGCATCACTTCATATAAGGTTAGGGATGGAGCTTCTTAGGGTGTTCCAGGAACTGGCCGATAGACAGCACAGAAGCTTAAACAGTGTTATTGAGGCGGCTCTTTTAAATTATGCCGAAGAACTTGAACTTTTAGCCGATCCTGAATTCAGAACGGCATTAAAAGAGTCTAAGAAATCAAAGGGAGTCCCTTGGAGAAAGGCCTTCAAGAATGTTTGAAGTCAGACTGGATAAACAACCTGTAAAATATTTTAAAAAGCTTTCGCCAAAACTTCAGAAAGCTTTTTTCAAATGTTTTGTAAAACTGGAAGAGAGGCCTTTTCTCTTACTAGAACCGCTTTACGGGCAATTAAAAGAAAAATGGAAGGTTGTTATAGGTGGATTTAGGCTTATCTGTGATGTCGATATTGATAAAAAAACTGTAAAAATAATATTTATAAAACCCCGCGGAGATATATATAAATAATTAAATATTAAGTAATTAGCCGGATATATTTTATATCAATATTCCAGCTATTGCCGCTGTTGCAAGGTTTGTAAGGGTTGCAGCAATGAGCGCCTTTATTCCCAGTTTTGCAAGGTCGTGTTTCCTTGATGGTGCTATACCGCCTATACCGCCTATCTGTATCGCTATTGATGAGAAGTTGGCAAACCCGCATAATGCATAAGAAGCGAGAATAAGGGATCTTGCATCAAATTTAGAAACTGAATTTTTAAGCATCATTGAGAATTCACTGTACGCGAAAAATTCATTTATGATAAGCTTCATGCCGAGAACATTTCCTACCGGTATACAGTCTTTCCACGGTATCCCTATAATCCACGCGAATGGCGAGAATATGTATCCGAATATTAACTGGAGGCTTAAATTTAAGTTAGTGCTGAATATTTTATTTATACCCATTCCTACAAGATGGAGCCCGTAGTTGCACATAGCGATCAAAGCTATGAATGCAAGAAGCATGGCGCCCACGTTTAACGCGAGATGAAGCCCTGTAAAAGCGCCGTTTGCGGCGGCATCAATAACATTAGCGTCTGTTTTGGGAACATCCAACTTAACTTTTCCGAGAGTCTCGGGTTCTTCGGTCTCCGGTATTATGAGGCGGGTGAATATAAGGGCGCCTATGGCATTTATGACGGATGCCGCCATAAGGTGGCCTGCTATATCAGGCACATAATCGTTAAGCATTGCAACATACGCTATCATTACGCCGCCCGCTATGGTAGCCATGCCTGCCACCATAATTGCCAGAAGCTCTGATCTTGTTGATTTTGAAACATAAGGTTTTACCAAAAGAGGGGCTTCAGTCTGGCCTATGAATATATTAGCAGCTGCGTTTAATGATTCAATGCCGGAAGTTTTCATGAGCTTAATCATGGCTATGGCGAATATTCTTACTATCCACTGCATAATGCCTAAATAATATAACACGCCCATGAGCGACGCGAAAAATATTATCGTGGGAAGCACCTGGAATGCGAATATGAACCCGAATGATTTTGTATCCGTTACGAGATTTCCGAAGATGAAAGATGCTCCTGCTGTCGTGAAATTCAGAAGCTTAACTGCGAGTTTATTTATAAACTCAAAAATCCATTTCCCGAAAGTGGTTTTTAATATGAAAAGGGCAAAAGCAAGCTGCAGGACAAGCCCCCACATTAAAGCTTTAAAATTAATCTTCTTTTTGTTTTCGCACAATAGAAAAGCTATAAAGAGAATAATTACAAGTCCTAATATACTTACAAATTTCATAATTCACCTCATATAAGGTTATAATGTTGGTAAGTTTCTACATAGGAGCATTATAATTCCTTTTTTTGTGAAGGATAACCCTTTATATATAGTGAATATGGGATATGAGGTGATGCCTTATCAGTAAAAAGATGATAAACATACAGAAGGAAAGAAAAGAACGGGCCATTTTAGTGGCGGTTGAACTTCCTTCAAACAGGGACCAGATTTATGATTTAACTGCCGAGCTTGAACTTCTTGCTTATTCCGCAGGCGCTCAAGTGACAGAAGTGGTTATGCAGAAAAGGGAAAGCCCCGATCCCGCGTATTTTATAGGGAAGGGCAAGATTGAACAGTTGAAACAGCTGGTTTATGAATATGATGTTAACCTGATTATATTTTTAAATGACCTGAAACCCATACAGGAAAGAAATATTTCGGAAGCGTTAAATAAAAAAGTAATTGACAGGCACGCCCTTATACTTGATATATTCGCAATGCGCGCTAAATCAAGGGAAGGTAAGATCCAGGTTGAACTGGCGCAGTTAAATTACCTTCTTCCCCGTCTTACGGGTTACGGTGTTATACTATCCCGTCTCGGAGGCGGTATAGGAACAAGGGGGCCCGGTGAGACAAAACTTGAGACGGATAAAAGGCATATTAATAAAAAGATAGCCACATTAAGGAAAGAGCTTAAAAAAGTTGAAGAGCACAGGGAGCTTTTAAGGTCCGGCAGGCATAAAAGAGGCTTTAAGATAGCCGCCATAGTGGGCTACACAAATGCGGGAAAATCAACCCTTCTTAATACATTAACGGGCGCAAACTCTCTTGTTGAAGATAAATTGTTCGCAACATTAGACCCCATGACAAAGATAGTTACTCTTCCCCAGAGGCATGAACTTCTTCTTGTAGATACCGTGGGATTTATCAGAAACCTGCCTGTTGAGCTTGTAGCGGCGTTTAAATCAACACTGGAAGAGGCAAGGTATGCCGATATGATAATAAATGTTATGGATATATCGGACAGCCACTGGTATAAACATTACCAGGTGGTTAATGAGATTTTGGCAGATCTTGCCGCTGATAATAAGCCTGTTTTAAACGTGTTGAATAAGGTTGATCTTGTTGAAGATAAAATGAAGGTAAGGGCGATAAGGAAAATGATACCCGAGAGTGTTGTTGTATCGGCTTCTTCCAAGATAGGATTTAAAAGGCTTCTTAACCATATAGAAGCCCTTATAATGGATGATATCTCAGGCAACGGGTGGTAGCAAGAAAATATAATTATTTCTTAAAAGATAGCGTAAAACCGCTGTCTTTTTTATGTTATAGGGGAGTTTTAAGGGGTAAAAAGTTAACATTTTGTTAACAACTTTTCATATCTCCTTATGCTATAATTGTGCTGTATTTAAATTTATTACAGGAGGCGTATATGGCAATTAAAATTTTACAGATACCGGAAAATAAGCGTTTTGTTATTTTAAATAATGAGGGGAGAGCAAAATATATAAGCTTCAACAATAAAGAAACAGGGAAAAAGATAAGCTCTTTAATGATTAATTATTTTGATGGAAATGATAACGGTGTTTTAGAGCAGTGTGAGCAAGTAGAATTTTATAAAGCTTTTAAGCCTTATTTATTAGATAAAGAATTAACCTTAAAGGATATTGAAATTGTAAAAACTAAACTTTTTGCAAAAAGATACGGTAAAGGTGCGGATGAATTCAAAAAAAATATTGAAATAGCATCTGATATTTATGAAAGCAAAGCAAGTCGTCAGGATGCAATCAGGGAATTAAGCGATTGCGGGCAGGCAGCTGCCCCTGCGCTTCCTGCATTTATAAAAATAATACGCAGAGATCAGAACGGAGATCTGACTGATTCTGTTTTAGAAGCGGTTGCAAAAATGGGTGCGACCAGTAAAGAGCTTGTTTGGAATATGCTGTATTTACTTGTGAAAATTGAAAAGGCAGCCAATCTAAATCCGAGCAGGGCGACTTCATTGAGCCATAATAAGATTGAAGAGATGCTGGTACACTTAAGTCCTCAATCAATAGATCATCTTGGCAGTATATTGTTGAATGATAGAGATCCGTATATGCGCCGCTTGGCAGCTGATTCACTGAGCGATATGCCGTCAAAGTATGCTGGTAAGACCGGAGCCTTCCTTATAACCGCTCTCGATAAAGATAAAAATGGAATGGTGCGGGCGGAAGCCGCATCTTCGCTGGGCGGGTTGAAATTAAAGCAGGCAAAGCCGTATCTTTTAAAATCCTTAAATGATAAAGATGCAAGAGTGCGGGGTCATGTTCTAAATGCATTAAGGCAGACCGTAATAGAAGATAAGGACGTGGTCAATGCCCTTATAAGTTCACTTAAAAAAGAGAAACACCCGGATATATATGCTAATATAATCCATGTTCTTGGAGAGACGAAATCTGTAAAAGCCATACCTTATATAAAACAGGCTCTGAAAAGTGAAGATGAACATCTTCTTTTGAAAGCTGTTGCGGCTTCAGGTTGTCTTGGAAAGACGGGCAGGTCTTTAGTTCCCATTCTTAAACAGATAGATAAAACAACTGATAATAGTGATATAAAAGACTGCATAAAAAATGCTTTAATAAAAATGGGGGAATAACAATCCAATAAGATATTAGACTTAATTAAAGAGGAGCTTATGGCATTTAAAATAAATGAGGTGCTCATAAAGAATAGTATTCCGTTGGTAGATGATAGGGGAAAAGTTAGAAAGTTAAATCTATCAAAGCTTAGCATAAAAGATAGAAAAACTTTAAAGTACTTGTTTTCGAAAAAAATTGATAAGAATCCTAAAAATCAATTTCTGGAAGCAGCAGAACAAAAAGAAGCATATAAAATATTAGAACCGTATGTCAAAAAAGATAATAAGCTGACCCCGGATGAGATTGCGGATATCCGCTTAAGGTATTTTCCTAAAATGACGGGGGAGATTAAGGAACTCATTGATAAATTAGACGATTCTCCGGATTGGACTCTTGAACAGTTCGAGAGAATGGGCAGATCAGCGGCGCCTGCTGTTCCCTATATCGCAAAATATTTAAAAAGCGACGACCCGTATACCAGAGCTCATGCCGCGAAGACTTTAGGCAGTATAGGCAAATATGCGGATTCCGCGGTTAAAGATATTGTAAAAGCGGTTATTCTGGATTTATTTAAAGTAGAAGACGAAAGTATTTCTAACCGTAAAGAATGTGCAGAAGCCTTAGCTTCGGAAATAGAGGCGCTGGGCAAAATAGGCGTAGTTAACAAAGTGATTGTTTCTACGCTTATGGATATAGATAGCAATAAGTTCCCTTATTATAATGTGACAACAGCACGGGAAAAAGCCTTTAAAAGTTTCGGGAAAAAAGCAGTTCCGTACCTTAGAGAATATCTGAAATACGGAAATCCCGACTGTATATCAGCAGTTTATTTTCTGGGAATAATCGGAGCTCCTTCGGCAGAGGCAGTGCCCGATATTCTAAAGTTAGCTTTACACGGCAACAGGGATTTGAATGTACAGATAGGTTTTGCACTGAAAGATATAGGTAAACCCGCGGTACCGTATCTTAGAAAAAATTTAAAAAGCAAAGAATGGAGAATAAGGGAAGCTGCCGCTGACGGATTGGGGAATATAGGCAAAGATGCGGTTGGGGCATTTGAAGATGTTAGAGAGCTTCTTCTTAATGATAAAGTAGGCGCGGTGCGGAAACATTGTGCTTACGCGTTAGCCCAGATGGGTAAAAGGGCCATATTAAAAGCATCTGCGGATCTTAAGCAGGCTTTAAATGATGATGACGCAAGGGTGCGGGAATGGGCAGTACATGCGTTGGGCGAGATAATAAAAGACAGGAATGATGTATTTTCCGCCCTTGTAAAATTACTTAAAAAGGAAAGTAATTCCAGAGTATATTCGGCAATAATTATTACGCTGGGAGATTCAGATTCATCCAAAGCCCTCCCTTATATAAAAGAAGCTTTGGAAAGCGACGATCCTGCCGTAATTATGTCGGCACTCCGGGCAGTGGAAAAATTAGGAAAAACAGCCGAGCCGCTTATCCCGTGTCTTGAAAAGATTATAAAAGAAAAAGGGGATGAATACGGGAATATAAAAGCCGAAGCAAAAGAAGCAATAAAAACCATAAAAAACAATCATTAGACAAAAGTAATGTAATTTGCTATAATTAAAAAAGTAAATATTCAGAGGCATTCATGAAAAAAGAGCATTTTGAAGTAATACTTGAGGATATTAACAGCAAGCTCTCTACTGTTGTTGAGGGCCATAAGGTATTGGATAATAAAATTGAAAGATTAGATAAAAAAATCGATATCAATACGAAAGAATTAAGGGATGAAATGGCAGTCAGATTTGATTATTCAGACAGAAAAATAGATACTAAAATAGATGAAGTAAAACATGAAATAAAAAAAACAAATAATGTATTGACTAATCATGAGCAAAGAATAACAAAACTTGAATCCCGGGCGGCTTAGATTTTTCCCGGTAAAGCATGTTAGTTAAATTTTAAAAGTGCACACTTTAAGAATTAAAAGTGCACAAGCTGTAATTCACTATTTTTAACTCTCTGGACATCTATAAGTTTGCCTCTGCGCCAAAATCTTATCTCTGATATCTGGTTATTTATGGGATAG
>JBDRKI010000126.1:0-45371 GCA_043814095.1 Armatimonadota bacterium | reverse complement strand
TTTACTGTACAGATGTTCGTTCCCCGTCATATGCAGTTAATGAGAGTAAAGGAAGACAGGATAGACGCGTACAGCGCCGCTATGATGGGAATTGAGTATATAAAGAATGAGATAGAGAAGAATTATAAATGGGAAGGCGGATCGGGTGATACGGTTAAGGATTTTGGGGAAGTAACAGTAACGTTTAAGGGGAGTAATAAGTGTATTACCGGGGAGCTTGTAAACAAGCTTTCCGGCAGGAAGATGTCATTTTATGTGTCTTTTGAGTTGCCTTCTCATTATGATTCCGGTTTCAACAAATACCTTTCATATAACCGTATAGGCAAGCCTTCCACCGTGGATGATAATCTTTTAAAGAACAGGGATCTGCATACCATGACAGATATAGTGCCCAAGGATTCTGTTTTAATAATATCCAAGGGGAAATGCGGCCAGCAGGAAGTGTATGTGGCTGCGGGTTTTGCTCTTTTAGGTTACGGGGGCTGTGATTCTCCATTGATGGCGAGCAGGCAGATAAAGATTAAGGATCTTGCCGATAACTGCAGGTTTGTGGTTGATTCTGCCGACCTTCTGCCATCCCAGATATATTCCAAGTTCTGGGATGACGCTCCATATGAAGAGAGCAGTGTGGTTCTGTTAAATCCCGGAGGGACGATAGATCTTAACGGCGGCAGGATAAAGACCCAGGGGCAGAACGCGTATGTAGCGGAGTCCGGCCAGCTTATAGAGGGTGAGGCATTAGAGAATATACTTGAGAAAGGCGTTAATAAGGAGATACCAGAGCTTAAGTTAGAAGATGTGAAAGCTCATCTGAAGAGCAGACCTGTAAATGTGAATGATATAAAAGCGGGGGAGTATGTATTCGTAGGAGAAAACATACTTGAGTACAGGGTGAACGGTGTGCCTAAGGCGGTCTACAGGCCTGATTCCAACGGTGTGCCTGACAGCGGTTCCGGCAAGCTTTACGGCATGAAGATGGACGGTTTAAGGCTGTATATAAATGAGGCTCAGAAAGTGATAGAAGAGGACGGGGCAAGGGATATAACGGTAAAGGGAGATCCCGCGTTAACAAGCCGGGTTAAAGTAATAAAGCAGAATTCAAAAATCGCCCTGCATTTTTAAAGACAGGAGATAAGGTATAAGATTATGGAACGAAAATACCGCACCGATAATTTAACGGGTAAAACAAAAATAGAGATCAACGAACAGTTTGCTCTATCATTAGATTTAATGGAAAATACGGGAAAGAACATTTTTATTACGGGAAAGGCCGGTACCGGTAAATCCACATTGCTTGATTATTTTCGCGACACCACTAAGAAAAAGGCTGTTGTCCTGGCGCCGACCGGTGTTGCGGCTGTAAATGTGCGGGGTCAAACCATCCATTCTTTTTTTAAATTTAAACCGAATGTCACACTTCGGGCAATAAAGAGAATATCCGGCAAAAAAATCAAAATTTATAAGAAGCTTGAAGCTGTTATAATAGATGAAATCTCTATGGTGCGCGCGGATTTGCTCGATTGTGTTGATAAATTTTTGCGTCTTAACGGCAAAAATCACAAGCTGCCTTTTGGCGGCGTACAGATGATTTTTATAGGAGATCTGTATCAGCTGCCTCCTGTGGTGGTTGGGAGGGAAAGAGAAATTTTTAGAAAACAATACGAAAGCCCTTATTTCTTTTCTGCCAAAATATTTGATGATTTTTCCATGGAGTTTATTGAACTGGAAAAAATTTACCGTCAAAAAGACGAGGCGTTTATTAATCTTCTTAATTCTATCCGCAACAACTCTATTGATGATGCGGGATTAAAAACGCTTAATAAAAGGTATAATCCTGATTTTAAAGATAATATAGAAGATTTTTATATTTATCTTACAACCACTAATAAATTGGCAGAAGAAATCAATAACAGGCAATTGATGAAACTGGAGGGTAATCCTTATTATTATAAAGGAGAGATTCAAGGCGATTTTGATTCAAAATATCTGCCAACTCCTGCCGAACTTTGCGTAAAGATTGGCGCCCAAATTATGATGCTTAATAATGATCTGCGTTCCCGCTGGATTAATGGAAGCATCGGAAGGATTGTTGATATTGAGCATGACAGAGAATATGATAAGGATATTATTATTGTAGAACTTATAGATGGTAATATTGTAAAAGTTTCTCCGCATACATGGGAAATTTTTAATTTCTTTCTCAATGAAGAAACAAATAGTATTGAAGCAAAAACCGTCGGTTCCTTTACCCAGTATCCTTTAAAACTTGCATGGGCAGTGACTATTCATAAAAGTCAAGGAAAAACATTTAATAAGGTTATAATAGATATCGGAAAGGGAACATTTGCTCACGGACAGATGTATGTTGCGTTAAGCAGATGCACTTCTCTAGAAGGAATTGTCTTAAAAAAACCGATTCAGAAAAAACATATTTTTATGGATTGGCGGGTAGTAAAATTTGTGACAAAATATCAATATAAAATTTCGGAAAAAACCTGTTCTACGAAAGATAAAATTGAAATAATTGAAAATGCAATAAAAAGCAAGTCAAAATTAGATGTAATTTACTTAAAGCCGAATGATGAAAAATCAAAGCGAATAATCCGGCCGGAGTTTGTGGGAGAGATGGAATATCTTGGCAAAACATATCTTGGAGTTAAGGCTTTTTGTTTTAATCGCAAGGAAAGCAGAACATTCCGCGTGGATAGAATTTTAGAAATGAAGAATGTTTAGAGGTTTTGAAGCCTTCAATCTCGTCATATAAATCATATCAAACTCTGATTTTTTGCTGATTTCGACCGAAGTCTTATAAAATATGAAAGTATCATGATGGTCTTCTACGAGCTAATAGAGCGGAGAAATTCTCGGATTGAAGGAAATTTGATTTTAGAATATACTTAACCTATCTCGTTTTATGAATAATTAAGACGCCTTTAGAATTTCATCTTCCCAGACCGGATCTTTGCAGTACGCATCCCAGCCGTAATCAATATCAGTGCAGTAATCTGTACAGGCGAGGGTATTTTTTCTGGGAGGAGCCCTGTCGTTTTTCGGGTCTTTCTTAACCGGAACTTCCCAGAGGTTGAGGGAGTTAAGGATTGATTTAACTGCTTGTGATTCTTCTATAAACCCTATAATTCTCATCTGTCCGGAACATTTGGGACAGATGAGCGGATTGTCTTTATATACCTTCTTAATAAAAATGGGGGGCTTTTGGTTCTCGTAAAATCAATATTTGACAAAAGTTAGCAAATATGCTAACATATATTTGGGAAGAGGTGATATGTGGCAAGGCCTAAAAAAGAAGAATATATTTTCTATCAGGGAGAAAAATTTCAAGCAGAGTTTTACTTTACCTCGGCAGGAAATATACCGGCTAAAGAATATCTGGAAGAAGCAGATGTAAATGCGAGAGTAAAACTGGCGGCTTTGGTAAAATATATCGCCGAACAGGGTAAAATATTCGATGTGACAAAATTCAGAATAGTAGATCCAAAAGAGAAAATCTATGAATTTAAACCCCTGCAATACCGGTTCTTCAATTTTTTCTACGAGGGAAAGAAAATAATCATTACTAACGGTTATACAAAAAAATCTCAAAAAGTGAGCAAAAAAGATTTAAAAATAGCCAGAGTTATAAAAAAAGATTACGTTTGCAGAGTGCGGGAGGGTAAATATTATGAAAAAGGATAAAACATATCTGGATAAATTAATGACTGAAAAAGATTTCAGTGAAAAATTTGATCAGGAATACCAAAATCTTTGTATCGCGGAGCAAATCGTCCAAACGCGTCATCACGCTAAATTAACTCAATCTGCCTTGGCTAAACGAATACACACTACCAAATCGGCTATTTCCCGTTATGAAAGCGCTAATTATAGCAATTATGGAATCGAACTTTTGACTAAGATTGCCAAGGCCTGCGGCGCAAGCTTGAAAATTTTTTTTGTTGCCTCTAAAAGTACTTCTTGATCATATGCGGGTTCAAACGGTTATTGAGGTTAGTAATAGTGTTGTTGAAATCTAAGAGTGCTAAATAGTTTGTATGTTAATGAAAAATGTGCGATGAAAAATGGGGGTCACAGAGTCAATTTTTAAACAGGCACAATGCCTGTTTTTTATGCTCATGCGTTTTATAATATCCTTGCAATATCTTACGGCTATATTTGTTATTCTTAAAAGGATGAGCTGATTATGGTTTTAAATTTTAAAGCTTGCCATGAATTTAGCGGCAGAAGAGGCAAAGAGATACTTTAAAGGAATTGATGTATCTCTTTTTTTAATATAGAATTCATTATCTTTTAGGATCAGTATGGGTTTTAAAAAATTGCAAAGGCCGATTACAGGCGAGAATACTTCTTTGGTGGTTAAAACTATATCATAGTTGTTTTTCGTAATATCCAGAAGAAGCATTATACTTGATTTTACAGAGTATATGTCATAGGTAAACACCTTGTAGTCTGGTTTTATAAACTGGTTTTTCTTGTATTTCTCAACAATAACATCAAACTTAAAATCACCGGTTATTTCTTTTAATTTTTCTATAGATGCTTGTACTTCACCGGCTTCTTCAGGGAAGATTAAAACTTTTTTAATCTTTGTATTTCTTAATGTATCTTCATTTATTTTTGTATGTTTTACAGGTATATCGAATTTTTCATCTGTTTTGCCGGTATTGTTTTTAAAGAAATCTTTTATAGCTCTGCGGGAGGCAAATGCGTAGTTATCATATCCCCATATTTTATAAAAGAAGTAGGAGAGCCATGCTCTCTGTATGCTTTTAAGTTTGTATATTGCATCAGGGGAATGTTTATGGAAAAAATAAAGGGAGTTTCTGCAGGAGTAGTACCTTGTTACCGGATTGCCTCTTTTAAGGGTTATATCACTGTGCAGCACTCTTGCTTTTGTTGTTGCCAGAACTTTATAGCCGGATTCTTTAAAACGCATTCCCCAATCTATATCCTCCCATAGATAGAAATAGCCCTCTTTTAAGAGTCCTACTTTGTTAAGAGCTTCTGTCCGCATAAGAGTAGCACAGCCTAAGGGTATGTAATCAGCTTTAAATATTCTTTCTTCATGGGGGTCATCAAGCTTGCCTTTTTGGAACGGGGCTGAAGTTGTTTTCTCCCAGTCTATTTTAGCCCCTGTTTCCATTATTACATGAGGGTAATCCGCATTTATGACTTTAGGGCCTGCAAGCCCTGCAGAAGGGTTCTCTTCCATTAATTTTACAAGCTCTTTTAAGGTATTTTTCTCAACCGTAAGATCCTGGTCTATGAGGCATATGTATTTATATTTCTTTTCTTTTAGGGCTTGTTTTATTCCTGTATTAAACCCTCTGCCTACACCCAAATTTTCCTTGTTTTTAATAATTTCCATACTGGGGAATTCCTTTTCAACCATGTTTTGCGAGCCGTCAGTTGAGCCGTTATCTACGACAGTTATGTTGAAATCGGAGTAATCTGTATTCCGGAGGGATAAAAGGATATTATTTAATAGATTTTTATTATTCCAGCTTAAGACTATGATTTTAACCTTTGGGGGTCCTGTAATGTTCATAAAATATTACTTTATCTTAAATTAGGTTAAGTCCTGCTTTTAATATAAGGTTAAAGATAAAGTGGCTTAATACAAGGAATTTTCTTTATAATTGTTGAATTCGGTATCAAACAAGCCGTAGGGGGAAATTTTTGAAAATTACACTTATTTATCCGGGTATTGCAACTACAGATTTTAATAGTTTGGGCAAGGGCTTTCATGATGCAATAGCCGTAGGATATGGTCTTGCTTATATAGGAGCATATATTAAAGAAAATTCCGCTCACGAAGTTGATCTTATTGACTTAAGAGAGTTGAGAAACTGGGAGCATTTCAGGTCTGAGCTGAATAAAAGGAAAAGCGATATAGTGGGAATTTATTCAAGCACGGTTAATTATGATGATGTGCTTAATTGCGCCGCTATTGCCAAAGAACAAGGAAAAGTTGTTGTTGCTGGAGGACCCCATGCAACGATTTTTCCCGATGAACTTCTTCAATCCGGCAATATAGACCATGTTGTAATAGGAGAAGGAGAAAAAGCCCTGCTTGGAATTTTGGACAATTTTGAAGTAGGGAAAAATCCGGAAAAGAAAATAGTCGGCGAAAAAATTGATAATCTGGATGAACTTCCGTATCCCGACAGGGATCTTTATAATGTTAAAAAAATATTAAATTCTACAGGTATTTTTCCGTATCCACACAGGTATTTCGGGATTATTACAAGCAGAGGATGCCCTTTTAATTGTTCTTTCTGTCAACCCGTGGAGAGAAAAATTTTTGGCAATAAAATAAGGTACAGGTCGGTTGATAATGTAATTGCAGAAGTTGAGCATGTTATAAAGAAATACGGGATAAATTTTATAATGTTTGAAGATGATACCTTTACTTTCAGGAAGGATTGGGCAATGCGGCTTTGCTCAGAAATGGAAAGATTTAAAATAAAATGGGGCGCTCAAAGCAGGGTGGATACATTAGATGATGAACTTGCGGCGGCAATGAGAAAGGCTGGATGCAGGGTTATATTTTTTGGCTTTGAAAGCGGTTCTCCCAGAATTTTAAATTTTTTAAGAAAAGGAACAAAGCCAGAGCAAGCCGTAAGTGCCGCCCGTATATGCAAGAAAAATAATATATTGATATTTGCTAATTATATGCTCGGGATACCCACTGAAACAGAAGAAGACCTTAATCTGACCCATGATCTTATAGAAAAGATACATCCGGAATTACATTCTCCTACTTATTTTTCTCCAATACCCGGATCGGATCTTTATACTTACTGCAAAGAAAACAATCTTATAAAAGTTAAAAATTATAAAGAATTTGTCAGAAATCCAACGTGTGAGAAAATAAAGGGAATAGATTATCCTGTTTTTAAGTCGTATTTAAAAAAAATGTTAAAATTTTCGCCCTCTTGGTTTGAAGTTAAATATTTTAGAGAGACTGTTCTGGAAAGATGGTCGGGTCTTTTAAAAACGGGCAGATGCCGGACCGTGCTTTCGGAGTTTTTTATATATACCCCGCCTTTTAGCTTGTTTGCAAGATTTATATCTGCACTAAAGGTTTTTTGGAGAAATAAATTTGGAAAAAAATAAAAAATTCTTATTTTTAAAAAAAGTTTTTCAAAACTGGATATCTTATCTTACTGGAATCGTAACACCTATTCCCATAGGATATGTAATTCTCGGAGTGACCTATAGATGTAATTCTCGGTGTAAAATGTGCAATATCTGGAAAATGTATGATGAAAATTTTAGTTTGCGGGAAAATGAGATTAAAGGAAGTGTTTTGATTGAACGTATAAAGAGCTCTTCTTTGTTAAAGCAAGTTAACAGTTTTGATATAACAGGGGGGGAACCGTTTTTGCGGGATGATTTGTGCGATATAATAACAGAACTGTTTGAGTTGAAAAACATAAATTTAATAACCATAAATACGAATGGTTTTATGCCGTCTAAGATTTTGAAGGATACAGAGTATATTTTAAAAAATATACCCCCCGGTAAAATATTTTCAGTAAGTGTTTCAATGGACGGGCTGGGCGTGGTGCATGAAAAAATCCGGGCAGTTCCCGGAAGTTTTGAAAAAACTGTTCAAACAGTTAAAGGCCTGTGCGATTTAAGAGAAAAATTCTCCAATTTAGAATTAAGATCCAATGCGGTTATTCAAAAAGACAATATAAATGAGCTGAAAGATCTGAAAAAATTCTGGAACAAACATAATATAAAGGGTGTATTTGATCTGGCGCACGACAATCTGTATACGCAGGTTAAAGGGTTTAATGATGATATTATGAGTCTAGACGAGAAAAGTATAGATAATATTAAGAAAATATCTCCTAAGCCACAGGGCATGAATTATTACATAGATAATGGATTTAAACGTCCCCTGCACTGTTTTGCCGGTTTTGCCAGTATGTTTATAGATGCTTTTGGAGATATTTATCCGTGTAATTATTTCGGAGGCGATAATAGATACCTTATGGGCAATATAAAAAAGGACGGTATTGATGAAATATGGAGTTCAAAAAGAGCGAATGCCGTAAGGAATATGGCTAAAAAATGTTCTCAGGTACGCTGTTGGAACGGATGCGAAGTAACTCAGACAGTTGTTCAGTATAATCCGCTTGATATTTTATTAAGGAGGATTTCTTTTAATTTATTAGGCTTATATAAGTTGAAAAAGATGGGAGGTTTTTGTGAGGATTCTTCTTATACGGCCTCCTACGATTCATTTTAAAGATACAGCTCCCCCTGTTCTTGATTTGCCCCTGGGGCTTTTGTATATTGCTTCTGCATTGAAAAAAGAGTGATTGGAAATAAAGATTTTTGACGCGCTTTCCAGTGGAGTTATATGTAAATCTGAAAACAGCAATGAAATTCATTTTGGCGCCGGTTGGGATGAAATTAAGGAAGTCGTACAAAAATTTAATCCGGATGCAGTTGGAATAACAAGCCAGTTTACTTCACAGGTATCGGGCGTTATCAAAACAGCCGGAATAGTTAGAAACATAAATGATAAAATACCGGTAATTATAGGAGGTCCTCATGCAAGTATAATGCCGGAGACATTTCTTGATGGAAATAATTTAGCGGATATAGTAGTGCGCGGCGAAGGGGAGCAGGTTTTTGCAGTGGCGCTGGATAGAATAATGCACGGCCTGTCTTTTGACGGAGTTCCCGGCATTATGTATAAGGAAAACGGAAAAATTATACAGAATGCCCCCTCTGTTTTTATAGAAAATCTGGATGAGCTTACTTTTCCGGCATATGAACTTGTAGATTTAGAAGAATACTTTAAATGTTATGAAAAAGGATTGTCCGGCAGAGTCGCATATAAATATCCCGGTTCTGAGAGGGCTGTTTCAATGATTACAAGCCGAGGCTGTCCTTTTGATTGTGTATTTTGTTCAATTCATCTTTCTATGGGCAGAAAACACAGAGTTCATTCTTCCGATTATGTGGCAAAACACATTAAATATGTTGTTGAAAAATACGGAGTAAAACATATTCATTTTGAAGATGACAACCTGACTTTGGATACGGAGCGTTTTGAATCTATTCTTGATAAATTGATTGAAAACAATGTAAAATTCACTTGGGATACTCCAAACGGCATAAGAGCGGATTCGTTAAATAAAAGGATATTAGAAAAATGCAAACAAACAGGATGCTCGTATTTAAGAATAGGCATAGAATCAGCCGATGAATATGTGTGTAATAAAATAATAAGAAAGAAATTAAATTTTGATAAAATAATTGAATTTATAAAGAACTGCCAGGATACGGGTATTGATCTGGAAGCATTTTATATAATAGGATTTCCCGGAGAAAATATTGAACAAATGAAAAAAACAATTGATTTTGCCATCCAGCTCCAGGAAGAGTTTAACGTTTTTCCGTATGACGTTTTTACCGCAACTCCGCTGCCCGGTACAGATCTTTATAAAACATGTTTAAATAAAGGATATTTAACCAGACAGCTTTCCCTGGTTGATTTTGCGACAATAACTCAATCCAAAGGAGTTATAAAAACGGAAGACTTTTCACCGGAGGATATTCTGTCATTAAAAGAAATATTTAAAAGAAAAATTAAAAAAGCATGGAAAAAAGCGTATATAAAGTTTATCCTGAAAAAACCTTTATTTTTAGTTGAATTTATAATGTCTGTTTTTAAAAAGCTTAATAAACATACTTTTAAGCAGGCAGTAAAAGAGAGTTTGAATTTGAGATTTAAAAACTGTGTGCTAAGAGGTCTAGGCAAATGAAGAGCATATTAAGAAATGTTAATTGTATTATATGCGGCAACAGTAAGACGGTTTTTTTTGCGGAAAAAGACGGCATGTCAGTAAGAAAGTGTTCTGAGTGTGGACTTATTTTTACAAATCCCAGAAAAGACCAGAATATAGAAGAGAATATATATTCTTCACCGGATTATTTCGAGTCTTATTTTCAAAGCAAGCAGGTGCATGAGGAAAAACGCTTTAAGAACAGAATTTCAGAATTAAAAAAACTTAAGCCGGATGGTCGGATTTTGGATGTGGGCTGTGGCTTGGGTTTTTTTCTTGATATTGCAGGAAAAAGCGGTTATGAGACTTATGGCATAGAGATTTCTCCATTTGCCTGTGAATATGCGAAATATAGGCTGAATTTAAAGGTGTTTAGAGGCGATATATCAGATTTTAAAGCGTCCCGTGGTTCTTTTGACATAATTACTTTATGGCATGTTTTAGAGCATTCGCCTGACCCCGGGTATTTATTGAAGAAAGTTTCTTTTTATTTGAAGAAGAACGGTATCTTGGCCATAGAGATTCCCAATGTAGGAAGCTTTATGGCCAAAATTGCTTCTAAAAATTGGGAACTTTTATCACCGGCGGAACATTTATATTACTTTACGTTTGAAACTTTAAAACAGCTTTTAAAACAATCAGGTTTTTTTGTGATAGACCAGCATACTTATTTATGGACGACACCGGCGATGCTCTGGGGCAGAGTGTTTGCTCCCTTTTCGATATTTCGCTTTAAAAAGCTTCCATTTTTTATAAAAGGGGATGTTATGGTGATTTATGCCGGAAAAGCAGGGGAAGAATAATGGACAATATTAAAGTAAGTGTTGTAATACTTAATTATAACAGGAGAGAAATATTAAAGATAAGTTTGGGGAAAATGCTCAAGCAAAATTTTTCGGCGTTTGAAATTATTGTCTGTGACAATTCTTCGTCTGACGGTTCGGTAGAAATGATTAAAAAAGAATTTCCAAGTGTTAAATTGATAGAGTCTGGAGGAAATCTGGGCATAAAGGGCTACAATATGGCTATAGGCGAGTCTGTCGGAGAGATAATAGTTATTCTTGACGATGACTCTTTTCTGGAAAAAGACGGTCTTGACAAAATAGTCCGTAAGTTTGATAAGTATCCGAAACTCGGAGCTCTTGGTTGCAAAGTTATAAATTTTCATTCTAATACAGTTCATCACTGGCATCCCAATATAAAACATGATAATGCTCCGGAGGAAGGTCTTCCCACTCCTCTTTTCAACGGTTGTGCCGCGGCTGTCAGGAAAAAAGTTCTGGACGAAGTCGGGTGCTACCCTGAAGAATTTTTCATATACGAAAATGAAAGAGATTTATGTACTAGAATAATTGACGCGGGATACGATGTAAAATACTTCACCGATATTACTGGATATCACATGGTTTCAGAAACAGGCAGAAGCAGTAAAAGGTTGATTTTTTATTCTAACAGAAATCGCCTATGGTATTACTGGAAATATCTACCGTTTTTTTTGTCGTGTAGATATACGTTTTCCCTTATTAAACATAATTTAATAAAGGCAATTAAAGAGAGGGAGCCGGAGTATTTAAAATCTGTTTTTTATGCGTTTTTCGGAATGCCTGTTGTTTTGAAAAAAAGAAAATGCGTTAAAAAAGAAAATTTGAAGAAAATCCTGTATTAGGAGGGAGAACGTGGCTATAAACATAGCTAAGGTTACGGGCAGATTGTTTTTTGTGACTTCTTTTTCTAGGATTCTCCAAATTTTAAGCGCAGTTGTGATTGCCGCTAGTTTTGGTACTTCCCGCCAGATGGATACTTATCAGCTGGCTTTTTCATTCTCTGAAATAGTTATCGGTATAGTTATAGTAGCCTTAAATGTTGTATTTATACCTGTATATTGGGATATTGCCAAGAATGAGGGAAATGAAAACGCGCGAGATTATTTTAATAATTTATTTTTCATTGTAATTGTCATAAGTATAATTCTTGCGGCTGCCGGTATTTTTGTTTCCCCTTTATTTGCCAGAATTCTTCCGGGTTATGCCGGGATATTTCATAATTTATTTTTTAAATTAATGGTAATTGCCTTTATCCTTTTAATTCCGAGAGTAATTGCCGGGATGTTAAATAATTTTCTGAATGCCACAAAGAAGTTTATAGCCCCAGCTGTTGTGGAAATTCCGATGAATCTTTTGTTTATAATGGCAGTTTTATTTTTTAAGGCAAAAACGGGCATATATAGTCTTGCGATAGCGGTAGCACTTGCGAATTTACTGAGTTTGATTCTTTTATTTATAATATCATGTAGAAAAGGCTTAAGATTTAAATGGTCGCTTAATATTAAAATTGATAAAAATATAATTCATACCGCAAAACTGTCTTTGCCTATATTGCTGGCGGCCGCGGCCAGCCAGATAAATGTTAATGTGGATAAAATAATGGCTTCTTTTCTTCCGGAAGGGTCTATATCCACTCTTTTTTATGCTAAAAATATAAGAGAATTAATGGTTGTTTTTATAATAATTCCTATAGCGGCAGTTGTGTTTCCGTTTTTTTCCGAATACAGCGCGGGAAAAGCCAATGATAAAACGATAGATCTTAATGCCCGCGTGATTAAAGTACTTGTTTTTTTATTGGTTCCAGCGACTTTTTTAATTATTATTTTAGCAAAACCGCTTGTCCGCCTGGTTTATGAATACGGCGCTTTTGATTCCCGCTCTGTCCATACTACATCTATCGCCCTTATGCTCTATTCTCTGGGCATATTCTGGATGGGCATTAATTATATAATAGCCCGCGTTTTTTACGCACTGAAAGAAAATACGCTGATATTTTTTGTGGGAATTTTTTCTATACTTTCAAATATACTTTTAAATCTTATTCTTATGAGATTTTTTTTCTATGCAGGCATTGCCCTTTCCACATCAATTGTAGAAACTATTGTTACCATATTTTTGTTGATGGCGCTTAAGAGAAAATTAGGATATCTTAAAGAAAAAGAAATAATGTTTTCATTTTTTAAGATTTTTACTGCTTCGTTGATTATGTCCGGGGTTTTGTTCTATTTTATTAATATGTTTCAGCTTTGTGGCTCTGGATTTATAATCCGGTTTTTGAATTTTATTATGCCGTTGGCCGCGGGGCTGATTGTCTATATACTGCTTTGCATATTGCTTAAAGTGGAGGAACTGGCTGTTGTTTTAAGAAATCTTCCTTTTATCGGAAAGTTTACTGAGAGGCGTTAAATATATATGAAAATTTCTTTCGTGTATCCCGGCATAAGCGGCGTTGGTTTTAACAGTTACGGAAAAAGCCATGAATCTTCATGGATTAGCCACGGTCTTACTATTTTAAGCTCCTGTGTTAAAAAGGAAGGTCATGAAGCGGGTTTAATAGATTTAAGAAAGTTAAGGGGTTGGAATCATTTTGAAAATATAGTAAAAAGAGAAGCTCCTGAAGTTTTGGCAGTAAGCATGATGAGTGTTGATTATAATCCGGCTTTAAAAAGTATTGATTTGGCAAAAAATATAAACGGCAATATAATAACCGCGGTGGGCGGTCCTCATCCCAGTATTATGCCTGAGGAGTTAGAGCCTAATCGTAATATTGACCATATATTTTTAGGCGAAGGAGAAATAAGTTTTCCGTGTTTTTTGAGGGATATTACAGAAAAGAAAAAGCCAAAAAGGATAATCAAGGGGATAAAGCCCGATTTAGATGACATTCCTTTTGCCGATAGAGAGCTTTTTGGAGCGTTTGAAAAGCCCATATATAAAAAATTCCACTCACCGTTTGTTACCGTAATTGCGGGAAGGGGATGTATATATAACTGTAATTTCTGTCAGCCTGCTGAAAGAATTATTTTCGGCAGAGAGGTGAGAATAAGAAGCGTTGATAATGTTATGTGGGAGTTGATTTTTTTACGGGAAAAATATGGATTTAAAAGCCTTATGCTTCATGATGATTGTTTGCTTGAAGATGTTAACTGGGTTGAGGAGTTTTGCGAAAAATACAAAACCCATGGCTTTAACCAGCCTTTTATTTGTCAGAGCAGAGCGGATCTTATTTGCAGAAATGAAGAATTAATAAGAAAAATGAAAGATTCCGGGCTTAAAATACTAATAATAGGATTCGAAAGCGGCAGCCAGAGGGTTTTGAACTTCCTGAGAAAGGGAACAAAAGTTGAACATAATTACAAAGCGGCTGAAATTTGCAGGAGACACGGAATTAAAATATGGGCTAATTATATGATGGGAATACCCACCGAAACGAAAGATGAAGTTATGGAAACGGCGGAAATGATCCGAAAAATAAAACCTGATTTTTGCAGCCCTGCTTTTTATACCCCTCATCCGGGCAGTGATCTTTATGAATACTGTATTAAGAATAATTTATCATTGATAACATCGCATGACGGCTTCAGAAGAAATCCTACGGAACCTAAAATAAAAGGAGTGGACTATAATTTTCTAAATAATGCCGTTCTTGAATCAAGAAGATTTACCCCATGGATGAGGTTTAGGGCGTCTGCAATAGGACGGATTATAGTTCCTGCGGTTAAGAAAATGTTGAAAATATTCGGATTAAGGTGATTTATTTTGATATCCGTTATAGTATTAAATTGGAATGGAAAAGAATATTTAGCCCGCTGCTTTGATTCTCTTAGAAATCAAAGCTTTAGGGATTTTGAAGTTTATATGATTGATAATGGTTCCTACGACGGGTCGGTAGATTTTGTACGTAAAAACTATCCGGAAATTAAGATAATAACTCTTAAAGAGAATGTTGGATTTGCCAGAGGTGTAAACAAGGGCATTAAAAGTTCCGCAGGAGAGTTTATAGCTCTTTTAAATAATGATACAGAGGTAGAGTCAAAATGGCTTGAGGAACTTTACAGTGGCATTAGGGAGGATTCCAAGATCGGGATATGCGCGTCTAAGATGCTGTTTTATTATAAAAAAGATATAATAAATGCCGCAGGTGATATGTACAGGGCTGACGGCGTGCCGGATAATATAGGAATAGGCGAGAAAGATGTCGGACAGTATAATGAAAAACGCTTTGTTTTTGGAGCATGTGCGGGTGCGGCGCTTTACCGGCGGGCCATGTTTGAAGATATCGGGCTTTTTGATGAAGATTATTTTGAAGCCGTAGAAGATGCCGATCTTAGTTTTCGGGCTCAACTTAGGGGTTATAAATGTCTTTACAATCCCAAAGCGGTGGTTTATCATGTACACATGGGCACTGCGGAAAAATTCAAAGAATTAAGGTTTGAAAATACGCTTCTTAATCGGCTGAGAACATTAATAAAGAATATGCCCTTATCGGTTTTTGGCGGTAATTTTTTCTGGATATTTTTAACGCATTTAGCGGAATTTTTTGCGGTAATGCTTAATCCGATTAAGAGTTTTAAAATGAAAAAAGCTTATTTTAAAGCATATTTTAAAATAATTAAAGAAATACCAAGACTGCTTAAAAAAAGAAAGCAGGTTCAAAAAGATAAAAGGGTCTCGGATAGATATATTTCTTCCATTCTTGCTCCAATGAGTTTTTCATATTATTTTAATCTTTTTGAAAAATTTACTAAAAGGGCATAAAGGTAATTAAATGGCAAAGATTTTTATTCTTTCAACAAAACCGATTTCAACTAAAATGGGCGGCCCTGCCCTAAGATGCTGGGAAATGGCAAAAATTCTTGCGGAAGAAAATGAAGTTGTGCTTGGAATACCAAATAAGCCGGAATTTTTCTGTGAGAATTTTAAAACAGTTCAGGTTAATATATTTAATATTTGGAAGTTTTTAAGTGAAAGCGAAATTATAATATCACACCATCTGCCGGCAGTGTATTTGCCGTATACATTAATTAAGAAAAAAATATTTGTACTGGATTTTTATAACCTGGTGTTTTTTGAGAATCTGGATGTTATGGCAAAAGACTCTTCCTCTTTTCTGAAAAAGAATCCAGAATATGCGTTGAAAAGCTTTGAAGCCAATCTTTTATGCGCCGATTATATACTTTGTTCGGGCGAAAAGCAAAGGGATGTAATTATAGGCATGCTTCTTGCTCTGAGCAGAATAGAAAAAGATATTTATAAAAGAGAACCGAATCTTAAGGGTTTTATTGATATTGTGGGTTTTGGCATTCCCCTAGACGAGCCAGTTAAGACAAATCAGGTAGTTAAGGGTGTAATTCCTGGAATTAATAGAGATGATTTTTTACTTATATGGTCGGGTGGCCTCTGGGAATGGTTTGATTTAACAACGTTGATTAATGCAGTAGCAATAGCTGCAAGACAAAATTCAAAAATCAAGCTTTTGTTTATGGGCCGGAAACTTCCCGTTTCTTCTGCATTGTCGGATAAGAAATTAGATGAAATAGTTAAACTTTCCAAAGAATTGAATTTGTTTGATAAATATGTTTTTTTTCAAGAATGGGTAAGTTATGAAAAACGTGCAGATTATTATATTGAAGCAGATTCTGCGGTAATAACGCACAACGATATACTGGAAACAAGATATTCCTTCCGTATACGCTTTATGGATTCTTTGTGGGCCAGACTTCCTGTAATATGCAGCAGGGGCGACCAGCACGCAAAATTAGTTGAAGATGAGCAGCTTGGTATAGCTATATCGATTGGCAATGAATTTGAACTTGCGGAAGCCATATTAAAAATGGCACGCGATAAGGAGTTTAGAGAAAAATGCCGCAAAAACATAGGAGATATAAGGAAAAATTTTAAATGGGAAAAGGTATTATCGCCTCTTGTAAATTTTTGTAAAAATCCACGAAAAACTCCTCACAAAGCAGGTGTTTTCTCTGTTTCTCTAAAAGTATTTAGTTTATTTTTTGATAGACTTATTCTGTCTAAATTTAGAAAGTAAAAAATTGGAGATATATTAATTGAAAAAAATTGTGATAATAGGTGCAGGGCCGGCAGGCCTTGCAGCTGCATATAATATTAAAAAGAAAAGATATGCTGATTGTATAATTCTTGAGAAAAAGAGTTTCCCCGGAGGGCTGTCTGCAAGCTATAAAACAAAAAAGGGTTTTACATTTGATTTCGGGGGGCATGTAACTTTTTCCGGTTCGGATTACTTTAATAAGTTATATGATACACTTCTTAATGGAGAATATCTTATCCATAACAGGAATACCTGGGTTTATACAGATAAAAGATTTGTAGCTTATCCTTTCCAGAATAATATTTTCCAGCTTCCTTCTGAAAAAGCAGAAGAATGCCTTAAAGGAGCAAAAGAAACTTCTCTTTTTAAAGATAAAAAAGCAGGTAATTTCAAAGAATGGATTTATAATATTTTCGGTAAGGGTATAGCTAAATATTTCTTAATACCGTATAACTCTAAAATATGGGCTCACCCTCTTACTGACATGAGTTTCAGCTGGATAAGTGAAAGAGTTACAACTATAGATTACAAAGATCTCTTAAGAAGATACAAACAGAAGAAAATTGAAGCTACATGGGGGCCGAATAATTTATTTAAATTTTCTTTGTACGGGGGGACCGGAAGGTTTTTTGATATACTTTCAGGCAAGATTGATAAGGGAAAAATAAAATATAACTGTGAAGTAAAAAAGGTGGATCTTAAAAATAAAGTTATTTATCTGCAGAACAATAAAAAGATTAAATATGATTATATTATAAATACGATGCCGTTAAATGAGCTCTTAAAAAGATCTTTGAATGTTAATAAGGAGATAAAGAATCTAAGTAAAGAATTTTTATACACGGGAGTCATATCAATAGGGATAGGGGTAAAAGGTATATGCCCCAGCGACAAAACATGGATTTATTTTCCGGGTAAAAATATTCCTTTTTACAGGATAACCTATCTTTCCAATTATTCTCCAAACCTGACTCCTTCAGGAGATTATTTTTCAGTGCTTTGCGAAGTTTCATATTCTAAATTTAAGAAAGAAACGATTAAAGAAGCTGTTAAAAATACAATCTCTTCGGCAATCAAAGAAGGACTTATAGGGGATAAAAAGCGCAAAGATATAGTTGATATCTGGTATCATAGAGAGAAATATGCCTATCCCGTACCGTTTCTTGGAAGAGATGGTATATTAGATAAAATCCTGCCTTATATGGAAGAAAGGGATATTTATACCTGCGGCAGGTTCGGGTTGTGGAAATATGAAATCGGCAATATGGACCACTCGTTTATGCAGGGTATTGAGGCAAGCGGAGAAATTATTGACAAGATTAATAACAGATAAACATGAAAGGCTGCATGGGGTTTTCCGCCTAAGGTAAAAACCCCGGCGAGTATGTCACGGTATTAATTATCGGAGCTGGCCTTGTTTCAATTAATGAATTTTAGCTTGGGTGAAAAGCCTTGGAAATCTTGCGGTACAACTTAAATCCCAGTACCATTCTTAATGCCGAAGATATGCCGGAAAATGCGCTGACCGGTATGCCCAGTTTTTTTCCTGCCACAGGCGTGCCGCAGTAGGAACATGCGCTAAGGCGCGACAGGTCTTTTTTAAGGTGGGCTTCTCTCAATTTTTTAATCGGTTCCCCGTTCCATATCTGCATAATGCTTTTTTCTTTGACATTTCCCAGGGGCATGGAATTGGAAATATCAATACAGCAGGGCGAGACTTCTCCGTTCCACCGTATGCTCAAAGCTGTCCATAATTGCGGGCAAGGCGAGAAGCGCGGTGAGGCGGTATCTATTTTTTGGGGCGGTGGAATTTCATATTGAGGTATTTGTCCTACATATCCCAGCCAGTTTCCCACTTGTATGGCTGAAAACTCCTCAACATGGAGTCCGGCAAAGTTCCGAATAAAAGATTCTTTTTTTTCTTTTGAAAATGCGCCTTTTTTTACAGAGTCTTCTATAGTCCTTATCCTGACATAGGGATTATTTTTTTTAAGTTCCTGTTTAAGCTTAAGAAGGGTTATTATATTATTTAAAGTTTCATCAAACGATGCGTTTATTCTTATGGATTCGTAGGTTTTTTTATCATATCCGTCAAAGGAGAATGATACAAAGTCTAAGCCGGCAGCAATAAGTTCCCCTGCAAGTTCTTTTGTCAAGAGGGTTCCGTTTGTGTCCATTAATACGCAGATGTTCTTCTTTTTTAAATATCTTACCATTTTTATTATTTCTTTATGAAGAAGCGCCTCTCCGCCCAGAAAAAGATAACAGTCAACTATTGAGTCTGATATCTCATCTACGATTTTTTTAAACAAGCTGAAAGACATGAAGCCGTGTGGTATGTTTTTATTGTGAGTTGCGGGACACATCGGGCAGCGCAGATTACATATATTTGTCGGTTCAATCCATACAAGATTTGGTTTTGATGAGAGATGAACCCGGTTCTTTTTATAATTATATATAGAATTATAAACATTTAAAATATATCTTAATTTTTTCGTTTTCATGATAAATTATTACATAAAAAACATAAAGAATCCTGCTATGTCACTTAAAGGTAAGGATTAAAATAAGTAGAATTTAAAAATGCGAGGAAAAATATTAATGAAAATTTTATTCATCCATCAGTTTTTTACAAAAGAGGACGAGCCGGGGGAGAGCCGCCATATTGAACTTATGAGGTATCTTACTGATAAGGGTTTTAGTTTTGACATAATAGGCGGTGCTTTAAATTATCTAACAGGCAAAAGGTTTAATGGATTTAATGGTGTCTGGCAGAAGTCCGGTTTAAATGTTAAAAATTCTTCTCTTGGCAGGGTTTATGTCCCGGAGAGCTACAAAAAAGGTTTTTCCGGGAGAATATCCTGCTATATTTCATACCTTATACTGTCTGTTCTTTACAGTTTTAAGATAAAGAAACCCGATCTTGTTTTAACTACTTCCCCATCATTATTTACCGCATTGGCCGGCTATATAATAAGCAGGATAAAGAGAGTCCCCTTTATCCTTGAGATAAGGGATCTCTGGCCCAAAGTGGCTGTTGAGATGGGGCTTTTAAAGAATAGGGCTGTTATAAGGTTAAGTTATATGCTGGAGAAATTCTTATGCAGGAAAGCGGATAAAATTATAGTTATAACCGAAGGATACGCGGATTATGTAGAATCGCTGGGAATAGACCCGGGGAAGATCAGTATAGTTCCCAACGGTATTGACGCGTCAATGCTGGATTTTGAAGCAAAAGAAATACCACCGGATATTAAGAAATACAAGGATAAATTTATTGTAATGTACGCGGGAGCGGTAAGCAGGTTTAATTTTCTGGAGAAGATGGTTATTGCCGCTGAAAAACTTAAAGACAGTGAAGATATCTTTTTTGTAATAGTAGGGGACGGTAACAGGAAAGATGACCTCGGCAGGATGATAGAAGAGAAAAAACTTAAAAATATTATAATGACGGGATTTAAGAGAAAAGATGAGATACCGCTTTATCTGTCGAATGCGGATATATGCGTTAATTTTTATCCGTTTATAGATACCGCGGGGCTTATTCTGCAGAATAAGGTGCTGGATTTTATGGCAATGGGAAAGCCGGTACTGATCCAGACGCCTCAGGGCATAACCGCCGGGATTATTGAGAGATCGGGATGCGGCTTTGTTCTTCCCGATGATGCCGGTTTTTTGGTTGAAAAGATAAAATGGTGCAGGGATAACAGATCCATATGTGATCAGTTCGGTATAAACGGTAAAAATTATATACGGAAAAACTTTCTTAGGGAGAATCTGGCCAAAGATTTTGCGGATGCGTTAAAAATATGAATACAATTAATAAAATAATTAAAAGAATCATAGATGTGTTACTGTCTTTATTTTCAATTATAATATTTTTACCGTTAATTTTAATTATATGGGTATTGATTAAGACAGGTTCAAAAGGGTCCGTATTGTTTATACAGGAAAGAGTTGGAAAAGATAAAAAGCCGTTTAATTTATATAAATTCAGAACCATGGTTCCCGGCGCGGAGAAAAAGGGGCTCGGGTTTGAAGTAAAAGAAGAGGATGAGAGGATAACCCCTACAGGCAAATTTCTTAGAAGATGGTGCATTGATGAACTCCCCCAGCTTTTTAATGTGTTAAAGGGCGATATGAGTATTGTAGGCCCCAGGCCTACTTTAAGGTATCAGGTGGACAATTATACTGCAAGACAGATCAGAAGACTGGAAGTAAAGCCCGGCATGACAGGTCTTGCCCAGGTAAGCGGCAGAAATATATTAACATGGGATGAGAAGATTAATTATGATATAGAGTATATAGATAATTACTCATTGTGGCTGGATATTAAAATAATGTTCTTAACTTTTAAGCTCTTTGCAAAGCCGGAGTGGGTATACGGCAAAGAGAAAAAGGAGTAGTATCCGGTACTACGTACCGTCAAAATCAGTCTCTGGTTAATTTTTTATATCTTATCCTGTGCGGTTCCACATATGAGGTGCCGAGCCGCGCTTTTTTGTTCTCCTCGTATTCGGTGTAATTTCCGTCAAAAAACACGACAGAGCTATCCCCTTCAAAAGCAAGGATATGGGTTGCGACCCTGTCAAGGAACCATCTGTCATGACTTATAATTACGGCGCATCCCGCGAAGTTTTCAATGGCTTCTTCCAGCGCGCGCAGGGTATTTACATCAAGGTCGTTTGTGGGTTCGTCAAGAAGAAGGAGATTCGCGCCTTCTTTTAAGACGCACGCCAGGTGAACCCGGTTCCGCTCTCCGCCGGATAAAATATCAACTATTTTCTGCTGGTCGTTTCCCGTAAAGTTAAAACGGGCGGCGTACGCGCGTGAGTTTATTTCGCGTTTTCCGAGACCGATTGTCTCTTTACCGCCGGATATTACTTCCCATATAGATTTTCCCGGAGTGAGCTTTTCGCGCGACTGGTCAACATAGCCGAGTTTTACCGTCTCACCCACGCGCACGATTCCGGCATCCGGCTCTTCCTGTCCCGTTATTATTTTAAAAAGGGTTGTTTTTCCCGCGCCGTTAGGCCCTATTATGCCTATGACTCCGGCCGGGGGTATAGAGAATTCCACATTTTCCATTAAAAGTTTGTCGCCGTAAGCTTTGCTGACGCCTTTAAATTCAATTACTATATCGCCCAGGCGCGGCCCCGGAGGTATAAATATTTCAAGTTCTTTTATTTTTTCGTCCATTTCTTTATTCAAGAGAGTTTCGTACGCGTTTATTCTGCTTTTTGCCTTCGCGTGGCGGGCTCTGGGCGACATTCTTATCCATTCAAGTTCGCGTTTCAATGTTTTCTGCCGGTCGCTTTCTTTTTTTTCTTCCACCCTTAAGCGGTTTTCTTTCTGTTCAAGCCACGAAGAATAATTGCCTTTCCAGGGAATGCCGTGCCCGCGGTCAAGTTCAAGTATCCATCCGGCGACATTATCAAGAAAATACCGGTCATGCGTTACCGCGATAACCGTTCCCGGATAATCGTGAAGGTGATGCTCAAGCCACGCAACGGATTCGGCGTCAAGATGGTTCGTTGGTTCGTCAAGGAGAAGTATGTCAGGTTTTTGCAGTAATAACCTGCAGAGCGCTACCCTGCGCCGCTCGCCGCCCGATATTATTTTTACGGGCGTATCGGCAGGGGGGCATCCCAGAGCGTCCATTGCCATCTCAAGGCGTGAATCAATATTCCAGGCATCTAGCGCTTCAATTTTTTCCTGAACCGCGCCCTGGCGCTCCAGAAGCTTTTCCATCTCTTCGGGGGAGATCTCTTCGCAGAGCCGTTCGTTTATTTTTTCATATTCTTTTAAAACATCAATTGTTTCTTTAAGGCCTTCTTCCACAGCCTGGCGCACGGTGAGGTTCTCGTCAAGTTCGGGTTCCTGGTCCAGTAACCCGACCGAATACCCGGGAGAAAAAACAACTTCGCCGTTAAACTCTTTCTCTTTGCCGGCAATTATCTTAAGAAGGGTGCTTTTGCCGGAGCCGTTTAATCCCAGGACCCCGATCTTCGCGCCGTAGAAAAAAGAGAGAGATATGTCGCGTATTACGGGTTTCTTGTCATAATACTTATTAACCCTTACCATTGAGAAAATGATTTTATTCTGTTCATCAGCCATTAAAAAACACCGCCGCTTTCTTGATAATTTTATAATATTTAACTTTATCATAAATCAGGCACGTGTAAATTGTCAACGGCGCGGCGCGCAAGAGTTGAATGTTTTAACCCGCGCAAGGAGAAATTGAATAATAAAAGAAAATTACAGGTAAGGATAAATATTATTTTGTTTGGAACAGGGAGGCGGCATGCGAGTTGTCATAATAGGCGCCGGCGGCCACAGCAAGGTTGTGCTGGATGCGCTTGTAAAGTGCGGTTATAATGTTCTGGGATTTTTAGATGACGGCAAAGACAAACAGGGAGAAATGATTCACGGGGTACGTGTGATAGGGCCGGTAGAAAACATGAATACAATGGCCGATCAGCTCCCCATGGGGGCTTTTGCCGGTGTCGGGAATAATATGATCAGGAAGAACGTTTATTTAAAGCTGAAACAGCTTGGCTTTGATCTTGTAAAAGCGGTTCATCCCGGATCTTATGTTTTTGATAAAGGCGCCATAGGTCCGGGCACTCTTGTTATGCCTAAAGCGGTTATCAATATTGACGCGGTTATAGGCGAAAACTGCATTATAAATACGGGTGCGGTTATAGAGCATGATTGCGTTATAGGAAGTCATACGCATATTGCGCCTCTTGCGTGCGTTGCGGGCGGGGTTAAGGCAGGCGAAGGAGCATTTATAGGGGCCTCTTCCGTTATACTGCCGAAGGTTAAGATCGGAACCGGCGCCGTTGTCGGCGCGGGTTCGGTGGTTATACAGGATGTTGATGATTTTACGGTTGTTGCAGGAAATCCGGCAAGAATAATAAAAAAGGCAGACAAAGCTTAAAAAGGATTTATATTTATGCGCAGACTCCATATACTGTTTCTTATAATAACCGACCTTGTTCTTATAGCGGCGGCGTTTTTTCTGGCTCTTCTCATAAGGTTTGAAGGTCATATGCCCTTAAGGTTTATAGAAGGCAGGGAAGTTTTTTACGGACTCTCTTTTCTTTACACATTATTTGTTTTTTATTCCTTCGGCCTTTACAGGAAAGTCTGGCGCTATGCCGGCGTGCACGAGCTTCTTACTATTTTTAACGCGGTAACCATCGCCATGATCCCCGTAGGCGGTTACGTATTTTTTGTGCACGGGACAATATATCCCAGGTCTTCGGTAGTTATAGCATGGCTTCTGGAAATCCTGATGATAGGCGGGATAAGGTTTGTATTAAGGTTTGTTAACGAGAGGCAGGTATCCCCGCGTGTTTCCGAGTCAAGGCGTGTCCTTTTAATAGGGGCTGATGACGCGGGAGAGATGATATTAAGGGAGCTTAAGCGTCATTCTAATCTGGGTTATCTTGTCGTGGGCATTATTGATGATGATCCCGCGAAAAAGAATATGAGAATTCACGGTGTTCCTGTCATGGGACCCGTACGAGATCTTCCTTATTTAATTAACCAGCTTAATATTGAAGAAGTTATAATTACAACTCCAAACCCTGCTTTTTTAAGGAACCTTATAAGCTTGACAGAAGGAGTATCGGTAAAATTTAAGACAATACCTTCTTTATCCGAGATTATTGACGAAAAGATTACGGTAAATAAGTTAAGGCAGGTTCAGATAGAAGATCTTCTTGAAAGGGATGTTGTAAAGCTGGATCTCCCGAAGATAAGCAGGTACCTGGCGGATAAGGTTGTTTTAATTACGGGGGCGGGCGGTTCAATAGGATCCGAGATTGCCAGGCAGATTGTAAGATTTAATCCTAAAAAATTAATTTTGCTGGGCAGGGGCGAAAACAGCCTTCACGAGATATGGATTGAGCTTTCTTCAAAGATAAAGGTTCCTTTAGAGATATTTATATGCGACATAAGGAATATTGAGAGACTGGAGCTTTTGTTTAAAAAAGAGAATATTCAGGTGATTTTTCATGCCGCCGCTCATAAACATGTTCATCTTATGGAAGCAAATCCGGGAGAAGCCGCAACCAATAATATTTTCGGCACGCTTAACCTTGTTAATATGTCCAAAAAATACTTCGTTGAAAGATTTGTTTTTCTCTCAACGGATAAAGCCGTTAATCCGGTCAGCATAATGGGCAAGAGTAAATCTTGGGCAGAAATGGTCCTGCGTTTGAACTCGGAGGGCGGCACGAAATTTATCTCCGTAAGATTCGGGAACGTGCTGGATTCTAAAGGGAGCGTTATCCCGACTTTCAAGAAACAGATAAGCCTGGGCGGTCCCGTAACGGTTACGGATCCCAATATGACCCGGTTTTTTATGACAATACCCGAAGCGGTCCAGCTTGTTATACAGGCCGGCGCTTTCGGCGAGAGCGGCGATGTATTTATACTGGACATGGGCAAGCAGGTTAAAATCATGGACCTTGCAAGAAACATGATACGTCTCTCGGGGCTGGAGCCCGATATAGATATTCCCATAGAAGTTGTGGGTGTAAGGCCCGGAGAGAAAATAAATGAAGAGCTTTTAAGTATTGATGAAGAAAAACAGGATACGGAAATAAGTAAGATTTTCAAAGTAAAATGCGCCGAAATAGATAAATCTCAATCACAGGAAAAACTGAACAAATTAATGCAGTTTGTAAAAGACAATGACGAAGAGGCGATAAGGAAAATATTATAATACCCGGGACTTTATGTAAAACTTTATGCAAACTTTATGCAAGAAATAAGGGGATATCATGTGGAAACCAAACTTTAAGGTAAACAACAGGACATTAGATTTGTTGGAAAAAATTGCTGAACTTCGTTCTAAAATACAAACTTCAAGCATAAAACTTGCTTGGATGCCGTCATTGGTGTGCGATGCAATAATCCGCTCAACTCATGGTTCTACAGCAATAGAAGGCTGTACGCTTTCGCTAGAAGCGATAAAGTTGCTCTTTGAAGGCAAAAAAGTTTCAGGTTATCCCGAAAAACATATCAATATGGCAAAAAACTACATAAACGCGATTCAATGGATAACTAAAAACGAAAAAAAATCCGTTGTAACCGAAAAAGATATTATGAAGCTGCACAAAGTTATAGCGGAAGGCGCCATTGACGAAGGCATGCCCGGGGAATATAGAAAAGTAAATGTAAGAGCCGGCATATATTATGCGCCTGATTGGAAGAAAGTCCCGCATTTAATGAAAGAGATGCTTGATTGGTTAAACAATAAATCCAAAGAACTTCCCGCTGTTTTTTCGTCTTCACTGTTGCATTTGCAGTTTGTAAATATCCATCCCTTTAGAGACGGCAACGGCAGATGCGCAAGAGCGCTTGCAACATGGGAGTTATACAGAAGGAGTTTTGACACTTTACATATTTTTTCACTTGATGAAGTTCTGTTGGAAAATCGAGATTTTTATATTAAAAACCTTCAGAAAATTCAATTGGAAAAATATCCTCTTGACGCATGGCTGGAATTTATGTCGGAGGCGATTTTAGAAACTCTTGAGCGGATTTATAATCGCATATTATCAACCGGCATCGGCGACGGAGCCAATATTTCGCTTACCCTAAAGCAAGAAAAATTTTTACGAATATTGCAGGAGCGCGGAATGATTGGAATTCGCGATATAGCCAAAGCGCTTGGGACAACTATTCCCGGCGCGCATTATGTTCTTAAACCCCTTATTAAGCATGGCATAATCGAAAGAATTGGGCACCATAAATCCGTCAAATATACCATCTCGTCTCTTTAAATGCATTAAACTTTATTCAAATCCGTGATTTTATTTTCCTTATATTGCGTTTTTCATGCTTGTTGCCCAGAATTTTATAATACTTCTGTTTACTTTTACGTATATCCGAGTTATAATTATTCGGTAGGCCGAACAATAATTTAACTATATACCGTTATTTACATCTCCGTTTGTTTGTGGTATTTGGAGGCAGTATATGACTACCGAAAAAAGAGAAGAATACTTAGAACAGCTTTATAAGCTCAGCCAGGAAACAGATTCCGTTAAGTCCGCTTCTTTGGCCCATGAGCTGGGGCTCTCTTCGTCAACTACTTCAGAGATGGTTAAGAAGTTAAAAGAAGACGGCTTGATAGATAAAGACAAAAAAGAACTTACTCTTACAAGAAAAGGCGAGAAAGAAGCCCTTAACATAATAAGGAAGCACCGCCTTGCCGAAAGATTTTTTACCGATGTTTTAAGGCTGAGATGGGACGACGTGCATGAAGAAGCATGCAGGTTTGAACATGTTTTAAGCGATAAGGTAGCTGACGCGCTTGAAAAGGTTTTAAAAAATCCCGACACATGCCCGCACGGGAACCCGATACCCAGACACAGTGTTTTAAAAGAAGAAAAGAACATAAAGCTGCTCTCGTGTTTAAAAGCCAAACAAAGAGGTATTGTGGCCAAGATAACGGACGAATCAAAAGAATTTTTATGCTATCTCGCGACATTGGGACTCATCCCGGACGCTCACGTATATATTGAACAGATAGCGCCGTTTAACGGGCCGATGCTTATAAAGGTCGGGAAGTCTAAATACGCGGTAGGGAAGGAAATAGCGGATAAAATATGGGTAAAGCAAATATAGAAGAACTGCGTAAAGAATGCAGGTATATCTGCGCTCTTGCCGGCAACCCCAATGTGGGAAAATCCACGGTTTTTAACAGTCTGACATCAGAATGTGTTGATACCGCTAATTATCCCGGGAAAACGGTAAGTTTAAACATTGCCCGGACAATGATTGATGATATAGAAGTTGGACTTGTTGATCTTCCCGGCACCTATTCTTTGGGGGCTGTTACCGAAGACCAGTGGGTTGCCAGGGAAGCCCTTATTGATTGCGGGTTTGACAGCGTTATTTATATCGCGGACGCCACCAATATAAAGAGAAACCTTTATATGCTGCTCCAGCTTATTGATTTGGGGTACCCGCTTGTTGCGGCTTTAAACCTTACCGATGAAGCGCACAGGCGCGGTATTTATATAGATAAGCATAAACTTTCAAATATGCTCGGCATTGATATTATTGAAACAGTCGCAACAAGAGGAGTGGGTTTAAAAAAGCTTGTAGGCGCGGCGGTAAGCACCGCAAAATACAGGGATAAACCCTCAAGAAAAATAAGCTACGGAAAAGAAGTTGAGGAATTCATAAATGAGATTTTTTCCGTAATAAAAACTTCTAAAGATAAAATAGACATACCGCTTGATGCGTTCGGATGCGCGGTGCTTCTTTTTGAGAAAGACGACAGGATTGTAAATATTATAAAAAAGAATCCGGAAGTTTATGAGAAAATAGAAAAGATCTGGCAGAACGCTGAGAAAAAATTCGGTAAAGATACCAGGCTTATCCTTGCGGACGAGAGAAACAAACTGGCAGAAGATATCGTTGAAGAATGCCAGATTATTTCCATACAGTATCATTATAAAGAAAGCCGTCTTTTTAATTTTATAACAAGCCCTGTCTGGGGGACCGCCGTTTTATTTCTGGTTTTTATATCTGTTTTCGGGATACTGTATTATATAGGACCTGTTTTATCGGGCTGGATAGACTGTTTCTGGGCGGCTTTTATTTATACTCCGATGAAAACATTCTTTCTCGGGGTGTTCGGCGCCTTCTGGGGAGAAATTTTAAATTCCGCGTTTAACGAGGGGATACTCGCATCCCTTACGATAGGCATACCTTATGTATTCCTCTTTTATTTTATACTGGGCTTTCTGGAAGATACCGGTTATTTAAACGTAATGGCTTTTCTTGTGGATAAGATTATGCATAAATTCGGGCTTCACGGACGAGCGTCTATTATGCTTGTCGCCGGATTCGGGTGCAATGTGCCGGCGATAATGGGCGTCAAAGTCCTAAACAGCATGCGTGAAAAATTCATAGCCTCATTCCTTATAACCCTTATTCCCTGCAGCGCGAGGGTCGCGGTGATTATGGGCGCGGTGGCTTTTTTCCTGGGCCCTTTATGGGCGTTGTCTGTTTTTGCCGTTTCATTTTTATTAATCGCGGTAAGCGGGTATTTCCTAAACAAGATATTGAAAGGGTCTGCCCTGGGGCTTGTTATGGAAGTGTCGGATCTTCGTATGCCTGTCTTAAGGATAGTTTTGCTTAAAACCTGGCAGAGGTTCCGCGACTTTGTATTCGTGGCCATGCCCATTATCATAATCGGCAGTATAATACTTGGGCTTATCTATGAAACCGGGCTTATATGGCAGTTTGCAAAGCCGTTTAAATTCGTTATTGAAGATATGCTGGGCCTTCCGGCCGTTGCGGGGCTTACGCTTATATTTGCCGTTATAAGGAAAGAACTTGCTCTTATTTTTCTGGTTACCCTTGCCGTAAACCAGTACGGTGAATCTGCAAGAGCGAGCCTTTTGAGTTTTATGACCAAACAGCAGATATATATATTTGTTCTTGTTAACACGATTTATATACCGTGTCTTGCCACTATAGCGGTATTGTTTAAAGAGATAGGTCTTAAGCGCACGGCTTACATAACAATTTTCACGGTAATTATGGCAATTCTGGCGGGCGTTGCCGCCCGTTTTGTAATCAGTTATTTCGCTCTACTGGGATAATTCAAAGTATTCCTTTATCCCGTTATATATCCCTAAAGCGGCTTTCTGCCGGTACGCGGGATCTTTTAATTTTTTCTCTTCATCCGGGTTTGATATGAAAGTTACTTCGGCCAGAACGCTCGGGGAATCCGTCTGCCTTATAAGGTAAAAAGACCTGTTCAAAGAAAAGTAATTTTCTTTGTTTAAAGCTTTGCCTGTGTTTTTCGCGATTGTATCGGCAAGGAGCTTGCTCTGGCTGTGGTAAAAGTAAATATCGGTATTGGTAAGGGTTTTCCGTTTCTCTTCATTGGGATGAGAATTATTATGTATGCTTACGGCTATGACGCCTGAGTTGTTTTTATTTATATCGCATCTTGCCTGCAGTTCCTCGGCGCCTTTTGAATCAGGCGGTGTCAGCTCATTATCGCCCTTGCGGGTCAGTATAACTTTTGCCCCGCTTTCTTCAAGCATTTCTTTAAGCTTGAGCGTTATCTCTAGGTTTGCCTCTTTTTCCGTATATCCCGAAGGCCCTACCGCGCCGGGATCTTTACCGCCGTGGCCGGCGTCAAGTATTATAACTTTATCCTTCAGTGATGATGTGTCCGCTGGAGGCTTCCTTAGCTTTAGCGTAAATTTTTTATTCTCGGGATTATAATCCGTTTCATAACCCCATAAAATTTTGGAACCGCAGTCTGCGCGGAATTTAACGTAATTTTGCGCGCTTTCAAGAACGGTTACCTCATCTATTAAATTATTGTGCAGATCATATCTTGTCTCAAGAATATTTGACGCGGTATTGTAAAAAGTGATAAAGAGAGAATTTTTACAGCTGTTTATTGAGTAAGCGCACTTATTTGTCATGGTAAATATTATATCCGCGGATTTATCGTTGTTTTTTACCGTGATGTATTTTATGAGATTATAATCGGGAACGGTTCCCCGGGGCGTTATTTCTAAAAATTCTTTGTTTACCCATAAGCCGTGAGGATGGGTAGACAATCTGAACCAGTCTCCAATCCTTTTATTTACGCTGAATTTTGTGTCTTTGAGCATGTAGGCGATTCTGTCGTAATCCGTGGACGGACCTGCGCGCAGCTGGTACTGGTCCGATGTTGTTTTAACAACCGCAGGTACGGGATCGGTTAAGTAATTTATTTTCCAGGGATATTTTATTGAAATTTCCCCGCCTTCTTTATCTTTATAGGTTATAAAAAGGTCAGAGGAGGATAAATAGCGAATATAATAAGGTATGCCGAGGGATGCTTCGTATATGCCCGGGGATACTTCTTCTGTCGGCGCGTTTTTAAGATAAGGCGTAAGACTGCAGCTGCATCTTCCGCCTTCCGGCGCTTGAAACTTTATATTCAATATGTCTCCCGGGGAAACAGAAACAATACCCTGAGGTTCCAGGATTTTAAAATGCGCGGGGGAGTCCGCGTACAGGGGACAGGATGATATGAATATTAAAACAGACGCGAAAGTTATAAACAGAGTAATTTTTTTCATGGCTTAATAATTCAATTATTTCTAAAAAAAATCCTTTTTAAAATAAATGAAATACAAACAAAACAATATGAAAAAAATCAGAAGAAATAAAGAGCATAACGGTAATTACGCGCGGGTAATCTGGTTTTTTATATTCCTGATTGTATTATTCATGTTAAGTTTTGTGTTTTTCAAATCAAAAAAACATGCCGAAAAAAAGATTGATAAAAAACCGGCCGTTAAAGTTATAGAAAAAAATAAAGATCAGCCTCCGGAGAAAAAGGCGTCCGCGGAAAAAAGAAAAACAGCCCCGGTTCCAGGAAGAACCCCCGCGAAAAAGGATAAAATCGTAATTGTAATTGATGATTTCGGGTACAACCTGCCCGTAGCCGGCGAATTCATAAGGACGGAAGTACCTGTAACTTTTTCTATTCTGCCGGATACGCCGTATTCCGCCAAGGTTGCCGATATCGCCCATAAAGCCGGCAGATGCGTTATACTTCATCTTCCTCTTGAATCCGCAGTGAAGGAAGGCAGAAAAGCCATCCCCGGCACCATAACCACGGACATGACAAAAGACCAGATACAGAAAAGATTTGCAGAGGCTTTAAGATCTGTGCCGTATGCCTCGGGTGTTAATAACCACGAGGGATCAAAGGCAACGGAAAATTATTATCTTATGAAAGCCATTCTGGAAGACTGTAAAAGAAAAGGATTGTTTTATCTTGATTCAAGGACTTCATATTATTCGGCTGTCCCGAGAGTCGGTAGGAATCTGGGGATGCGGATACACGTAAGGGATGTTTTCCTGGATAATGAAGACAATCCCGATTACATTTTAATACAGCTTGAAGGTATGCTCCCGATTGCGGAGAATCAAGGTTACGCGGTGGGGATAGGCCATGCCAGAAAAAATACCGCTCTGGCGGTAAAAAAGTTTTATGATGAGAATAAAGCCACGGTGGAATTTATTTATCTTGACGAACTGTATAAATAGGTTGCATATATGAAGTATAGAGTTAAATTAATTTTACATACATTAATTATAATATCTCTTCTGGCGGGTTTTGCGCTGGCCCAGAGCGATATTTTAAAGCCAAAGGAAGAAGTAATAAAAATGTCGGTCTCCGGGGAAATTTTTGATTTTAATACGGTGCAGAAGGCCATGGAAGAAGAGATCTATATATCCGCCTTTGATCCTAAAATACCTCAGGCGGCTGCGAAACTGGGCGCTAATTACAAAATAGATGACAAAGAAAAAATTATTATAATCACCAAAGATGCCGATGAATACAGATTAAATTTAGAAAAAATGCAGCTGGAAGTTAATAAGGAAGTATCGGATCTTGCTCTGGAATCAATAATTTATAAAGAGAAACTTTATCTCCCGATGAAAGTTCTTTTTAAACTTATGGGCGGCCAGATTGTTTATGACAGCGAAAAAGGTAAATACTACTGCGATCCCATGATTGCGTCTGTTGATCTTATAAAAGACGGCTCCCGCTATACTTTAAAGATAAACGCTACGGGTCCTGTAAATTATAATTATTTTTACCTGCGTTCCCCCCAGAGATATGTTTTGGATGTTCAGAACGCGATTCTGGTTCTTGATAAGAAAGAAGCAGGCAATGAAGAAACAGGGATAATTAAATTCAGCCAGTTTAACGCAAAGCCCAATATAGTAAGGTTTGTTATTCCTCTTGATAAGGACATAGAGGTCGAGGCCCAGCCCCGCACTTATTTAAACCAGGTGGTTTTTACGCTTTCTCTCCCCAAAGTAACTACATCTATAGCCAATTTCGGCAAAGCAAGGATAAAAGAAGTAGGCGTTAAGCAGTATAAGGACGGTTTTCTCGTTAAGATTGAGTCTGACGCTCCTTTCCAGTACCAGTGGCACCGGTTAAAACCCCCGGATAACAGGATGTTTATAGATATCCCTAACGGGATACTGACCGATAAAGCAAAAAGTTTTGAGATTGACGGGAGCGAGTATCTTAAACTGGTTAAAGTTGCCCAGTTCCAGAAAGATCCGAAACCCATAACAAGGATTGTTCTTAATTTTAAAAGGCCCGCGGTCTGTAATGTGTACAGTGAAGGCGCTAATCAATTGCTGGTAGAGGTTAAAGAAGAAGACCAGAAAGAAGAAGATATGGCTTATACCGGCGCAGGGGTTACATCTTTTCCCGCCAAAGGTAAGATTATCTGCATTGATCCCGGGCACGGCGGTTCTGATACCGGCGCCATAAACAGGTCGCTCGGCATTTACGAGAAAACTTTAAATCTTGATATTTCAAGAAGGTTAAGAGACATACTTATCAGAGAAGGCTGGAATGTCATAATGACGCGCGATGAGGATGAAGACGTGACAAGCGCGGAAGCGTCCGCTGCCCAGGAGCTTGGAGCAAGGGCCAAGATAGCAAATGACATGAAAGCGGATATATTTATAAGCGTGCACTGCAACGCCATGTATGATACATCCAAAAACGGCACAATGAATTTCTGGTATAAAAAGATTGATCATGATTTAGCCGTGGCACTGCAGAAAGCTATGGTGCCCAGGATGGGGCTTGCCGATAAAGGCGTTATAAGGGCGAGGTTTTATGTTTTAAGACTTACAAAAATGCCCGCGGCTTTAATTGAGTGCGGGTTTATGTCTAATTATAAGGAAGCAAAGCTTCTTGCGGACCCTGAATTCAGACAGAAGATAGCCGAAGGCATAGCGGACGGATTAAGAATATATATAGCGGAACAGCAGCAAATTCCTTGAAATAATATTATTTCAAGGAGTGTAAATCCTCAAAATTGACATATTTTAAGGATTTTGTTATAATATACTTATGAAAATACCAAGAATATATCAGAAACTAGAAGATTATTTAAATCCTAATAAAGTGCTCATTATTTACGGACCAAGACAAGTTGGCAAAACTACTCTTTTGGAAGATTTTTTATCTAATACCAATCTTAGATACAAACTTGTTTCAGGGGATGATATTAGGGTTCAGGAAGCGTTAAGCAGTAATGATTTTTCTATCATAAAGGAATATGCCGCCGGTTATGAATTAATTGCGATAGATGAAGCCCAAGAGATTGAAAATATAGGTCAAAATTTAAAAATTATGGTTGACCATATACTCGGAATTAAGATTATAGCTACAGGTTCTTCTTCTTTTGAATTAGCAGGTCAGGTTGGCGAGCCTTTAACCGGCAGAAAAATAACTTTAACATTGTATCCTATATCTCAAATAGAGCTTTTGAATCTGTATAATCAATATGAATTAAAAGAAAACTTAGAAGAATATTTAATATACGGATCATATCCTGAGGTTATCACTTCAAGATATAAAAAGGATAAAACAAAAATAATAAATGAGATCACAGGGTCTTATTTACTTAAGGATGTTTTGGAACATGAAAGGATTAAAAGTCCTAAAATACTGCTTGATTTACTTCGTTTACTTGCATTTCAGATAGGCAGCGAAGTTTCATTAACGGAGCTCGGTCAGCAGCTGGGAATTGATTATAAGACAGTTAGCCGTTATCTTGATATTTTAGAAAAAGCCTTCGTTGTTTATAACTTACGCGGTTTCAGCCGTAATTTAAGGAAAGAAATTGCTAAAAAAAGCAAATATTATTTTTATGACAACGGTATCCGCAATTCCATTATTGCAAATTTTAATTCATTGGAGCTCAGAGATGATATAGGAAAATTATGGGAAAACTTTCTTTTTATAGAGCGGATTAAAAAACAGACATATAAAAATATTTACAGTAATAATTATTTCTGGCGCACATGGGATCAAAAAGAAATTGATATGATAGAGGAGCGCGAAGGAAAGCTTTTCGGGTATGAATTTAAATGGAGTGGCAAAATTCCAAAAGCGCCTAAAGAATGGCTGGAAACCTATTCTAACGCAGAATTCCAAGTCATTAATAAAGAAAACTACCTTGATTTTATAACTTAAAAGTAATTTTATGTAAGAGGCTATTATGCAGCATATTTTTCAGGCCGTAGTTCTTGGAATAATCCAGGGTATAACGGAATTTATCCCGATCTCAAGCTCGGGGCACCTTGTTATAACCAAGTATTTTCTGGGATGGCATGAGCTAGGCGGCAAGACCTTTGACCTAGCCGTTCATTTCGGCACCCTTTTATCATTATTTCTTTATTTCTGGAAAGATATAGTAAGATACGCAAAGGCCTTCTTTTTATCTGTTAAAGAGAGGAAAATAGGGGATGATACGGACAGGAAGCTTGTATGGCTTCTTTTGTTAAGCGCTCTTCCCGGATTTATTTTCGGGGGGCTTTTTGATGATTATCTTGAAGCTAAATTTAACGGTCCCTTAATTGTTGCGTTTAACCTCGCTTTTTTCGGAATACTTTTATTCTTAGCGGATCATTACGGAAAAGATAAGGATAGACCTATTGAGAAAAGTAATATGCTTGATGCCGTGGTTATAGGCTTATCACAGGCGATCGCCCTTATACCCGGGGTGTCACGCTCAGGCATTACAATGACAGCGGGTATTTTCAGGAAATTTACGCGGGAAGCCGCAGCAAGATTTTCTTTTTTAATGCTTATACCCATTGTATCGGGCGCGGTTGTATATAAGTTTTTAAAAGTAATTAAAGCAGGTGAGCTTTCCCAGGTCTTAAATTTAACATATCTTACAGGCATATTAACCGCCTTTATATCCGGCTATATCTGCATAGCATTTCTTCTTAATTACCTTAAGAGAAAATCTTTTGATATATTTGTACTCTACAGGATAGGCCTTGCCGCTGTTATAGTATTGTTATATTTTTTAAAATAATAGTCCGCAAACTGCCATGTTTATAGAGGAAATTACATAAAAATGTAGAATTATTTTTTAAGATTTAAATGCTTAATTTTTATTATTTGCGGGTAAAACAATGAAAAAAAATATTTCACTAACCATTATAATATTACTGCTCTCGGTATCCGTTTTTATTTTTTCAGGATGCAGCGCGTTCCGCGCTTCCGAGGGCGCTTCCTCTGTTAATCAGGAAGGCCGGCTTTCAATGAAGATATTATGGCCGGAAGCTAAATCCGGAAAATATATATCCTCATCAGCGGTAAAAGTTACTCTTGGTATTACAGGTACAGGTATAAGCGGTTCGCAAAATTACGAATATACTAATATATCCGGAGGGCAGGTAAATGTTGAACTAACGCTTCCTTCAGGCCAGAAAACAGTTGAGATAAAAGCTCTTAATTCCGGCAATACTGTTCTTTCACACAGGATTATCACACTTACAATTGTACCGGGTCAGGTTATAACAAGCAGGCCTGACCTGGGTGTGACAATACAGGATACCGGGTTTACCCCTTCATCCATATCGGTTGTAACGGATACAACCCTGCAGTTTGTGAACAATGATGTATCAAGCCACCGTCTTATAGGGACACTCGGGGAGCTTGATTCGGGGATTATAAGGACGGGGGAGAGCTGGTCATATACATTCAGAACTGCAGGCTCTATAAATTATTACGACAGTTTTAATCCCTCATTAACAGGCGGAGTTATAGTTACATCTTCATCGGCTCCCGTTATAGACAGTTTAAATCCCGCAAGCGGTAGAGTGGGAGATTCGGTTACAATAACAGGTACTAATTTCGGATCTACCCAGGGAACATCAACAGTATCGTTTAACGGCACTGACGCAACTTCTATTACCTCCTGGTCCGATACCCGGATTATATGTCTGGTACCGGCAGGAGCTACAACGGGGAGTGTTGTTATAACGGTAGGAGGTACCGCATCAAACGGTGTTACTTTTACAATAGGTCCAAGTATAACCGGTTTAAATCCCACAAGCGGGGCGGTTGCATCTTCCGTAACAATATCGGGGTATAATTTTGGCTCCACACAGGGAACCTCAACCGTAACATTTAACGGGACAAGTGCCATAACAATTGACTTGTGGAGCGATACTTCAATTGTATGCGATGTTCCGGTAGGCGCGACTACCGGCAATGTTATCGTTACGGTTAACGGCACTGCTTCAAACGGGTCTTCATATACTGTTGTTGAGCTTCCCATTACGGGGTGGACGGCTGAATGGATGGGTATGGACGCGGGTATTTTTTCCGTGTGGGGCTCATCCGCCAGCGATATCTTTGCGGTAGGCGCATCAGGAAAGATAATTCATTACGATGGAACAAAATGGAGCAATATGACATCACCCACGGCACAAACACTTTATTATGTCTGGGGTACATCAGCAAGTGATGTGTTTGCCGTGGGCGGCAGCGGCACTATTATTCATTATGACGGTACTAACTGGGCAGCAATGGTATCAGGCACGGCTCAGACTCTTTACAGCGTTAACGGCACCGCCGCTAACAATGTATTCGCGGTGGGAAACAGCGGCACGCTTTTACGCTATGACGGCGCGAACTGGGCAGCGGTAGCTCTTACCGGCCAAAATTTGTATTCAGCGTATGCGGTGAATGCTACCGTTATTTATTTGGGTGGCGCAAACTGGGAATTTTATAAATCGATTACCAGCGGAGATAACTGGATAGATATAAGCACAGCTCCTACCCCGGCTTCTGTAATGGGTTTGTGGGCAAGCGTAACGGATGACGTGTTTTTAATATGCGGATCTAACGGGCTGGTTCTTCATTATAACGGAGCCGCTATTTCCAGTTTTGGTGATGTAACCGGTAGCAATGCTTATGTCAATGATGGTTGGGGAACAGCAGCGAATAATGTTTATGTCGTGGCCAATAACGGCGGCGTATATAATTATAACGGAGCCGCGTGGAGCAATGCGGCTACCGCGTCAACGGCGCTGCAGGATATTTGGGGAACGTCAGCCAGCAATATATATGCCGTTGGAGGAAACACAACGATCTTTAAATACAACGGTTCTAACTGGTCGGCCCAGACCGCGGAAGATAATACCAGTCACATGAGAGGAAGTCACGGCAGTTCGGCAAGCGATGTGTTTGCGGTAGGAGATTCCGGCAAGATACTTCATTATGACGGGGCATCCAACTGGAAAGTAATGACTTCGGGTACCGCGAATAATCTTTACGGTGTATGGGCGAATACTTCTAGCGATGTGTTCGCCGCGGGGTTGTCCGGTACCATAAGGTATTATGACGGTTCAAGCTGGGCAGCTATGGTTTCAGGTACCGCTAGTAATTTATTCGGTATCTGGGGCTCATCGGGAAGCGATGTATTTGCGGTAGGCGCGTCCGGTACCGTCCGGCATTATGACGGCGCCAACTGGTCCGGACAGGTAAGCGGTACCGCTAATGACCTGTGGGGCGTATGGGGCAGCTCAGCCAATGATGTATTTGCCGTAGGCGCATCGGGCACAATAATTCATTATGACGGCGCCAACTGGGCGGCACAGGTGAGCGGAACAGTGAAGACCTTATATGCTGTCTGGGGATCTTCTGCAAGCGATGTGTTTGCCGTAGGCGCCGACGGTACAATAAGACATTATGATGGCACTTCATGGTCTGCCATGGTAAGCGGCACTGCGAATTCTTTGTGGGGGATTTATGGCAGTTCAGCAACCAATGTTTATGCGGTAGGTTCTTCAGGAACAATCCTGAAATATGACGGTTCTGACTGGGCAGCCATGGTTTCAGGAAGCGCGCAGACGCTTCTGGGAATCTGGAACGCGGCAAGCGATAACGCGTATGTAGTAGGTGCTAACGGCACGCTTCTTCACGGAGAATAAGATAGAATCGGTATGGGTTGATGTATATTATAAAAAAGCATTCTGTAAAACAGAATGCTTTTTTATCTCAGCATTAGTTTTATTTATTTATCAGATCAGATTATTTAAAAACTCCGTTCTTTTTAAATATAAGGGATGCCGCGCCTATCATGCCGGCCCTGTCCCCGAGTTTTGCCTTTAATATTTTAGTTGAGTTTTTAGGTATCATTCTCGCGCGCATGTTTATCTGGTGTATAAGTTCTCTTTTAAAAAGAGGAAGCGCTGTTGATATCCTGCCGCCGAATATTATTTTCTGCGGGTTTAAAATGGTAACGCAGTTTGCAAGGCCTATTCCCAGATACCTCGCGGTTATCTTCCAGACTTCTTTTGCTATTTTATCTCCGTCTTTGGCCGCATAATATATTTTTTTAGGGGTAAGCTCGTCTTTATATTTATGCAGGGAGCTTTCCGTATCGTATTTTAAAAGATTTTTAGCGGTTGCCGTAATTCCTCTTAATGAGGCATATTCTTCCATACAGCCCAGATTTCCGCAGGTGCATTCCTTGCCGTCGGGGTTGATAATAATGTGGCCGATTTCCCCTGTGAAGCCCTCATGGCCTATTATAAGTTCATTGTTGGCAATAATGCCTCCGCCTATGCCTGTCCCCATGGTTATGCATATAAAATCAGACGTATTTTTTCCCGCGCCGAAATATTTTTCACCTAAAGTTGCCGCGTTAACATCATTTATGATATGTACCGGGTAATCAAAGTGTTCTTTAAGTATTTCGCCCAGCTTTATATTCTTCCAGTTAAAGTTTGGGGTAAATTTTATAATCCCCCTTATAGAATCTATACTCCCGGGGATACCTATTCCTATCCCTAATATTTTTTCTTTTACATTCTGAGCTTTTTTTGTTTTTAAAAGAGAATCAACCGTCGGGATTAAAACATCTGTTATGATCTTCCCCATTTTTTCTTTAAGGTTAAAATCCGCTTTTTTAAATGCAAGTATCTTGCCTTTTTTGTTTATTAGTCCGGCCCATATATGCGTCCCGCCTATGTCAACTCCTATTGCATAATTCATGAATCTACCTCTTTAAGATTAAGCTTTTCCTGCGCAGCCTAGAACATTTATAAGTTTATGCCTTACAAGTTCTTTTATTGCGTCTCTGGCAGGTCCTAAGTATTTTCTGGGATCGAATTCCTCCGGTTTTTCAATGAAATATTTTCTTATGGTTGCCGTCATCGCGAGCCTGAGGTCGGTATCAATATTTATTTTGCATACCGCGCTTTTAGCGGCCTGTCTCAGCATCTCTTCCGGCACGCCTTTCGCGCCGGGGAGCTTCCCTCCGTATTTATTGCATTCTTCAACAAGGTGCCGGGGCACGGATGATGCGCCGTGAAGAACTATCGGAAAACCGGGAAGAAGCTTTGATATTTTCTCAAGCCGTTCAAAGTCCAGTTTTGCCTCTCCCTTGAATTTGTAAGCACCGTGGCTTGTGCCTATGGCTATGGCAAGCGAGTCGCACCCTGTTTTTTCAACAAATTCTTCTGCTTCGGCGGGGTCGGTGTAAATCGCGTCTTTTTCGGAAACGTTAACAGCGTCTTCTATTCCGGCAAGTTTGCCGAGTTCCGCTTCCACCGGAACGCCCTTTGAGTGCGCGTAATCAACCACTTCTTTGGTTATCCTTATATTTTCTTCAAGAGGGTGCTTTGAAGCGTCTATCATAACCGATGAAAATCCGCCGTCTATGCAGGATTTACATACCGCAAAATCTTCTCCGTGGTCCAGGTGGAGGGCTATGGGGATATCGGAAGTTTCCACCGCGGCTTTTACCAGGTGTATAAGGTATTCGTGGCGCGCGTATTTTCTTGCTCCGGCAGATACCTGCAGTATCAAAGGAGCGCGTTCCTCGTTTGCCGCGTCCACTATACCCTGGAGTATCTCCATATTGTTAACGTTAAAAGCTCCTATGGCGTAACCGCCTTTATAAGCGGCTTCAAACATTTCATGTGTCCCTACCAGCGGCATAATATTCCTCCTATTATTTTTCTTTCTTTTCTTTCGTTTATTTTTTACTCTTAAATCTATCAATTAAATGAATGGGTGTTGGATCCTGATGGTTTAAAAAAGCCAGGTAAACACTTATGAAATCCCCGAGATAAATTAATGAAAACATTTTTTCAAGCTTGCTGTTCCCGAACGGGCTCAGTTCTAAAACAGGAAGGTTGTTCTGGATTATCTGTTTTGTAAAGATTACCGCCTGTTTGGTTTCCTGATCTGCCGGGTCTGTAAGCAAAATTACGGACAGATCGTTATATATGGGAAGCTTTTTGGTATAGGCGACTATCTCGTTGTGCATGAGTTCGGGGAAGCAGTTAATATGGGCAAGTCCCTTGGCATTCTCGTTTATCTGTGTTTTCCAGCGCAGGGCCACTTTATAAAGGTATTCGGTGTTGGTGTAAATCACGGGTATTTTTTCGTAAAATCTATGCGCTAGTTTTTTTGCCATGTTCTGTTCCGTTCTTATATCAAATCTCCATGATTTCTGCAGGAATTTTAAAAGATTAATCAGGTTATCTATATCCCCATCTTTAATTTTGGCAAAACCCAGCTTTGAAAAAATATTTAACAGGGGAAAGAACAGGTACGCGATAGCCGCTCTCGGCATGAAACCCGCGGGCGGCGAAAAATTATATATATTATTCTCTCCGGCCAGCTCTTTAAGTCTGCCTCCGGACGATATGGTTATAAGTTTTGCTCCCTTCTGGAGAGCCGCGTTAAAACCGGCAAGCGATTCCTGGGTATTGCCCGAATAACTTATTGTTATCACAAGGGAATTTTTATCCACAAAAGCGGGAAGCTCGGACTTTTTGTTTATTATGACCGGTACGGCCAGTACATCTTCCAGCAGGGATTGAATAAGTTCGCCGGATATGCTTGATCCGCCCATACCCTGGATTACAATATTGTTAATATTTCCGGTATCAAAACCGGAAAGTTCTATTTTATGCGACAGAGCGCAGGCCTCCATGCATTGATCCGGCAGGTTCTGGACAGTTTCCAGCATTTTACCGCTGTCATAGGTTTCAACTATACTTAAATCATCTAGGTTTATTGTTGCTTTATCCATATAAACACCCCTTTCCTGTAATATATTAATTATTCCAAGGTAAAATAAATCCTTTTTAATTAAAGGAGTTAAATTGGGGTATATGGAATAAAATATTAAAATTTACTATAATTAACGCAATCAACCCGTAAATAACGGAGGTGGGTAATGGCCGAAGTAATTCTTAAAAATGTGAATAAATATTATCAAAGTTCGCATCCTATAAAGAAATCATGGTGGGAATTCTGGAAGCCTTCTTCCAAAGATGCTAATGTGCATGCCGTGAAGGACGCGAATATTGATATAAAAGACGGTGAATTTATGGTTTTTGTAGGGCCTTCCGGATGCGGTAAAACTACGGTCCTGCGGATGGTAGCGGGACTTGAAGACATATCCGACGGAGAAATTTTTATAGGAGACCGCCTGGTTAATGATGTCTCCCCGAGAGACCGCGATATAGCCATGGTATTCCAGAATTACGCCCTTTACCCGCATATGGATGTTTATGAGAACATGGCTTTCGGCCTTAAGCTTAGAAAATATTCAAAAGACGAGATAGATAAAAGAGTTAATTCGGCAGCGGAGCTTTTAGGGATACAGCACCTTCTTCACAGAAAACCCAAACAGCTCTCAGGCGGCCAGCGCCAGCGCGTAGCCATGGGAAGAGCCATTGTCCGTGAACCCAAAGTCTTTTTAATGGACGAACCTTTAAGCAATCTTGACGCTAAGTTAAGGGTGCAGATGAGAGCCGAACTCCAGCAGTTGCACCAGAGACTCGGCATAACAACTATTTATGTTACCCATGACCAGATGGAAGCAATGACTTTGGGACACAGGATAGTTTTAATAAAAGACGGTATTGTACTGCAGGTAGATACACCTCTTAATATGTATGAAAGCCCCAAGAATAAATTTGTAGCCGGTTTTATCGGTTCACCGAGCATGAATTTTGCCGAAGGCAGGCTCGTAAAAGACACCGGCGGTAATGTGTTATTTAAAAACGCCGATTTTTCAATAAGAATACCGGATAACTTTAAAGATAAGCTCCTTGCGCATCTTGATAAAGACGTATATTTCGGGTTAAGGCCTGAAGATATATATGACAAAATGTTCGCAAGAGACGCATCCCCGGACAATACGGTAACCGCCATGGTTGATATTTTTGAGCCCATGGGTTCCGAAGCGTTCCTGTACCTGTCGCTCGGCAAGACTACTTTTGTGGCAAGAGTTGATCCCCATACAAAAGCAACCGTAGGACAGAATATAGAAGTTGTGTTTGATATGAGGAAAATCCATATATTTGATAAAGAAACAGAAAACACTCTATTGACTAGAAAATAATTGATTGTATATACTTATATATAATCAAACTTTAAAGCCCGGCATTAAATAATGCTGGGCAAGTAATTTTATCCGTAAGAGGTTGTTGTGCCCGCGAACTTAACCCCCCAGTATTTAGACGCCGAAGAAGAATTTAAGCGCGCCAGGACGCCCGAGGAGAAACTGGCCGGGCTTGAGAAGATGCTTGCTCTTATTCCCAAACATAAAGGCACCGATAAACTGGTAGCTGATATAAGGAAAAAAATAAAGAAGATAAAAGAGCAGGAAGAAAAAAAGAAAGCAAGCGCGCCCAAAAGAGTCAGCTTGTTTAACGTTAAAACAGAAGGCGCGGCAAGCGTTGCCCTTATAGGTTTTCCCAACACGGGAAAAAGTTCTTTTGTTTCACTGGTTACAAACGCTAAATCCCAGGTAGGGGAATACCCCTTTACAACTACAGTCCCGGTTCCCGGGATGATGGATTATGAGGATATCCAGATCCAGCTTATTGATCTGCCCCCCGTAAGCGAAGAATATACCGAACCCGAACTTATGAATGTCTTAAGAAAAGTTGATCTTGTCTTGTTTGTAGTGGATGTAAGCCATGATAACATGCTTGACCAGATGGATTTTATTATAAATAAGCTGCGCTCCGCTAAAATAGAGATAGAGAATATAAATGTGAATCCCCAGACCCACTGGGCTTATATAAAAACCATTGTGGCCGCGAATAAGTCCGATCTGCCGGGTTCTCCCGATAACATTTCCATATTAAAAGAATTTTACGGGGATAAATTTACCATACATCCGGTATCATTTAAAGAAAGCAGAAATATTGAAGAGCTTAAAAAACATATATTTGAAAAGCTTGAGATTATAAGGGTGTATTCAAAACCTCCTGGCAGAGAAGCAGATATGACAAAACCGTATGTCCTGGAAAAAGGGAGCTCTGTCTTAGATGCCGCTACCATGGTACATAAGGATATAGCAGATGGCTTAAAATTTGCCAAGATATGGGGTTCGGGAAAATATAAAGGACAGATGGTGGAAAGAAACCATATCCTGGCGGATAAAGATGTTATAGAGCTTCATGTGTAATTTTCTCCCTCTGTCAGCGCGCAAATACTGCACCCGGAAAAGCGTTAACGGGGCAGTATTATTTTCTTGGCCTTTATTTTTATATCCCAGGTTAATCCCCCGTATACCGTTACAATATCACCTGTTTTTATCTTGGTCCATAATGTGGGGGTGCCGTCCGGGTGAACGACTTTTGTATTACCGTCTATCAATATATAGACAATACCGGCTTTTTTCTTGTAATTTAACGCTTCAAGCCGTCTTTTAGGGTGGTCTACTTTTGTTACCTCGTATTTGCCGCCGATTATAACGAGCTGTGAATAAGAAGGCTCTATATTTGTAACCGCAAAAACAGCGGTAAAAACAAATATAATAAGGCATATATAAGTGATTTTCTTCATGAACAATACCTCTTACGGAAGTTATTTCTTAATTTGACCTTAAAATCCTCTTGTTTTGTAATTACATTTGTTTTATTTATTTACAAGGAATAAAGCAGATGTTATTGAATAATTAATGTATGAAAATAGGCATTACAGGATTTGAAAATTCAGGCAAAAAAACCATATTTGAATTATTAACCGGCAGACAGGTTGATAATTCTAAATACAGGGGCGAGAAACAGCTGATCAGCGCTTCGGCACAGGTTCTGGATCCGCGTTTTGAAAGGGTTGCGGATATTTATAATCCCAAAAGGCGGGTCAGGGCGTTAATAGATTTTCAGCTGCTTCAGCCTTTTGAAAAAATATCTTCCGCGGACAAAGGAATAATTCAAAGCTTAAAAAACATGGACGCGGTATGTTTTGTGGTCAGGCAGTTCAAAGATGATTCAATTTATCATATTGACGGCAGTATAGATGCCTGCAGGGACATAGAATGGTTTACAGGCGAATTAATGCTTCATGACATGATGCTCATGGAAACGCGCCTGAAAAATATTGAAGAAGACATTAAGAAAAAAGCTTCCCGAGAAAAAGACGCGGAAAAAAATCTGCTGGTAAAAATGAAAGAACATCTTGAAAGCGGCCTGCCGCTCCGCACATTAAGCTTCTCGGAAGAAGAGGAAAAAATATTTTCAACATATCAGTTTTTGACCGATAAATGTCTTATTGTTATTATAAATACGGGGGAAGAAGAAATAAACGATAAAACGCTCATGAACAAAGTGAAGGATAAGTTTAAAGATCAGGATATATTTATTCACTGCCTCTCGGCTAAACTGGAAAAGGAGCTGACATCCCTATCGGGCGAGGATAAGGGTATCTTTCTTGAGGAATACGGTATATCCTGTTCCGCTCTGGAAGCGCTTACCCGGATATCCTATAAAGCGCTCGGGCTTATTACT
>JBDRKI010000125.1:0-2562 GCA_043814095.1 Armatimonadota bacterium | reverse complement strand
TTTTTGGGGGATTTATGGACGGAATTAATCCACATAATGGAAACGCGAAAATAACATCTGAAAATCATCTTCTTGTCCCCATTTATTACGCTAAATTACATCCTGATATTCGCTGGCATGTTTCACCGCGATTTTATGGCTTTTTAGACGAACTTATAGAAGAATTTTTTCAATCAACCACTCACGGCAAGTTTGATGACCCGATAAGGGAGATAACAACCAGCACATATTTAGATCAGGGCTCGGAAAGGCCGATGGTGGAAAAGCTTATGAATAAGGCGCTTGACGAAGCGCTTCAGAAAGAATCTCCTGCTGCCGATTTTCTTAAAGCTCTTTTTGAATTTAATCCTAACATAAGAAAATTTTTTATTACTCAGTGTGTAACATTTCGTATAAAAGATTCAAAAGACAGGCCGGCTTCACAGGCGCTTACAAACATTATTCTTGATATATCTCACAGAAATGCCGGTGATGTATTGAAAGAACACACGAACAGATTAGATCTCAACAACCACAAGCAGAGCTTGAGAAATGACCTAAAAAAGGGATTGGGAACATTTAACGGCAACAGTCATCTAAAACCTAATGGTTTGCGCGAGGGCTTAAAGCGGATAAACGGTGGTAACCCGGGATTAAAACCCGGCAGCCCTGTTAAAAGGCCTAAGCTCCCGCGCCCCAGTTGGTGAAGTTTGGCTTGGTACGTGTTGCCTCATTAGAAAATCTATACGAACTATGAATCGTTGCCTCACCAGAAAATCTATATGTAGTTTTTCTTGTTTTAGTGTGAGAAATGTCTCTGTGCAAGAAAAATGAATTCATAGGATGCCCCATGGGCGCTCCTTTAAGTTCTGTTAATGATATTATACCTTCAGGCATAGCTCGTTCCCTCTCATACCGGCATTTTGGCCGCTCCCGACTTTTCTTTGATTGTTGCCGTTATATTTATTTATAAACTCTCTTTTTGTTTTAGCTATTTTAGTTAATTCTTCTTGTATAGAAGTGATATTCCTTTTCAATTGAGCAGGGTTTAATAGCTTATACTGTCTGGTTAACTGTGCTTTTTTATCAGGCGGTACATGTTTTGAATCAATTACGCGCTGATAAGGCGTTTTAGGTAAATCATATTTTTTTCTAACTCTGCTGCCCATCCTGGTTTTTTCCACCAATTTCATTGTAGGTTGGAAAAAATTAATATATAAATTCATATTTGCGTAAAGTTTATTAAGAAGCTTTAATTCTTCATCGGTATCATATCTGGAATAGCCGGCATGGCGCCGTACTACGGAATAATTTTTCTGTTCTACAAAACAGTTATCGTTTTTTCTATATGGCCTGGCTCTGGTGAAAGTAATTTTTTCTTTTTCGCAATATCTAAAAAGATGATCATTTATGAATTCAGAACCGTTATCTGAATCTATTCCCAATAGTTCAAAAGGCAAGCTTTTGCGCATGTTTTCTAAAGCATCAAATACCCATACCTGCGCTTTGTTTTTCACTGCTCTAACCTCAGTCCAGCTGGTGCAGATGTCAGTAAAGTCAAGGCTTTGGATATTATCTCCGCGAATGTAGCCGCCGTCATGGCTTACTAAATCTATTTCCGCGAAACCAGGTCTTGCTTCGTTCCATTCAGAAAAAGTTCTTATCGGTATTTGGCTTTTCAACAGGGTGCCGGGCTTGGTGGTTGATCTGCCCTTAATGCAAAATTCTAACCTGACACCGCTCAAGCTTCTGTCTATGGTTGCGGGACTTATATTAAAAAGTTTTTCTCTTATATCATTACTTATTTTAATCTCATTAAACTTCTCTAAAATAGGTATTATCTCTTTTAATAAAACCGCCAACCTTTTACCGCAGATACAATCACAAATAAACCATATTTTGCTTAAAATACTTATTACTTTTTCGTCGTATTTTTTAGGTCGTTTATTTTTAGTTCTTTTATTATTGCCTCCTACAATTATCGCCTTTTTTGTAAATATTTTCTTGCCATAATTTTTAAGCAGGCAGGAGGCATAACAGCGGTTATATCCTGTTAGCTGCGTAATCTCGTTTAAAATAATGGTTTTTTCGCGCTTAGAAGAACTTTGATACCTTTTTGCTATTTCTCTTGTAATTGAACGCTTTTCCATAATTGTTAACCCCATTAATCGCCTCCTTTAATTTTTCAATTAAAGGACAGCGTAAAATCTACTTCATTTTCATATAGATTTTTATAATGAGGCAACGAATAGGTTTCATATAGATTTTAGATGAGGCAATTCGAATCCTTGACAAAAGGCGAATATTCATTATAATAACTCTTGTACCGTAGAAAGTAGGTCTGCCGGTGTTAAACTGGAGGTAATGGGAAACCGCCTACCGAGGCACATCAAACAATTTTTATTGTTTATCAGGGCTTTCTACGGAAAGCCTTTTTTTATGCGCCCAGAGGGCGCATAAAAAGGGACCAGGGACTGGGGTCTAGGGGTTAGTTGATTGTAGAAAAAATTGTTTCGCAATTTTTTCTTCCATGAACATTAAACCTTAAACTTTGAACTTTAAACTGAATGAATAGGAGGTGAA
>JBDRKI010000124.1:0-28851 GCA_043814095.1 Armatimonadota bacterium | reverse complement strand
GGACCGCTGGCGCCCGGCGCAACCTTGCAGAAAACATTCGGCTTAAGCCAGGACTCAAAAGAAAAAATCCTTAACGCGGATAAGCTGGCAGCTATAATTGATTACACAAACGCAATAAACGAAAAAAATGAAAATAATAATGTTATGGAAAAGAACGTAATAGTGGAGATAAACATTAAACTTCAATAATATCATTTGAATTTTTATCAAAATACAGGGAACGACTTGTGTTCCCTGTATTTTTTATTTCTAACCGAACATCTTTCTGAACCTTACCGCGCCCAGGTAGAATAATATAAGGCCGAGGCCGAGAAGCATAAGAAACTCCTGCCACATAAAGAACAGCGAGTTCCCCTTAAAAAATATTGCCATGCCTATATCAATGTAGTATTTCATCGGAGAAAGATATATTAAATACTGCATCCATACAGGCAGGGCTTCCGGGGGAACCCATGCGCCGGAAAGAAACATCATCGGGAATAATATCAAAATAGTCAGAAGAACCGTCTGGGACAAATTCTGCGATACAGTTGCTATAAGAAGGCCCATGCCGCATAAGGTAAAACAGAATACCATCGTTAAGAGGAGGAAATCAAGATAAGACCCCCTAAGGGGCATTCCCACAGCAGGGAGCATTATACAGTAAACAGAGATAAAACTTGCAACCATAAATATGCCTACCATAGGGATAATTTTAGCAAGCATAATCTGCATCGGCTTTAAAGGCGTCACCATAAGCTGTTCTATGGTGCCGAACTGCTTCTCATTTACCATGGCTGTAGCGGTTAAAAGCATCCCTATAAGGGTTATAACGGAGAAAAACTCCGACAAACACATAGACCAGTGATCATCAAGGTTCTGGTTAAACTCATACCTTGTCCTGCACGAAATGACGGGAGAAGTATCATATATTGAATTGGAAACATTCCACTTCTCCCCTATCACATTGGCCGAATAATGGGAAACAATCTGATAGATATAATTAGCGGCCATTTCAGCGGTATTGCTTGTTGTTGCATCAAGTATAATCTGTAAAGGCGCGCTTCTACCGGAATCCAGTTTATCCTGGAACCGGTAAGGTATAACCACAACAACACCGACCTTACCTTCTAAAATAAGCCTGTCTACTTCATTTTCTTCCTGTATATATTCCTTAATAATAAAGTACGGCTTGCGTATCTTGCTCACAAGTTCACGGCTTGCTGTGGTTTTATCCATATCATAAATGGCTACCGGGTAATTCGTAAGATCCATACTGAATTCGGATGCCATGTAAATATCCAGGGTACAGCAGTAAAGCACGATTATAAGCAGGGCCACATTGCGGAAAAACTGCAAAAATTCTTTTTTTAATAAAATTCCAAATCTAAACATAATTTATCCCAATCTCTTTTTAAATAATACTACAGACAGGCCGAATAATAAAACAACTGAAAATATAAGGCTGAAAATATCTCCTGCAAGATATTCTATTCCCACCCCTTTTATCATAAGCTTCCTTATAAAATCAATATAATAAGTCGCCGGGAACATATTGGCCGTAGACTGCGCGTTAGGCCCTAAACATTCTATGGGTATCATAAATCCCGAATACATAAACGAAGGCAAAAGGGTTACGATAGCGCATATTAAAATCGCGGATATCTGCGATCTTACAAGCACACCTATAAATAACCCTATAACAAGAACCGATACAACATATATTGCGGAAACCATAAGAAGGAGCATGAGACTCCCCCTTAAAGGAACGCTGAAAATTGTAACTGTAAGTATAAGGTAAACCACAAAATTAATATAAGTAATGATAATATAAGGAATCAATTTGCCCGTAAGATACTCAAGCTTGGAAAGAGGCGAGCAGTACATATTAATTATAGATCCTGTTTCTTTTTCTTTTGTTAGTGAAATAGCAACAATAATCGGGGGTAGGAAGATAAGGACTATAGCTATGACGCCGGGAACAATAAATTCTTCACTCCTCATTGTAGGATTAAACCATGGCGCCATATACATACTTACAGGAGGAGTGCCGGCGCCTGCCGAACCGTATTTTTTAATGAAATACTTTGCAAGCACATTCTCGTTAAATGCGGCAACCGTCGCGTCAATATAACCGCCTATAAGAGAAGCCCTGTTAGTATAGGTAGCGTCAACTATTGCCTGAACACTCTGGGGTTTGCCCTGCTCTATACTGCGCCCGAATTTCGGGGGTATGACAACATAAAGACGGACTATGCCCTTGCGCATTATATATTCGGCTTCTTCATAACTATCAACCTTCTTTATAATCCTGAATGTATGGCTGTTCTGGAAAGTATCGGCGAACTGCCTGCTGTAATGACTTTTGTCCTCATCAAGAAGAACCATCGGTATATTTTTAACATCCAGCGGCATGCCGTAGGCAAACAGAAAATAAGTACTGATAGGGGCGATTATAACCAGCAGAAGCCCCAGCCAGTTCCTTAAAATTTCCTGCCATTCTTTTCTGGCTACCGCAACTACGCGGCGTGGTGAGAACATAACCGCTCCTATTTAAACTTTCTGAATTTGATTCTGCTTATCCGAATTCTCGCAGAAATACACAAATACATCTTCAAAAGGCATTATCTTCTGGCACATATCAACTACCTTTATTCCCTTGCCCGCAAGCATATTTACTATCGCTTTCGCGTCTTTCTGCGGGTCTTTAGTGTAAAGATGTATGGTTCTGGCGAATAATGTGCAGAACTCATACTGTTTTGAAAGAATATCCACGGCGTCAAAGGGCTTATCTACCTGCACTTCAAGCATAACACCTATCTTTTCCTTAACTTCTTCCTTAAGCTGATCCGGCGATCCTATAGCGATAAGCTTCCCGAAATTCATAAGTGAAAGCCTGTCACAGTGTTCGGCTTCATCCATATAATGGGTTGTAACAAGAACCGTAATCCCCATCCTTCTGGATAGATAAAATATAATATCCCAGAAAAGCCTGCGCGCTATGGGATCAACGCCTGATGTGGGTTCATCAAGAAAAATAACGCCCGGCTTATGTATTATGGCGCACCCAAGCGCAAGGCGCTGTTTTATTCCCATTGGAAGATCCCCTGTAATAGCGCCGCCGCGCCCAGAAAGGTCGGCAATCTCTAAAATAAGACCTTCTCTTTTTTTAAGCACGTCCCGCGGAACTCCGTATATACTCCCGTAAAGCTCTATATTCTCGGAAACAGTAAGGTCCCTGTAAAGGGAAAATTTCTGTGACATATACCCTATATTTTTCTTTATGGACATCTGATCGCGTCCGATGTCAAAACCGCCTATCCTGCCGAGCCCTGAAGAAGGCGGAAAAAGCCCGCATAGCATCTTTATCGTGGTTGTTTTGCCCGCGCCATTGGGTCCTAAAAACCCGAATATCTCGCCTTTTTTAACCGAGAATGTAACATCGTTGACGGCGGCAAATTTGCCGAAATATTTATATAAATTTTTAACTTCAATCATTACGTCATCGGGCCCCGCGGTAAATTCGGATTTTGTATCTAAAATAAAAAACTCATCCAGGGCATGCTGGTTAATGCCCGTTGAAGAGCTCATTATTTTAGTAAGAAAAACATCTTCAAGTCCGGGGGACGTTTTGTCTATATTTTCAACTTTTATATCATTCTTAACCGCGTCGTTTTTTATAGAAGATATATCAACATCCTGGACACAGAACGCTTTTAATTTATCCCCCACGGTATATATATCTTTTATGTCTTTATCTTTTTTAAACACATCCAGAGCTTTCTGCTGGTTATCAACATATATCTCAAGAAACTGCCCCTTGAGCTGGCTTGTAAGTTCATCCATTGTCCCTAGAGCAAGGAGCTGGCCTTTATGCATAAGAGCTATCCTGTGGCAGCGCTCGGCTTCGTCCATATATGAACTGGTTAAAAAAACCGTGATATCTTCTTCTTTAATAATCCTGTTTATAAGGAACCATATATCCCTTCTTGATATGGGATCAACACCCGTTGTGGGCTCGTCAAGAAAAAGAAATTTAGGAGAACTTATAAGGGCACAGCAAAACCCCAGCTTCTGCTTCATGCCTCCTGAAAGGTTTTTTGCCTGCCTGTCCTTAAAAGGGGTGAGCTGGGTCGCGTCAAGAAGTTCGGCTTTGCGTTTTTCCCTCTGGACAGGATCAACATGATTTATATCCGCGAAATAATTTATGTTTTCTTCAATGCTGAGCTCCGCCGCAAGTGAAAGGCCTAATCCCTGAGGCAGGATGCTTATCTGCGTCTTTATCTTCTCGGGATATTTTAATACATCAGTACCGAGCAGCGTAACAGAACCCTCTTTTGTCCTTAATAACCCTGAAGCAATATAGATAAGTGTGCTTTTCCCCGCGCCGTCAGGCCCCACAAGCCCGAATATTTCTCCACGGTTAATAGAAAAAGAAACATCATTCAAAGCCTGAACGGCCTTGAAATTCTTAGACAAGTTTTTTATATCAAGAATTGTGTTCATATACTGTTTAATTCTATGCTGGCTTCAGACGGCATCCCGGGCTTTAAGTAGTGCTCTTTATTATCCAGCACTTTTATTCTTATTTCAAATACAAGCTTGGCGCGCTGTTTTTTAGTATCCACGTTTTTAGGCGTAAACTCGGCTTTTTGCGCTATTTTGTATACAACGCCCTCAAACTTTTCAGGACCGAGCGCATCCGGTATTATTTTCGCTTTATTGCCCAGCCTGACTTTGCCGGCTGTATCCGTAGGCAGAAATACTCTAAGGTAAAGCTTATTAAGATCAACAAGGGTAAGTACGGGAGTACCCGGACCCACAACTTCGCCCGGCTCGACTACCTTGCCTACAACAACACCGTTAATGGGCGAATATACCTTCGCGTCGTCAAGATTAGCCTCGGCGACTATAAGCATATCCTTCGCGCGGGCAAGCATATCTTCAGCGTTTTTAACATCAACCTGTCTCTGCTTAACTTCATAAGTACCGGAGCTTCCTTTTCCTTCTCCGGCTTTTGCCTTCTTAAGTTCCTGTGCGGCTATATCATATTCCGCTTTAGAAGCGATATACTGCGCCTCTATTGAATCAAATACCGATTTCGCCACGGCTTCTTCTTCAAAAAGCGCTTTGTAGCGGTTATATTCTTTTTCATTATAATTATAATTCGCTTGGGCTCTTGAAAGATTAGCTTGCGCCTGCTCTACTCCGGACCCGGAGAAAACCTCTGTCTGAGAAAGACCCATACGCGCCTGCTGTAGCTTATTCTGCCATATTGAAACTTCTTTTTTCGCGGCGGAAAGCTGAGCTTTCAACTGCGCGGAAGAAAGAACAGCGAGAAGCTCGCCTTCCTTAACGGTATCGCCCATATCAAAGTAGATTTTTTCAACCTTGCCGCCTGCCTTTGACGCGGCATTATACTGATCTCCCTCTATCCTGCCGCTTGCGGAAATTATATTTTTGTCCGCTTTGGCGGTAAAATGCCTCTTAACAAAATTAAACCCGCCGATAACGATAAGGGCGGCAAATATCAGAACAAGTATTATCTGAAAAATATTTCTTTTTTCCATAACAACCCTCCGGGATATATATTATTCCAGTGTCTTTTCGGCGTCCTGTCCCATCAAATTCTCAAGATCTGCTATGGCCATATTGTAACTGTAAAGAGCCGAGCAGTAATTATACTGGGCTTCTTTCTGTATCGCCACGGCATCCACAACTTCCGAAGAAGGCGCTATATTCTGGGCAAAGCGCAGGTTTACTATTCTTAAATTCTCATCGGCGTATTCCAGAGCGGCCTTGGCCGTATCTATGCTTTTCTCCGCGGACTCAAACCGAATATAGGCTTCTTTTATTTTTAACAGAAGATTATCGCGCGTAACTTTTTCTTCGTTTATTACTTCCTGCAGTTTAACTTCTTTTATTTTCGCTTCGTCAAGCTTCTGACCCCAGTCAAAAATATCCCAGTTAAAATTAAGCATGCCGCATAATATGTTATTAGGAAGCCCGGGGTAACCGTTAAGATCGGAATTCGTGCCGTACCTTAAATAATTGCCGGATAAATTTACTTTGGGAATATAGTGGGCTTTCTCTATCTGTATGGCTTTTTCGGCCTGCTGTTTTAAAAAAACAAAGGCGACAAGCTGGGGATTATGCTCGCCGGCATACTTCATGCAGTCTTCCATGGAATAAGGAAACTCTCTTTTGGTAAGTTCATCTTTTGGGGAAACAGGCTTATCAACGCCTATGCCCATCGCGATCTGAAGAGCCGTTTTTGTAACTTCAACATCGCGCGAAGCGGTATAAAGTTCCTGGCGGGAGTTTGCTTCTTCCGCGGAAGCGCAAAGAACAACATTTTTGGCCACAAGACCTTCTTTGTTAAACTGGATGCTTAATCTTTTATGCTCAAGACGGCTCTTAGCATTCTGGGTTAAATAATCCTCAAGTTTTTTCTGTCTGAGAACATTGAAATAATAGAATTTAACCTGCCTTACAAGCTCACCTCTTGCCTGCATAAGATTCATTTTTGCAACATCTACACCGAGCTTTGCGATATCTTCGGAGAGAGTCTGTATCCCGCCCGTATAAACAGGCATTGAGACGCTGGAATTCCAGAAGTAGTTATCTTTTGTCATAAGCGGGAGAGTAAGCCCCAGATCGGGATAGCTTAAGTCAAATTCATTTCTCAGGCGCATGTAGGAATATCCGGTTGAGAATTTGGGATAGCGCTCTTTAACAGTGGCGCTGTAATTTAATTTAGCTTCCGATATGGATTTTTTAACATTATCCAGAGTCTTGTTTTCCTCAAGCGCGGTATTTACGGCTTCATCAAGCGTGAGACATAAAGCGCTCTCTTCGCATAGAGCTCCCCGCCCGATGAAAAGTAAAAGAGTTAAGGCAATAAGTAACAATAATTTTATTTTTCTCATAATTCTTCTCTTTTCTATAATTTTCAACATATATTTTTTAAAAAAATTATGCCTCAGTTAAAATAGATCTTGAGTTCCGAGAAATCTTTAAGTATTATGGTTTCTCTTGCCCCCCTTTGAATCCTCTCGGTTTCATGCTCCCATGTCATATGATACGGTATAAATACGGTGCCCAGCCCCGCAGCTTTAGCCGGATTTATATCCGAGCGCGGGGAGTTCCCTATCATCCAGGTATTCTCCGTATTTAATTTAAACTCTTCTATAATATCTTTATAGGTTTTTATATCTTTCTCGGGAACAATTTTAGATGAGTGGAAATAAGAAAGGACTCCGGATCTTTCTATCTTGTCTTTCTGCTCATCATAATTCCCTTTTGTTACAAGTATAAGACTATTTTTCTTAAAAAGCATAGGAAGAGTTTCTTTAACTCCGGGAAGAAATTCTATGGAATAATTGCGGGTTTTATGCCTCATGGATTTCAGAAAATCCATAATTTCGTCATCTATAGAAGTATTATTTAGCTCACATCCTTCTTTATAGACTTCAACCATCGTATTATACAGGTTATGAGAGCCATAGCCGTAGCGGGGCAGGTTTTCTATTTTTCTTTTCCTTATAATCTCTTCTATAGTATCTTTAAAAATATTTTTGCTCTTCATAAGGGAAATAAAATTTAAGACGGCATTTTCGTAATAAATACCGTTCTCCCACAAAGTATCATCAGCGTCTATTAAAAGCGTGTTTTTTGTTGTTTTGTTCATTTAAAATTCCTTTATAACTTACAATTTTATTTAAATTCTGAAAATATGTCAATTTCACCTGTTATATATAGAAAGGTTTTTACCTTTATTTACGAAATTATATATCTGTGAGCATATCTTTAAAACAAAAATGCGTCTTTTTCAGACAGCTGTCAACCCTTATCCAGGGAGGCGTGCCTGTATTAAGAGGCATTGCCATACTTAAAAACCAGGTAAAGAGCGGAAAATTCAAATCCGTTCTGTCGGATATCGAGCTTGGTGTTTCAAAAGGAGAATCTTTCTCGTCAGCTATGACCTCACAGGGAAACACCTTTAATCTTTTTGAAATAAGCATCGTAAAAGCCGGAGAAGACGGCGGAGCGCTTGATTTAAAACTCCGCGACCTTGCCTCACAGCTTGAAGCGAAGTATAACCTGCGGCTTAAAATAACGGGCAGCCTGCTTTATCCTATTCTGCTAATACACGCTGGAATATTCATTCCCCCTGTTATACAAGCCGTTTCTAAAGGGCTTCTTTTTTACATAAAAGCCGTCCTTATTAACCTTCTCGTCGTGTACGGTACGGGTTTTCTTCTCTACCTGCTGTATAAACTCATAAAATCAAGCCTCGTATTAAATAAGGTCTTTGACCGATTTATACTTTTTGTCCCGCTTATAGGAAGAATAAATTATAAGATATCCGTCGCGAATTATTTATACGGATTTGCACAACTTTATGATGCCGGTTTAAGCTTGCCAAAATGCTGTGAAGTCTCCCTTTCCTTATGCTCAAACACGGCGGTAAAAGCCAAACTCTCAAAAATTGAAGAATATATAGAGAAGGGAAATACTTTGACCGAGAGTTTCTCAAGGACAAATACGCTTGACCCTATGGCGCTCGGCTTAATAGCAAGCGGGGAAGAGACGGGAAATACGGGCTCCGCCTTAAAAAAAGCGGCGCAATTTATGCGGAAGGAAGCGGACAGCGATATCACGAAACTTGTAATAATTCTGCCTGTATTGATAATATTTTTAATTGCGGTATATTTCGGGTATATAATAATAAAGTTTTACATGAACTATTTTGATAATATCTTTAAGATGGTTGAATAATTCAATAAAATATCTGGAGGAACTCATGAGAAAAAAAGCTTTACTGGCGGGACTATTAATTATTCTGGTAGCGGCATCCTGCGTCTTTGCCGCGGGAACATCCGTATGGAAAATTGATACCTCGGAAGACCTGCCCCAGGGGATGCAGGCGCGCACAAATTTCTGCTGGACTATAGACGGGCACCTTGTGCTTTTTTCAAAAGACAGCTCTTTAAAAATCCAGTTTTACCTGCCGCCCGGGGATTATAAAAATTATAAGCTGATTGTTACCGACAGAGCGTCAAGCCAGTCTTTAATAGATCCTATGACGATTGAAAGCCGGCTTTACCCCGACGGACCTGATACGGACGGCGCCCGCACGATAATTAACATAGACGTAAACGGCAAGGAAGCTGTTTTTGATAAAGGTGTCTGGTGGGTATTTGATACCGCGCACAATTACAATATAGGAAGATTCTTAAAAGAAGGAATAAATACAGTCACTTTTACTTTAGACCCGAAATCTATTATAAGATATGAAATAGAAGAAATAGAACTTACAAAGGGGTAAAATCATGAAAAAATATTTAATTGTACTTTTTACCGTTTTAAGCTTTGCCCTTATCTTCTGTTCTGTCTGCGCAGGAGGAGTTTTATGGTCAATAGACTTTTCCGGGCTAACAGACGGAGTTTCTTACTCAACCAGCGGATGCATGAATACAGAAGGCCACCTGCTGTTTTACACAAGGGGAAGCTCGGCCGGCTTTACTTTCAACCTGCCGCCCGGAGATTTATCCGGATACTCACTTAGAATAACTGACAGGGGCACGGTTTTAAGAATGTCCAACGCCTCCCCCGGAATAGCAGGCATAGACTCACCCGTGGATATAACAATAAACAACATAGCCGCGGTAAACAACATAGCGGTAGACTGGTTTAATGATACGGCTCATACCTACTATATAGGAAACTGCCTTAAGGCCGGGAAAAATACAATAACTATTTCCCTTGATCCTTACTCGAATACAAAATACGAGCTTAAAAAGGTTGAATTAATCGCAAATTAAGAGATAAAATGGATTGGTTATTTGTCAAGAAGTTTTCCGTCTTTAATTATTATTTTTTCTATTTGCTTCATCTGGCCTCTTGTTAAAGGCATTTCATAATCTTGAATCGTGATAATTACTTCAAAATAGGGGTTTTTAGCTTCCCCTGTTTTGGTGTTTACATATTCATAAGAAAAAGACTGTGAGGGATCGTCTTTATATATATTTTTGCTGTAAATTTCCTTATCTTCTTCGGGCTCTAAATATTGGCGCGTATATATTTGTTTATCCCCGCGGGCAATTTTCTTCTCCGCATACGGCCCTTTTTCATCATATTTGACTTCAAATTCTTTATCCCCTATCATAATGTACTTTTTTGTAATAATATCAGAGTCTTTAAGAAGAACCTTAAGTGCTTTCTGTATATCAACTGATATATAAATTCCAGATGAGGTTTTTCCCATATCTTCGGAAAATATCTTTTTATAATGGACATCATAATACTTTCCTTTATATTTAAATACCTTTATAAATTCCTTGCCTTTACTATCCCGGTGAATCTTAAATTTCCCGCCGTCAAAGTTAATAAATTTTGATCTATTAACCCGTTCTGTACTATTAGCAAGCATAGGATTAATGGCATTAAATATTCTGTGGCGGGCAAGCAGGATATTTTTATAAGAAGAACCGCTTTTTTTATACAGGAAGGCCGTCCCCTTCTTATTTGAAGAGGTTATTTTAATAAAATTACTATTTCCAAGTTTTTCAAGCACCTGTAATCACCTGTCCTGTATATATTATAGCAGATTACGGTATAATATGGCTACAACCACATCCGGAATTTAAAAAGCCGCTGTCTTTTTAAGATAACGGCTTTTTAAATAGATCTTATTGATTACTGCGTATAATCCTTATTTTCCGAACACTTTTACACGCGTACTTTCAATAAGTATATTTTTTACGTCTTCAGAGGTAAAATATTTATATATTTCTTTATCTGTTATCTTTATCTGTACTGGTACAGGAACTTTATCTGCATAAACTTTACCATCCTTCTGAATTATTATATACGGGACTTGTTTATCAAAGTAAACTCTTCTACCCTTTACGATAAAGCCTTCTGCCGGAGCTTTTTTTGTTAATCTTACTGTATGTTCTCCTCTTATATCTTTATCTGCCTTATCCTTTGCCAGTTGTTCTCCTCTTGAAGCCAGATTAGGATTGACTCTTTCTATTATATCAACAAGTTCTATCTCGCGGTAAGCTATCTTATTGCGGCTGACAATGTTTTTACAGATGCTTGAGGATGTAAGACTGCCCTTAAAATGGGCCGAATACGGTTCGGGAGCCGGAGATACCGTATAAAGGATACCTTCTTTGCCGACCTTTACTATTTCATTCCCGAGACACGCTACCAGAAGCTTTCCGTCCTTCGGGTCATTATCAAGAGCTATTATATATGTGTCCGCTATTTTTGACTTAACTTGCTTATACTTTTTAAGATCCTTTACGATTTTATCTATCTGTTTTTTCTCGCTATCCAATAAAGATTCAGCTTTATCAAGCTTAACGGGAGTATCTACATACATAGCTTTTCCGAGTATCCCGCTGTCAGCAACTTTCTGCTCTATAACATAAGGAACAGAACCCTTTTTAGACCAGTCCCAGTAAACTTTTCTTTTCCCCACTTTTATGGTAACCCGGTCAAGGCCGAGTGTTTCTATTTTTGCCTCTGCCCGGTAACCGGCTATTTCTGTCTGCCCGATACTGCCTGCTTTATTAACTCCTGATAAGTTCATACTGCCTTCTTTCTTATTTTAATTCCTGCTGTATCTCCAGTATTAAATTTTTCTCGCGCTCTGCTAAAAGATGCCATACGTCGTCCAGGTATACTTTTACGGCACTGTATAATTGTTCGCCGTGAAGTATGCTTCCTTTTTTATATACATAATAATAAGGCTTTTCTTCATTAAAATACACCTTTATTCTGCCGAGCTTTATCGTGATAATTGTTGCGGTTTTCGTTTTTAAATCATACGGCTTAGCCGTGACAGCGTCTTTAATATTATTCAGTTTTACTCCCGCTCTTGCCTTAAGCGGCTTTGTTTTCGCAATTTCTATATTCTTAAGATCTGCCTCGCGGAATTCAATATCTTTAAGCTTTACGGTTTGTTTTAAAGAATCCGGACCGCCTATATCTATTTCGCCTTTATATGGCCGGTGGCTTTTATTTTCTACTTTTATATAGAACCCGCCGTCCTTATCAACCCTTACCAATTTATCATCAAAATATCCGTTATAAATTTTCCCTGAAATACCGCGCAAAATAACTACTCCGCCTTTTGCCGCATCTGACTTTTCGGGAGTCCTCTCTATATTTTTCAGTTTGGTGATATTATTATTTATTAACTCTATATCTTTTGCCGATAAATATTTCCCGACTCTTTTATCATATATGCTTATCTTCCGCTTAATAAATGAGGGCATGCGCCTGCTTCTCCCGCTGTCTACCGCTTCGGTTATTATGATGTACGGCCGTGAGCCGGGCTTTGACCACGTCCAGTAAATTGTCTCTGTTACCCCATAACTTGTCTTAATCTCCATTTTAATTTTGTCCAGCTTAATTTCCGTCTTTTTTATCTCGGGCTGCTGTGCCTTAACCTGAGCAATCCGTATACCGTTTATTTTTTCAACCATGCTGCCTCCTGATTTTATAACTTTTTAGCAGAATACCGCTCTTATGTCAATCCCCCCATAATAATAAACCTTATTAGTTTCTATTAATAAGGTTTATTACATAACCTGAGATTAAAACCCTTTGAAAAAATGTTAACATTTTGTTAACATTTTTTCCCTTATGGGGTCAATCCCAGTCTCTCACAATATCATAATAATCAACAATATTGGAAGGTCCTTTCCCCACGGGCACAATATTTTCTATATAAAAGTCAAATTTTGTTTCAATCCATTCAAAGAAAGATTCCAGCCTCTTACCGAAAACATTTTTCACCAGATTATCAAATGAAGGCTCATCGGTCAGTTCCGCGTCGGCGTAAGGCACAAGAAAATACCCGTTATTAAAGTTTACCTTTATGAAATCAGCCAAGTTCCTTTTAAAGTATTTTTCAGCTATCCCGGGATCTTTGGGATCATTAAAAACCATATACCATTCTTTATCAAGTTTATCCTTAAAACGGAGCTCGCATATATCACTATTAGGGTTCCCGGTAGCGGCGCATACCATCGCGAATTCCGTTTTACTGCCGGAATCGTTATCAACTACCGGATATATACTGCCCTTGCTGTAATTGACTTTGGCTTCTTTAATATTCCCTCCGGATATAACCTCATCACAGAAAAGCTTAAAGACCATATCTCCTATACGGTTATGGAGCTTGCCCTCCACCTCAAGCTCGTTGATGCGCTCTCTTTTAAACTTTCTTGTTACAATGCCTTTCGCTTTTTTTTCTATGGGATATGTGAGAGTCTGATTAAAGGTATCTGACGAAGGATCATACTTTGAAATTATATCGGCAAATAAATGGCCGCCTAACTGTATTCTGCAGGAAGTAACCTTGGTTTTACTATTATAACTTATACTAACAACCCGGCCCTTTGTTTCATATCGGGCCTTAAAAAGATAATTCTTTCCGTCAAGCTTATCCGCCCTGTAAACCGCTCTGCTTTTATCGGTAAAATAAACAGTGCGGCTGCTGCCGGCTTTCTCCGTTGTAAAAAATTCTTTAAGGCTCTTGCAGTCCGCCCCGGTTGTTAAAACAAAGCCCTTGTATACTTCTTCAGATATACCTTCATCATAGCCGTGAAATATTTCCGGATTAAAAGCTCTATCCCATAAAATACGAACTCTGGTAGTGCCCGGCATAGTCGCTCTTAAAAGAAGATTATTTATATATGATCCTGCTTCTGTCATACAAATCAACCCTTTCAAATATAATTATATCATGAATAAGCTGAAAAAATATTAAAAAAATGTTAATAAATTGTTAATTTTTTTACTTTTTAGGAGAATGAAATAAATAATTAATAGCAAATATGATATTAAAGTGAGGAAATTTGTCAAAAACAAGCCGTAAAAAGAACAAAAAATCCTTATTTAAAAAGAAAAAATTACTTTTTCTTTTTTTTGAGCTTTTTAATTATATTCTTTTTTACCATGTCAACTAATTTTTCAGAGGCAATTAAAATACTTGTTATCCATCCTTTTCTCCTCGGCTTAAAGTGCGGATCAACATATACTATATCTTTACCCATCGGCACTTCTATGGATGTGGATTTATGCATGGCAAGTATCTGGGAGGGATAAACACTCCTGTGTCCGGTCATAAGAAAGCTTACAACGCACGCTACGGCCGCGTACGGCGCTATATTCGGACCGAAGTATTCCATGGCCATGATGCTTGCCGCTATGGGGGTGTTAGCCGCTCCGGCAAGCACAGCGACAAGGCCTATCGCGGAAAACGTAACTTCCCTTAATCCGAAAATAGAAGCAAATAAAGAACCGGCGGTTGCCCCTATAAAAAATATGGGAGTCACAATGCCGCCGCTTCCTCCGAAACTTAAAGTTATGCTGGTAAATATTATTTTCATTAAAAACATATACCAGATTATATTGGAACCGTTTATACAGTTATCAATTATATTTAAACCAAGCCCCAGGTAATTCTCGCTGAACATCCTGACTAAGATTATCAGTACAATACCGCCGATAAGACCCTTTAACGGCTCCCATATATTAATTTTCTTGGCTATGGCGTCCGTAAGGTTCATGCATTCTATAAGCAGGAAGGCGCATATCCCGAAGAAAATGCCGGCTATGACAACTTCCACAAAAAACGGCGGGTCAAAAGCGTGAATTACCTTTATGGGGTGAAAAAGATATTCAATACCGAAAGCCGTGGCTGTCTGGTAAGCAATAATACCCGATATAAAAGAAGGGAGGAGCACTTCATACATAATCCCGCCCACAAAAAGGACCTCTACCCCGAAAACAGCCCCCGCGATAGGCGTGCCGAAAACAGCCGCAAATCCCGCGCTTATACCGCAGATAACAAGCCGTTTATGATCTCTTTTGTCAAATTTCAGCAGGTTCGCAAACATAGACGAAAGCCCGGCGCCTATCTGGGCGCATGGACCTTCTTTACCCACAGAACCGCCTACCGCTATTGTGGCAAGAGTGGCAATAAGCTTAACGGGGACCACAGCTGCTTTTATTCTTCCCCAGTTTTTGTGCACGGCTTCTATAACCTTCTCGGTGCCGTGGCCTTTGGCGTCAGGCGCCAGGTATTTTATTATTAAAGAACTGAAAAAGAGGCCCAGCGGAAGAAGAAAATAATAATGGTAAGGGAGGCCCTGGGCTGATACAACACACCATTTAAGAAGTTTTAAAAACATGGCTGTTGAGAAACCTACAATAACGCCGACAACAGATGCCAGAAATACCCATTTAATAACAGAGACAAACATTATCTCTTCTTCTACCAGTTTTTTCAGCATATTTCTTATCATAGTTAATTACAGCCTTTTAATAATTATATAACTTTTTATAATTTACGCAAATTTTTATTTAATTCCGGTAACACCGTAAACCGTCACGGGCACTGCTTTGCCTTTTATTGAAATATTTTCAAACACTTTAACTTCAGCTCTGTCTTTCACCTTAAGGTAAGTGGACTCGGTCATAAGTATACTGCATCCGAGCTGTCCCGAAAGCCCCTGAAGCCGGCTTGCCGTATTCGTCGAATCCCCTATCGCCACATACTGTTTATGCTCTTCTGCCCCGACAAGGCCGACTGCGACTCTTCCCGTGCATAAACCGATACCCACGCTGAATTCACCGGGTATAATCTCCCTCCAGGCTGATTTTAAATTCTCTATCTCTTTCTTCATCTGCCAGGCGGCTTTTACCGCAAAATAAGCGTGATCCTTTAACTCGGCAGGAGCGCCGAAAACAACCATCTGCGCGTCACCCTGGTAATCAAATATCCTGCCTTTATTAACGGCAAATATCTCGCCCATCTTTGAATGGTACTGGTTTAAAAGCTCCATTATCTGTTTGGGCTCCATTTTCTCCGATAGATCCGTATACCCCCTTATGTCAGAGAAGAGAACGGTTACTTCTTTCTCTTCCCCGCCGAGCTTCTGCTTCGCTTCTTTATCAAGCATCTCATCAACAAACTCCTGAGCCACAAACTGACCGAAAAGCTTCCTTGTTTTCGCGAACTGGTAGCTCTGGGTAAATGAAAAGACTATGAAAAGATATATAAGGGGATAAACAAGGTTAAGCCACCAGCCGGAACTGAATAAAATAAAGTTAAAAACAATGTAGAATACCAGCAAAGAAATAAATAATGCCACACTTTTATAACCGCGGGTTTTAGGAAAGACAAAAATACCTATAATTATAAGAAGAATCCATAGAAGAGCTTCATACCCGGAACCGGCCCTGCGTATGAAGTATTTTTTAATAAGACTGTTTAATATATTGGCGTGTACAGCCACCCCTGATATATAACCTACAGGAGTGGTAAAATAATCCTTAAGCCCTTCATCCGTCGCGCCCACAAAACAGACGGAACCTTTATATAATCCGGAGCTTTTATCCATATCCATTATTCTTTTAACGCTTACCGCGTCAAAAGCACTTGACCTGCTTAAACCCTGGCCTATTAAGAGATCTTCATCCGCAAAGTTAATGTAATAACTATAATTTTTATCCGTAGGTATAACAAGGGTTCCTACAGTTATTTTATCTTTGGAATACTTTATATCTTCCTGCTTAATGCCGTTAATAAAAGCAAACACGGCTAAATCAAGCGATGGATAGATTTTTCCTTTGACTGTATAAGCAAGATATGCCTTCCTTAGCTTGCCGTCAATATCCATGATGCTGTCGGCAAAGCCGAGAGACGCCGCGGAATCCTTAATTATGGGTACAGGATATAAAATTTTACAGCCTGTTATATTCTGCTTATCCTCAAACTTAAAGGGGAGTATAACCCTGCCTGATTTTTTCAAAGACAGCGCAAAAATTTCATCGTCTTTAACTCCAAACCTGCTCGGGGTGTCAAATAGAATATCATACGCGACAGAGTTAACACCCATTAAAGACAGTTTATCAACTATTTCCGCGTGTACCTTTCTTGCCCAGGGCCACTGCCCGTATATCTCCAGGGCTTGGACATCAATCCCTATAATCCTTACGCGGTCATCAAGCGTTTTCACGCTGTCGGTAATATTTAACCTGTAATCAAAACTCCAGAGCTCCCATTTCTCGGCCACGGGAGTAAAACATATCCCCATTGTAATAAGAAGAGCTATGGCAAAAAATAATATGTACCTTTTTTCAGGAAGCATAAATTAAAATTCTCCGTCTTATTTAACACAGAAAAATGTCTGTGACGCTTTTCCTAAGGGTTTATCGCCTTTTGAGGCTATAACCCGCCAGTAGTATTTCTGACCTTCTTCCAGATTCTTTGCCCATGAGGGATACCCGGCTTTGGATTCTAAGACCTGCTGGGCCCAATACAGTTCTTTCATGTCTTCACGCGGGCTTACAAATATCCAGTAAGAATCCGCACCTTTATACGGTTTCCATGTAAAGTTAAGGTTTTCGGAAGAAATAGTATTCTGATTAGGATTTAAATCAACCGGGAAATCCGGTTCTTTCTTTTTCTTGCTTTCCGAGCGTACCGCAGATCCCAGTATGGAACCGAAAGGACCCGGGACATGTTTTGAAGCTTCGCTTACGGCATAATTTTTAACCGCTTCGTTGGGGTCGTTTATAACTTCAGCCGCCATATAGCCGTAATACATGGAGCCCGAATCAATAAAGCTGCCTCCTGATAAAGACTGCGCCATTGAGATAAAGTTTAAGATATTTTTAAGCGCCCCGTATAATTCGGAATATTTATTCTCACATTCTTTCCTTAACTCTTCCGGCTTGTAATGATGTACAACAGGCACATCTTCCCACGGTATTGTTATCTTGTCCCCTGCTTTAGCCGATATAACCGAACCTGCTGTATTATAAGCGACCTCTCCCTCTAATACGTAAACTTCTGTCTTTTTTGATTCTGTATTCTCTTCCATTACAAACTCAGTACCCTTAATCGCCAGAACACCGCTTTTTGTCTGGAACTCTATTTTTTTATCCTGATCGGTGAATTTTGTCCATATGGCGCCTGTATTCAATATTATCTTCTGGAGTAAGGATCTTTCCGTAACATCCTCAGCCTGCCTTATGCCCGTTATCTTAATCGCGGTATTTGTATTAAGACCTACATGGCCGCCCGCAAGAAATTCAATATCGGCAACAGAATTCTCTCCTGTTTTAAACTCATCTTCAATATATCCGGGTGATTTAACAGGAGCGCTGTTCCATGCGTCTTTATCAATCCTTTTTACTTCCAGCACCCCTTCAACAGCGGCAACTTCCGCTACTTTCTCCGTAATATCCGCGTAAGATACCAATGATAATACAAAAATACAAATCATTATTAATAATAAATATTTTCTCATATAAATCCCCTTTCGCTTATTTTACTAAGATTCTTAATTTTTACTTATTAATCCTTTATTAAATTAATTAAAGGAAAATATCCTTTTAAATCAGAAGTTATTATAAATAAAAAACACAGGAGGTATTTATGTCAAATAATATTGAGAAAATCTTAGGTAAAGATGCAGGCTACCTGCTTGATCACAGGTGTACTACCGTAAGCAAGGATCAGATTCATATACCGGGGGCTGATTTTATAGACGACATATTCATACCGTCAGACAGATCCAATAATGTTTTAAGAAACATGCATAATATATTTAATCACGGACGCCTGGCGGGCACGGGTTATTTATCGATACTGCCCGTTGACCAGGGAATAGAACATTCCGCTGCGGCAAGTTTTGCTCCTAACCCTATTTATTTTGACCCTGAAAATATCGTAAAGCTGGCAATTGAAGGCGGATGCAACGCGGTTGCATCAACTCTGGGTGTGCTCGGCTCTGTTTCAAGAAAATATGCCCATAAAATACCTTTCATATTAAAAATAAATCATAATGAACTTTTAAGCTACCCCAATACATACGATCAGAGATTATTCGCATCTGTTGAACAGGCGTTTAACATGGGCGCGGCTGCCATAGGCGCTACGATTTATTTCGGCTCCGAAGAATCAAGGCGCCAGATAGAAGAGATATCTCTCGCGTTTGAACACGCGCATAAGATAGGACTGGTCACAATCCTGTGGTGTTACCTTAGAAACGACGCATTTAAGAAAGACGGTGTTGACTACCACGCCTCCGCCGACCTTACCGGCCAGGCAAACCATCTGGGAGTTACGATAGAAGCGGATATTATAAAGCAGAAGCTCCCTGAAAATAACGGCGGGTTTACGGCAATCGGTTTCGGCAAAACAAGCAAGCTTGTATATGAAAAACTAACGACAGACCATCCCATAGACCTTACAAGATGGCAGGTTGTAAACTGCTATATGGGCAGAGCCGGGCTTATAAACTCAGGCGGACCTTCGGGGGAAAACGATCTCCAGCAGGCTGTAAAAACAGCCGTTATCAATAAAAGAGCCGGTGGTACAGGACTTATATCCGGCAGGAAAGCATTCCAGAAGCCGATGAAAGAAGGAATAGAAATCCTTAATGCGATACAGGATGTATACCTGGATAAATCAATTGATATAGCGTAGAAAAGAAAGAAAATAAAAAAGGAGACAAAGGCTTACTCTTTTTCTCCTTTTTTTAATGAAAAGAAAAACTTAGTACCTTTACCGGGTTCGGACTCCATACGGATATCGGTATCATGTTCTTCAAGTATCTTTTTTACTATATAAAGACCGAGTCCCGAGCCCCGTCTTTCTCCTTCTGCCTGTCCGAACTTTTCAAAAATTTTGTTTTGTTCTTCCTTAGATATACCCTTTCCCGTATCAGATACGGTAATATCTATAAGACTGTCTTTTAGAGTAACTTCTATGGATATCGTACCATTCTCTGGGATAAACTTAAAAGCATTGCTTATAAGATTATGGAAAACCTGTCTTGTTTTGTTTAAATCAGCATAAACCAATATATCTTCGGGGCATTTAAATTCCAGGGAAACTTTCTGCATAACGCTGAGCGGATAAAAAGCTTCTTTGATTTCATCTAAAAGCTTTGTTAATGAAAAATTATCATATATTATCTTAAACTGTCCCTGCTCAATACGGGAAGATTGCACTATATTGTTTATCATATTAATAAGTATCTTCCCCGAAAATTTAATATTATTCACATACCCAACTTTTTCATCCGATATGGGGCCAAAATCCGGATCTAAAACCAGTTCTGTAAATCCCATCATTGAAACTATGGGTGTTTTAAGATCATGGGTAAGGGTAGCTATAAACTCTTCCCTCATGGCTTCTATCTCTTTCTGGAGTTTATGGCGTTCTATGGCATATTTAATTGAACGGATAAACATAAGGCTGTCCGCGCTTCCCTTAACCATATAATCCTGCGCGCCTTCTTTCACCGCCGCCAGCGCAATATCTTCATCATTAAGACTTGTAAGGACAACTATTGGCAGATCAACTTCTTTTTGTTTCAAGCTCCTGACGGTATCAAGTCCCTGGCTGTCAGGAAGCCCTAAATCAGACATTATTACATCAAATGTCCCGCTATCTAACTCTTTAAAGGCATCATCAAGAGTTTCGGCATGCACAATATCAAAACTGCCCGGATACTTGCTGGTTAAAAGAATCTTCATAAGATGCGCATCACCGGGATTATCTTCTATAAGAAGTATTTTAATAGGTTTATTGTCCATAAAAACCGCTTATTGCTCCTTTTTGGGAAGTTTCACAAAATTAAACCAGAAATTCTCTATTGAATGCACGATTTTTAAGAAATTTTTAAAATCTACCGGCTTAGCTATGTAGCTGTTGGCCTGATATTCATATGCCTTTATTATATCTTCTTCCGCGCGGGATGTGGTAAGAACCACCACGGGAATTCTTTTTAAATTATCATCTTCTTTTACCTCTTTAAGAACTTCCCTCCCGTCTTTTCTGGGAAGGTTTAAATCAAGAAGAATAAGATCGGGAGTTGAAACATCTTTGTATTTTCCTTCCTTCTTTAAATACGCCATCGCCTCTTCACCGTCATTAACCACGTCAATATTATTTCTTATCCTGCTGGTCTTCAGAGCTTCCATCGTAAGGCGCACATCTGCCGGGTTGTCTTCAACAAGCAGAATAGAAAGCAAGTCACCATTAATAAGTTTGTCATCCATATTTTATAAACCTTTCAAACAGAATATTAATCTCTGGGAAGCTTTACTACATTCAGCCAGAAATCTTCTATTATGTGTACAACTTTTAAAAAGTTTTCAAAATCAACGGGCTTGTTTATATAGCAGTTGGCATGGTAATTATAAGATTTTATTATATCTTCTTCGGCTTGAGATGAGGTTAAAATTACAACCGGAATTCTTTTTAAATTATCATCTTCTTTTACCTCTTTAAGAACTTCTCTGCCGTCTTTTTTGGGAAGGTTTAAATCAAGGAGGATAAGGTCGGGAGTCGCAGAACCCTCATATTTTCCTTCCTTCTTTAAATACTGCATAGCTTCTTCGCCGTCTTCAACCACATTAATGATATTACTTACCTTGCTTGTCTTTAAAGCTTCCAGTGTAAGACGCGCATCTGCCGGGTTATCTTCCACAAGCAGGATATCAATCGATTTTTCATTAAACATTGGCAATTGCCTCCTTTTTTATTATCTTCGATATTGTAAAATAAAAAACAGAACCTTTCCCTGGATCGGATTCAACCCAGATACTCCCCCCATGCCGCTCAACTATCTTTTTGCATACCGCAAGACCTATTCCCGTTCCTTCATATTCTGTTCTTTTATGAAGCCGCTGGAAAATAATAAATATTCTTTCTTTAAATTTAGGATCTATACCTATCCCGTTATCTTTAACGGAAAAAAGATATTCGGCTTCTTTATCTTCAGCGCCTATATGAATTTCAGGATTTTTATCTCCTTTAAATTTTAGCGCGTTAGCAATAAGATTCTGAAAGAGCTGTCCAAGCTGTACCGAATCTCCCTTAACCGCCGGGAGATTCTCTTTGGTTATTTTGGCATTATTATCGCTTATGGATATTTTTAGGTTGTTAATGGCGTCTTCAATCACTGCGTTTAAATCCGTTTTCTCAAAAGACTTGCCCTTGGTCCCTACCCTTGAGTAAGCCAAAAGGTCATTTACAAGCGCCTGCATCCTATGCGCGCCTTCAACGGCATAATTAATAAATTCTCTGGCTTCATCATCCAGCATATCTTTATATCTCTGTTCAATAAGCTGGACATAGCTCGCGACCATTCTCAACGGCTCCTGGAGATCGTGAGAAGCCACATAAGCAAACTGCTCAAGGTCTTGGTTTGAACGGACAAGATCCTCGGTAACCTGTCTTAATTTATCTCTTGTCTCGGTAACATCATCCAGGATGCTTATCATAATTAATTTATTGCGCTCTTCTTCCTTAAGTTTTGCCGCCAGTGCTTCGTTTATTTTTTTAATTTCCTCTTCCGCCTCTTTGCGCTGGGTTATATCCTCAAAACTCTCTATGGCTCCGGTTATATTGCCGGAGCTGTCCTTTATTAAATCGGCATTTTTTGATATGTAGCGCAAACAACCGTTCTTTGCTTTTATGGTGCATTCTTTTCCGGTTATCGGTTTAGGAACATCATCCGCGTAAACGCCGCATTTTTCATTGCAGGGATATGCCGCAAAAATGCCGCATTTTTTGCCGGTTATCTCTTCCGCCGTATAGCCGGTTATCTCTTCCGCGCGTTTGTTCCATCCGGTTATACTGCGTTTTGCGTCAACGGTAAAAACCGCGCTGGGTGTAATCTTCGTTATTTTTTCCGCCCGCTCTTTGGCTTTTGCAAGAGCTTCTTTTTCAAGGTAAAGCTCCCTTGTCTTTGTTTCTATCATTTCTTCAAGAATAGAAACTTTCTTTTCGGCGCGCGCTAATTTATTTTTTAAAATATCTTCCGTCATTTATAATCTCCGTTAACTCTTGCCGAAATTAAGTTCAAACACGCATTCAGGAGCCCCGTCAAGCATACATTTTACCTTTTTAACTTCAATAGGCGTTTTATAATAATCAGATATACCTTCTATTATCCCCATTATCAAAGGACAAAGCTTTCTTTCTGACCTATAATATAATATCATTTTATCGGGCGATATTTCTTCATACTCAAACCGGGGAGGATTTGCATCCTCATACAACTTCTTTACTTCTATAAAGTGTATGTCGTTGATTGATTTTATAAATTCATGTGCGGTTTTTCCTTCAACAAAAACGGGAAATTTTTCCGCCAGCCCAGCGAAAGCAAACCTGCCGAACTTCCGTATAAGTTCAAGTTTTTCTATTCCCAGAAGCTTACTTGCTTTATCTACTATTTCTGACAGATCCCCGTCGGGGTAGCTGCCCGGACCCACAAAAGGCTCCTTTGTTTTTAGGTTGCACTTGCTTAATATCTCTTCAAATTTCTCTTCTCCGGCCGCCTCAACGGCAAAATCCTCAAGCAGGTTAAATATTATACCTTTCATTCTTCATCCTCCTTGCCTTCTTCCAGCTCCTGAATCTTCTTTTTTAACTCAAGTATTCTGTCTTCCCTATCTATAGCGGCCTTATGAAAGACCTCCAGCTCGTGCAGGCGGCTTTCCATCTGTTTTTTAATCTCTGTTTTCTCGGTTATATCTTCTCCTGAAGTTAGAGTCCCGCAAACAGATCCTTTCTCGTCTTTAATATATGTATTATGCCATGCAATAAGACGTTTTTCTCCTGATTTGGTCAAAACAGGATTCTCATAATACTCCAGACCCTCCAAGTCCCCCGAAATAATTTTATGGAAGGATTCTTTCACTTCATCTCTCATTATTTCAGGCAAAAAATTATCAAACCAGTTTTTACCGATAATATCCCCGAGTTCATGCTCCAGAACCTCACACCCCTTTTTATTTATAAGGGTTACTTTCCCTTCGCCGTCAAGAGCAACTATTATTACTCCTGCTATGTTAAGATACAGCCCGGCTCTCTCCCTTTCTTCCTGTTCTTTTATCCGGAGTTCTTTTAATTCGCTTATATCCCTGACCGAAACCATCATATATTTCTTACCTTCTAGTTCAATCATATTTAATCCCATATCGGCATAAAATACACTTCTGTCTTTTCTCATATAAGGAATGTCTTTAACAAAACGTTCTTCTCCTGTTGCCGCTTTTTCAAACACGCCGGAGACAAACTTTGCATTTTTCTGCGGATGAAAATTTACTGGAGAAAAATTTCTCAATTCTTCCTTAGAATAACCAGTCATCTCGGCAAACTTGTCATTAACCATATACAGGTTTCCGGTTTCCATATCCCCCAGAGCAACTCCTTCGGTTAAACTGTCAAAAAGCAGTTTGAATCTGGATTCCGATTCTTTGACTGCCCGATCGGCTCTTTTTTTATACAGTGCCTCAACAAAAGCTACTGAAAGAGCTTCTATATATTCTTGATCCAGAATATCATAGCCGGTTTCTTTATTAGCCAGGCCTATCATTCCGATAACTCTGCTCCCCTGATTTAATGGAACACCTAGAAAACAAGTGATCGCGGGGTGCCCTTCGGGAACTCCTATCCTGTCGGGATGTGAAACGGTATCATTTACAATACGCGGTTTTCCCTCTTTGAGAGTCATCCTGTCAATCCCTCTAATCGGCATGCTTACTGTATACTTTCTGGCATCGGTAACAGCCATATTGCATGAATCCCATCCTGGATTACTAACAGCAATTGTATCAAAAAGACCTTTGGAATTTAATTCCCCGACAAACCCAAATTTACTGCCTGATACATTCTCTGCAACTTCAAGAAATTTCTTGGCAAGCTTTTCTTCTGTTTCACATATAAGAGCTTCAGAGAAAATTTTGTTTATACCGCTGATAATTTTGGACTGCTTTAAAATTTTGCCCTGTTTTTCTTTTTGCTCGGTAATATCCAGAGCTGTACCAAACATTCTTACCGGATTTCCATCGGGGGCAAAATCCGCCATCCCCTGTGCTTTTACTATACGTTCACCGCCGCGATGGAGCTTTATACGGTATTCTATATCATACGGCTTATTTAATGTAAGTGTATCATTTACCGCTTTTTTTACAACTTCAAGATCATCAGGATGAAGGGAATTTAAAAAATCTTCATATTTAGGAACAAATTCTCCCGGCTCAAAACCCCAGATGCGAAACATCTCATCAGACCAGGTAAGAATTCCGCTCCCTACATCCCAGTCCCAGCTGCCTAAATGAGCGATTTTCTGGGCCTCAAGAAGACTGCGCCTGTTTTGTGCAAGCGCCTGTTCTACCACCTTGCGGTCTGTAATATTCCTTATAAATACGGCAAACTGCGACTCTTCAAGCTCCCGGGCATCCAGATAATTAACACTTATCTCAACATCTATAATGCCGCCATTCCTGCGCCTGTGGCGCGTCTCAAATTTGTCATAGCCATTACGCATAACTTTTTCTATATGTTTTTGTGTTTCTTCAGAAGACTCGATTATTTCAACATCTATCACCTTCATTTTCATCAACTCAGATTTTGAATAGCCCGTCATTTTGCAGTACGCTTCATTGACATCTAAAAAACGGCCTTTTGTATCTGTCAGCCAGAAACCGTCAAAGGAATTCTGCACAACAAGAGAATATTTTCTCTCGGCTTTTTTCCTGTCGGTTATATCCCTGCTTATGCCCATAACCGCAAAAACTCCGCCCTTATTATCCTTAACGGGGGCAAGAACAACGCTTGTCCAGAATTTATTTCCGCCAACCTTTAAAACAGATTCCTCGCTAAATACTTCCCCGGTCCTTATAACCTTATTATGGTTTTTCACAAAAGAGTCCGCCTGTTTTTTGGGGAAAAGTTCATGATATGTCCTGCCCTTTATTTTAGATGCAGGCTTGCCGAAGGCTTTCTCTGTAGCTTTATTAAAAGATATCAACCTGCCTTTTTTATCCATCATATATATAAGGTCATCTGCAGATTCAATAAGCGCTTTATAAATTTCAGAACTTTTTTTACTTTCTTCTTTGTTTTTTTTCTGCTCGGTTATATCAATAACAACCGAACGACTTGCTATTACTTTATTAAGAGGATCTTTTACGGGACTTACCGATAAGCTGATCCATATTGTCTTTTCATTCTTTTTTTCCATCTGGAGCTCTTCATTAGCAATCTTCTCGCCCTTAACAAAACGTTTAAAAATTTTTTTTGCCTTATCTTTCCCGTCCGGTGTATCGGCATAAAGCTCAAAAACACGTTTGCCAATCAGTTCTTTTTCTTTATACCCGAGAAGGCTACAGGCTTTTTTATTGCACCGCCCTATAATCCCGCCTGAACTTATTGAGAAATAAGCTGCTGGAGCATTTGCATACAAATCTTTATAAATTTTTTCTACTGGGGTATCCGCAGACGCTTGCTTTTTCCTTGCTGCAGTTTTCTTTTTTGTTTTTGTTCTTGTTTTTCTTAATAAGCTTTTTACGGTCATAATGTCACCTCCCTAAAAAAAACATTATTTATATAGTTTTAATGCTTAAGATAGGCTATTCTTTATTTTTATGGAAAATCCTGTAATAAGCTTTAATAGATAAAAGAGGTGAGTGTCGTACTGAAAAAGAAACCACACAATTAATTAGTATTAAAAATAGCACAGGAGATATGATTATGAAAATAACAGCAGTAAACGGGAGCCCGCGCGGGAAAAATTCAAACACCCATATAATGGTGGAAGAATTCTTAAAAGGCGCTAAAAGTGCCGGGGCTGAAACTTCGCATATACACCTTGCAGGGAAGAATATAAAGCACTGCATGGGATGCTTCTCCTGCTGGATAAAGACACCCGGAGCATGCGTTATAAAAGACGATATGCAGAATATAATGCCTCTTTTAAAAGATATGGATATATTTGTAATAGCAACCCCCCTTTATTTCTTCCATGTGACGGGCCTGATGAAAAACTTCATAGACCGCCTGCTTCCTATGGGAGACCCCCATTTTGAGAAAGATAAAGACGGCGTCTGCAAACATCTTAAAACAGGAGAAAAAGCTCCTAAACTTGTCATTATTTCAAACTGCGGGTTTCCGGAGCAGATACATTTTGAGCCCATGAAGCAATGGGCGCGGATAGTGGCAAAAAACATGGATTCCGAACTAATCGCCGAGATATACCGCGGTGAAGGCGAACTTTTAAAAGCTGACAACTTAATGCTTAACCTGATGGTTACCGGTAAATACAAAAAGCTCCTGCAGATGTGCGGGAAAGAAGTTATTAAAGACGGATATCTTTCGGATAAAACGAAAGAAGAGCTGGAAAAGCCGCTTGTTCCTTATGATATGTATATAAAAGAAGGCAATAAACAGTGGGACAAGATGCTGGAGAAGATAAAAAACAAATAAAATAGTCGTTTTTGAAGAATTTACTTTACACGGAAGAAACTCCAATAGTTGCCTTGCGTACAAGGCAACTATTGACAAGGACATGACTTTTCGGGAAGGCAACTATATAATAAATACATGGAAAGCCATAGCAAAAAAGAATTATTTAAATTACTGATAAAGGAGTTTCATTCCGAGAAACTCCCCGAAACTTTTGAAAGAGAATTAAAAATTCCGCTTTCAATCAATAAGATTATTTCTATTTACGGACCCCGCAGAAGCGGAAAAAGTTTTTATCTTTACACGGTAATTAAAAAACTTATAAAAGATCAAATTCCTAAAGAAAGAATTTTTTACTTAAATTTTGAAGATGATAGAATTTTGCCGCTTGATGTTAAAGACTTAAATTCTTTTATGGAAGCATATTTTGAATTATATCCCGACAACAAAGAAAAAGAAGTTTATCTTTTTTTTGACGAGATCCAAAATATTACAAACTGGGAGCTTTTCATAAGAAGAATTCACGACAAAGAAAAAGTAAAAATTTTCATTACAGGATCATCATCAAAACTTTTAAGCAAAGAAATCGCTACCTCATTAAGAGGCCGGACTATAAGTTATCCGCTGTATCCCCTAAGCTTTAATGAATTCCTTAAATTCAACGGCGTGGAACTTGAAAAAAACTTTGAATATACCCCTCAAAGATTCCAAATTAAAAAACTTTTTGAAACCTACATGCAGTGGGGGGGGGCTTTCCCGAAGTAGCAATTGAAAACGACATAATATTAAAAGAAAAAATCCTGACGGAATATTTCAATCTTCTTGTTTTTAAAGATCTGGCTGAAAGATTTTCAATAGAAAACACTCAGCTTCTAAGAGAACTCTTGAAATTTCTTTTTACCAACGCTGCCTCTTTGTTTTCTGTTAATTCATACTTCAAAAGCGTTAAGCAACTTATGCCTTCTTCAAGGCAAACCCTGTCAAATTATATTGCCTTTATAGAAGAAACCGATTATGTGTTTTTATTTCCTATTTTTTCTTATTCTTTGAAATCTCAAAAAGTAAATTCCAAAAAAATAATCTGCCTGGATAATGGAATTAGAAATATTGTTTCTTTTAGATTTTCGCATGATACCGGTAAGCTGGCGGAAAACCTGATCGGAAACAATCTTAGAAAATACGAAAAGGAAATTTTTTACTGGAAAGATAAAGGTGAAGTTGATTTTATCCTAAAAGATAACGGAAAATTAAGCGCTATTAATGTTACCGTAGGAGATAAAATCGAAAAAAGAGAAATAGAGTCACTACTGGAATTTAAAAAGGCCGAGGAATTAATTTTAATCACTTTAGATACCGAAAAAAAGGAAAACGGAATCCAATATATTCCTATCTGGAAATGGCTGTTAAATACATAAAAACAAGTACGGTTTTTTACAAAATACTAGCCAGAAAGCTTCTGTTTTTAAACAGGGGATGAATGGCTCCCTTGTTTTTCTATTCGATAGATTAATTCGTTGCTATATGATATAATGTCAACATGAAATACAAACAGGCTCGGCCACCATATCTAT
>JBDRKI010000123.1:0-30858 GCA_043814095.1 Armatimonadota bacterium | reverse complement strand
ATTACAACTTCAATTAACGAAAAACCTCTGGATTTTCTATTGAAAAATAATTTCACGCCAGGCTCCTTTCGTGCTATTTTTTCCTCAGCACTTTTGTTTTTATATTAAACTTGGGTATTTTAGGATCAAGATTAGTAAGCTCCATGGTTATATTATAGAGTTTCGGATTGGATGGATCCTGTTTTACAGTACACTCACTTACATTCTTAGCCACAAGCGTTTTCCTGCCCCCTACCGCTATATGCTTAGAAGGCTCTTTGGGATCATAATCAAGAGGATATTCAATTTTATATATGTCAAATAACTTATGCTTATTCTCCTCCATCTTGTAGCTTATTATCTTAACTTCCGGTCCCCCTATATAATAAGTGCGCCTCACAGTTAAAAGATCGGGACTTGTATCATAAACTTCATTAGACGCCATTATGGCTTCGCTTAAATTATTCATAAGCGTACGCGCGCCTGCGAACTGGTCGGACTGCGCGGAACCGTACCTTACATACCTCCACGAGTTAACGGAAAGCTGGGCAACAAGAACAATCATAAGCGTTATAATTACCATTGAAACGATAACTTCTACCAGCGTATGGCCTCGGTTTCTTTTTTTCATAATATTCCTCTAATAATACCAGTCGTAACTGCTGCCGCTTTTATTCGACGAAAATACCGCGTGAATTACTTTCTCGGCCTTCCCGCTTATGCCTCTGGATTCCACCGATACAGTACCATTATTATTAAGCGCGGCCTTAACTATAAACTTACCCGTACTCAACTCCTTCGGGGGATCTGTCGTATGTTCGGGACGGGAGCCGTCAAGGCGGAAATTTGTAAGCTCTATAGATGTGTACATTAACCCCGCTTGAGCCAGATAAAGAGCGTTCATGGAATTCTCGGTCCGCATGGCAGTAAAAAGATCGCGGTTTGCATATAATATTAAAGTTCCGCCGAGAATAAAAACTATAACTAACAAAATTAAAACCGTAATTAATATTACGCCTTTTTTACTTTTTAAACTGTTTTTTACCATATTTAGAAATTCTATTAAAATAACCATTTTCCTTTAAAAGGAAGAATTATTATTAAATATAAATTATATCCGTTATCCAAATTGAAACTTTTTTAAGAATTTATCGTCTAACATAGTAGAAAGACGAAAGGAGGATACAAATATGCATAAGAAAACATTCATAATTTTACTGGTTTTAGCGGCTTTTTTAGCCCAGGCGGTTATGGCCGCTCCGCAGATGCAGGCAATGAAGCAGAAACAAGGACAGCAGTGTGAGGGAATGCTCAACCTTATCCCTGACCTTACCGACGCGCAGAAACAGCAGATAAAGACACTTCTGCAGGAAGAGAAAAAAGAGGTAAAACAGGTCAAGGAAAAATACAAGACTAAAATAGAGCAGGTTCTTACTCCCGAACAGCTGCAAAAGCTCAAAAGTACGATTGCCGACAAAATGGCCGACAAAATGGCTTCGGTGTACGGCAAAAAACTCAGCTTAACCACAGAACAGCAGGTTCAGGTTAAGCAGATAATTAAAAAGTATCAGGATCAAATGTGTTCAAAAGCTGATAAAAACAGCCGCTTTGAAACCATGAAGAAAATCAACGAAGAGATAAAAACCATACTGACAGACCAGCAGAAGGCAAAGTTTGACGAAATGCAGAAGCAGATGAAGGGATTAAAACAGAAACAGGATAAATCCGGAAACTGTAAAGAGTGTAAGTCATAATAATTACAAAGGGCAGGGTGTATTTGCCCTGCCCTTACCATATAAACACAAGAGGTTTTACATGCCTAACGAACGGGAACTGGTAAATAATATACTGGAAGGCCGCGAAGAATATTTCGAGCAGATTGTGGATGAGCATAAAAATAAGGTTTACAATTTTGTTCTTAATATAATATACAACAGGGAAGACGCACAGGAAATTGTAATGGAAGCGTTCTACCGTTTCTATAAAGATCTTAAAAATTTTAAAGGACACTGCAAAATCTCAACTTACATATACCAGATAGCGAAAAACCTTTGCAAGGATTATATAAAAAAGAAAAAAGCAATTACGGCTTCTCTGGAGGAGATGGAAAATTTCATACAAACAGGAACAAATTCTGAAGAAATTTACATAAAAAAGGAAGAAAGCAGGCAAATTTTAAATGCCCTTAAAAGCCTTAAGAACGGCTACAAAGAAGCCATTATATTAAGGGAACTGGAAGGACTTTCGTACGAACAGATTTCGGAAATATTAAATGAGAACATAAATACCGTAAAAACAAAAATAAGGCGGGCAAGGCAGGACCTGGCTTTACAGCTTAAGGATATGGTAAGGAGTGATGCCGAATGAAAGACTGCAATGAGATAAAAAACTTGTTAAATGAATACATTGACAGGGAAATTGCAAACCGGGCTGAGATAGAAAAACATATTGAAGCCTGTCCTGACTGCGCGACAGAGCTTGAGGTTTTAAAAAGAGTAAGCTCATCAGTAAAACAGGGAATTATAAAAGACTCTCTCCCGTCTTCTTTCAACCAAAAATTAATGTCTAAAATAAGAAGCAAAAAAGAATCCAAACCTTCGTTTTCCTTCTTCGGGTTAAAACCGGCTTACGCGTTCGCGGCAATATTAATAATTTTCGGGATCTTTATTTTCTTTTTTACTCCTGTAAAAGATAAATTTATAAATCCCAAACAACCGGAAGTTGTCGCGTATTTTACGGAAACCGAAAATCAACAGGCAGAAAATATATTCCTTGTATCACACAACGACTCAACTGAAGAAGAAGCCCTTATTGATCTTTTTGCGGATGATTATAATTTATAATACATAAAAGTTATGGATAAATTATTATTTAGGAAACAGACCGCTCATTATAATGGCGCCTTTAACTCCCTGCATGAACATCTCCGTGCCGATAACGGCAAGAATAAGACCCATAAGCCGGCCTAGCACCATTATGAACCTCGGCCCCAAAAAACCCATTAATTTTTCACCATACCTGAAGGCGATATATGTTAAAACACATACAGCCGCGAACATAGTTATTACCATTAAAACCCTGAAAAAATCCGTGTTTGCAGAAAAATTCATGGCGGTTGATATTGTGCCCGGCCCTGCCAGAATAGGCACGGCCAGCGGTGTAACGGCTAGATTGGTATCAATACCCGTCGGGTCACTACCGTCCGGTAATGATTGGGAGTGCGCTTTGGAAGATTTAGACTGCAGGACTTCCAGCCCTATATAAAAAACAATTATACCGCCGGTAATCTGGAAGGCGGGGAGTGTTATCCCGAAAGCGTCAAATATAAATTTTCCTGTAAAACAAAAAACAGCAATAATAATAAATGCATAAAAAACAGATTGCAGGGCAATGCTGTTTTTTTTCTTTTCGTCAAAATCCTGAACAAGACTTATAAATATAGGCATATTGACAAGCGGATTCATTATGGCAAAAAAGCCGAAAAAGACAGTTATAAAAAACAGGTTGGAATGATGTTCAAACATATATTTCTCCCGAGATAGAATTAAGATTATTGCTATATTTTTTCTACAGCATATACTTATTCCCTTTGTTTTTAAAGGAAAAGCTGGTGGGTATTTTGAAGTATCTTTTATGGAGGACAATATGAAAATACCCTGGTATTCCGAAAAAGCCGGCTTTTTCGGGAAAATATATATGGATGAATACGTATTTATAAATTCCGGGCAAAAGACACAAATGGAAGTTGATTTTATAGACAAGCTTCTCGGGTTCAGAAAAAAATCAAAGATACTGGATATCTGCTGCGGGTACGGCAGGCACGCTGTGGAACTTGCAAAAAGAGGATACAGCGTAACAGGACAGGATCTTAATGCCTTTTTTATAAAAAGAGCTAATGAAAAAGCACAGAAAGAAAAAACAGATGCAGATTTCATTATATCTGACATGAGAAAGATCCCGTTTAAAAATGAATTTGACGCGGTCGTGAATCTTTTTACTTCTTTCGGATATTTAGAAAATGACAGAGAAGATGAAAAAGTCATAAAACAGGTATCCTGCGCATTAAAACCCGGCGGCCTTTTTATTATTGACATTCTAAATAAAGGCCACCTTATGAAAATATACAGGGAGAAAGACTGGACAAGACTCCCTGACTCTTCTTTTATACTCTATAAAAGAAGCTTCGATAAAAAAACCAGCCGTAATATTGAAGAGCGTATTTATATATCTCCTAACGGTAAAACAAGAAAATTTAATATCGTTTTGAGAGTTTATACATCAAAAGAAATGAAGGAGATTCTCAGGAGAAACGGCTTGAAAGTAGAAAAAGTTTTTGGCAGTTTCGCGGGAGGCAAATATACCGAAATTACCCCCCGCCTGATAATACTTGCCCGGAAAATAAAGTAACTTCTAAAAGAGTTTTTGTTTATGAAGCTAAAAGACAGGTTGGGAATATACGGCATAATTTTAGAAAGCTTATTTAACCAGCTTTCTTTATTTTTATATGAAGTTTCCGTGTTCGGGATATATCCGTGGTTCTGGAAAATAAAGTTTTATTTCTGGATTTACTACTTTTCGGATTCGCCATTTACAATCGTAAGCAGGCGCAAAAAAACGACAAAAACTCATCCCGACAACCTTATATACGGCGAAACTCCATTTATAACAATAAAACATATTCTGGACCAAACAAATCCCACGTCCGGCCTCTCATTCTGCGATCTGGGCTCAGGCCGCGGCGCAACTGTACTTTTTGCCGCTCTTTATTTTAAAATGAAATCCGCCGGATTTGAATTAATACCCGAGTATGTAGATACGGCAAATAAAATAAAGCGGAAACTGGGTCTTGAAAATGCGGATTTTATTAATGGGGATTTCTCCGGATATGATATAAAAGAATTTGATATAATTTATTTCACTCCGACAACATGGGATGAAGAAAATATGGAAAAACTTAAAAACAAACTCAAGGAAGTAAAAACAGGCTCTTCAATTATATCTGTAAGCATAAAGATGGATTGCGATTTTCTCAAAGAAACAGATAAGAGAGTTTATCCTTTCTCATGGGGAGAAAGCTTTGTATATTTTTATAAAAAAATATAACCTGCGCAAACAGGGCATGCCCTGCCCCTACTTCTTCTGGAACACCACAAACCTGCCGGAGTCGCCATGCTGGCTCAGCCATTCGCCGGTTATGTATACACCCGCCGCTTTATAATAAACATTTCCCCGCCATGTGCCGGCTATATTCATAGGCATATTTACGGGTCTTGTGGGAGACGCGGAAATATAATAATACATACCCATTATCTGGCCGCCGAGCGTGCCGCTTTCGGGATCATAGATGCCGGTCCACCTCCCCCTTATGCGGGCAGAGGCGCCGTCCATCGTTGAAAAACCGCCTTCCCAGTCGGCAGAAACATTTTTATCGGAAATATTAAAATTTAAACTGCCCGATGAAAAAGCGCCTTCAAAGCTGCCTGTAAATTTTCCGGAGACTGCTTCAAGGTTTTTATGCTCTTCTTTTTTCAAGCCCGTAGTTTTACACCTTTGAATAATTCCGTCAATCTTCTCGCTTAAGGGAGTCATATTTTCTATCATGTCCTGTATTTTTTTATTAAGCGTCTTTATTCTGTTATATTCATACCTGTTAACTTTGAGCATATCCTGGAGTGTATCCGTATTTTTCAGTTTTTCTTTTAATTTTTCAATATCATTTTTATAATCTATTTCGTTTAAACCCGAGGATTTAATACGCGTAAGCCACAGGTTCATATTTTCCTTTATACGGATGACTGTTTCTTTCTCTTTACCGCCGCTTGAGTCTATAAGTTTCTGGCAGTCTGCCTGCAGTTGCTTAATGTATTCTTCCGCTTCTGCTTTTATTTTATCAAGCTCCTTAATTTTTTCAGACACGGGATTTGAAATATTAATTTTTACTTTTTCCTTTATGCTTGCCGCGGTATTGATAAGCCATTCTTCAAGTTTTTTAATATTTTCCGAGGCTTCGGATATGCCTTTCTGCCAGTTAGAAAGCATATTAACGTTCTCTTTTATTGCATTAAGGTAATTATCCGCTTCATCCTGATGCTCAGAAGCATAAACATAATTACAATTAAAGATAATTAAAAACAATAAAAGGGCGATCAAATAAGCTGGATTTATTTTTTTAAGCATTCTGCCCCTTTGATATTTATACGGTTATCTTATTTATCCAGATTCACTTCAAATTTTCCGGAATCAAGGCCTATGGTGCCTTTATTAAGCACTTTTCTGTGCCTGAAGGTGCCCTTGATTAGGTTCCCGTAAACTCTCCCGTTCCAGTCTCCTGTTATGTTATAAGTTTTCTGGGAGCCGTCTTTTAATGTAACATAATAGTATCCTGAAAGAGTGCCGCCTATGGTTTTATGCTTTGAGTTATATGCGCCTTTAATCGTCCCTTTTACCGGACCGCAGCCGTAGCTTGCCTTGAGCTCCCCTTCCCATAGGCCGGCAACCGTGCCGTCTTTGTAAAGCTTAAAACCGAACATGCCTTCTGCGCGCTGACCTTTAAAACTACCGAGGAAAACAACATGGTCTGACTGCTTAGGCGGTTTGCCCAGATCCTTATACTTATCAAGAATCTCTTTCATGCGGCTGTTTAGGGGTTTTAATTTCCTGAGCATCTCCAGGGTTCTTTCCGCTATGGGTTTGACTCGCTCGTATTCTTTTTTTATTTTTTCCATGGCTTCCGGTATGTTGTTTATATTATTAAAATCTTCTTCAAGTATCTTAGCGTCTTTTTTTTCTTCCGAGAAATCCAGATCGGTTATATCGGGCTTGCCTATCTTTTCCGCCCATTTAGTCATTGCCTTGGCGGTATTATTAAGCACTCTTTCTTTATTATTTATATCCGCTTCATTAAGATCATTATATTTATTATTAAGATCCCGCATATAGTCCTTAAGTTCATTTAAATTTTCTTCCAGCTGTTTATACCGCTCATCCACAGGGTTATAAAATATGATCTTAACCGTATAACCTGGGTTTGTATTCCTTTTTTCGTTTATATCCATTGAAATATTGTGAAGGCACTCTTCAAAGCTTTCAATGTTGTTTGCGGCTCTTTCAAAACCAGCTTCCCAGTCCGGAAGCTCGTTAACATTTTGACCTATAACCGTTAAGTAGCGGTTAACTTCTGTCTGGTAGTCATATGAAAAAGCCGATTGAACGGTTAATGATATAAAAACACAGAGCAGGAAGAGAATGCAAGTTTTTTTATTGATCAATTCCGCCTCCGCTTCTGTTTTCAAGATATTTTTCAAGATATTCCACGGCTTTCTCATTCCCTGCCATTATCGCAAGATCTAAAGCGGAACTGCCTTCATAATTATCAATATCAATATCCGCACCGTGAGCTATGAGTATCTTCGCTAGAGGCAAATTACCTGCTTCTATGGCATCATGAAGAGCCGTCCAGCCCGCTATTGATTTAGCGTTTATCTCCGCGCCGCTTGCAAGCAGAAATTTTACAATATCCGTATATGATTCCATAACGGCTTTCATAAGAGGCGTCCACCCGGTTGTTCTCACCGCAAGATTAACATCGGCGCCCGCGCCTATAAGCATCTTTACGGTTTCTTCATGATTCTCCGAAACAGCCAGGTAAAGAGGCGTAAGCCCTATGGTTGTCTGTGCGTTTACATCCGCCCCTTTTTCTATAAGGAACTTCACCATATCATTATAGCCCCTGTACGCTGCCCAGTGAAGAGGCGCCCATCCAACATCATTAACCGAATTTACAAGCTCCGGATCACCCGCAAGAATGCGTCTTACCTCATCAATATCATTTTCATCAGCCGCTTTGTCTATATGCGTGCCTGCTCCCAGGTCTTCCCTTATTTTAAACTTATTTTTATCTTCAGATTCTAAAAACTCGTCAAAAGTCGGGGTCTGGCGGAAATCCGAGTACCCTATAACCGCTTCAAGATTTTCACGCTGTATATAATAATCATAAAGGGTGTTTATATCGGCAATCTGGTTTTCATAAAAGCTTCTGTATGCGTCAACCATAGTCAGATCGGTAACCTGTTCTTTGGCGTATTTTTCTTTTATCTTCTGGAGGTATTTAAACGAATCATACGCCTGTTTCCTGTTTATAAAAGCCTTTTCGGCCAGGGCTATCACTTTAGAATAATTTGTTCTTATAGCGGATTTTAAATCCCTGTGATAAATATCCCTATCAAGCTTTACCTGTTTTACCTGCTCCTCTTTTATCTGGTAGTCTTTCCAGTCGCTCTCATCAAGAAAGATATAGGTAAAACTAAAACCTACATTCCAGGCGCCTTCCTGTCCTGTATCATCCGTGCCGTATTGTGGAGAAAAATTTATCTTCGGCTGCTTGTCCCCTCTTTCTGCCCTTAATTCATATTCCGCGGCGGCAATATTTATATCTTTCTGGTTGGCAAGCGGGCTCATTTTTAACGCGTATTCATAATAAATATCAAGTATCTGCTGGGTATCATATTTCTTCCTCTGCTGTTTGTACCTTATATAATCAAGCTCGAATAACTCAGCCCCGAACATAACAAGGTCAACATTTTTAGAAAGATCCAGATTTAAAATTGTATTAAAGTTGGCTTTGGCATCAACGAGACTCTGTCTTGCGGCGACAAGATCTTCCCGAAAATCATTTAAAAGAACATTAAGCCTTAAGACCGCCTCATTGCCTCTTTTGCCTTCTTCAACAGAACTTTGTATATTATCAATCTCATCCTGAATGCCGTTTATCGAAAACTCACCGACAACAACCAGCATTTCCTGTCTTAAAACATTCATATAGGCGTCAAAAACAGCGCTTTCAAGATTTATGCTGTCCTGTATCAACCCCAGAAGACTGGACTGGCTCGCGAATTTCTTGGAATTAAGCCGGTTGGTAAGCGCGCCGGAATAATAAAAAGGCTGTACAACATGAAAAAGGTAAGTTGATTTATTGGGAGCCGGGTAAGCATCCTGTTTATGGTATGTCGTAAGATCCAATTTGGGATGAAAATCCAGCTTTGCCTGGTCAACATATAACTTGCTTATCTCATAATTCACTTCACTGTATTTGAAGTTAAGGTTCTTATTCGTTGCGATTTCAATACTTTCTGGAATGTTAAGCTTCTCCGGGAAAGATAATCCTGCAAGCATATATACGCAGAACAAAAAAAGAGAAACCGTAACAAAAATACTTTTAATCTTAAAAATATTCATCTTTACCTCGCTTCTTATAGAAGATTATGCTGACAGTGCTTTTATATAATATTTTTATAAAAATAAAAAATTACCTTTTAAAGACACTTTAAAAATATTTAATTTGCCTACAATAGGATATTTAAAACATTATGGGGAATAATAGAATGTATATGGGCAGTTTAATATTAAATATTATAATATTCGCGATAGCTTTATACTTATTGTTTCTTGCATCAGACTGGCTTATACACAGCTCGGTAAAGATGGCCATGCTCTTAAGGCTTTCTCCTTTATTCATAGGCCTCATATTCATAGCATTCGGAACCTCAGCCCCTGAGGCGGCTGTCGGAATTATTGCATCAATTGAAAACCAGGGCGATATCGCCCTTGGAGATATAGTCGGTTCAAGCATAGCAAACATAGGGCTTGTGCTCGGCATAGCGGCTTTAATAAAGCCCATAAAAATAGATCCTAAAATTTTCAGGCGCGAAGTTCCTCTTGTGGTTTTCGCCGCAATAGTTCTTTTTATATTCTGTATGGATCTTGAAATATCCAGGATAGAAGGGCTTCTGTTTCTTCTCTGCTTTATTATATTCTGCGTTTTCGCATATAACGACCCTTATTATAAGCAGGAGAGCAAAGAAGAATTAAAAGATTTTAAACCCAGAAAATTCATTGAAAAGCTAAATTCCAAAAGAGTGGTTTCTCTGGCATTCTTCGCGGCTCTTCTTTTTGTAGTTCTTGCGACAAATATCATGATAAACTCAGGTGTCGAGATAGCAAAATATTTTAAAATAAGTCCGTGGATAATAGGGTTAACCCTTTTTGCCATAGGAACTTCAATCCCTGAACTTGCCATAACATGGACCGCGGTTATGAAAAAAGTGCCCAGCATAAGCGTTGGAAACATTATAGGCAGTGATATCTTTAATATATTATTCGTCCTCGGGATAGCAGCCCTCATAAGGCCCATTACCATAAACCCCGATGTTTTGATATTCGAGCTCCCGATAATGCTTGTATTTATACTGGCCCTTGCCTTATTTATGTCAACAGGCCATATCCTTAAAAGAATAGAAGGCGCAATACTTCTTTCTGCCTATGTTCTTTTCATTATTATCCTATTTTTAAGGTAAAATCCCATTAATATCACCCTAAAAGGTGGAAAATGTTAACATTTTGTTAACATAATTTCCTTGATTTATATGGGTTTGAGGGTATATAATTATACGGTAATTATTAATTATATAAGGAAATCTTATGAATATTACAGAAACAAAGTTTATAGCACAAACACAACCGCAAAAAAGCGAATGGATAAGACGGTTTGTGCTGGAAACAACAGAATTCTCAAAAGAAGAAGTTAAAGTATGTTTTAATGCTAATAAACTGCAGAAAATAGCGTATATAAATAAGGTAACCGCAGGCATAATGATATACAGATACTCCCCGCAGAATAATAAGATTGAAATTGAATGGATAGAATACAAGCTTGATGGGGGTAAAACACGGACAAAAGCAAGATACATAAAACCAAAGGATAAAGAATATTTTATAAACCAGCTTGGAAAAACAATAATAGCCATTGAAAAACACTACCTGGCAGACAAGAAAAATGAATTAATTATGGATACTTTAAAAGAAACAATGGAAAAAATAGATAAATAAGGAGGAAGAATGAAAGCCAATCTTATTAACCCGAAAATGCTGGCAAGTGCCAGTACCAAGGTGCAGTCTTTTTCAGGAAAATTAACTATTGACCTGGGAGGAGTTTTCAATGCCTTGATTTTTTATAATAAAGGCGCGGTTTATAAAATTATTATGACTGAGTTTGAAATGGAAAAAACAGGCAGCTTAGCTGGATTCGGTTATAACTTATACAGATACAATATTAAAAATGATTCTTTAGAATACGGAACAAAGAGCACGGAAGGTGCACTTACTTCGGAATACAGACCCATGGAGAGACATGAGGTAGTAACTTTTACAGAAAATCTCCAGGACACTATAAAACTTGTTAAAGGCGACTGGAGAAAATATCCGAAAAATCTCGCACAGCACCTGGAAAAAATATTATCTAAAATAGAAACGGGAGAAAAGGAGATATTATGAATACAAACATAATTACAGGCGTTAATCCGGTTACAGCCAAAAGGCAAAATGAATTCAAAAAAATAACCATCATGCTGAAGAAAACCCCCATGACCCTAGACGAGACTACAATTTACTTAAGAAACAATAAGGTTTTCAAAATTATCCTTTTTAACGGGATAGCAAATTATGAAATCTTTAAATACAAATATTACCCCAATTTCCCCAAAGGCAAAGAGCTGGAAACAGAAACAGGCGGATGGCAGGACAATCCCGTAAACCGCAAACCGATGAATAATGACAGCAAACTGGTCTTCTTATATCAGCTTAAAGAAACCGCTAAAGAAATAAATGATCATCCTAAAAAATATCCGGAAAATCTTGCATCACAATTAAATAAAGCCATAAGAGATATAGAAAAAATAAAAACTAAAGAATAATTAAGGAGTTTATATTATGTCTACACCAAATTATTCAAGCACACGAAAAACAGAACCAAAGATCACACCCGGCACCACCAGAGAAATTTATTTACTCCAGCAGAAGAATTCTAATTATAAAAAAATGGAAGGTCCCTGCACTATTAAACTTAAAAATGATGATAAACCTATTACTGTTAAAATATTTTACAAAGATGGTGTGCCCCTTAAAATTACAGTAGCTGATCCTTTGGAAAAATTAAAATATAGGTTTTTCTACAGAGAAAACCGGATAGAAGTAGAAAAAAAAGATACCTCGGGTAACTATTTTACTCATAAAGCAACAGGTCTTGAAAGAGCAAGGTGCCAGAATTACATTTATAAAGCCGAGCATGATGCAGTTGATAAAACCAAAAAATCTACAGCTGATAAAGCTTATATTAAAGCAACCTTAAGCGATGCATGGGATCTATTAACAGTCAAATATCATATGTATAAGAGGTGAAATATGAATATATCAAAAATGGTTACAGCTAAAAATGAACTGAATGGATTGGATTGTTTTCATACCATGCGGCGCTATCCGCGGCAATTAAAAGCCAATCCGGTCAAATATATTACCGGAAAGATAAGAGAATCTGATTTCTTCCCGGCAAATATTAAAAAGCTGGCAGCCAAAGCGGAAGCCGCTCATAAAAAACTTATAAATGCTGAAATTATCATGAATATAGCTTCTGAAGAAGAAGGATTGAAAACTTTAACCAGGCTATTTAACGGAAAAAACCCTGTGAATACCGCTAAAGTTAAAAAAGGATACCATATTATTAAAAATAAAGAAATAGAAACATTCTCCAAGTTTAAAACAGAATATCTTAAATGGTATAAGAAATTTGAAAAACATCCCGATAGCCATCCGTATTTATTTAATAATCTTTTCGGCAAAGACCGTGAAAAAATAATTACATGCCGCGAGATAAATTCCTATCTTGAGAAAACTTACTATAATTCTACAGACGGCAGATGGGAAATAAGTAAAAGTTAAAATATGAATATATCAAAATTAGTTAATTTATCTCACCACCCCAGATGTAATTATCAAAATTTGGCACCTGGCGGCGCCCTATAAGTCTGAAATTTTTCACGCCTGCCTGGGATGATATTTTATTTAAAGATTCCAGATCTGAAGATATGGGGGATTCTTTTGCTTCCAATGCCATGTCTTTATTTAGTATAAAATCTATCTCCCTTCCGGTTTTAAGCGAGTAATAAGATAGACTCCCGCGCTGATACAGCTGGGTAAATATTGCATTTTCAAATTTAACTCCGCTTGATGTATCAAATAGCACATTCATTATTCCGTTATCGCAAAAATATATTTTCTGGGCCTTGACTATCTCCCTGTCGGGATTATTTGCTAGTACGGATAATCTTGAAATTAAATATGTTTTTTCAAAAAAATCCACATAAGTATGTACTGTGGGGCGGGATATACCGACCAGTTTTGACAATTTACTGTAATCAAGTCGGGTGCATGACCTTCCTGCAAGCATTTTTATAAGCTTGTACAGGTTATCTTGATTACGGAAATCAGCAAGTGTTTTAACATCTATATCAATATATGAATTTATAATATCCAGAAGCAGGTCTTTTTTGTCTTCCGGAGCATCCGAAAGAACAACCTCAGGGAACCCGCCGTATTCGATATACTCCTCATAATATTTTTTTAAACGTTCGTACTCGTAAGGGTTAAATTTTTTGTCTAAAAAATTTTCACTTACATAAGACACTTCTTTAAAAGTAAGAAACTCGCCGAAATCAAGAGAATAAAGTTCAAAAATCTTTTTTCTTCCCGCAAGGGATTCCGTAAAAAGATTCTTAAGATAATAAGAACTTGAACCAGTTACTAAAAACTTAATATCATAATTATCATATAGATATTTGAGCACGCTCGGTAAATTATGCATAAGCTGTATCTCATCAAGAGCTATATATGCCTTCTTCTTTATATCCAACCCGCGCTGGCGCAGGGTATAAATGACAGCATCATAGTTTTTTTCTGAAAAAAGCTCCCTGTTATCAATACGTTCTAAATCTATATATATTTTGTTTTCCGATGGAATATCTGAAAGAAGCTGTTTAAGAATGGTTGTTTTGCCGGTACGCCTCATACCGGTAATTACACTAATCTGCTTTTTACTTATATGTTTTTTCAATAAGAGACAAAGCTTTCTTGGATACATACCAATTCTCCTTACTATATATTAAATACATTATACAAAAAGCTATACTATTTGTCAAATAAGCCTAAAAGGTAAATCCTCCTAACCAGAGAATCATTATTTATTATGATAAATAATGATCCCGTCCGACAGGACCCCTTAAAACAGACTCAGGCCCAGATGCGTTGGTATGGCTATATAGCGCTACTTATCTTCATGGTAATCCTTGCCATCCCTTATTTTACCAAGAAAATACATTTCGGGTTATTGGATTATGTAAACCTCCCTTTCCATGAAGCAGGACACTTTGTTTTCGGTATATTCGGTGAATTTATAGGAGCTTTAGGGGGTACATTGGGCCAGCTTATCTTCCCTGTGGGGTTTTCAATATATTTTTTACTGTTCCGGCGCGATTATGCGGCAGGTATTTTTTCTTTATTCTGGGTAAGTGAAAATCTTATAAACATATCAATATATATGGCTGATGCCCAGACCCAGTCTTTATCTTTATTCGGGGGGAATGTACATGATTGGGCATACCTCTGTGCAGAGATGAAGCTTATAACAAAAATACCCGCTATCGCTAAATTTGTACGGTTTCTTGGCTCCGCGGGAATGATAGGAAGCATATTTGCTTTAATATATATTATAATAACAAGATCGCCTTTTAGGTTCAGTATAAAAAAATAAATTAAGGAATGAGGATATAATTATGGAAAATACATGCATTGTCGGTATGCAGTGGGGAGACGAGGGAAAAGGCAAGATCACGGATGTGCTCGCCGAGAAAGTTGATATGGTTGCCAGATTCTCAGGCGGGAATAATGCGGGCCATACTATTGTAATTGAGGATAAAAAGATAAAACTGCACCACGTTCCTTCGGGGATAGTAAGAAGTGAAGTAAAATGCTTTTTAGGGAACGGCATGGTAATAAACCTTGAGGTTTTAAAAGGGGAGCTTGAAACTTTAAAACAGATGGGGATTGCAGCAGATAATTTATATATAAGCGAGAATGCACACCTTATCATGCCTTATCACATACTTGCCGATGAAGCCCAGGAAGAACGGCGCGGTAAGAAAAAAATAGGCACGACAAAAAGAGGAATAGGGCCCGCTTATACGGATAAAGCGACAAGAACGGGTATAAGGGTAGTTGATCTTCATAATAAAAAAATCTTTAAAGAAAAATTAAAGTACCATTTTGCGGAGAAAGCGGATTACATAAGCGGAAACTTAAATCTTGATGAAGTTTTTAATACATTTACGCATTTATATGATTATTTTAAAGATAAGATAGCCGATACTTCTCTCCTTCTTTATAATGAGCTCTCAAAAGGGAAAAAGGCTTTATTTGAAGGAGCACAGGGCGCTCTTTTAGATATAGATCTGGGCACTTACCCCTTTGTAACTTCAACCATGACACTCGCCGGAGGAGCAAGCGTGGGACTGGGAATACCTAGCTTTTTCATTGAAAAAGTAATAGGAATTGTAAAAGCGTATACGACAAGAGTCGGCACGGGCCCCTTTCCCACCGAAGATACGGGAGATATAGGGGGCAGGCTCCGTGAAGCAGGCGCCGAATACGGCACTACAACCGGCAGGCCCAGAAGATGCGGGTACCTGGACCTTGTTCTTTTAAAATACGCCAAAAGAATAAACGGGGTTACATCTTTAGCCGTAACAAAACTTGATGTTTTAACCGGGCTTAAGAAAATAAAAGTTGCCGTCGGTTATAAATACAACGGAAAAATACTTAAAGAATATCCCCAGGATCAGAATGTGTTCGCACTGTGCGAGCCTGTTTACGAAGAAATGCCCGGCTGGGATAAAGACATAGATTCGGCGTTAACTTATGAAGAGCTTCCCAAAGAAGCAAAAAGATACCTGGATTTTATACAGAATACATTAGATATACCTGTCGAATATATATCTGTAGGCCCGAAGAGATGCCAGATAATAAAAAAATAGTATTGCGTGCATTATTCCAAAAACCTGTGTTTTAAATTCATAATATCGCGGTACATAACAATACCTAATATTTTATCAGCTTCATCTACAATAGGTATTGCGCGGAAACTGTACCTGTTAAACATATGCGATGCTTCAGAAAGCTTGCTGTCCGGTTCTAAACTTATTACATGTTCTGTCATTATATTCTCGAGACGGTCTTCTAAACGCGCCTGCAGAAGCTCCCTTATATCAACAACGCCCACCAGCTTATTTTCATCATCCAGTACATAAATATACATTATAACGTCTTTATCTTTCGCGGCCATGCGGAAGCGGTCTAATACCTGTCTTACCGTGGCATACTTATTGAATTTTATAAAATCAGGAGTGGAAAAATTCAGAATTTTCTCGTCATGTTTATCCATAATGGGCTGTATCTTATCTGCATTTTCTTTATCAATAAGCTCAAGTATCTCATCGGCTTCTGTCCCGGGAAGTTCCACCAGAACGTCAGCCGCCTGGGCGGGAGTCATAAGATTAATAAGCTCGGCCGCTCTTTCTTTTTTAATTGAAGCTATAAGGTCGCGCTGGACGCGGGGCTCGATCTCTTCTAAGGTATCCGATGCCTGCTCGCTCTCCAGCTCGTTAAAAATGCTTAAGCGCTGTTCGGGCTCTAACTCTTCAAGCATATCAGCTAAATCCACGGGGTGTATCTCGGGAAGCTTTTCTTTTAATACCTTTAACCGTACATTACCCTTGAAACTGCTTAACTGCTCGGGAAGGGGCTGGATATATGTCCATGATATTGTCTCTTCTTTTATTTTCTCGGCTAAATTATAAATAAAATTGGCTACGCCTTTTAATCCTATCCTTCTTAATAAGCCGTACCTGCTGAAATCCACGTCGGTCACGTAAAGTTTGTTATTGCGCAGAACCAGCTTTATGTCATATACCACTTCCACTTCATTATCTTCAAAATCCAGAACCTTTTTATCAAGAATATGGTCCCTTAATAATACCTGCTCCTCCTTGGGGTCGCCTTCATACTTTTCCTGGGATTCTATATCAATGACAATCTCTTTATTACTTATCTCTTTAACCTTCTCCCACGGCACCATTAACGAAGCCTGCCCGAAGGGACGCCCAACGAGAAAAAATGTGGCTTCCGGGACTTTTCCCGTTTCAATAATGACAATATCGAGAAGCCTGCCTGTTTTTTTATTATTCAGGACAACTTTCCTGTTTATAATCTCGCTGAGATAATAAACTTTTTCCGATTCAGCTTGCTTTCTTAAATCATTTATATTCATATGCTTAACCCCTTACAGTTATTACAAATTTATAAATTAAAAGAGACATCATAAACACAAGATAAAATACAAGTATAAATAAGGAAGCTTTTACAGAGAACCTCATCTCTATCTGGGGTTTGGAATATTTCTTGTTTATATCTATAAACCAGTCAAATAAATGAGCGAAAAACCTTTTTACCCTGCGCTTGAAAAATATGCGCATCTTTCTTCTCATATTTTATCACCCCTTAAAAATATCCGGCAGTATTATGCTTACCGCGTACAATGCCGATATAATAATAATGCCTATAATAATAATCAAGCTTATAAAATTCTGGAATCTTGAGTTCTTAAATTCGCCCATTGTTTTTTCGTCGTTTAAGAGAAGTATTAAAAATACTAATGATGCCGGAAGAAGAATAACCGAGGCTACCTGGACAAAAAGAGCTATAGTAATAAGCGGCGCTCTGGGTATTAAGATTACCAGCCCCGCCGTTATAAGGGTTATGAAGTAATTTGCGTAAAACCACGGAGCTTCTTTAATTTTATTGTTTAAAGAATGCGCCCAGCCGAAGACTTCCCCGAACGCCCATGAGCTCGCGAGGGTTATGCAGATCGCGCCTAAAAGTCCCGCGTTAAAAAGTCCTATGGCAAGGCATGTGCCCAGGTATGGGTGAAGCTCCATAAGCATTCTCGCGGCCTGCGCTGCGCTTTCTATCTCCACTCCCTTTAAGATTGTGCCTGTAACTATAACAATAAATACCGCGATGGATACCGTAAACACTGCGCCCACCAGAGTATCAAACTTGCCCCAGGGGATATCTTTTTCCTTCATGCCTTTATCAACAACAGCGGACTGCTGGAAATAAAGCATCCAGGGAGTAATTGTTGTGCCAATATTTGCCATAAGAAAGAATAAGAGAGGTTGAGTAATCCCGCCGGGGAAATTAGGGACAAAACCCTGCATAATCTGGGAAACGGAAGGTTTTATCATAAAAGCAATAGGTATATATATAAGGTTTAAAAAACAGAATAGAAGCGCTATCTTTTCCCATGTCCAGTATCTTCCTTTTAAAACCATAAATCCCATAAGAAGGCATACCCCTATAACCGTCGCGTAAGGAGGCACCCCGAATATGCTGAAAGCCGCGGCCATGCCGATAAATTCCGTTATAAGGGTTAACCAGTTTACAAAAGCAAGATTGGCAAGGGAGAACCATCCCCATAAGGGGCCGAACCCCGTAAAAATAGACTCAGCGTGCCCTCTCTTTGTGACAACACCAAGCCTCATTGTCATCTCCTGAATATAATACGCTATGGGAATAAGAACAAGTAAAAACCATATAAGCTTATAACCGTATTTAGCTCCGGTAACCGCGTATGTAGTAATGCCGGCGGCGTCATTATCCGCAACCATAACAATAATACCCGGACCCGATATAATCAGGAAGAGTTTAATCGCTTTAAATATTCTTCTGTGTGTGTAAAACAGTTTTGCTAAAAAATTCATAACCAAATCCCGATATTAATAAAAAAAGCTTCCTCTCGCAAAGAAGCTCAATAAGATTTATGTATAGTCAAAACTATCCAAAATCTCCTTGTTGAGCTTTGGCTTTCTCAAACGTAAGCTTCTCAGCTAGCCATGTTATACCAAACCTTAATTCGATCTGGTCTTTTCTACCCATTGGCGTCTCTCGACATTTCCGGGCAATGGCCTGTGTTTTTAAGAGTAGCCTCACGTGACATACTCACGGGATTAAAATCCCGTGCATCTTATTAGATGCGAGAGCTTCCTGCTTCACCGAGCTGACTTGTTTCATCGATAATACCGATGAGGTAGGGGCCAATCTCTCCACAGGCGTTAATTCGGGCATGTCCTGCCCTACACTTAGTATTACATTAGCCGCGTTTATGTCCCTGTCGTGGATTGATCCGCAGTCAGTACAATTCCACGACCTCTGCGATAACTGCAATTCTTTAAATACAAAACCGCACACATTACATGTCTTGCTTGACGGATAAAATCTCGGTATTTGATTGAACTGCCTGCCATACCATTCGGACTTGTAATCAAGCTGACGGGTAAATTCTCCCCACCCGCTGTCGCTTATGGCTTTTGATAAACAACGGTTTTTGACCATATTCTTCACTATTAATTCTTCCAGATGGATTGCTTGGTTTTCGCGTATCAATCTGAAAGATAATTTATGAAGAAAATCTTTGCGTTGGTTGCCTATCTTCTCATGCAGTGCGGCTACTTTTAATCTTGCCTTGTTTCTATTGCTTGAACCCTTCTGTTTCCCTGATAATTTCCTCTGCAGTCTGCTTAATTTCTTCTGCGATCTTCTTAATGTTTTCGGGTGTTCTATCTTTTCGCCGTTTGACAGTATCGCAAAGTGATTCAATCCTAGGTCAACTCCTATTTCTTTGTTGTTTTTCGGCAGTTTATCAATTTCTACTTCACATGAAAAAGAAGCGTAATATTTACCCGTTGGCGACTTAGAAATAATTACGGTTTTTGCGCATCCTTCAAGCTCCCTGTGCAGTTTTATGTTTATCCCGTTTTTTAACTTCGGAATATATAGCTTGCCGTCTATTGTTTTAAAATTCTGCGGCACGGCGAATGACTGTCTGTTTGCCTTCTTCTTGAAAACAGGATAACCGCCAAGTCCTTTAAAAAATCTTCTGTAACTTTTTTCAAGATCAAGCACGAATTGCTGAAGACTCTGAGAATTAATATCTTTTAACCATGATTTTTCTTTTTTTAATTCGACAAGCATGCGTTTGCAGGAAAATCCATCTATAGTTTTTCCTTCTTCTTTGTATGCTTTAATCCGCAGGCCAAGAAAATAATTGTAAACATAGCGGACACTGCCAAAATGTTGCTCCAAAATCCGTATGGCAGCCGCATTTGGATATATACGGTATTTATGGCCTTTTAATGTCATATCAGTTCCTTGCTATGTCTTATATATCAAGTTTCTACCTGCTTTCATAAATTTCCTGTCGGCTTTCATCTCGGCATTAAATTACCGAGGATTCCCGCCGACCTTCCTAACGAGATTCTACAAAATTATACGATTAAAATTCCGTATTGTCAATTTATAATGTAGGAGTTTTATTATGTCCATAGAACTACTTTATATTATGATAGATATAAGAGATGTAAGCAAAACATATAAAGGCGGGATTACCGCATTAAAAAATGTAAATTTTACCGTTGAAAAAAACGAGATTTTCGGACTCCTCGGCCCTAACGGGGCCGGGAAGACCACCCTCATGAAAATACTCACAACTTTAATAAGGCCTACTAAGGGCACGGCCTACATAAACGGATTAAAGATATCAAGGGATGACAACAAAATAAGGAATATAATAGGATATGTGCCCCAGGAAGTATCCATACAGAGAGACCTGACCGCTTACGAGAACCTTCTTTTTTACGCTAAATTATACGGCGTGCCCCGTTCGGAAAGAAAGATAAGAATAGATTCGGCACTGGAGCTTATGGAACTCTCCGACAGGGCAAATGATCTTGTAAAATTTTATTCCGGCGGCATGATGCGCAGGCTGGAGATGGCTGAAAGTTTAATAAATTACCCTAAAATATTATTTTTAGATGAACCTACTATCGGACTTGACCCTCTGGCAAGAAAAAAAGTCTGGGAAAAAATACTCCACCTTCATAAAGAACATAAAATCACAATTTTCATAAACACACATTACATGAATGAGGCGGAAGAATACTGCGACAGGATAGCAATTATTAATCTGGGCAAAATAATGATAATGGATACTCCGGACAAGCTGAAAAAATCAGCCGGATTTAACGCGAGCATGGATGATGTTTTCGTAAAATATACAGGTCAAAATTTTGAAGAAGCTTCGGCAAAATCAGAATTCAGCCAGACCGCTAGGTTAAGACAGAGAATGAAAAAATAAAGGAACATTGATGATACGCTATATAATAAATTATATATCAAAAGTTTTTGTAATAGTAGAGATGGAAGCAAGGCGGCTTTCCCATGATTATACCGAAATATTCACAAGAGCCATCCAGCCGGCTTTATGGCTCGTTATATTCGGCGAGGTATTCTCCCGCTATAAAATAATACCCACAGGCAACATGTCTTACCTTGACTATATAACACCGGGGATACTCTCCCAGTCGGTGCTTTTCATAGCCATATTTTACGGCATCCTCATAGTATGGGAGAGAGATCTCGGTCTTTTATCAAAGCTTATTGTAAGCCCGGCGCCCAGAAGCGCGATAGTGCTCGGAAAGGCGCTGTCTTCAAGCATAAAATGCCTTGCCCAGGCCGTTGTTGTGCTTATCCTGGCCATTATATTAAAAGTAAAAATTATCCCAAACCCTCTTTACCTTATGGGTGTTTTCGGGGTAGTAATTCTTTCCGCGACCTGTTTCGCGTCACTGTCAATATTCATAGCATCATCAATGAAAACACGTGAAAGATTTATGGGCATAGGCCAGGTTTTAACAATGCCGCTCTTTTTCGCGAGCAACGCATTATACCCCTTATCCGCGATGCCCGACTGGATAAAATTCGTATCCATCATAAATCCGGTAACATATATGGTAAGCGCATTAAGATCTTTATTAATCACCGGGGATTTAACATCCCTTCCTTTTGATGTTTCCATCCTTCTTATAATAACAGTGGCTTTTGTTACATTTGCCTCCATAAGCTTCAGGACAATACTGGAATAATACTTCTAGTTTTTACCCTTTTTAAGAGAAAATAGTTCTTTTGACCCATAAAAATACTCCTTTTGACCGATATTTTTTACGCCTTTGCCGCCTTATAATTATATTAGAGGGATTCAAAGAAAGCTTTTGGAGGTAATTATGGGTAACGAAATAAATCCGCATGAAGCTAGAATGTACCGCATGGAATCAAGAACAAGAGAACCCCGGAAAACAGATTCAGACAGCGGCTCCTTATCATTTCAACTTAACGAAGATACAACCCCGTCAACATTCGCAAATCAAGTTAAAAAACATTTTAAATTTAAATTTAATCCCAAAAATGATATATCAAAAACCTTTGATACAAAAGATAAAAAAATATCCTATATAGAGCATATGATGAGCCTTATAAAAGTAAAATCAAAAGCCGAACAAGTTAATTTCGTAAAATCAAGAAAAAAAGAGCAGGATATTAATAACAAAATAATAGATCTTGAAGACAAGATAAAAACTCTCGGGGGCCCCCGGGATCTTTCTTCAACATCTTCAATAAGCTCTTCCGGACTTAAAGATATAGATATAAATAAAGAAATTGATATAGCACAATCCAGAATAGAAAATCTCAAAAAAGATCTTATAGCGATAAAAGAAGAACAGCGCGGATCCCAGGCAAAAATAAACATATGGAATGCCGGATTAAAAGAATGTACAGATATAAGGGGCAACCTTGCGACATGGGGTACAATGGAGAGCCAGATAAGTAAGAATGATTAATTTATACAAGGAGCGTAAATTATGAGTATATCAAACATAAACCTGCAAAAATATAATGTGGCTGAGATATTCACCGGCGGCAAAAAAAGCCCTATAGCCGATATCGGGCATAATACCACCAAAAAAGCTTTCGTAGAACACCTTATAAACTGGATCCACGATAAGTTTTTTGTTAAAAAGACTTATTCTAAAGCTCGCGACCAGGTATATATGTTAAACACTTTGATAGAAACATTAAAAAACCGAATTGAAGATGAAGCCGGCAAAAAAGTTTTGATGAATAAAAAACTTACGGAGATACAGAAAAAACTTGAAAAGCATGAAATTATAAGGGAGATAAAAGATCTTCTGGACATATTTAAACAAAAATCAAACCTCGGCCCCGCAAACAGAGGAACATCAAAAACAAAAGACAACAGAGAGAAAACTTATAAAACAATAAAAAACCTTAAAAAACAGGTTGAATCCTCAGAAAAAAATATTACCCTATATAAAACGGGAATAGAAGTAAGCAGAATAATTAAAACATTCGTATCCGAGGTTTAACTTAGCTTAACTTGTATTAATACATCTCTGTATTTCTCAAATTTACTCCTTCCGGACCATACAAAATACTCCTTTTGACCGATATTTTTTTATTCCTTATCCCATTATAATTAAAGTAGAAAGAAACTAAGCGCATTTATAGTCACGACAGCTACCCGGCAAAGGAGGCGGTAATACATGAAGAACTACATAATGTTCCTGCGCAGTCCATCTACAATAGATGTATCCAGAGAAAAGAGCATGCCTCACGAGAAAAAAGTTATGCAGATCCTGGAGAAAAAGCTTCAGCTGAAAAACAAGCTACCCAAATTTGAAGCGTATAACGACAGAATGGCTCTTCTTATGGATAAACTTGCCGAAGAACATAATCTTACCCTGGAAGAGATGCTTAATAAAACCATGAAGGTTTTAAGGAAGCTGATGAAGATGTCTAAATCGGAAGCAGGCAAGTGCTCTGACGAACTGGACCGTTTAGACTGGCTGAACAAGATAAATGTATACATTGACGCCGAGAATATGTGTATGCATATACATATGAATCTTTATAAATAAAGAAAAAAACTGATTTATACATAAAAATACGGAATACAGTATTAAAAAACATTCTATTCCGTATTTTTCTTTATATATATACATTCTTTAAGTTTTTTTCCATGTTTTAGAAAAAACTTAATAAAATACTCCTTTTGACTGATATTCGCTATCTATAGAATATCGTACAATATAATTAGAAATACAGCTACATTGCTTTAAAAGAGGCAAGATATGATACCTGATCCTGTTAACTACATAAAAGGAAACAGCATTCAAAAGATAAGTTTTGATTTAAATGTTTACGCCCATACTACCGAACAGAGCTATAAAGAGATGATATACGCCCGTATAAAGATAAAGCCCGGAAGAGAAGAAAAAACTTATGAAATAAAAAATTTATATAACAAGATTTTCTACAAAAAAATCTTGGAAGAGAAAAAACAGAAAATGCTCCAGGACCGGATAAGATGTCTTTATACCAGACCGGATATGGATAAAAACAAAACAGCCCCCAAAGAAACAGAGCTTGTAGAATGTGAAAGAAAAATATATATTTATGAAAAAGCTTTGATTTATTGCTGTGAAATCGAGGAAAATCTAGATTTTTAGGACTTGAACCTTTAAAAAGTTAACAATTTTGTAACAATTTAGCAACAATTTTGTAACATTAATAAATTATAATATAAGTAAAGAAAGCCTTAGGGCTTTATAATCCTTTTATTTAAAAAAGCGAGGGGATGCAAAATGATAAATCCTGATAATATCGGAAGAATATCAAGAAATACTTCTCTGGGAAAAACAGGGGACGGTCTGGCCTATAATTTTCCTAAAGACTATATAAAACAGAGAAAAGACGAACTAGCCGGCCTGGTAAATAGAGGTTCTACATTGGAAGAAAAAAGACAGCTAGCAATAGAGCAGCATGCCAGATATGACAAACTGCTCAAACAGGCAATGGACAAAGAAAGCAAATTAAACCTGGAAATAATACATCTTAATAAGGGAATCTATACCGCAAAACAGATAGGTAAAGCCATAAATGTAGCGGAAGGACAAACTCATTTCAATAAGCTTCTCAATGATAAAGTTTATAAAAATTATATTCCGACAGGCCTTACGATTAAGGATAATTTCTATATCAACGGCAAATTTATAAGCAAAGCTAAAGTCAAAGAAATGATTAGAATATTCATGCAGAAAGATGTAAATGAAAAAACAGGGGCACTGGAAGAGACAAGACAGAACATAAACTTCTACAGGGAAATGAAAGAGCAGTGTATTTCTCTTTATTCTGATCCGGTATCTCCTGCCAATGTGCCTGATGCTTATGACAAAGATATTGATGACGGAATAGAAGAGGTAAAAACAGAACTTAAAGCCGTTTCAAAAAAATTGTCAAACTCTAAAGAAATAAAAGCGGTGGTCAACGAATTCTTATCCCGTGCGGGAAAGATATCAAATAATTCTTCATGCAGCTGGGATACCAGTTTCGACAATTATTATATAAGATATGATTTGGGGAAAGTAGGCAATAAATACAGTTTAACTAAAGTCAGATTTAATAAAGCTAAAAATGAGATCATAACCTACGAAACAGCGCCTGTAAGCAATAAAGAGCTTGAAAAACTGTACAACGAACAAACAGGCACAAAAGAAAAAGAAGAAACTCCAACCGTTGCAGGAGCAAAAGAAAAGTTATTTACGCCTGAAACCAAAGCAGAAGAGAAGCCTGCTTCTAACGAAGGGTATTTTGAAGTAGGAGAAAATGCGGGCGACAGATACACAATACTTGATTCTGATGATCCCGATGAGGTAACAGGCATTACATATGCCGTAGACAAAGAAATAGACCCCGATACAGGCCTGCCCACGGGCGAAGAACACACTATAATAGTACAGAAAATAAAAGGCGAATGGTATGATGTTCCCAATGATGAAGGCATAGGAGAACTTGAAGAAGAGAGAAAAGAAGCTGAAAAAGCAGAGAGGATGAGCGCGTATTACAGAAGATCCCTTGCTAAAGCCGGGAACGAGAAAACAGCCGAACAGAAAATATTCGCTAAATATATTACCTTAAAAGATGCTTTTGATTTTGGTGTATATACAATAGACATGCCCAAAGAAAAAGCGGAAATAAGGCTGGAGATGGAAGAAAACGTGCTTGTTGCCACCAAGATTAATAATCGCAATGAGGTTCTTGAAAAAACAGAATATCTCTCAGAAGGCGATAAGTATAAATACACGCTTACAGAGAAAGATGCAAAATCTGAGAAAGAAACCGCGATGGTCATAAGATATGACAGCTATTATAAAAAGAACTGGGCGCGCACATTAAAAGAAGACGCGACAATTGAAGCATCTAACAAAAAATGGAGCGAGTACTACCAGAATTCTGTTAATAACCCCGCCGAACATCAAAAAGACTACTATGAATACAAGGCTCTTTACGAAGCGTATAACGCCAAAATGGGAACACTGCTCCTGTCAGATACCGTTGCTCTTGAGATAACCGCGGACAATGAAAAGTTAATAGCAACAAAGGTAGACAGAAAAACGGGCAAGATCATAGAAAAAAATAAATTCTCGGTAGAAAATAATAAGGTTGTAAAAACAAAGATATAACAATAATTAAAGATTCGGATTAAAAGTAAAAGACATCCACATTCTTGCGGATGTCTTTTACTTTATGAAATATTTTGTAAGAACTATATTTCTAGGGCCCTGCAGCGTCCTTGCCAAAGCTTTTACGGTGCCTACGCCTTCGGCATACCACGATACCTTATTTGATATTTTTTCGGCATCACCGTCATTAACAGTGCTTATATTAACCCTTACGGTTTCAAAGGTGCCGGCAGGAGCCTTAACCTCTTCAACTTTAATGGCTTTGCGCGTCTGGACAGAATGAGCCGCATCGGTTTCTTTGCCCGTGTAAAACCATGTATCCTCTATTCTTAAAGGAACATGTAGAATCTTTTTATATGGATTATAGATAATTGACGTTATCTCTTTATTATTTTTAAAATATGAGGATCCTATCTGAAAAACACCTTCGGGTGTTTTAAGAATATAATCAGCCAGTACGGGTTTTCCGCCAATCTCGGTTACTACCCTGTAACAGTCTATCCCGTTAAACTTTTTTACATCCGTAACTTTTATCAGGAACTCTTCCCCTGTCTCTACAACTTTATAACTCCACCAGCTGCCGGTATTAAGGGGATAATAATCCTGCTTTATTGAGTTGTTTTGAGCATATAAAGAAGACAGTAAAACTATGCTTAAACAGAAAAGAAATATTAAAATCTTATTTTTCATGCCCTACCCTGTTTTTTTGTTACAGTCTGCGTAAGACTTAAGTTCTGGGATTTTCTGTACGCTATATACAGAATAAAGCCCGCTATAAGAAACGGTATGCCCACCAGGCGTCCGTAATAATTAGTTACCGTGACCACAAACCAGACAGCCAGAGTCCATATACCGCCTATTATCGGAAGTATTGGTATGTCCTTACCCTTTATCTTTATATTAAAAGGCATCTTGTAAGGACGCTTCATGTCCGGGAATTTAATCCTTAACGCGATAATAGAAGCGTGGGCAATGGTATAAGAAAGCATAGTCCCGAAAACATACGCGTCCGCAAGCTTGGTTAAATCGGCCGGTATTATGATAAATATGGCTATTATCGTGAAAAGAATTATCGCCACATAAGGAGTCTTATATCTTTTATGAAGCTTGCCCAGTATAGGCGGTATCTGGTTGTGCGAACCCATTGAAAAACAGAGCCTTGAGATACCCAGTATGCCAGCATTGGTCGCTATAATCAATATGGTTGCCGCAAGTATGCCGACCCACGCGTGCATAAAATCCCTCAATATCGGGAGATGGGCTGCTATGCCCGCTACAGGATCGTTAATATACTGTGTTACCAATATTGTCGTATACTCTCCGTTTACAAGTTTTACGGGCATGCAGGAGAGTCCTATTGAAGCAAGCCCTAAAAACATAAATATAGCCACCGTCACAGTCCACCAGATGGATTTCGGGATAGTCTTCTCCGGGTCTTTTGCTTCTTCTGCCATGTTTGAAATTGTCTCAATCCCGGTAAAAGAAACCATAACCACGGAAAAACTGATAAGAAGGTTTTTCCATGTAGGGGCTACTCCCCAGTGAATCTGATTTATAAGGGTCGGGAGATTAAATAAAAACAATACTCCGAGCACAAGCAGAAATACCTGTGTGACTACATCTATAACTGCCCAGAATACATTAAAAAAAGCAGATTCTTTAATGCCCCGCACATTTAAAACCATAAGAAAAACAAGAATAACCGCTGTCGCGTAAATATTTCCGGGGAATGTTTTAAGAAGCGTAAAAAGCGGACCCACATAATTAAATTTTGAAAAAGCGGAGGCAAGATATCCCACTGCCGTAAAAGCAGAGATGGATATCGTAACTATATATCCAAGAATCAGGCACCATGCCGCGAAAAAACTTACAAGTTCATTGAAGGCCTTTCTTGCAAAACTGGATGACCCGCCCGCTTCAGGTATAGCGGCCGTGCCCTCGGCATAAGTCATTGCCGTGCATATAAACAACAAACCCGCAAGGGCGAAAACAATAGGGGTTGCGCCCAGAGCATACATAGCGGTAACGCCCAGAGCGTAATAAATGGAAGAACCCAGGTTCCCGTAAGCGGTGCTGAATATGCCCAAAACACCCATGGCGCGTTTTAATGAAATTATTCTTGGTTTTTTTATTCTTAATATTTTATCGCCGGGAAGTCTTGATTTTATCTGTACCGGTTTTGTTTCATCTTTTGAATCAAACATGCTTTGTATCACCCGGGGTTTCTTTTAAAAGTAAAACGGGTATGGTTGAATTTTTTAAAACATAGTTTACGGTACTGCCGAAAAAGATTTCCCCGAACCTGGGTTTATGGCTCATGCCTATCATAATCATATCAATATCCAGGTCTTTTGCTTCATCTACTATTCCGGGTCCTATGGTTCTTGCGTGAATCATATCTATTTCCACATCCAGCCCGAATTCCTCGGCTATCTCCGCGGCATGATTTAAAACTTTATCGGCTTTTTCCGATTCTTCCGGAACTTCGGCATCCAGGGGAAGCGCCTGGGGAACTTCAAAAACATACACTATAAAAAGCTTGGCTTTTTCTAGTTTTGCAAGCTTTGATGCTGTCTTAACAACATCGTCGGAAAAGCCAGTTCCGTCAACCGCAACTAAAATCTTTTTCATAATAGGTAAACCTTTCTATAAATATATACCGTGCCCTTTAAACTCAAATAATACTATATTATAGCTCTTTTATTTTATTTTACAAGTGCCCCTTAAATATCCTTATAAATAAGCATTTATTATGTTTTTGTCTGCATGGTAAATACTCCGTGAATTTATCCTTATTGTGATTTTTTCACAAAAAAGGATATAGTATTGCCGCTACGAAACCTGTATTGAAACCTTAGGTGATTTTGAAATAATAAGCCGTCTAATTTATCAAGGGAGGCTGGCCGTATGGACAACATTATTATGCTAATCCTGCTTTCTATCGCTATTCTTATTTACTTTAAAAATAACCCCGCAGGGCACGATAAAAAGTTTATATGGAGGCGATTTTTAAACTGGTTTCCCTTGGGGCTTTCCTACGCCTTCCTTTATATGGCGCGCTATAACCTCACCGTATCAAAGACAGCCCTGGGCAATTTAATGACAAAAGAAGATTTCGGCTTAATTTTCGGAGTAGGCGCGCTTGTATACGGATTTTCATTTTTAATTAACGGGCCGCTTGTTGACAGGATAGGCGGAAAAAAAGGAATGATAATAGGCATGACAGGGGCAACTGTTGCGAATATTGCGATGGGATTTGTTATATATAAGATACTTTACTCGGGACTGCGCCTTAATTTAACACAACTTTTCTGCATATTATACGGCGTAAATATGTATTTCCAGAGCTACGGGGCGGTATCAATCGTAAAAGTTAACGCGCCGTGGTTCCACGTTCGCGAAAGAGGGATATTCAGCGGTATATTCGGCACTCTGATATCCCTCGGCATATATTTTGCCTTTGACTGGGGCGGAGCGATCGTAAAAGCGGTAAGCGTTAACCTTAAACCGGGCACATATCTTGATCCTATACAGAACTTCCTGCGCGGCTTAACCGGAGCGGCTGCGGGGCCCGTAAACCAGATCTGGTATGTATTTTACATACCGGCATTACTGCTCGCAGCCTTTATAATCATAAACCTCCTGCTCATTAAAGATACTCCGTCCGAAGCCGGATTAAAAGATTTTGACACTCTCGACGCCTCTTCGGGCGAGATGGATCAGAAATTCTCCACCTTGCAGATTTTTAAAAAGATTTTAACAAATCCCATAATTTTAACAATATGCGCCATAGAATTCTGCTCCGGTGTTATCAGAAACGGTATTATGCACTGGTATTTCATATTTGCCGCAGAAAACAAAGCCGTGATTGGAACGGCCGCATTATGGTTTAAAGACCACTGGGGAATGCTCTTATGCCTTGCCGGCATATCGGGAGGATTTATAGCGGGAATAGTGTCTGATAAACTATTCCATTCGCGCAGAGGTCCCTCTGCCGCGTTTATGTATTTTTCAATGTTTGCCGCGGTACTGTATATGGCTTTCGCGCTTTATAAAAACCAGTACATACTCGGCGGCCTAATGGTATTTATATCCCTCTGCGTAATAGGCGTGCACGGGCTTCTTTCAGGAACGGCAACAATGGATTTCGGAGGAAGGAAGGGCGCAGCCACCGCGGTAGGCGTAATTGACGGGTTTGTATACCTCGGCACGGGATTCCAGTCTATAGCGCTGGGCAAGCTTACAACAATGAACTGGAATTACTGGCCCTGGTTCCTGCTGCCGTTTACGCTGATAGGTTTTTTCCTTGCAATAAAAATATGGCATGCGATTCCCGACGCCATGAGAAAAAAGAAACCTGCGGATATAACCAGTCAGTTGGAAGAGATAAAAAAACAGAATATAAATAATCTCGAAAAAATCCCCGGGAGAACATAAATGAGAGAAGATAAAAGGGGTTGTTCTTTTTTCCAAGGACAACCCCTTTTTTATTTATTTTGTCAATGTC
>JBDRKI010000122.1:0-11960 GCA_043814095.1 Armatimonadota bacterium | reverse complement strand
AAATATTAATATAAGTGTTGACATTTGAGCCGAAAAACATTATAAAGTTTATGTTTTTTAAATCAAGTTGATTTGCAGCTTAAAAGTAGAAAAGGTGAAAAATAATGAATAGTAAAATTGAATCATTTTGTTATCCGAGAGTTAACGGTACGACTCTCCCCATAACTAACGAGCAGTTTGCCAATCTTACGGATTTTATCAAAGAAGTTGTAAGGGAAACCGCTAATAAGGTCGTACAATCCAGATATAGTATGAGCTATGATGCTGCCCTTAATCAGGTTCTTGCAAGCGCGCTAAAAAAGAATACGCCTTCTGCCAGATTTTTTGACAAATTATTGAAAAGTGAAAAAATAGGCGGACAGGTTATAAACGAGCTGATAACCGCTGTTAAGATGCATGCAAGCGGCGCTAAGAATTATTCAACGCCTATACGTCCGATTTTAGAGCTGGCATATAAAAACGAAAGAACGGTGCTTGAAGAATTTGTGGGAAAGATAAGAGTAGGAAACAAAATTAAAACCTTTAGAAGATTTGTTACAAAGTCCCCGGGCAATGGAGTGAAAGCCGTCAACACATCTAAAGTTTTTAAAGGAATGGATGCATTAAAAGGCGTTAAAGTGTTTCCTTTCAAAAAGATTACTACCCGCAGGATTGAGATTAAAGTTCCGAAAATGCCTAAAGTTAAATTATAAATTTAAAGTTTTTTGCCGAGAATAATATATGAGTAATACATTACATCCTGCCGGCATTTCTGCGGCAGGTTTTAAATATGAAGAATTTATTCTTTCAGAACATGTCCGGATAAGGGAACTTAAGATTTTTATAAAAAAGTGTGTTTCTGATATTTTAAAAGAACACGGCACTAGCCCTTCCTATAATACTGTAAGATCCGCTATTATAAAAAAATAGAAGCGGATTCTTCTTATGCGGGACGATATCTCAATACTTTATTTTCTTCTCTCCCTGAAGTTAAAATTAAATTCTTTAAGGAAGTTCACGCCACTTGCGGTTTTTATACTTTAGAGCAGTGGAATAATACATGGACTAATAAATGGATATTAAGCAGGTTTATTAATGATTTCAATTCAGATATCAGGGAATATTCAAAACATAAGAAGATAAGAATTTCCACTTCTTTGAAAAGATTTAAAAGATACCTAAAGAATGGTTTTGCAAGAAAGATTAAAATTATTGTGCCAGAAGCTGCAAGAATCAGGAATTTAAAGATAAAATTAAAACTTCCTAAAGTTAAAGGAATAAAAATCAGACTGCCCTAGTTTTTAATTCTTTCCGGTTTTGACCCGGTTTTTAAATACTTTTAATTTGCTTCGCGGCATGCGTGTACGTTTGGCCTTTATTTTCACAGCGGAACTTGTTTTTGAAGTGCTGCGAGCATAAGGGGTGCCCGCCATAGCTCTTGTCTGGGATCTTATGTTTTTAAGCAGCATCTTTGCTTTGATTTTATTATTAAGCGCATTATGCAGGGAATGGGATACTTTACCCCCGTAAAGAACTCCTGCAAGCATGCATACCACAACAGCTGACTGGGCTTCATTCTGCTCCCTCATGAAGACTTCACCGATCATCTTGAAATCCTGACCCATATCCTGGAGTGATATTATAAATTCCCACCAGGAGTAAGGGTTAAATGTAAATTCAACTATATCTCTTACCCCCATAAAGAAGGCGTACAATCCGAAAGCCGCAAGAAGCAGTTCTTTTGAATCCGTTTTTATATTAGCTATGCCTTCGAAAGCTTTTTCATCCATTTTTTCAAAAAGATGTCTTAAGGGATGCGCTTCGCTTATGCCTTTAGGGCTGAAGATTTCGTTTGTTGCCTGGGTCATCGCCATTTTAGATACCTGTTTTTTAAACTGTTTCTGTATCTTGGGATCGTTTTTTACAAGAACAATTCTCCCCCCGTCTAGGTGGGGGAGCATGAACATGTGAAGCTTTCCGCTTCTTATTGCGGATTTATGTTTTCTGTAAAATGCCTTCATTTCTTTTTTCTTGTTAATACACGGACCTAGTGCATATACGCTTTTCCTTACATCTGCCATCCTGCATCCCGGATTTATAATATCAAAACCGGTTAAAGATACGCAGAGTTTATCCCACCAACCGAGCTTTATCTCTTCAGCCAGTATTTTTTCTTTAATCGCATTACAGGTTTTCTGATCCGAGTGTTTTTTACAGAACCAGTAGAACCTGTTGCGTTCATTCCTCGGCCATTTGCTGAATTTAGCTTTTCCCAGGTGCGGGAAGACTACGAATTTGCCTACATGTTTTTTATGAAGTTTATTGTATATCTCTACCATTACCTGTTTAAATCCCTGGCAGAGGAACACTTCGGATTCATTTAAACCTAAATTATCCGGTTCAAAATCTTTTAAGCTTAAGGAAAGGTCTTTATGCGAATAGCGTTTGTTTATAACATTATCAAAAAGATACATCATATAGCCCGAGATATCGGGGTATACCTGATCTATCTGTGTTAATAGTTCTGTGAAAAACTCTTTGGAATGCCGGGTATTCATGAATCTTAAGGTGTCATCATCGCACATGCCTTCTGTTAATATTGTTATTCCTTTTGCTTTTACGCCCAGTCCTTCAAGTATGCCGTGAAGGTTTTTCTGTTCCTTGACTGCTTTGTCGTTTTGAGAATATTTAAATGTAAAGGAGGCCTGTTTTTGATATACCTGGTTTTTAGAAACGTTAACTCTTTTATGCTTTGCCGGAATATAGACAGGATTTCCCATACGCGCGCTTCTCATGGCCGGGATTTCAATTATGATATACCAGTTATTATTGTCCGGATCGGGGTTTCCGGCATCCTGGTATGCGGGGTAGGCCTTCCCGTTGTATCTGCAGTAATAACGGGTATAACTTAAACTTTCCGGCCTGGCGTGCAGGGCGCTTCTTGTTATATCCATGTATCTTGTATAAATATTGCTCATCTTAATCTATCCTATCTCGGTTAATTTAAATTTTTTTCCCTTCCCTAAGTTAATTTTATCATTCATTATCTTTATAAAATATCGGTCAAAAGACCTATTTTCATGAAAATCATCATATTTTCGTTGCTTACAGGTTAAAAGGGATTTATGTAATTTTTTTCTGGCATTTAACCGGGGCAAGGTGTTCTAATACCATTATAAAGCATTGATGTTGCCAAAATATTACAAAAATGTTAACAAAATGTTAACTTTTTCTTTTCCTATAAAGGAAACTTTATTAACAAATTGTTAACAATTTGGCAACAATTTGTTAATATACTTATGTTATAATAGTAATTGGAGGGACTATTTAGATAGTTATAATTTATATTTAGAGGAATAAAATGGAAGGTATAAAGCTTACATCCACGGATATAACCGCGGGAAAGACTAGCAGTAACGGCTATATATCGCAAGAGCTGGTGGATTATTTAACACGCAGAATGGCGGATCCTGAATTAAAATCAAATAATCCGAATGCCCTTAAGATAAGTATGGGGAAGTGTATAAGGGATCTGGAGGCTGTGATTGATGAAGCATCCAGGGAGTTTTATTCCAATTATGTGCCCGCAAAATACAGGGTTGAAGAAACATGCTTTCCTCTTAATCCGAATATCAAGAAAATACCCGAATCTGTTCCTCATGAAAAATATAAAGAGATGGCATACGCCAGATTTACTTACCTAAGGCGCAGAAAAGAGATGGAGGCAAGATTAAATGATGTTCTGCGCAGAATTTATCCCGATAAAAAAGAATGGTGCAAAGTATATGAATTTATGGAAAAAGACCTGTTAAAATCATATTTTACTTTTAGAGCTGTCCGTGAAGGAAAGAGAACCTTTCCCCGCGGCAAGTTATTTGATTTTAGGGCAGAGATTCGCAGGGGAACAAATATAGAATGTTTATTAGGCAGGATTAAAAAAGAATTGGGAGTTTTGAAAAGGAACGGAACTATATTTGATCAGGTTTTTATGAGAGTTATGAAAAATAACGGATACAGCGTTTATAAAAGCCAACTGCTTAATGCCGCGGCGCAAAAAATAGAAAAAATTACCGATGGATTAAAAATTAAATTAAAATTAAGGGAATCCAAGCCGGTTATGCCTAAACCGCTTGGCTTGCCTAAAATTAAAAAAGGCAGTATTCCTTCCGGTCGCTGGAAGATCGTACCCTAAAGGAGTTTTTATGAACAATAAAGTGCTTACGCCTGTTTCCTCAGCCACATTTCAGCTTAAAGTTTCAGATACGACAAACCTTTCTCTGGAGCTTTTAAATTATTTCGGGGGAAAGGTAAAAAGTTCGGGCATAGACCCCGGTGATTTCGTTGCCGTAAGAAATGTTATAAGAGAGGAAGCGAAGGAACTCCAGTATATGCTGGTTGCCGCGGATAAAGACTGGGGGGAGTATTTTTCGGCAAGATTAAAATACGAACACCAGTATGCTCTTTATAAGCACAGCAGTCAACTAGAAGAAGGTCTTTACTACAGGTATATAACCGATGCGGAGAAAGAGCTGGCCGGACCGAAAGACAAAGTAAGGACAAGCTTTAAAAAGGTTTTTGAAAATATTTTTGATGGAAGAAAACTGGAATATATGACGGCAGAGCTTGAGAAAGACCTGGAGAGATTTTTATTTACTGTCGAAATCGACCCAAGATCAAGAAAGGTTGTGGATTGTGTAAGAAATAGCTATGTTAAAAACAGTAACTATTTTATAGAAACCGAGTATGTCATTAAAAAGCTTAAAGCCGAACTCCTGATGTTAAAACACAATGAAGTCTATAATAACTTGGGATTCAATAAGTTATGCAGGTATATCCAGGAAGGTATTGCTCCCAGGAAAAAAGGAATGGGGAGAATGCTTGATAAATTCAAAAACATTTTTAGAAAACCGAAGCCTGCTACTACTGTTCTTCATGAATCCGTAAAAGCTTCGGAAATTAGGACGGTAAGGTTTAAACATAAAATAAAGGTTGAACCGGCAAAGTTGCCAAAGATGAAAATTAAATGGTGGTAATATTATGAGCGAGATGAATAATAATATAAAGCAGGCAGGCTTTCTTAATAACAGATACATAACATTTGCCTTAAAGTAAAAAATAAATAAAAAAACAGGAATAATTATGGTCATAATCCTGTTTTTTATATTTTTTATTCAATTAAAGGATTTATTAAATATTAGTCAAATATTAGCAGTGGTCTTTTATTTGCGGTAAATATCCGTATATTATATAATGTAAAGGATCGCCGGAACCTGTTTTAAAATACGGTTTTATTTTATGCGGCAATTTGTGAAATAATTCGCAAACGGAAATATTTGCCCGGTTACGGGTTGAATATAAATAAAACAAGGAGGTTTGTTATGCCCAATAAAGTGGTAGTTGATGAGAATTTATGCAAGGGCTGCGGCTTGTGTATAAATTTTTGTCCTAAAAATGTATTGAAATTTTCTGATCACTTAAACGCGAAAGGTTTTTATCCCGCGGTTCAGGCGGATGAGAAGCTCTGCACCGCGTGCGGCATATGCTATATGATGTGCCCCGACGCGGCCATAACCGTTTACAAGGATGAAAAAGCGAAAGCTTCCGTGTAAAACTATAATTTGTAATGGAGGATTATATGGGTAAAAAAGTTTTAATGAAAGGAAATGAAGCGATAGGCGAGGCTGCGATTACCGCGGGGTGTAAATATTTCTTTGGATATCCCATCACCCCCCAGAGCGAGCTTCCCGCGTATCTTTCCAAAAAGCTCCCTCAGATAGGCGGAGTATTCCTGCAAGCGGAGAGCGAAGTCGCCGCGATTAATATGGTTTACGGCGCGTCTTCTACAGGGGTGAGAGTTATGACATCATCTTCATCCCCCGGGATAAGTCTTAAACAGGAAGGCATTTCATATCTTTGCGGGGCGGAACTTCCGTGCATGATAGTGAATGTTCAAAGAGGAGGCCCGGGCTTAGGCACAATACAGCCCTCACAGGCGGATTATTTCCAGGCCACTAAGGGTGGCGGCCACGGAGATTACAGATTGATAGTTCTGTCTCCTTCAACCGTACAGGAAATAGTTGAACTTGTAAGGCTTGCCTTTGATCTTGCTGACGAATACAGGAACCCCGCTTTTATACTGACAGACGGTATGCTGGGCCAGTTAATGGAGCCGGTTGAATTTACCGAATATACTCCCAAAAAGTTTGATAAAAGCTGGGCTACAACGGGATGCAAAGGCAGAGAGCCCAATATTATAAGTTCAATACATCTTGAACCTCAGGAACTGGAAAAACATAACGAGAAGCTACAGGCAAAATACGCAAAAATTAAAGAAAAAGAGCAGAGAGCCGAAGAGTTTATGACAGATGATGCCGAGATTCTTATTGTTGCGTACGGCACTCTCGCAAGAATAGCAAAAAGCGCGGTTAAAGCCGCAAGAGCTAAAGGCATAAAAGCAGGACTTTTAAGGCCTATAACTTTGTGGCCTTTCCCTGATAAGCATTTTGAGAATTTAAAGAAATGGAAGAAAGTTTTAGTTACTGAGATGAGCGCGGGTCAGATGGTAGAAGACGTTAAACTCGTAATTAACGGGCGTCTGCCTGTAAGCTTCTACGGGAGAATGGGCGGCATGGTCCCGACTGTGGAAGAGATTTTGGATAATGTTGAAAAATTAATAAATGATAAAGTAAGCGTATAAGGAGGAAGGATGCAGAAAATATTATCAAAACCGGAAAGTTTAACAGATAAACCGTTTACCTATTGTCCGGGATGCACGCACGGCATAATTCACAGGCTTGTTGCCGAAACAATGGATGAGCTGGGCATAAGGGAATCCACGGTAGGCGTTGCGCCTGTAGGATGTTCGGTATTTGCTTATGAATTTTTCAAATGCGATATGATCCAGGCCGCGCACGGTAGAGCTCCCGCTGTTGCCGTGGGCGTAAAAAGGACAAACCCTGATCTTACCGTATTCACCTATCAGGGAGACGGGGATCTCGCGGCAATAGGAACAGCGGAGATAGTACACGCGGCCGTAAGAGGCGATAATATAACCGCTATATTCGTTAATAATGCCATATACGGCATGACAGGCGGACAGATGGCCCCTACAACGCTTGAAGGTCAGAAAACTCAGACAACGCCTTTCGGAAGGGATCTTAAAATGGCGGGACATCCTATCAAGATGAGCGAAATGCTCGCTACATTAGATGCCCCCTCTTATATAGCCAGAGTATCAACCCATAATCCCGCTCATGTGCGCAAAGCCAAACAGGCTATTAAAAAAGCGTTTGAGAACCAGGTGCAGGGCAAAGGGTTTGCCATGGTAGAAGTTCTTTCAACATGTCCTTCTAACTGGGGTATGGATGTTATGGAATCCATGGAGTGGCTTGAGAAAAATATGCTCCCTTATTATAAATTGGGCGAATTTAAGAATGTGTAAGCTTAAAAGGGATGTGTAAAAAATGATTGATATGCCTTATTCTTTGATTATTGAAGCTACGGATGACCCTAATTTTTTCGGGTTTTATTCACCCGATTTGGAGGAGTTTACGGGTGTCGGTCATTCTATAGAGGACTGTACGAAGAAAAATTAAGAAAAGCCAGTTAAATAATTGGAGGTTAAAATGTTATATGATTTAATAGTAGCCGGTTTCGGCGGTCAGGGAGTCATGACTTTAGGACAGATGCTTGCTTACGCGGGGCTTGAGGAAGGCAAAAACGTGCTTTGGATGCCGGCTTACGGTCCCGAAACAAGAGGAGGGTTCGCGAACTGCACGGTTATTTTCTCCGACGAAGAGATAGCTTCACCGGTAGTTTCAAATCCGGATTCAATGATAATCATGAACCGTCCCTCACTTGAGAAATTTGAGAACACAATAAAACCTAAGGGGCTTATGATACTTAACACTTCCATGGTGAACAGGGAAGTGGAGAGGAAAGATATAGAAGTCATAAAAGTCCCGGCAACTGATATTGCCAGTGAGCTGGGTAATACCAAGGTTGCCAATATGGTGGCTCTCGGGGCTTACGCGGAAAAAACAAAGATAGTTAAAATAGAGACGATAGTAAGTTTTATATCTAAGAAATTAAAAGATAAAACCGACCTTATAGAGATTAACAAAAAAGCCCTCGCAAGAGGAGCGGAAACTGTTAAGAGCTGCGCGAAATGCAGCTAAATAATCAAGGAATATGATTTTCTTTGTAGAATTTAAAGGGAAACTCAAAAAGGGTTTCCCTTTAAATTAATTTTTTAAAATTATGACGAGAAAATATAAAAAAAATAAAAAAATAAAAAAACTTATCGCCATCGGCGACCTGCACGGCGATTATTACAGGTTTATCCGTATTTTGCGGGAGAATAACCTTTTAAAGAAAAATTCTTTAAAATGGAATACAAAAGAAAAGAATACGGATCTTGTACTTATGGGTGATTATGAAGACTGGCGGGGAGAACCCTTGGAAGGCAGTCCCGACACATGGGTTCTTAACATAAGGAAACTGTTGGAATATATTATCTACCTAGGGGAAGAATTAAAGTTTCTGCGTAAGAAAAGGAAAACATTTAAAAGCAGGATTCATCTTCTCCTCGGCAATCACGATAAGATGATGCTTGATTCCCATGATATTGTGAAGGGTATGGGTAAAGAAGAATTTACTTCTCTTTCTGAAAACTTAAATAATGATATGGATATGAGAAGTTACCTGTTCGGTAAAAACTACACGGGGAAAAATCTTGAAAAATTCATGTACTTTTTAAACTGGTTTACACAGGGAGGCAAAGAAACAATCCGGAGCTTCGGATCGTTTGATAACTGGTTTAAGAGTTTAAACGGGAATCTTGGAAAATTTTACGGTAAAAATTTAAAGCTTGCAGTTAAAATAAACGGGATATTTTTCTCCCATACCATACCTGATAATAAAAGCTACTGGATGAGTGTAAAAGACATAAATAAGGAATTAAAGACCATGCCGGATCAGGAAAAAGAAGAATTAATAAAATCCTATATCTGGAGCAGAAAAATATTCGGATTTGATATAAATACTGGTTCAACAGCTGCTCCTTTTTCTGAAGAAGAGATAGACGATTTTTTAAAGATAGCAGGGGCCAAAGCCCTGGTAGTGGGGCATACCCCTATGTTTACAATAAGGCCAATAAGGGAATATAACGGAAAAGTGATTAATTTAGATGTTCACGGGGTCCCGGGCGCGGGTGCATTTGTTGAAGAATACTAGCATTTAGCAGGAACAATATTTTATTTATAAAAGTACTTGACAAACAGGTACTTTTTTTATAACTTTAATACTTAATATCTTTACGGAGGCAGTATAATGGGAGATGTAAAAGTTAGGAAAACACCTTTAGATAGATTTATAGATAAAGCCGGCAGAGAGATTAAGGCAGAAGGCGGAAGGATGATTCCCGGCGCTAATATAAGGGATGGTGCGGATATTAAGTCTAGGGCGGCGGTAAAGAAGAGCAAAATGCCTCAAGCTAACTTGAGAGATGCCGCTGTTGTAGAACAGCCCAAAAAGATCCCGAGTAAAACGATAAAGATCGAAGCACCCGTAAAATTTAATATAGGGAAAGTTAAAGAACTGCCCGTACAGGGCGTAAAGCTATATGATTTAGCGCCGGGCAAGGCGTTAAAAATAAGTCAAAAATTTGTCAAATTTTTAAGAATTATAAGACTTCCTTAAAAGTATATTTATCCATAAAATTATAAAAAAAACGGGGTTTGATTATGAAAATCAGCTCCGTTTTTCTATTTACCATTTTATTTTTAAAATGTTAACAAAAATTTAACATTTTGTTAACATTTGTTAACAAAATTTTAATATTTTGGCAAACTCACTATGGTATAGTTATAAGTAAGAAGAACCGTATAGATACGGGGATTGAGGAGGAAATTATGTCAGATATGAATATTAAAACAGGACAAAAAACCGCAACAGAAGGAAGAGGCATAGGTAAAAAACCAAGGGCAAATGTTCCTAGACCCGGACAAGTAGTTCGTTTTGTAGACAGTATACAGGAAGAGGGCACACCTTTAAATGCTCCTAAAGGAGCTAATTTAAGAGATGCAACTACTGCAACTGTAGGAAGCAAAAACAACGGTAAAAGCTGGCTGCAGAGATGCTTAGATGTTTTCAGGCCGAAAGCTAAAGTGGAAGTGCCCGTAAAGCTTAATATCGGTGAAGTTAAGATAAGAAAGATGCCGGGTGCTAACCTTCGCGATATGGTGCCTATTAAAGTTAAACCTGGTTCAGTACCTCGTGTAAAATTTAAGATATAATAATTAATTAGAATATAAAGCTTGGGGGAGGCGGTATCTGCCTGATAGGCAGGTACCGCTTATTTTATTTATTCATTTTATGTTTTATCTTTATTTTTTCTTCTTTATTAATACTGGACTATTAAAGGATTTGAGGTATAATTATATAATAATTTAAAATGGCTAAAGACAAAGATGGAGGTCTTTATGGATCGGATTTACGTAAAAGATACGGTAAATTACATAGATAAGGAAGTTTCTGTAAGCGGATGGGCGCATAAAATACGGCTTATGGGCGCTAATCTTGCGTTTGTGGTTATAAGGGATGTAACAGGCATTATACAGGGCGTATGCGAGAATGAAGAGCTTATTAAGAAACTTGATGGTGTTGGGGTTGAAAGCGTTCTTAAAATGACAGGCATGATCGTAAAAGAGGAAAGAGTATCTTTAGGTGTTGAGATGAAAGTTAAGGATATAGGAGTAATATCACTTGTTAAGGATGAACCTGTAGTCCAGCTAAATAAAAAAGATCTTAAAGCCCATCTTGATACCGTTCTTGATCACAGGGCGTTGACTCTGCGGCATCCCAGGATAAGGCAGGTATTTAAGCTCCAGTCTAAGATACTGCAGTATTTCTCCGAGTTTTTGGTATCCCGAAACTTTACCCGTATATGCTCGCCTAAAATAGTTAAAGCAGGCGCCGAAGGCGGAGCAAATATATTTACTCTTGATTATTTCGGGGAACCCGCGTATCTTACTCAGTCCCCCCAGTTCTATAAACAGATAATGGTAGGCATATTTGAAAGAGTATTTGAAGTGGGACCAGCGTTCAGGGCTGAAGAGCATAACACGGCACGCCATCTTAACGAATATACAAGCTTGGATTTTGAGATGGGGTTCATAGACAGCTTCAGGGATGTAACAAGAATGGAGAATGATTTTTTAATTTTTATGTTTGATAAAATAAAAGAAGAATGTGCTGATGTTTTTGAAGAGTTTAAAATGGAGATGCCGGATGTTCCTAAAGATATACCATCTATGAAGCTCAGAGAAGCACAGCAAATACTGGAAGACAAGTTTAAGAGAAAATGCTTAAACGAGCCGGATTTTGCTCCTGAAGAAGAGAAACTTATATGCAGGTACGCAAAAGAAGAGCTGGGTTCAGACTTTTTATTCGTTACCCATTTTCCGACAAGCAAACGCCCGTTTTACACCATGGAAGACCCGGAAGATATGGAATATACTCTCGGGTTTGACCTTTTATTTAAGGGTCTTGAGATTACAACGGGCGGCCAGCGTATACACGGGTATGATATGTATATAGAGAAAATGAAAAGACTCGGTATGGATACAGAGAGCTTCTCTTTCTATTTAGAAGCATTTAAATACGGTATGCCTCCTCACGGCGGCCTTGCTATAGGTCTTGAAAGGTTAACCGCCAAGCTATTAGGTCTTGATAATATCAGGGAAGCGACTTTATTCCCCAGGGATATAACCAGACTTATACCTTAATTAATTTTAAACACGGAAGATAATTATGAGCGGTGATTATAAGCTTATTGCTTTTGATTTAGACGGCACATTAATGCGGAAAGATCTTAAGATCCGTCCCCAGGCAGTTAAGGCAGTCAAAAAAGCCCAGAAAAAGGGCATAATATGTATTGTCGCGACAGGCAGAGTTTATTCTTCGGCTGAGAAATTCGCTAA
>JBDRKI010000121.1:0-8593 GCA_043814095.1 Armatimonadota bacterium | reverse complement strand
GATTTTATAAAAGCCGCCTGCACGCGCGCTGAAAAAACAAATAAAGAATAATTGAAACGGTAAAATAAAAATGAAGAAAGTTAATTTCATGAAAAAAAATATACCGTTAATTTTAATTTCAATATTATTCCTTGTCATCTTAAAACCCGCTTATTCTCATGAGATTGTTAAGAGCGGTGAAATTATTTATTTTAAAAACAATAAGATTCTCTTTGATACCGGCGATATTGTTGATGTTGAAGAAAATGCTCCAATAATAGTTAACGGGAGCTATGTTCCGGCTTTTGAAATGAAGCCCTCTCTTATGGGTTATGCCAGAATAAACCCTTCAAATTTAAAAGCTCAGAGCATAGACATATACGACAATACCGTTAAAGGCCCTACTAAACTTCATAACCTGTATATAAGTAAAATTGAAGCTAACGGAAAACTTCCTTTAAGAAACGGCGAAAAGCTTACCGTGTTTATTAAGGGTACGCCGAAAAAGTACGCGTCATTCAGCATCATGGGCATAAAAAGAGATATCCCCATGAAAGAAATCTATCCCGGCACATATAAAGGGGTATTTAAAGTAATCTCCGGAACGGACACAAGAAACGGGGTCGTTGTCGGGAAGCTTAAAGATAAAAATAATGAAGTTTCGGCGATATATCCGGATATATGTTTTGCTCCGGGAAAACCGGAAATAATATCCGTATCGCCCGAGAGCGGCGGGCGGGTTTTCTTATCCGAGCCGTATATATACGCTACATATAAATCACCGGGAACATACATTGACGCGTCAAGATGCGCGATGTATCTTAACGGGGTTGAAGTTCCCGCGCAGAGAAGCACAAATCTTATCATATACAAAGCGGAAAACCTGCGCTACGGAGAAAATAACGTAAAAATAATAATAACGGATATGGCTGGGAATGTATCATATAAGAAATGGCGCTTTTTCGTGAAATAAAAACAATCCGGACTTTTTATCTGCCTGTTTTACCGTTGTCAAAATATTTTACAAGTATGGCCCGGCTACCGCCTTTTTCATATTTTAAGTCATCTACCAGTTTTCTTGTTATGAAAATTCCGCGACCCCTGCCCCTTAAAATATTCTCTTCTTCGGTGGGCTCGCCTATCGCTTCTAAAATAAAGCCGCTGCCTTCGTCTTCAATTTCAAGCTCCAGCCTGTCTTTATATATTTTGTAATTTACCTTAACGACCTTTGTGGGATCTTCCAGATTGCCGTGCTCAATCGCGTTAACGCCTATCTCGCAGAACGCAAGGCGTATATCATCAAGTTCTTCCGGAGACAGGTCGCAGGCCGTATAAATCTGGCTTATAAGATGGTTAACTTCTTTTATATATTCATAACCGCTTTCAAAAGTAAGGGTTATTGAGTGTTTGACTCCCTTTTCCAGTATATCCTCTTCCTTCTGTTTTATAACATTTTCAAGTTTTGAGGTAAGTTCTTTTATCTCAAACGGTTTTGTAAGAAACTCTTCTGCTCCTACTCTTATGCCTTCTATCTTATCTTCTTTACCGCCCCTGGCGGTTAAGAAGATAATCGGTATTGAATTAAATCTTTTATCAAGCTTCAACCTGCGGCAGACTTCATACCCGCTTATATTCGGCAGGCCCACATCAAGAAGTATTATATCTATAACTTCATAATTTTCTTCAATATAATCCAGCCCGTTCTCTCCGTTGTATATATTATGGATCTCATAATCATACTTGCGGAGGAGCTTCTTTGTGGTATCCGCGAATGTTACGTCGTCATCTATCATTAATATTTTCTTGCCCATGACCTGTATTAAAACCTCATCTTTATTTTCTACAGTATTACTCCATCCGAGACCAAAATTTTTCTTAACTTGTTTACATCTAATTCTCTGAAACTTTTATTTTCTTTTTCGCACAAACTTGCTCCGGTTCCTGCCGCCTGTCCCATAGCGTAACAGCAGGCTTGAATTCTTACAGAAGAATGAGCTTCATGCGTTGTTGATACGGGTCTTCCCGCGACAATTAAATTATCAACTCCCCCGGGAAGAAGGCACCTGTAAGGTATATTATAATAAGAACCTTCAGGCACTTTTTTTATAACCGTTCCCCCGCCTTCCGGATTATGTATATCTATTGCGTAACACCCGCTCGCAATACCGTCATCAAATTTCTTACCTGACAGAACATCATCTTCTGTTAAAACATAATCTCCGGTAATTCTTCTTGTCTCCCTTACTCCTATAGCAGGGCCTGATGCCGCTATAAAAGAATTTTCAAAGCCCGGAATGTTTTCTTTTAAAAATAAATATACCTGCATCATCTGTTTATGAGATACAATCTCAGCAAGAGTTAGGTCTTCAGCCTTTGTCCCGTCTATATTATTCACCCTTGTCGTATTAAAATGAATGGAGCCGTCATAGGGTGTATCAAACCACAGCACATTCTCTCTGGGATTATCTATCTTGCCCTCTTTTTTAAGCTGCAGGTATTTCTCATTTATCTCTTCACGGGAAGGCATTCTTTTTACATCAACATTGTCAAGACGGAAATTTAATGTTACCGGCTGCATTAAACCGTCTTTTTGTCTTCCTTTTTCATAAGGAGCGCCGGCAAAATGCGCTATATCCGCGTCCCCCGTGCAGTCTATAAAGTAATCCGCTTCATAAAATTTTCTGCATTGTTTATTCTCAACATAAACACCTTTTATCTTATTATTTTCAATCTTAATACCTGCAACAAAGCTGTGATATAAAATTCTCACGCCTGCTTTTAAACACACATCCTGGAGAACTTTCTTTAAAATCTCAGGATCAAAACAGTAATGCACATTCCCTAAGTGTTCGCTCTGTTTAAAAGCGCCATATTTTTTAAGCTCAATAACTATCTCGTCAAATATTCCCCCTATAACTTTTACGTCCCCGCTGTAATAACCCATCCACGGCTGGACAAGAGCTGAAGTTGCCATACCTCCCAGAAAGCCGTATTTTTCAATTAATAAAACTTCCGCTCCGCCTCTTGCGGCCGCAATTGCCGCAGATACTCCTGCAGGCCCTCCCCCGCATACTATTATCATAATAACACCTCATACTATACCTTAAGTTTATTTTTTTATTCCTTTTTCAGACAAACTTTCCTTTATAATAAAGCCCAAACCGGAATAAATATAATCTTACGGTCTTCTATAAATGTAATCCCTGCTTTGTTTTTAGTTGCAACAAGCCCAAGATGGAGTTCATTCCGCTTCATAAAGTAAACCAAATTGCTTAAATGCCTGGGTAAAATTTTATTAACATACTTTACTTCTATCGGAATAATTTTATCCTGATCCTCAATAATAAAATCAACTTCTTTCTGTCTTTGCTTCCAGAAAAAAATCTCCCTGTATTGATTATTTAACAACTGAAAAACAACAGTTTCCACCAGAGGTCCCAGAATCATCGGGAAAGAGGAAGAATTGCAGCTTATATTTAACTCATTGCAGGTAAAATTAGGACTGGCAATATATATTTTCTTCTGAATCCTGTACTGCTTTCTAACTTTCCCCGTATAATTATAAATCAATTTCAAAAGAAACAAATGGTCCAAATAATAGAGATAATTATTTAAAGTATCCTTATTTATTCCCACTTCTCTTGCCAAATTCAACAATTCAAATAAACTGCCTGTTTCTTTTGAAATTATTTTATACAGAGAGCTGAATTCTCCGATTTTATCAATTTTAAAAACCTTAGGAGCATCTTCTGTTAAAACTTTTTTTAAAATAGATCCCCTGATATAATTTACCACCAAATCTTCTTCATGAAAGAGCGCGGCTTCAGGAAACTGCCCTTTATACAAATATTCGTTATAGAGAGGCTCTATTTTATCCCCGTAAAGCTGCTGAATTTTATCTATATCATTTAAGCCGATTGTAGTTATGTTTAATGCCTCTTTAATTAACAAAGGCTTAAAATTGATCGGGGCATTTTTCAATAAGCAGTATTCGTAAAATGAAAATAACGGCACTGTTATTTCAAATATTCTTCCAGCTAAACTCTCTGTAGATTTCCTTTTTATAACAGCGCTGAAAGATCCCGAAATAATAAATTTAATATTTTTATTCTTATCATAAAACCTTTTAAGAATATCCTGCCAGTGTTCAATATATTGTATTTCATCTAAAAATATATAAAGCTTATCTTTTATCTGGTAAATATCTTCCTGCAGATATTTATTAAGATATGTGTTTATTATGGACTCTAAAATTTCCGGTTCGTTTTTACCAAGATAATCTTCAAAAGAAAAAAAGAAAATCTTATCCGGTATATTACCGGCATTGAGAAGTTTATTTATATAATGCTTTAAAATAGTTGTTTTACCTGACCGTCTTAATCCTAAAACAGAAATTATTTGAGGAACATCAATATATTTATCAAATTTATCCATTACAGGCCTGTTAACAATACCTTCTTCTGAAAACCTGAAAGACGAATCCGTCCACCAAGGATTAAACCCGGAAATAGCATTTAATTCCACTACATCCTCCGTTTTTGTTATATTTACACCTACTATATTAGCACTTGTTGCGCAAAATGTCAAATTGCAACAAAAAAAAATACTCCTTTTGACCTATATCCGTATATGCACGGGGGGGTATAATATAAGTGGGAAGGGGGAAAGACACTTCCCAGAAGCAAGATTTAAAGGCATAAAAAGCCATTAAATAAAACAAAAAGAAAGGAGGAACACCTAATGAAAAAGCTTTTAATAGTACTCGTAGCCATAGCATTCTTGACCACAGCCGCGTTTGCCGGTTCAACCGACACCCAGACCGTTTATTACGAAATAGACGCGATTAATGAAATTGCCATGGACGCCGACTTAACCTTAACGGTTAACGCGGCAGATGCAGGTTCAGAGCCCAATATGGATCTCGACAATTCTCAGACCTATGATATTACCACAAACACAACGGCAGGCAAAAAGATAACCGTAGCAATTAACGCAAATATGCCGGCAAATACCACCCTCATAGCAAATATGATTGCACCTACCGGCGGCTCAACTGGCGGTGCAAAGAACTTGACCACCACAGCACAAGACGCGGTAACCAGCATAGAAACAGTTGCGGAATCAGGCGTTGAGTATAACTTAACTTTAACGGCAACGGTCGCAGCCGGTCTTCCCGCAGACGGTTCAAGAGTCATAACCTTCACATTAACCGATTCCTAAACAGATTCTTTAAGTTAGTGTTGAATAAGCCCCGGCTTTAAACTGGGGCTTATTTAATATTTATAGTTCTTTTTCCTGCAGGTGATTTTTATAATAAAAAGAAATAAATTTATTAATATATGAATAACAAACTGTTGGAAGTAAACAATTTAAAAACCCATTTCCTGCTGGAAGAAGGGGTTCTTAAAGCCGTTGACGGGGTCTCATTCTCCCTTAATAAAGGCGAAACCCTGGCAATTGTAGGAGAATCAGGATCAGGCAAAAGCGTGACTTCTTTATCAATTATGCGGCTGATCACGCCTCCCGGGAAGATAACTTCCGGAAGCATTATATTCAACGGAGATGATCTTTTAAAATACTCGCAGGATGAGATAAGAAAAATAAGGGGGGACCGGATATCCTTAATATTCCAGGATCCCTTCACAAGTTTAAATCCTGTGCTTACTATGGGCGAACAGCTTACGGAAGGATTAATCATCCATAAAAACATGGATAAAAATAAAGCCCTGGAAACAGCTTTAAAAATACTTAAAAAGGTGCATATAGCCGATCCTGAAAAAAGAATTAAAAGCTACCCCCATGAATTAAGCGGCGGGATGAGACAGCGCGTCATGATAGCAATGGCTTTGATCTGCAATCCTGAGATCATCATAGCGGATGAACCCACCACTGCTCTGGATGTGACAATACAGGCCCAGATACTTGAGCTTATGCGCGAGCTTAAAGACGAACTTGATTCTTCCATAATTTTAATCACCCATAACTTAGGAATTGTCGCCGATTTCTGCGATAAAGTGCTTGTAATGTACGCTGGCAGCATTTTAGAAGAAGCGCCCGTAAACGATATATTCAATGATCCTTTTCATCCCTACACTAAAGCGCTTTTAAAGTGCCTGCCCAGACTGGATACGGAAAACAAAGGGGAACTCCCGTCAATTAAAGGACAGCCGCCGGAACTTATTAACGCTCCTGCCGGATGCAGGTTCGCAGGAAGATGTGAGAAAGTTATGGATATATGCAGGGAAAAGATTCCTGATCTGCTTGATAAAGAAAAAAACAGAAAAGTCAGATGCTGGCTTTATGATAATAAACATTGAAAGTTTAATAAAAGAAGAGAGAGATGGAAAAATTAATTGAAGTTAAAAATTTAAAGAAATATTTTGCCATCAGGGAAAATATATTTAAGGATTCTTCCACCGTTAAAGCCGTGGATAATGTAAGTTTTGATATATATAAAGGGGAGACACTGGGGCTTGTGGGCGAATCGGGATGCGGCAAATCTACTTTAGGCAGGCTTATCTTAAGACTCCTGGATCCCACAAGCGGATCTATAAATTATAAAGATGAGAACATATTAAATTACGGCAAATCAAGGCTTAAAACCTTAAGGGAAAATATGCAAATTGTCTTTCAGGACCCTTTCGCGTCATTAAACCCCAGAATGAGCATTATGGAGATACTTGCAGAACCCGTCGCCATACATAAAATAACAGAGGCAAAAAACAGGAAAAAATACATTGAGGAAATTTTAGAACTTGTAGGACTTCCCGTATCGGCACTCGGCCGCTACCCGCACGAGTTCTCGGGAGGACAGCGCCAGAGAATAAGTTTAGCGCGCAGTTTAACCTTAAAGCCTGAATTTATAGTGGCAGATGAACCGGTTTCTGCTCTGGATGTATCCATACAGGCGCAGATAATAAACCTGTTAAAACAGATACAGGCAAAATTAAACCTTACATACCTTTTTATCTCACATGATCTGGCGGTTGTAAAATACATAAGCGACAGGGTGATAGTTATGTACCTGGGCAAAATAGTTGAGAAAGCCGCTTCTGAAAACATTTTTACGGAAGCCCTTCACCCCTATACAAAAGCCCTAATCGCGGCATCCCCCCAACCCGGGGCAAAAAAAGAAAAAGCACCTTTGAAAGAAGATATTCTCCCCGGACAGGAGATTGGCTCCGGGTGCAGGTTCGCAGTAAGATGTCCGTCGGTTACGGATATCTGCAAAAAAGAAGAACCCGGATTAAAACAAATAAAGCCGGACCATTTTACCGCATGTCATTTATACAATAACAAAGAATAAAAACAAGAGTTAAGTTATGAAAAAGAAAGCCGATAAAGAAAAAGGATTTACGCTGGTTGAAGTACTGGTCGCTCTTGCTATTACGGCTATATCTTTAACCGCGCTTCTCCAGCTTTATCTTAACAGCACAAAACTTACATACCGGGTAACCGAAGAATTCAAAGCAGTGCCTATTGCCGTAGAACAGATGGAAGAAATTAAAAACACGCGGATGCTCACCGGGATGACGAAGGAAATTCAGGATTATACGGTAACTGCAAAACCGGAAAGTGAAACATCGGATGATTTTACATATAATGTAATAAAGCTTAAAGTATCGCGCAACAATACCGAACTTATGGAGCTTTACTGGCTTGATATTACTGATATTGAAGCGCAGTATAAAAAAGAATTACTTGAGGAGCTGAGCCTGTAATATGGGTAGGAAAATTATAAAAAACGGAAATACGGAATCGGGCTTCACAATGCTGGAAGTGCTGGTATCCTTATTTATTGTAGCGATAGTCATGGGGCTTGTGTTCGCCTCTTTATTCTTAACCACCGCCAGCTCAAAAGACCTTATAATCACCGGCTCGCGCTACAATGATCTAATGAAAACCTACTTCCAGATGAGAAAACAGCTTCTCTGCCTGTATGAAAGCCCGAACTCGGACTTTATACTTAAGGAACTCCCCACAACACAGGGAAAAGGCGATTCAGTGGCTTTTGTAACTTCAGAGCCTTCCGTATTCCGGGGGATAGTTGAAGCACAATATGAAATAAGAAAAGATAAAAATAAAAACCCGTATCTGGCCTACAGGGAGCTGCCTTATCCCGGATATAAACTCCATGAAACAGGCATAGAGGATAAGAGAGGATGGACAGTTCTTTCCGGAAAAATTACCGGACTTAATATAGATTATTCAAGCGGAAATTTATGGTTCACCGACTGGGACAAACAAAGTTATCCGGAAAAGATAAGAGTAACCCTGTATTACAAAGACGGCAGGATAGATAAAAAGTTTTCTTTTACCGTTGTGCCGTCGGTTTTAGATATAGCGCAATCACTCGGCATATCTATTGAGAAAGAGAAAGAAAAAGAGAAAAAGAAACAAGAAGAGGAACAAGAAGAAGAATCCGCGGAAGAAGAAAAGATAGAATAGGGTTGACGTTTTTTATTCCTGCTTGTTAGTTTTGAGCTAAAAATATGTTAACATTAATTAAAAATGTGCTCAAAGAGGCTCTATATGCTCAACAAGTTGTTTACTTCCAATATCGGGAGGAAGCTGAATGATAATAATAGCCGTATTAGGCGCATTAAGCATAGTG
>JBDRKI010000120.1:0-12878 GCA_043814095.1 Armatimonadota bacterium | reverse complement strand
AAAGCCGCTTTAACTCAAATTTTCTAGCCATGATAATGTCCTTTCCTGTCATAACACCCTCCTTTCAGGATGTTTATGACTTCGTGATTTAGGACATTTCTATTTTGTTCTATTAGGACATTATCATTTTGCGGTTACATTATTATTTATTTATTTTTTTTCTTTGTTTGCTTATTTATAATAATTCTGATAAAATATATAAAAACCCTACTTAAGAGGTAAAAAAAATATGGTTTCACAGGATTTAAATATTGATTTTAAAATAGGGATACACGGTCGGCCGGCCGTACTGCTTGTCCAGAAGGTTAAAACTTATCCCGATACGGAAATAACAATAAGTAAAAACGGTAAATCTTCCAAGGCGAATTCCTTGATGGGGCTTCTTGCTCTGGGAATAAACCAGGGAAGCACCATAACTGTAAGCGCTGAGGGAAAAGACGAAGAAAAAGCCTTAAATGATATCATAGACTATATCCGGAATGTTCTGGCAAAGGAGAAATAACATGGGGGATCTCTCAATAGCAAAACAGGTAATGAAAAGCTATAACTACTCTCTGGTTATAGTCAAAGACAGCAAAGTAGTTTACCAGTCCAAAGAAAGCGGCATAAAATCCTTTTTAGAAGCATTAATTACCGATAAGGAACTTCTCTCTTCATCAAGTATTGCCGACAAAGTAGTAGGACTCTCACTTGCGCATCTTATTGTATTCGGAAACGTTAAAAAAGTTTATACCGAACTTATATCAGAGAAAGCTAAAAAATTCCTCATGCAGAACAACATATTCGTAAAATATGATATAGAAGTCCCTTTTATATTAAATCAAACTAAAGACGCTCTCTGCTTCTTTGAATCAATGGCGGAAAACTTCACGTCATCCGAAGACGCTTTTACCAGAATAAACTCGTTCTTCTTAAGGCCTACAAATAAATAATTTAAGAAGGTAATCCTTTCAAAACGTCAAATTTATTAATATATATCTCTATATATACATATTTCTACTATAGGGAGTTTATGATAAATGAAAACTAAAGTATTGATACTTATCCTTCTCTTGGGCTTTCTTGCTGTATCCGTGCCGATGGCAAACCCTTATGAACAGTTACAGATAAGCCTCCTGCAAAAAATAAGCTCAGCCCCTATGAATCAATGGAAAGATATCATAGATAAAAGCAATACAGTAAACCAGGATTTTATAACAATGTGCAAGCAGGGCGCGGAATACTCCATAATAAGGAAAAACGATCTTGAAGAAGCGTACAGGTACTGCTACCTTGCCGACTTATCGGCAAAAAAGATAAACCTTAAGGATAATTACCGGTTAGGATTTGCAAATTACTGCTACAATACAAAAAATTACGACTTATCAATAAAAATATGCACACAGCTTTTAGATGAAAAATACAATGACCCCCGTGTTCTTGTAATCATGGGAATGGATTATAAAGAGAAAAAAGATTTTAAATCCGCCGTAAAATATCTTACCGAAGCCGATAAGCTAGACCCTCAAAATTACAATGTGCATTACAACCTCGGATTAATATATTTAGAGCTCGGGGAAAAAGAAAAGGCAAAAGAGGCTTTTGATAAAGCCATAGAATTAAAACCCGAGAAAAAAGAAGAAATAGAAAAAACAACAAACCTAACCGCCAAAACCGATGAAGATTTTAATGCCCTCCTTAAAAAAGCAAAGAAATTCATAAGTGAGAATAAGACAACCGAAGCATTGGAATGCCTTAAACAGTGCATAACGCTTGATTCAAAAAACTATGAAGTATATCTTCTTCTCGGAAAAATATCAGTGCAGAACGGGAATTACTCCTTAGGCATAACTTACCTTGAAAGATCTCTTGAGCTCTGCGAGAGCGACCCCCAGACCTATTACTACCTGGGATACGCTTATGAACATATGTATGACTCAGATAAAAAAGATCCGGACCAGCTACTAAACGCCCAGAAAAATTATCTTAAATCCTTTAATCTGGATCCCAAATACGATTTCGCCAAAAAAGACGTAACGAGGGTTGAAGAAAAAATAGAGAAATACAAAGCAGACCACGAGAAAAAAGAAGAACCCGCAAAACAGGAAAAACAAGAACCTTAAAAGCCCGCATACACAATACGCGGGCTTTTATCATAAATCAAATAATTATATGCAAACCATTAACTAATCCCTGCTTTTAATTCCTTACCTACTTTTTCAAACGCTTTTAAAGTTATATCAAGATCTTCTTTTGAATGCGCCGCTGATATCATCACCCTTATTCTTGCTTTCCCTTTAGGAACTGTCGGATATCCTATCGCCATAGCGAATATGCCTTCTTCAAAAAGCTTCTTTGAAAACTGCTGGGCGACTGAAGCTTCACCGAGCATTACCGGTGTTATGGGTGTCTGGGTAACACCTGTATCAAATCCTAATTTCTTCATGCCTTCTTTAAAGTATGCGGCATTATCCCATAATTTTTCAACAAGCTCATCGCTTTTAAGCAGAACTTCCACAGCTGCCATGCATGCCGCGGTATCGGGAGGCGTTACCGCCGAGGAGAAGAGAAACGGTCTTGCTTTCTGTCTTAAGTAATCTATAAGTTCTTTCTTGCCCGCGACAAAACCGCCTACAACTCCGAATGCTTTACTCATAGTTCCTATTTCTATATCAAATTTATTATGAAGTTTAAAATGATCAACTATGCCTCTTCCCGAAGACCCAAGCACTCCTTCGCCGTGAGCGTCATCAACCATTGTTATTGCATTATATTGACCGGCAACTTCCGCTATTTTATCAAGAGGAGCTATATCGCCGTCCATTGAGAATACGCCGTCTGTGATTATGAGTTTGGTTTTGCAGTTTTTGCCTTCTTCTAATTTTCTCTTTAAGTCATCAGCATCATTATGTTTGTATATGAATCTCTGCGCTTTTGTTAACCTTACCCCGTCTATGATAGAAGCATGGTTTAACTCATCAGTGAATATACCGTCTTCTTTTGATGCCGCTATGGGAGGTATAACCGCCTGGTTGGCGACAAAACCGGACTGAAGGAATAATACGGCTTCAACTTTTTTAAATTCCGCGAGTTTTCTTTCAAGCTCTATATGCAGATCCATTGTGCCCGCTATGCTTCTTACTGCACCCGGACCCGCGCCGTATTTATCCAGAGCTTCCTTGGCGGCGGAAACAATCCTCGGGTCATTCGCGAACCCCAGGTAGTTATTGGAGCACATATTCAAAACTTTCTTGCCATCAACGACAATCCAGGCACCCTGGGGGCTCTCTAATGTCCTTATTGTATTATAAAGGCCTTCGTTTTTTAATCTTGCGAGTTCTTCCGTAATAAAATCATACTTTCCCATAAAAATCCTCCGTTTAATAATTTTAAGGTATTAATACTACCTTCCCGCATACTTTCGGGCGGGTAGTCATAAGATCAAACCCTTTTTTAAACTCAGATAAAGGCAGTTTATGTGTTACAACAGGGGAAATATCCAGTCTTTTGGATTTCAATAAATTTCTTACCCTGAACCATGTATCATACATTAACCTTCCGTTAATGCCGTATACGGTAACACCTTTAAACACTATACCATTGGAATAATCTATTTTCAAGGGTTCTCCCGGCAGCCCGAACGCCGAGAACCGTCCGCCTTTTCTTACCATCTTAAACCCGTCTTCAATCGCCTGCTGGGAACCCGCCATCTCAAGCACCACATCAGCGCCTATACCGTCTGTTTTATCCATTACTTCTTTAACTACATCACATTTATCCAGAAAAAGAAGATGATCTGCTCCCATTTTCTTTGCTATATCCATCCTGTAGGGATGTTTGCCGACCATGAATATATCCGTGGCGCCTGCGATTCTTGCAACACCCGCGGCAAAAAGCCCTGTGGGCCCCTCCCCTATAATAACAACCGATTTACCCGCCACATCTTCAACAAGTGTGGTATAAACGGCGTTTCCTAAAGGCTCCTGCACAGAAGCAAATTCAGGCGGTATATCTTTTGAGTTCTTCCAGCATACCACTTCAGGTACGGCCGCGTATTCGGCAAAACAGCCGTTGCAGTCAACACCCAGTATCTTTAGATTAGAGCATATATGCTGCTGGCCGGTAAGGCACGGTTTGCACATTAAGCAGGGGATATGCGTCTCAGCACTTATATAATCCCCTACCTTAATATTCTTTACATTCTTACCAACCTCAACAACCTCACCTGCAAATTCATGGCCTAAAACCTGGGGTATATTTTTAATTCTTCCTTCTGCCCATTTATTCCAGTTATAGATATGCACATCGGTACCGCAGATAGAAGTTGCCTGTACCTTAACAAGAACCTCATCATCCTTTATTTTAGGTATATCAACCTCTATAAGTTCGGCGCCAGCAGCCGGTTTGGTCTTTACAACTGCTTTCATTTTGCCTTCCATAATAAAATATCTCCTTTGTTAATTATTGCCTAAACCCTGCAAGTATTCTATAAGTTAAGCTTCACTCCTTTTTTATAATAAATAAAAGCAGAAAACAACGTAAAATAACGATTTTGACATTATAAAATGATAATTTTTTCCCCATTAAACCAAAAATACTCCGTTTGACCGATATTCATAAGTAAATACCTGTTTTATAATTAATATAGAGGAGTATTTATGCAGTTAAACATGGGAGATTTCAGCCCTAAAAAGCAGATAGGCTCTGTCCCGGATATAACTCCTGACAGAAGCATATTTTACCATCCCGTAAGACCTCTTGTGAAATTCAAAGGCTACGTTATATTCAACGAACCTCTTGTAGGCGGCGGCCTTTTAAGATTTATTGACAGAAAACACGCCAATACTTTCTTTTCATACCTTAAGCAGAGATGTAAGGAAAAAGGATTCCTTAAATTATATAATGACCTCGTTAAAAACAGGTACAATAAAATACGAGACGATAATCTATGGGTTAACCTTAATAACCTTGAACCTGACCATTATGATGAAAAGATAAGAAGGTTTAAAAAAATAATATTAGGCATTTATAAACACACAAAACCTAAAAATGCGGTCGTATTTCCCTACTTCAAGAAAAAATCCATTAAAGAATGGCCTCCTCATGAAATTGAAAGATTTGTCACTTTCTGCGTAACAAAAATGAACCGCAAAGAGCGCGAAAATTTCATAGCCGCTGTTTTGAAAGAAAAACTGGACTTAAGCGCGTGGAATAAATTTACCGTGGGGCTTGCCGAATGGAATTTCGTTAACCCCGGAAAGCTCTCGGGTGAGATAGTAAAGAACGTGATAGTCGGGCCTAAAACTAATAATACAACCGCCATGGGTAACTGGTTGAGGCAGTATTTAGACAGGATAGCCAAAGGGAAATTAATAGTGGTAACTCTCCCATTAGACGGAGGAAGAATAGGCATAATACCCAATACCACTGCAAGTAAGCTATACACAAAACAGCTTGCTGCGAGATATAAATTGTACAGCTGGGCTGATACTACATTCAATCCTGATAATATTGCGAATATAAATATAATTGAGAAAGGTTTCTCTAAAATAGATTTAGCTGTAATACCGAGCTTAAGCAAAATAAACCACAAAGAAGGCCGTCTTGCGCTTCTGGGCATATACGGCCTTTTCATGTTCATGAGAAACCTTCCCAACCCCTTAAGCTGGTATACCTTTCTTGCTTCACTTACAAGAATAAATGTGGATGTAAAAGAAATGGTTGCTGTATGGAATTACGGCACAGATGAAGAAAGAGCCCTGCTTACAGGTCAGATAGCCGGCATGATTTACGGCTCGGTAAGAGGACCTGCCATTACCAAAGAATTCTTTAAAAAATTCAAGGTAGTTGTAAGTAAGGGGAAAACCATTATAAAGCCAAGACCTAAAACAGATGTGTCGCCTGCACGTATAAAAGCCGGGGAGAAACTAAGGGCTGCGAGAAGCAAGCTGCAACCCGAAAAAACTTTAGATTATAAAGGAAGATTTTCACAAAAGAAAACAATAACGGCACAGGATATACTTAAGGAAGCAAATATAAGTCCCGAAAATTCCGCCAAGACAAAAATTGCCGGGGATTATGCTAATATAAGAAACTATATTACAAAACACCTTCTGCCTAACGATCAGCTTGTAAAAGTTTTTGACGATATAATAATCCTTGCAGTGCAGGAAGAAAAAAATATGCCAAACGGGGTTCATCTTGTAGAAGCCGTTAAAAGCGCCCAGGAAGCATGTGCCGCATGCGGGATAAAAGACGTAAGAGCCCAGTTAAAAATAATGATAGCGGCGGCACTGCATGACCCGCCGAATAAGGTGGGCTTCGGCCCTGAATTTATAAAACATAATATCACAGCCGCAAACAGAGTTGATGTGCTCTTCAACTTATACCGCGATAAATATAAAAAGCTTCCATCTGAGATCAATAATCTATATAAACTCTGCAAAAAAACTTCCCTTGCACACCAGGAAGCACCCTGCGGCTTCATGGCATTTGTGGTTGTAAAAGAAATCATAGTTAACATTCTTCAGGCAAATAATACTCAGGCCGCTGCAATAGGCAACCTGCTCTGGAATATAAAGATAAACGGAAAGATACCTAAAAATTTCTGGACAGGACTGCGCAATATAGGGATAAGCAAACGAAAAATAGCACGCCTTAAAACATACAGAAATGAGATATGGAGCATAAAAAACAAACTTTATTATCCGGAACATACAAAACACCTGCCTTCAGGAAGCGAATACATCCCCTGCAAGGTTTATTTTACACCCAGAGAGCAGGGATTATTAAACACAATTTACAAAGGCTTTGAATGGTATGTACAGGATAAAGGCGATATTCTGGCAAGAGAAACCGCCATAATAGTATTTCTTGACGGAAAAGCAAATTACACCGAACCTGCGGGTTTAAGAAAAATACTTATCTTCTGTGATGATATAAGGAAAGGGTATAACGAGCTCCAGGGATTAGCGGAAAGCAGTTTCACACAGTGGATAAAAAACCTTGACAGATCCATACCCGGGGTAACGGAACTTATAAAAATAGCAAAAATAACAAGAAAAGAAACCGAGATTGCTTTTAATAAATCCCTTACAATTGTGGAGTCTAGATACACAAACGGATACAGCCCGGCAAAGCCGGCTCCAGGCTCGTTTGCTGAAAAAGGAATCCTCTCAGCTTATAATTCCCATGCCGCAAAAAAGAATCTTGCTAAATTTAACGCGATCACCGAAGAAAACTGGGCTCAGATAAAAAACGGATACAAGGAAGCCTTCCTTGATGATTTAATGGTTGAAATGGATAAGTACTTAAAGCCGGCGAGGCAGAAAGTTAAGAGGTAATTATGGCTGGAAAACTATCAAACACGGAAGAATTTAATATAACAGCGGAAAGAGCCGATTATGCTAACGGAAAATATTTCTTTAATATAACTCTTAATATAAAAAACAGCAAAATATCAGGAATTGAATTTAAAACCGATAATTACGATTTTCTTAAAGATATGTGTCATGAACTTGAGAAAAAGATAAAAGGATTAGAAAGAGAAGAAGCTTTAAAGATAACCGTTTCTGATTTTTACCCTCATAAAGATGAAGGCAGGGAATACGCCGAAGAGCTGCTCTTAACCTTTATTGAAGCTCTTTCTTACTGGGAATAAAACCACTTAAAACAGCTCTCAACCCCATAAGGGTCAAAATGTTAACATTTTGTTAACATTTTTAATATACTTATATGTTATAATTTTAATTGGCAGTCAATATTTTTTATGGAGGACTGTATGTCTAAATACATTACACCTGTTATACCCGGCTTTATAAACAGAAGCATATGTATAGATGACGCTACTTTTAATCTTTTCAGAGAAAAAATTGATAAGAATAAAGACAATCATATAGACCGTAAAGAAATTAAAAATTATTTCGGCACAGATATTAAAAATGCTGAAACAAAGTTGAAAAAACTAAAAATCAATAAGGATAATCTGAAAATTTTGCTGATTCTGTATTCCGAAGATAGTTTTCAAACTCGCAAAGAGCACTGGGTCCGGTTTATAAGGGTGCGCACTTTAAGAACTCTGATTTCGGGCATTAATGATATCAACTCTGCGACGCGGCTTAACGCTATAATCGGGCTTGGGGAAATAGGCATAGCCGCGAAAGAAACCGCACCTCAATTGGCCAATCTCCTTAAAACAGAAAAAACGGTTGAAAATAAGCAGGCAATAATAAGAACACTGGGCAAGATCGGGTATGCTGATAATAATATAGTATCAATATTAGTATCTCAATTACATTCTGAAAATGATTCCATAAAATCACTAATATTGGCCACTCTAGTAAATTTTACCTATTCGCCGTTTACAGAAAAAATAGATTACAAAAGAGTTATCAAGGAAATATTAAAACTGTCAGAATCTGAGGTATTAAAAAAGCATCATCCATTCAGCAAAAAAATATCTCCCAAAAAATTTAAAATTAAATCTAAAGAACAAAAATACGAGGGTACTTTTTTAACGTCTTTACTTTATTATTTGGAAAAAATAGCCAAACATGATCCCAAGACAGTCTCTTTATATCTTACAACCCTCCTGAAATCCGAACGTGACTTTTATGAACCTGCAAATATATCCGCTATATGCGATATATTCAGCGAACTAAAAAAATTATTAAATGAAGAAGAAATAGACGGTGAAATAAGAAAAAACCTATTTGAAATATTAGCCACATCGGGACATCCCGCAAGGCGCCGCGCTGTTTTTGCATTATCCTACAGAAAAGAATTTAACAGGAAAATATTTCAACTTTTAAAAAATGTTATATCAGACGATAATGAAAATTTAAGAGATCGAATACTGGCATCTGCCGTTCTGGGAAATTTATGTATCAACAATAATAACAAATATATAGACGAAATATTGCCATTATTTGAATTAATATTGCATGAAATAAATTTCCATCAAGAATGCACAAGCTATATAGATTACATAGAAAAATGGGTCAAAGGTCTAAAAAAAACACAAAAAGAGATAAAAAATAAATAACTACATCCCGGTAGTAGAATAAGCATCTAAAGAAAGATCCGCAAATATACCCTTGTTGTATTTATAATACGCACAAGCAGCTGTCATTGCGGCATTATCAGTACAGTACTTTATAGGAGGAAAGTTTAGTTTAAAGTTAAGCTCTTTGGCTTTTTCTTCCATCTTCTTTCTTAAAGAAGAATTGGCAACAACACCGCCTGATAACAGTATCTGTTTCACGCCTTTATCATCAGCCGCTTTAAATGTATTATCTATCAATACTTCAACAACAGCTTTCTGGAAGCTCGCGCATATATCAGGAAGAGAATGTTTCTCTAAACCGTCTTTATGCAGGAAATTCATAACTGCTGTCTTTAACCCGCTGAAACTGAATTCATAAGGTGATGGTAGTTTAGCTTTAGGGAAAGAGATAGCTTTTTCATTTCCTTTTTTAGCCAGTTCATCAATCTTCGGGCCGCCCGGATAACCAAGATTAAGGGCTTTAGCCACTTTATCAAAAGCTTCCCCTGCCGCATCATCACGGGTTCTGCCTAATATTTCATATTTAAGATGGTCTTCTATATAGATTAAACTTGTATGGCCGCCTGATACTATTAATGCTACTAAAGGAAACTCTATATCCTTATGCTCTATAAAATTAGCATAAATATGTGACTCAAGATGGTCAACGGCTATAAGAGGTATCCCGCATACAGCTGAGATTGCTTTTGCCGCTCCCACACCCATAAGAACAGCGCCTATAAGGCCGGGCCTGTTGGCGCACGCGACAGCTTTTAGATCCTTAAAACATATACCTGCCTTATCAAGAGCTTCCTGTATAACAGGGTTTAAAACTTCCAGGTGCTTCCTGCATGCCACTTCAGGTACTACTCCGCCGTATTTCGAGTGAAGGTCAATCTGTGAAGAAACAATATTAGATAAAATTTCGCAGTTATTATTTATGACTGCGGCTCCAGTCTCATCACATGATGTCTCTATTGCCAGTATATACATACTTACTTTAACTCCAGTCTCATTATAAGGGCGTCGTATTTATTATCGTAATACTTCTTCCTTATGCCTGCTTCTGTAAACCCGAACTTTTTATAAAGGTTTTTTGCAGGTTCATTATCCACCTTTACTTCAAGGGTTGCATATTCTATGCCGAGTGAATTTAAATGCTTTATAAATTCCTGAACCAGCTTTGTAGCTATTTTCTTCCTTCTTACTTCAGGCCTTACCGCTATATTAGTAATATGGGCTTCGGTAAGCACCAGCCATGAGCCCAGATACCCGAGAACCCTGTCATCTATCTCTGCAACAAGATAATACGCAAGAATGTTTTCTTTAACTTCCCTTACAAAAGCGCTCTCTTCCCAGGGTCTCGTAAAAGATATATCTTCAATCTCTTTTACGAGAGGAACATCGCGCTCTTCCATTTTGCGTATCTTCACACCTGACATAAAACTATACCGCCTTACGCGGTGGCGTAATATCAGGCTCGCGCAGGTAAAACGCATCCAGATCATTATGGCTTAATAAATTTGCCTTCTTCTGTTCTATATCCCTGTATGCCATTGTAATAAGCGTCTCTGCCTTAGGATGCCAGCACTTAGAATCTGCGATACTGTATTTAACTTGCAGTTTTTCCTTAATATCTTCTTTATATGTATGCAGGGCGGTACCCAGCAATACAACTTCTTTAGATGATTTATTAATCTCTTCAATAAGCTCTGAGGGCGTATATGCCCTGTAATCCGATTCTGATTTTAAATACTTTCCTTCTTTTACCATTTTTGCAGAGTAAATCTGTTTCTTTTTGGCATCAAGCATAGGATATATTACTGTATCCTGAGTTTCTGCGTTATATGCAAGGGCTTCCAGTGTATTATACGCAATTACCGGTATATCCAGAACCTGGGCTATTGTTTTAGCGGTAATAATACCTAAGCGGAGTCCTGTATAAGAACCGGGGCCGTTTGTCACTGCAATATAATTAATATCCGGATATTCAACTCCGTTTTCTTTAAGTAGCTTATCAACTGCGGGCATAAGCCATGTAAGCTGTCTCTGGGGTATATCTTCATGCAGTTCCCCTATAATTTTTCCGTCTTTTCCCAGTGCCACACTGCATAGGTTTGTAGTTGACTCAATCGCTAAAATATACATTTCTCAACCCTCCCTTTTATCATATCCCCTTTAGGTTCTAACTCTATCTTTCTCTCATCTTCATTATCAGTGTAACTTATCGTTATTTTTAAGTACTCCCCTTCTATAAGACTTTCTATCTTCTCTGCCCACTCTATCACCGTTATGCCTTCGGAATAAAAATATTCTTCATAACCCAGATCATACATCTGTTTTGTATTATCCAACCTGTAAACATCAAAATGGTATAAAGGGGCCTCCCCTTTATACTCATTTATAATAACAAAAGAAGGGCTCCCCGGCTCTTCGGAAATATTTAAGCCCTGAGCAAGCCCCTTTACAAACACGGTTTTGCCCGCTCCAAGCTCTCCAGTTAAAGCGATAATATCGCCTTTTTTAAGAAAAGAAGCAGTCTTCTTCCCGAAATCTATCATTTCCTGATGTGATTTTATAAGAATATTCTTATCCATAGAATAAATTTACAATGAAAGGCATTAATTTGCAAGCCCTGATATAATAAAAATTATTTACTGTTGCAGGATTCCTTTTTTTCATCTCCTGCGGTTAAATACACAAGAGGATCCCCTGTAGAAACTTCATGTATCTTTTTAAGGGTGCTTTGAATTTTTTTAGTTCTTTTGCCTACGAGTTCGTCTAAATCTTCCCCTGCCTGGCTGATTTTTTTCTGAGTTGATTCTAAAACTTTCCCGAATTTATCAAACTCGGTTTTAACGGCCCCTAAAATTTTCCAGACTTCACTCGATCTTTTCTCTATCGCCAGTGTCTTGAATCCCATCTGGAGGCTGTTTAAAAGCGCCGCCAGTGTTGATGGGCCGGTGACCAGTATCTTAAGATCCCTGCTTAATACCTCAATCAGGCTTGTTCTTCTCACGATCTCGGCATATAAGCCTTCTGTCGGGAGGAACATTATGCCGAAATCCGTGGTATTAGGCGGATTAATATATTTGTCTTTAATATCTTTAGCAAATTTCTTTATGCTGTTCTCCAGTAGCTTTGCGGATTCTTCAATCAATGGCAGATCACCCTTTTCATACGCGTCAACCAAGACATAATAATTCTCAAGCGGGAATTTAGAATCCATCGGCAGGTAAACTGCCTGACCGTCGTCATCTTTTCCCGGAAGCTTAACTGCAAATTCCACGCTCTCCCTTGAGTCTTCTTTGGTCACCACATTTTTTTCATACTGCTCAGGGGTTAAAATCTGCTCCAGAATATTTTCAAGCTGAATCTCTCCCAGTATTCCCCTTGTCTTAACATTTGAGAGCACTTTCTTTAAGTCGCCGACACCTGTTGCCAGGTTCTGCATCTCTCCTAAACCGCGCTGGACCTGTTCTAGTCTCTCGCTTACTATCTTAAATGATTCCCCTAATCTCTGCTCCAGGGTCTTATGAAGCTTCTCATCAACTGTTTCTCTCATTTTTTCAAGCTTCTGGTTATTGTCATCCTGAATGGATTTAAGTTTGCCTTCTATGGTCTGGGTCATTTTATCCATACCTGATTCGTTTGCTTTTGTTAGATTAAGAAGCTGGCTTGAAAAAGTATCAAGCTGGTTTTTCTGCAGGGCGGCGATCTCGCTCATCCTGCTTAAAGTAGAATCACCGAAGAGTTTTAAAGAATTCCCTATCTCTTCTCTTGAGGTTTTTAAGTTAAGATTTAATTCTTCCCTGTTTCTTGTAAATTCGTCTTTTACCGATGATTCCAGCTTAAA
>JBDRKI010000119.1:0-38536 GCA_043814095.1 Armatimonadota bacterium | reverse complement strand
AAAAACGCTCTTGAGAAAATTATTTTTTAAACTTTTTTAATGGTGTTCTTTTGAAAAGTCGAATCCCTGCACATTCACTTGCTTTAAAGGCAATATGCAGGGATATTAAGGGTGAGAAAAATTTTCATTCTTCAGGGCTGATATATTTTAACAAAAATTTCAAATTAACGCAAAACCTTGAAAAAAGGTGTAAAAAAATATATGATTAAATATACTAGCGGAGGCTGTATTTTGGAAAGTTTACTTAATAATAAGAAAAATATACCCCTTGCGGATAATTTAAGGCCGAAATCTCTTGATGACGTTCTTGGCCAAGATCATCTTCTCGGGAAAGGTAAATTTTTAAGAAAGCTTATAGAAGAAGATTCCTTTACCTCATTTATATTATGGGGGCCTCCCGGGAGCGGGAAAACCACAATTATTGAAATAATATTTTCTAATACCCAGCACCATTATTTAAGATTCCCGGCGGTAACCTCAAGCATAGTTGACGTTAAAAAAGCGTTAAAAGAATCCGAAGACAGGTTTAAAACCTTCGGTCAGAAAACTATTATATTCATAGATGAAATCCACAGGTTTAATAAAGCCCAACAGGACGCGTTCCTTCCCTATGTGGAGAACGGCTCTATAATCCTTCTCGGTGCGACAACAATGAATCCTTATTTTGAGATAATATCGGCGTTAAATTCAAGGGTAAAAATATTTAAACTTAACCAGTTAACAAGAGATGATATAAAAGGAATAATTTTAAAGGCGTTAAGCTCCGAATATAAAGAAAAAAAAATAAATATTACGGATGAAGCCCTTGAGTTTATAATAAACACATCATCGGGAGATGCCAGGGTTGCGCTTAATACCTTAGAGCTTGCCGCCTCATCGGCAAAAGATAAAAATAATATAGATGTCAAGGGTATAGAAGAAATTCTTGGAAAAAGATTCTTACGTTATGACAAAAATGACGACCAGCATTATGCGGTAATATCCGCGTTCATAAAAAGCATGAGGGGCTCTGATCCCAACGCGGCCGTTTACTGGTTAAGCCGGATGCTTGAAGCCGGTGAAGACCCGCGCTTTATAGTAAGAAGAATGATAATAGCCGCTTCCGAAGATGTCGGCATGGCGGACCCCTGGGCTTTAATGATCGCCGTGAACGCGTATCACGCTCTTGAATTCGTGGGGCTCCCTGAAGCGAAATTCGCGCTTTACCAGGCCGCGATACATATATCCTGCGCTCCCAAAAGCAACTCGGTATGCGAAAGCATCGGCTCATCAACCAAAGATGTATCCTCCAAAGAAGAATATCCCGTACCTCTTCACCTTATAAACCAGTCATTCTCCAAAGCGGATGAATACGGCATAGGAGTTAATTATAAATACCCGCATAACTATCCCGGAAATTTTATCCACCAGCAGTACCTGCCCGACAATTTAACCGATAAAGTATATTACAGCCCTTCCGGCCAGGGCTTTGAGGAAAAAATAAAATTACGCCTCAGGGAAAGATGGCCAGGTAAATACAAAAAGGAATAAATTAAGTTTTTTAGAATCTAGTATTCATAATCCTAAACCGGGAGGAAAATTATGAATAAAAAGACTGTTTTAACTATTTTAAGCATCCTTATCATCACATCCGTTGTAGTATCCACGGCGTTTGCCGCGTCTTCCGCATGGAAGCTTGTGGTAAGGCTCAAAGGAGATGTGGAAAGCCAGAAGCAGGGTACAGATACCTGGGATAAAATATGGCAGTCAAGAATGCTTAAAGACGGAGATAAGGCGCGTACAGGCGATGATTCATACGGTAAAATTGAATTATCGGACGGCAGCATAACCCTTATAGGGTCAAATACAACGGTTGAGATGTCGCAGTACAATGTGACCGACAATGAAAGAATAAGTAAAATGAAGCTGGACAAGGGAATGATCCGTGTCTTTGTCACTAAATTCCTGACAGGCAAGTCCACATTTGAAATTACAACACCTAACGCGGTACTGGCAGCGCGCGGCACGGAATTTTACGCCGAATATGGAGTACCCGGCGCACAGGTTCCCACAGATACCAATTTAGCGGTATTTTCAGATGCGGTTTTGGTTACTTCAGCCACGGAAAGATACCTTATAGAACAGGGCCAGACAGCTTCTATTGACGCAAAAGGAACAATAACAATTAATCCCGCGACATTTACATTCCCCAAAGGAGGACCCATAACACCGGAAGTAGACGATTCAGCCCTCACCCATCCCGGACAGTCATTAGACACCAGTACAGAACTCCATCCGGTCATGCCCCCTCCTTTATTTAACCCGAGCAATCCTACCAACGCTCCCGCACACAGGGGATACTGATAAGAACCGTTTTATAAAGCAATAACAATAAACCCCTTAAATTATGTGATAATTTAAGGGGTTATTACTTGAAGGATTTTAATATCTTTTTTACTGACAGGGCGCTGAAATCTGTCCCGTAAAACCGCATAAAAATTTCTTCTTTCATTCTTAAATCCGATATTCCGGGATGAGCTTCTTTAATCGCGCTTATTACTATCTGCTTGGCAGCATCAAACATGGAGCACCCCATAATCAGCCTTTCTGCGGGAGTTTTTTCCATGATGAGATTAATAAATTTTTCATTTATTTTAGGATTTGTATCTTTCATTTCTTTTCTACCTTTTCATACACATCATATAATTCAAGCTTTTTTATCCAGTGCTCAATGTAGTCTTTATCCATATCCTTTACGGTTTTAAACAGATTTCCTATGTCTTTTAACTGTGTTTCCGAAAAACTTGCTTTTGCCCAGAGCAATTTTGACAGGATTAAATCCTCTGCGGTTATAAACCACATAGGTTTATTTTCTATTAGAATTTTTTTTCTTCTTCCGAAAGCGAGTTTTTGAAAAATGGATTTTTTTAATATTATAAAATCTATCTTGATTATATAACGGTTATGGATTAAATTAAACATCCTTTTGCGCAAAACTTCTTTTTTTATCATTTCTTTATCAGTATAAAAATCATCTTTAAAAAGCCCGACAAATTTATCCACATCAATATCCCGTAGTTCAATTACTATATCTATATCTCTTGTCATACGCGGGACGGTATAATAATTTCCGGCCATTGAGCCTGAAATCATATATGGAAAACCCGCCTTATTTAATCGTTCCGTTACTATTTTTAATACTTCAATCTCTTCGTTCATATCTGCCTGCAGGTTTAATAAATATGTTTATTTTTAATTAGTGTTAAAAAAGGCTGTTCGTTTTGAACGGTCTTTTTTTTTATTTGCATATACAGCAGGTATTTTAAACTGCATTTACAAAGGGTAGTTTGTTAATCTTCAGTCCTTCAAAATCAATATTAAAATCCATAACTTTAGCCCCGTTTTCTTCAAGAGCATCAATAACTTCCGCCCTTTTATACGGGTCAGCTACGCTTATCATGCATCCGCCGCCGCCGGCGCCGCATATCTTGCTTGCCATGGCTCCCGCTTTATGGGCTTTCTGCATAAGCATGTCTATTCTTCTGTTGGTTATTCCCTTTGCAAGGTTTTTTCTGTTCTGCCATTCAAGATTAAGAACATAAGCTATTTTCTCAATGTCAAAGCATATGAGAGCATCCCTCATCTTGAATGATATATCTTTAATTCTTTTCATGCTCTCATGTGTCTTTTTGTTTTTATCTATATATAATTTCATCATATCCCAGTTATGGTTCCCGGAAAAATGCGATATCCCCGTATAAGATAAAATCAATGACTCCTTGAGAAGCTTAAGATTGTCTTTTGAAAGAGTTACCGGCTCCAGCCTTATACCGGAGACATCAAACCATATAACATTAATCCCGCCGTATATGGCGGCATAGTAATCCTGCTTGCCGGTCGGGACGGCTATAGTCTGGGCTTCAAGATTGGCGCCCCAGTTAATTATATCGTTGTTATCGGTTGTCTTCTGCACGATCATATTTAAAGCGGAACTCAATGCCATAAGAATTGAAGAAGAAGCTCCAAGCCCGGAACCGTTGGGAACAACGCTTTTAGTCGTTATATCCATGCCTATCCCGGGATTATAGAACTTAACGGTTCTGACAATAAGATCAAGATCATGGCCGTTTTTAAGGTCATTCACATTTTCCACTTCTACTTTTTTATCATTGTCTTCAGAAAAAATAGTTATCCTGTCATCATCTCTTAAATTAATCTTCACCTGGCTTTTCAAGTCAATGGCGATATTAACCGTTACCGCCCTGTTTTCAAAAACGTACAAAGGATATATATCAAGGGTGCCGCCCGCAAGATCTATTCTTGTTGAAGCTGTTGATATTATTTCCATTATTTTGCACCTTCTAACTGATTAAAGTATTTTAAATCCGCCGCATGGGCCCTGGCATCATTTAACGATATTTTTCCTTCTTTGTAAAGCCGGAAAAGATCATAATCCATGCTCTGCATGCCCACGTTCCTTCCTGTCTGTATCATGGAATTTATATAGAAAGTTTTACCGTCTCTTACCAGATTTGATAAACCCGAACAACCAAGCAGTATTTCCGTTGCGGGAATCCTGAAATCCGTGTCAGTTCTTTTTATAAGCTGCTGGGATATTACGGCGCATAAAGTTTCAGATAAGATTAATCTTATCTGGGACTGTTGATCCGCCGGAAAAACATTAATAATCCTGTCAATTGCCTTGCTCGCGCTGTTTGTATGCAGTGTGGCCAGAACAAGAACGCCTGTTTCCGAAGCGCGCAGGGCCTGAGATATGGTCTCTAAGTCTCTCATCTCGCCTATCATCAACACATCGGGATCAGACCTTAACGCCGAAACTATCGCTTCGGAAAAATCATTCGCGTGCTCTCCTATCTCCCTGTGAGTAATCCTGCTCCTGTTATTTGTATGCAAATACTCAAGAGGATCTTCAATTGTTATTATATGTTTTTTCCGGGTCATATTTATTTCGTTAATAATCGCGGCCAGGGTCGTGGTTTTACCGCTTCCCGTAGGCCCGGTAATAAGGACCAGCCCCTTCCTCAGCTTGGCGATATCTTTAACAACAAGAGGAATGTTTAAATCTTCTATTTCAGGAACCTCCCTTGGTATATACCTGAAAGACGCGCCCAGCCCTCCTATATGCTTGTATATATTAATCCTGAACCTTCCGAGTTTAATATCATCATACGTAAAATCCGCGTACCCGTCTTCACCAAGCCTGCTTAAATGTTCTGACAAAAGAAGAGGAGATAAAAGATTTCCCAGTTCTTCTTTAGTGAAAACCTGGTAATTTAAAAACTTTAAGTCCCCGTTAATTCTTACTACCGGCTTCTCCCCTGAATTTATATGAATGTCTGATGCCCCGCTTTCCGCGGTATAGCTTAACAGCTCAAACAGCTTAACATCTTTCTTTATATCAACTGAAACAGCGGCAGGGCTGTCTTTAGTTTTATCATCTTTTGCGGCACTTTTTCCAAAATCAGCTATAAAATCATCAAAATTCATAAAACCGTTCTTTTTCTTATCTTTCATAATATCATCCTTACTTTATATAACCGTCAATGGCTTCTTTATCGGTTGCATAAGCGTACGCATCCTGTTTTGAAATTTTCTTTTCTTTTATGAGCTCAGCCAGTGAGTAATCCAGAGTCCTCATACCAAGGTGTCTGTTTGTCTGCATTACAGACGGAATCTGGTAAGTCTTCTCATCTCTTATAAGGGTTGAAACCTGGTGGCATCCCACTAAAACTTCAACCGCGGGGATAAGACCTTTTACGTCTGTCCTTGGCAGTAAAACCTGGGATACAACCCCTTTTAAGGTCTCGGAAAGCATAATCCTTATAAGAGGGCGCTGTACGGGAGGAAACGTATTTACGATGCGCTCTACGGTCTGGATGCTGTTGGCGGTATGCAGTGTCCCGAAAACCAGATGCCCCGTCTCCGCGGCGGATATGGCAGCCTGTATTGATTTGGAATCTCTAAGCTCGCCCACCAGGATAACATCCGGGTCTTCCCTCATGGCTGAAAGAAGTGCCGTAGAATAATCTTTAATATCAATGTTTAAATTTTTATGGGTAACAAGACTCCTGCGGCTTTTATGGATATACTCAACAGGATCTTCAATTGTTATTATGTGGCAGTCGCGCTCTTTATTTATTATGTCAATCAATGCGGCAAGGGTTGTGCTTTTGCCGCTCCCCACGGGTCCGGTAACAAGAATAAGTCCCTGTTTATACCTAACAATTTCTTTAAAGTTTTCGGGAAGATTAAGTTCTTTTAACGACTTTATCTCACAGGGCACTATGCGCAGGTAGCAGTCAAAACCGTATTTCTGAACCAGAACATGACACCTGAACCTGTATATTCTATGTTTATATGAAACTTCATACGCGAAATCAATATCCTTGCGTTTATCCAGGCATTCTTTCTGCTCGGAGGTTAAAATCTCGTTTACAATTACAGCCACATCTCTTGGATGCAGTACATTTTTATGAAGATCAATCAGCTTGCCGTATATCCTTATCGCGGGCGACGAATCACTGCATAAATGAAGGTCTGAAGCATTATAATCAATGGCTTCTTTCAGATAGCTTTCTATTAAAGGCAATTTGGTACTCCTCATTATATATTATAATATAAGGTATTTCTTCAGATATAAACTGTTTTCCTTTGTTTTAAACCAGTAATACATTGTTTTATAATACAAATAAAGGAAATAATTAATTAATAAAGAAAATTTTACCCGGGAGGTAACTGTTTATGACTAAAATAAGTGTTTCTATATTATCTGCTGATTTTTCTAATCTTGCTTCAGAGATAAAAAAGATAAATAAAAGCGGCGCGGATATGATCCATTTTGACATAATGGACGGATATTTCGTGCCGAACCTTACCTTCGGACCCATGATAATAAAAACCCTAAGACCGCTGACAAAACTTTTCTTTGACACGCACCTTATGGTGGAGCGCCCTATGTCAATAATAGACGACTGTATAAAAGCAGGCTCACAGCTTATAACAATACACGCGGAAGCCGACACGCATATTAAAAAAACTCTTGAGTATATAAAAAGCAAAAAAATAAAAACAGGGTTGAGCATAAACCCGGGAACGAGCATAAATAAAATCAAACCTTATATAAACCTTGTTGACCTTATCCTGATAATGACCGTACAGCCCGGTTTCTCGGCGCAGAAATTCAAACCGGAAGTGCTTCAAAAAATCCATAAAACAAGAGAGCTTATAGACAAATCAGGAAAAAAAATACTCCTTGAGGTTGATGGCGGGATCAATAATAAAACAGCTCCCGAGGGAATAAAAGCAGGAGCCGATATCCTTGTATCCGCTTCATATATATTCAACTCAAAGGATTATAAAAAAGCGGTTGAAAATTTAAAGAACAAATAAATAATTTAAAATTCCTCAATATCTTTCTTCAACTGTATGGCAAAATGCTTCCTGTATTCTTCTATATCTTTTTTCATCTGTTCCACCTGGTCAAGCAGTTTAAATATTATCTCTACTCCCGCCAGGTTTACCCCCATGTTTGTATATGTGGAAATCTGGTTTAAGGTCTCAATGTCATACCTTGTATAGATACGGACATTTCCTTTAGTCCTTTCAGGTTTAACCAGCCCTATTTCTTCATAATATCTTATAGTCTGGGGGTGCATATTAACCATCTCAGATACTTTACTTATTAAATATGTGACCTCATATTCATTATATTTTTCTTTTTTTGACATAACAAACACTCCCGGATTTTAAATTCTTATACCGCTCCTGGGATCAGAAGTCTGCAGTTTCAAAAGCTCTTCATACAGGGATATCTCTTTATCAGATAAGTTCTCGGGTATCACTATCTTTAACTTAACATAAAGATCACCCGCAGGTTCATTCTTAAATGCGGGCAGACCCATACCTTTTAAACGCAGGGTGCCGCCTATTTTAGAATTTTTAGGAACCGTAACGGCAAGCTTGCCGTTGAATGTGGGTATATATATCTTTGAACCGAGCGCCGCTTCCTGAGGAGTTACCGGGACCTCACACCTTAAATTCGCCCCGTCAACGGCAAAAAACCTGCCGGGCCTTATCCTTATCTCCAGATAAAGATCGCCCTTTGCACCGCCTTCTTCTGTGCCCGCTCCGCTTAACCTTATTTTGGAACCGGAACGGACGCCTTTGGGAATTTTAACTTCAATATTAACAGGTTTAGCGGTAACGCCCGAACCCCCGCAATGCTGACAGTATGACCTTCCGGTTCTGCCGCGGCCGCCGCAGTAAGTACAAGGCTCTTCCTTCTGGAGCTTGACTCTTTTAGCAGCCCCGTTAAATGAATCTTCTAGGTCTATCTCAAGAATATAATTTAGATCTCTTGCTTTTGTATGGCGCGTCTTTGTCTGAAACCAGTCAAAATCTCTTGATTCAGAACCCTGCCCGAAAAACACATTGAAAAAATCGGAAAAATCTCCGCCCTGAGCACTGCCCTGTGCGCCGCCGAAAAGATCGTTTAAATCAAAATGAACAGATCTGAAACCGCCGCCGGGAGAGCCGCCTTGCTGGCCGCCATAATCTGTATAATATTTATTCCAGTTAGACCCCAATGTGTCATACTTTCCTCTTTTTTCTTTATCGGAAAGCACTTCATAAGCTTCATTTATTTCTTTAAACTTGCTCTCTGCGCTTTTATCGTTGGGATTTACATCAGGATGGTACTTTCTCGCGAGTTTTCTGTAAGCCATCTTAATATCTTTTTCAGAGGCATTTTTATCAACACCCAGTATTTTATAATAATCTTTATATTCCATACAATTATTCCCGCTAAAACTATTCTCACTTTTTCTAAAAAAGAAAATACTACAAGGGGCAGATGTTCAATCTGCCCCTTGCGCTCTAAACCTATTATTTATCTTCTTCCACCTTAAATTCGGCATCTACCACATTCTCATCCTGCTTTTCCTGCTGGCCAGGCGCCTGCCCGCCAAAAGGATCTGCAGAAGATGCTCCTCCCGAACTTGGTCCGCTCTCAGGACCGGGCCCTCCCTGTGCTCCTGCACCGGTCTTAGCATATACGGCTGAAGTAAGCTCATACATCACCTTTGTCAGAGATTCAACCCCTGATTTTATGCCCTGAACTTCACCAGTTTCAAGAACTTTCTTTAAAGAGGATATCTCATCCTCAACCTTTTTCTTAAGCGCAGGATCAGCTTTATCGCCTGTTTCTTTTAATGTCTTTTCCGCCGTATAGATAACGCTGTCAGCCCTGTTTTTCTCCTCGATTAACTCGCGTTTCTTTTTATCTTCCTCCGCATGGGATTCGGATTCTTTTACCATTCTCTCAACATCGTCTTTTGAAAGGTTTGTGGTTGCCGTAACCTTAACTGACTGCGATTTTCCTGTGGCTTTATCTTTTGCCGTTACATTTAATATGCCGTTTGAATCTATATCAAACGTAACCTCAACCTGAGGTATTCCGCGCGGCGCAGGCGGTATATCCGCAAGCACAAATTTAGCAAGGGTTTTGTTATCTCCGGCCATCTCTCTTTCGCCCTGGAGCACATGTATCTCAACAGATGTCTGAAAGTCTCCTGCCGTTGAGAAAACTTCGGCCTTTGAAGTCGGAACCGCGGTATTTCTGGTGATTAATTTAGTCATTACCCCGCCGAGAGTTTCTATACCTAAAGTAAGGGGGGTAACATCTACCAAAACCACGTCTTTAACTTCTCCGGCAAGTATCGCTCCCTGAATACCGGCACCGAGCGCGACGCATTCATCGGGATTGATGTCTTTTGAAGGTTCTTTATCAAAAGTCTTTTTGACAAAATCAACTATCATGGGCATTCTTGTTGAGCCACCCACAAGAAGTATCCTGTCAATATCCTTCGGTTCTAATTTAGCGTCTTTTACTGCCTGCATTGTAGGAGCTTTGCATTTATCAACCAGATCAGAAGTAAGCTCTTCAAATTTAGCTCTTGAAAGATTAATATCCAGATGTTTCGGGCCTCCCGCATCCGCGGTTATAAAGGGTAGATTTATATTTGTCTGCACCACGTTTGAAAGCTCTACTTTGGCTTTTTCGGACGCGTCTTTCAATCTCTGCATTGCCATTTTATCCGAACGCAGGTCTATACCGTGTTCTTTTTTAAACTCGTCCGCGATATATTCCATAACTCTTTTGTCCCAGTCATCGCCGCCAAGACGCGTATTTCCGGCTGTGGCTTTTACTTCAAACACGCCACCGCCTATCTCTAATATGGATACGTCAAAAGTACCTCCGCCCAAGTCAAACACAAGAACGGTAAGCATTTTATCCTGCTTATCCAGCCCGTACGCAAGAGATGACGCCGTGGGCTCATTTACGATTCTTAAAACTTCAAGCCCCGCTATGGCTCCCGCGTCTTTGGTAGCCTGCCTCTGTGCGTCATCAAAATAAGCGGGTACTGTTATAACCGCCTGCTTTACTTCCGTACCCAGATATCTTTCCGCATCGGCTTTTAGCTTCTGTAGTATCATTGCCGACATCTCCTGCGGGGTATAGGTTTTATCGCCTACATGCACCTTATAATCGGTACCCATCTCTCTTTTAATGGATACTATGGTGTTATCCGGATTGGAAATAGCCTGTCTTTTCGCAAGCTCTCCCACAAGGCGCTCGCCTGTTTTAGAAAAACCCACCACCGAAGGAGTTGTGCGGTTTCCCTCGGAATTGGGTATTATAACCGGTTTTCCTCCCTCCATCATCGCCATTGCCGAATTTGTTGTACCCAGGTCAATTCCTATTACTTTTCCCATAATTCGCCTCCTATTTTAAATTTAAATTTTACTGTCTCCTGCATACCTTAACCTTCGCAGGCCGTATAACTTTATCTCCGAGGATATAGCCCTTTTCAAGATCCTCTATAACCGTATCTTCATCATAATCAGGATTGTCTTCACACATTAAAACTTCCGCAAAATTAGGATCATAAGACTCACCCTCGCATTTAATGCATTTCAATCCCTCGCGGGAGAGTACATCATTCATCTGTTTATAAATAAGTTCAATCCCCTTCTTTAAAGAAGAAATATCCGCGCCTTCTTCTATATTATTAATGGCTCTTTCAAGATTATCCATCAAAGGAAGCAGTTCAATTATAATGCGTTCGGAAGCATATTTTCTGCTTCTGTCCGCTTCCTCTGAAAGACGCTTTTTATAATTTTCAAAATCCGCCTGCATCCTCTTTATCTGCTCATTCGCGGCATCCAGGTCTTCCTTTAGTTTAGCATTCTCCTCAATTAAAGGATTAACTTCTTCATCATGTTTACTATCCTGTTGATTTCTGTCATCTTGTTGATTTTTATTTTTATTACCCAAGACTACCTCCCGCAGTATTCTTGCCTGTATACATTATAAACCTTTAGTCTGTATTTGTCAAGTACTCTACAATGATAGACTAAAGGTTTATAATAATGCTTATTTTATACTACTTTTCAGTGGCAGATTTAGCTGAATGAGAGCCTTCTGATGGATTTTTACTCCCCCTTATTACCATCTTAAAGCTTTCTCCTATTTTTTTAATTGAAACTTCATAATTATACAGATCTGTTTCCGTATTTCCAACCTTAAGCTCGCTTAAGAAAACCCTCATATCGGGATTGTCCTGCAAAAACTGGAAATAACCCGGGGAAAGGGTCACTTGCTTATGAGCCGGAAGATAAGGGGTCTCTAAAGACCAGATAAGACTTCTCTGGAATTCACTGATCCAGTAAATAAAATTCCAGGCCTTCATAGGATCTAATTTATCGCTTTTAAATATCACGAGATTATACGCATCAATATAAGACGCCCGCTTATTATGCTTCAACATCGGGGCCGCTTTAAGGTTCACGCCTTTGCGCTTATAATCTAAATAATCCTGCGCGTCGCCTATAAACATAAGAACCTTATCTGTATTAATATCTTCTATCGCGCAGATATTATGCTTGTTGACCAGATCGCTGTAGAAACTCATAACTTTCGCGTATTCTTCGGCTCCCGAATCGCTTAAATCACCGCCGTACTGCATTAAAAAAGACGCGAAAATTCGGCCGAGCTCCCTGACATCTGAATTCGCCGGTATTGTGATAACATAACCGCCGTTCTTTTTAATTTTTTTGCCTACCTCTAAAAGCTCTGCCCATGTCTTAGGAGGAGCTTTAAGCTTATAAGTTTTAAGGATATCAGGGTTATAAAGTATCGCGTAATTAACCGCGTAAAAGGGCATAGACCATATCTTATCTTTGTAATATGCAGTCTTTAATATTGATTTGAAAGTATCCATCTTAAATATTACTTTCAAAGTGCTTCCGACTTTATCCATTATATCTTCAAGCATTTCAATCCTGCCGGTATTAACCAGGGTACTCTGCCAGCCCGCATTAATTAACGCAACATTCGGGACTTCATCGCCCTTCATAAGCGCGTTAAATAATTCTTCCTGTGATTCAAAATTTCTCGGGATTACATTGTAATAAGCTTTTTTCTGGTTAAATTCTTCTATCAGCCTGCTCATAAGCGGCGAATATTCCGGGGGAATGGAATACCAGAAATGTATATCAATTTTATTTGCCTGAGCAGGCAAATTTAATAAAACACCGCACAGCAGAAGCAATAACGTAAGTTTTAAAAATATTTTCTTTATTTTCATATTAGCACCCTCATTAATTTAAATATTTAGAGAAACAATTACTGCGGTTCCTTTGCTCTCTTCGCTTTCAATACGGATATCTCCCTCCAGGGCTTCCACGGCCATCTTGCAGAAAGTAAGTCCCAGTCCCAGACCCATTATCTTCTTTGTCCTGGCCGCTTCAACCTGGAAGAACTTATCAAAAACTTTTTCAAGATATTCTTTCGGTATGCCTTCTCCGTTATCCGCAACTTTAAATACAACCCTCTTCTTATCCTCTTCGTAAGCGCATAAAATCTTTATCCTGCCCTTGCCCGGGGTTGTATGTTTGATCGCATTATAAACTAAATTGTCGAGAATCCTCTCTAAAATATTTCTGTCAGTCTCTATCACGGGCAGGCTGCCCTCTATTTTCACTTCTACCTTTTTATTCTCAAGAGACCCTGACTTTGACCAGAAATCTTCTTTTTCTTCAAATAATTCTATAAGATCCACTGATTGCTTATTCAGCGGCATTCTGTCTTCTTCAAGCTTATTAATGTCCAGAAGATCCGATGCCATGTTAAGCAGCTTCTTTGAATTTATAAGGGCGGCCTCGGTAAATTCTCTCTGGGATTCGTTAAACTTACCCATATGTTCATCCAGAAGAAGGGAAAGATATCCCATTATATTCGCAAGCGTTCCCCTGAAGTCATGGACAATCATATGGGTTAAGTCTGATTTTACTTTTTCAAGATTAAGCAGTTCATCATTCTTTTCGGAAAGAAGCTTGTTTATTTTCTCAATCTGTCTTTTAACGCTTATAAGCCTGCTTGTCAAAAAGAAGATGCTTGCTATTGTTATTATGCCCACAATGAGCAGGAAGTAAGTGAGGGATTTTGTGTTCTCATTTAAAATCGCCGTCATGACATCAGCCGGAACAGTGATAGATACTGCCCCTATTACGTCTCCGAGCTTATAACCTTCTTTGGGATACCCTGATTTATCTACAACTCCTTTCGGCGAACCGTGACAGGCCATACAGTGCACGCCCATAACAAGAGGCTTCATATACCTGTAAACTTTCTCGCCGTTAACAGTTTTTTCCTCAAAAATATCTTCCAGTTTTTTATTAGCTTCAAATATTTTTATATTTTTGGACTCAAAATCATCGGTATTATTATTCGGGTTTCTGGGTTTTAGAGACACCATTTTTATCCTGTACTTATAATCCGGGTGATTATTTAAGATATCCGCAACTGATGTCGCAACTTTCTGGGGTCCGAGACCTTTATATTCAAACACGCCGTGGCTGTAATTAATTAAATTTTGATTATGGGCTATAAAATGCCTGAGGGCGTTCAGCTGATCGGCAATTAAGCGGGCCTTGCCTTCAAGATCGCTTTTTAATATGGTTTTCTGGCGGTTATATGTCCATACAAAAACAGAGGCAATTAATGCCATTAATATCAATACAACAACAAACAGCACTATCTGCTCTTCGCTGATCTTAAAAAATTTCACTATAAATTCCTTTTTACATAGATTATTAACATCTATTTATAAAGTTTATTCTATACAATATATTGTATTCCTTTTGTTTTGTAATTACATTTGCTTTACTTAATATTAACATACTATCGATATAAGTGAAACCGGTAAGCATAAAATATAATTATAGGGATTGAATCTTCTCAATCCCTATAATTTTTTATCTTAACTTGTAAAATACAGTTATACTTTTGCGGGAAGCTTCTTTAAAGCTCTCTCTATTTTATCCAGCGCCTTTTTAATATTTTCAACCGAATTAGCGTAAGAAAGCCTTATGTATCCTTCACCGTGAATGCCGAATGCGGTTCCCCACAGACATGCGATACCGGCTTCTTCTAAGAGGTAAACTGCCAGCTCTTTGCTTGTTCTTCCGAAAGATTTAACATTCGGGAAGACATAAAACGCGCCTAAAGGCTTCCTGCAGGTTATACCGTCTATGGCGTTTAAGCCGTCAACTATAAGGTCGCGTCTTTTTACAAATTCCTTACACATCTCATCAACCGCACCCTGCGGTCCGGTTAACGCTTCCATACCGGCAATCTGGGTAAATGTCGCGGTACAGGAAACTATGTTAAGAGTAAGCTTGCTTATCCTGTCAGCGATCTCTTTCGTTGCTCCGATATAACCGAGTCTCCAGCCGGTCATGGCGTAAGTCTTGGAAAAACCGTCCATTAAAATAGTTCTTTCCTTCATGCCGGGAAGAGACGCTATACTGTGATGTTTGTGTCCGTCATAAAGCATTCTTGAATATATTTCATCCGAGAGTATCAGAAAATCATGTTTCTTGGCAAGACCGGCTATATGCTCAAGATCTTCAGGACTTAAAACGCCGCCCGTGGGATTCTGCGGGGAATTTACAACCATCATCTTTGTTTTGGGTGTTATGTATTTTTCAAGTTCTTTCACGTCAAACCTGAAATCTTTTTCTTCAAGAATAGGTATAGGAACAGACTTTGCCCCTATAAAGTTTGTAATTGATTCATAAGCCGGATAAGTCGGATTGGGAATCAAAACTTCTTCTCCCTCATCAACACAAGCCATAATAGCGTAAGCGATTAAAGGCTTGCCTCCCGGCCCCATAACAATCTCTTCCTTCTCATAAGGTATTCCTCTTGTTTTCGTAAGATAATCCGCAACGGTCTCCCTTACTTCCATAACGCCGGCTGAGGGATTGTAGTGAGTAAAGCCGTTCTGCAGAGCCCAGCACCCTTTGTCTACAATATTCTGGGGCGTATCAAAATCAGGCTCGCCTATCTCCATGTGTATAACTTCCATGCCTTCTGCTTCCATCTTTTTCGCTTTAGCCAGAACTTCAAACGCGCTCTCTGTTCCGAGGCGGTCCATTCTTTTTGCAAATAAATTCTTGCCCATAATTCCTCCTTTAATATTTTTCAATACCTATAATATATTATAAGGTATTGAATTTCAAGTCTAGTTATTTTCTAAATAAATACTGAAACTCCTTCTCTGACATATAAATGAGTAAATAAATTAAGTAAGTAATAAATATAAATGCATGGGGATAATAAAAAACCCGCCTGCATTAAAACAAGCGGGTTTTAAAAAAGGTATCCTTAAATTAGTTTTTGAAAGTCATTTTATCGTTATTGCCCCAGATATCTTCTAAAAGTATTGTTATCTTGCTCGTATCATATCTTTTATTAAAATATACAAACCCCGAAGTTTCTCTTCCCTTGCTTAATCCCTTATCTAAAGAAGCGTCGTACTTCTCGCATTTTATTCTTCTTCCGCCGGAATCAACTAAATACATATGGTAATCCCACGGGGCGAACTGCACCGCGCCGTCTTCTACTGATTTTATGCCTACTGCAAAAACCAGGTTGTCCCTAAGCCCTTTGGCTTTTATGACATTCTCCGCGTTTTTTATAACCACATTCTCGTCATAAATCGCGTTTTTATACGCATCATAAGCTGCAAGTTCGTATATAAGGTCTTCGTCCCATTTGGTTACCGATATACTGGTCTGTCTCGCCATTCCCATCATCTTCTCATACTGCTGTGCATTGGTATACCTGGTGTAAAGAGTGAAGGCTATGCTTGAATAAACAGGCCATGCCGTCCAGAAATCGGTAAATGAATAATCGAAAAGAGTTCTTGTTCTGGGATTAAAATACAAGCTTGCCCAGGTAGCGCCGTACATGGCGTCCATAACGCCTACCCCGTACGGGTTATACAGGGAACCGCCGCCGTACGGATAATTGGGATAAGGATAATCAAGATCTGAAACGCCCGGCACATTAAGCTGCATAGCGCCCGTTCTTTCCCGTTTTTTCCCTTTTGATTTAACGGTATATACTTTTGTGTATTTTTTAAAGATATCTTCAATGGATGAATTTTTGTATTTATTAAAATCTATTTTCGGATTTTTTGTTTCATACTGGACATCTTCTGTTTCAAACTTGTCGCCGGATGTTGTTGTAATAACTTCAACCCTGGTGCCTTTTATGTAAACCAGATCCCCTACAAATTCCAGTTCTTTATCGGATAATCTGTCTCCCCTGTTAAACTCCTGTCCGGGTTCTAAAGAAATCTGCTTCGCGAAAGATCTCCACTGTTCAACTCTTTCTATCTCAACAACCCCTATAAAAGTTTTTACCCTGTAGGCGTAAAACTTCGTTCCCGGCTGTATGTCTTTCGTTTTGCCGAGATTGGTTACAATGGTATCTCCTTCAAGCTTGACTATCATGCCGTACAAAGGCTCAACATAAGGACCGTCGGATTTAAAAAATGCTTTATCCTCACTCTGGGTTTTTGTAGCGGTTTCTTCAACAGTTGTGGTAACCGTCTCCTTAATAGTCACGGTCTCGGATGATGTTGTGTCTGCCGCAAAAGCAAAGCTTGTAAACACGAAACTTGCTAATAAAGCGAGCGCTAAAAATTTCTTAAACATAACCGTATCCCCCCGTTAAGTAATAAAATCTATAAATAGATACTTCTATCTAAGAATATTATATCATATACCGGTAAAGAAATTATTAACAAAATGTTAACAAATTGTTAATAATTTGTTAACATTTTGCCCCTTATAATATAGGGTTATAATCTATACGGTTAAGGCAACTTTCTCGTTTTTCTGTGATTCTTTTATAAGTTCCAGGGCGATTACATTGCGCTGGATCTGGTTAGTGCCTTCGTATATCTGAGTTATTTTAGCGTCCCTGAACATTTTCTCAACGGGATATTCCTTCATATAGCCGTGACCGCCCATAACCTGTATGGCGTCGGTGGTTACTTCCATGGCTACATCCGAAGCATAAAGCTTGCACATAGCCGATTCTTTCGAAAAGTTTTTTGAGCCGGCATCTATCATCTTCGCCGTGGAATAAACAAGCGCTCTCGCGGCCTCGGTTTTCGTGGCCATATTCGCGAGCATATGCTGTACTGCCTGGAAATGTGTTATAGGATAACCGAACTGTTTTCTTTCTTTCGCGAACTTCAACGCTTCATCAAGCGCTCCCTGAGCGATACCTACAGCCTGTGACCCTACTCCCGGACGCGCTTTATCCAGTGTTTTCATGGCTACTATAAAGCCCATGCCTTCTTTTGCCAGTATATTGCTTTTCGGGACCTTACAGTCGTCAAACATTAATTCCCTTGTTGAGGAGCATCTTATACCCATCTTATTCTCTTTCTTGCCGAAAGTAAAACCGGGAGTATCTTTCTCTACGATTATGGTGGAAACGCCGCGCATACCTTTATTCTTATCCGTTACACAGAATACCGTATAAATCTCGGCTTCCCCGCCGTTAGTAATCCACTGTTTAGTGCCGTTAAGCACATAATTATCGCCGTCTTTATCGGCTCTGGTCTTTACCCCGCCTGCATCGGAACCGGCTTCGGCTTCGGTAAGCGCGAACGCGGCCATCTTCTTTCCGCTTGCGACATCAGGAAGATATTTTTTCTTCTGTTCTTCCGTACCGAACAATATTATCGGGAAAGTAGCAAGTGCGTTAGCTGCAAAAGTTACTGCCACGCCAGAACACACGCGGGAAAGCTCTTCAACCGCAAGGCAGAGTTCAAAACATCCGAACCCCAGCCCGCCGTACTCTTCGGGGATATAAAGGCCCATTATGCCGACTTCGGACAGAACTTTCATAATCTCCCAGGGAAACTCGCCCGTCTCATCAAGCTTTGAAACGATAGGCGCTACTTTTTCCTTCGCTATTTTTCTTGCCGTTTCCTGGATCATTTTCTGTTCTTCGGTTAAAAAATAATTCATATCTTTCCTCCAAAATTAACTTATATAATTTTATTTACTTTCATTCCCCTTTTACTTGGATTTGTCCTTCTGCATTGAATACACTATAACAAAAATAACTATAATACACCCGAGTAAAAAATTCAAGTAAAACGGGGCACGGTTTCCGTAAAGGTTCCTGGCATAAGAAGCTATTACCGGGCCTGTAGAGGCAAATATCCCGGACAAAGTATATATAAGGCCTACAAAGAGCCCCCTGTATTTCTCAGGAGCGGACTCCATGATAAGCTTATTCTTGGCAACAGCCGCGCCCTGCAGGAACATCATAGCGGCAAAGAAGTAAAAGAATACCCCGCCATAACCGGTTGCTTTTATCCAGAAAAGGAAAAATACTCCCTGCAGGAAAAGCCCCAGCCCGAACATAATTTTAGTGCCGTATTTATCAACAAGGTAGCCCGCAATGAAAGAAAACATACTGGCAAAAAGATTGCCTAAAAATATCAAAAGCTGAATTTTTGATTCCGAGAACTTAAAAATGTCCTTGGAATACATAGCTATAAACGGCCCGTAAATCGTTATTGTGCCAATTAATCCGAGTAGAACAAAAAGAATAAGAATCAACGCGTAGCGTCTGTTTATAAACTGCTTCAAAATTTTAAAATCATAAGATCCATGAACTTTTCTTTCCGGAGTTTTAAGATAAATCTGCCTTATAACGGCGGTGATTAAACATACAATACCGCTCATAAGCATTAAAAGCGGGACAGAGAAGCGGGATAACACGATAGAGCCCACCGCGGGCCCGACAGTAAAGCTTGCTAAGATAGAGAACTCAAAAACCGAATACGCGAACCCCAGTTCTTTCTCGTCGGAACATTCCGATATAAAAAGCATAAAAGCCGGCCACTGCACCGCGGTTAAAACTTCTATAATAAGCATGAAAACAACAAGCAGAAGCCAGTTCGGGGAAAGCCCCACAAGCACAAACGCGGGAGCGGATAAAAAAGTAGTCACAACCAGTATCTTTTTCAAATCAAACCTGTCGGCAAATATGCCGCCTAAAAACTGGAAAAGCGTAAATCCGAAAGTAAGCACCCCGTATATATACCCGATAATAAGGTCAGAAGCTCCGAGATCCCTTAAATATATGGGAAGTATCGGGTACCATGAAAAATACATAATACAGTTCACAAACAGTGTGACGGCGATTATGTAAATATTGAAATTCAGCTTTTTGAATTTATTTATGGTTTTTGCAATCATAGTTAGTAATTATAATTATATTTGAAATATAAGTCAATTTTAAATAAAAAATATAAATAAAGAAATATTAAAATTCAGCAGGAAAATATTTTTTTTCAAAAAAGAAGGAACTTAATATTTAAATAAGAAGGTAGCAATGTTTTTCAATATCTAAACTTAAGGAGTTCCGGGTGGACTGCATATTCTGCAAAATAACAAAAGGCGAGATACCCGCCAGTATAATATATAAAGACGAAAAAATTACCGCGTTTCACGATATAAATCCTCAGGGCCCGGCACATGTTTTAATAGTTCCTAATGTACACATAAACAAAATGGAAGATATTAAAAAAGAAGATCAAGAAATACTGGGGTACCTGTTGGGCAGGGTTCCCGGGATAATTGAAAAATTAAACTTAAAAGGAAAAGGGGTAAGACTTGTCTGCAATAATAATTCCGAAGCCGGACAGACAGTCTTCCATATTCATTTCCACCTTATAGGCGGAAGAACATTCGGGTGGCCGCCCGGATAATATTAAACGTAAATACAGGGGGCAGTATGGAATCTTTTAAAATTAATCTTGAGTATCCCGAAAATATTATGAGCCCGGATGATATATCAAGCGAGATATCAAAAATATCAATTGAGATAAACGGGGAGAATGTAACCAAAAACGGGGATAAAACCTATATAGAAGACGTGGCCATATTCCTTATATCCAGCCTGCTTAATTCCGTGCCGGATATATTAAACGGCTTCCCCCAGAAATGCATTTTTTACAACCTTCCTTTCTGCCTTGATCTGAACCCCAAAAAAGATCATCTGGAAATAAAGCCCGCATGGAGTGAAGAATTAGAAGAGGAAAACAAAAACTTAAAAACAAAAGTTTTTAAATTAAAATACAAAACATTCACAGATGAAGTAATCCGCATAGCTATAGGTTTCTACCAGAATACAATGGACAGCACGGAAGAAGACCTCTCCTTAATAATGGAAAGCCTCAAAGAAGATATACAGCTTGCCAAAAACTCCGTCAGGGAGCTTGTAAAATAAGGTTAAATCCTTAAATACACCCAAAAAAACCGTAATCTACGGTTTTTTTTATTATATATCCTTATAAACCATAACAAATCATATAATATAAACAAAAAATACTCCTTTTGACCTATATTTTTAGATAAAAACACCATGTTATAATTAAATTAGGGAAAGGGGGTGATATATATGTCTGGAATAACTCCTACGGGACCTTATAAGCCGGACAGATCAGAATATTTAGCCGCAGATACTCCTAACCAGCTTTCTAAAATTTCCACTGATATAGTGCCTAAAGATGAAAGCACAAGCAAGGTAACCATTAGAAAATACGGCATAGGAGCCTCAACAGAAGCTGAAATAAACCGCAAACCGAAAGAAATTACCATAAAAATACCTTTTAAAAAATTCCGGCGGGTTATTGATATAAATATAAAATCTGTAAACAAAGATACTGTTGAAGTAACAATATTAAAAGACAAAAACCGCGTGGCAACCGTAGAAGGCCCTATAATAATCAGTGAAAACGGAGATAAAATAACTATTGAAGACAAAAAAAGAAACAGAATTATACAGCTTATAAAAAAAGGAGAACAGATTACCCTGAAAAATAATTTCTGGGAAAAAAAGACACAGGTAACTTTCGGCCCGATTGAACCTAAAAAATAGAAAAAAGTATATATATAAGTATTTTTTAAAATACTTCTTTTGACCTATATTTGAATTTTAAAAACAATGATATAATTAAAATGGAAGATAATAAAGAGAGAGGAGGCGGTATACATGCCTGAAATAAATCCCTTAGGTCATTCAAACATACCGCAACAGAACCAGAACATAAACAAAGTTGAACAGGGCGCTCCTGATGTATCATTTGACGATATGCTTAAAGAAGCAGACGGAGGACTCGCCTTTGTAACAGACCGCACGGAAGTTAAAGACAACGCTTTGTCGCAGATATCTTACGAGCTTATAGCCAACGATAAAACCGCCAGAGATGTCGTGGGATACCAGAAAACTTTCCTGGGAACTTTTTCAAAAGGCACAACGGCTGAAATAAACCGCACGGAACAGAAAATAACCATAAAATCACCCTTAGGCGATATGAAGCTTGAAGCACAGGGTAAAGAACTTGTTTATGTTGAGATGCCCCAGGGAAATTTTGTGGGCAAGCTCTCTTTAGGAGAAGAGGGCGGAATAATGATTCAAAGCGATGACAGCAAAAAATCCATTAATATCCAGCCCCAGATAAACGGTGAAGTCAAAGTAACCAATAAAGGAATTGATGAAGCTGTATACCTGGTATTTAAACCGGCAAAGTAAATGAGATAACCAAACAAAATTTGTTTGCTTTTAAAACATCCCGTTACACGCGGGATGTTTTCTTTAAATCAATATGTTTAGCATAAACATCTATAAGGTTCTTTGTGGTATTTAAAAGAGAATAACTTTCCGATGCTTTTTTAGAAGCAATGCTCATCTGTTTAATCCGGTTCTCATCCGCGAGCAAACCAGTAACGCCCTCAGCATAGTTTTTAATATCAATCGGGGTTAAAATCCCCTCAACATTATCCGTTATAATATCCTGCGCCCAGGGCACCGCTACACCTGCTATGGGCAGACCGCTTGCCATTGCCTCAAGTATAGCCAGAGGCTTTACTTCTGTTGTGGAAGTTACAACAAATAAATCTGCTATTGCGAAATAATCAGGGATTTTATTGTACTCAATCCTGTCGGTAAACACTACGTTTTTATCTATACCTAAATCTTTGGCAAGATTTTTAAGAGCTTCAAGCTCCGGCCCCTCCCCTATTATGATTAATTTTGTTTTAGGGAAAGATGAATGTATGCGTTTATACGCCTGAAGCATAAACGCAAGGTTTTTCTCAAGCGCCATTCTCCCGACATATATTAAAACTTTTTCATCCTCTTTTATGTTAAATTTGCTTCTGATGCTTTCTTTAACTTCAGGGGCAATATTCTGAAACTTCTCGGTTTCTATCGCATTGTGAATTACTTCAACAGGCTTTGTAACCCCGTACTCAAGCAGATATTTTTTTATTGATTGGGCCGGAGAAACAACAAGGTCGCATTTTTTTATGTAATTTATAACCGACATTTTTGCCAGCATCTTCATAAGATTCTGGTTAAAAGGAATGTAATGGGTGTACTGCTCGTACTGGGTATGAAAGGTAAATGCCGCGGGTATATTATATTTAGATGCTAAATTAACACCAACTTCTCCTAACAGAAACGGATGTTGTGTATGGATTATATCTATCTTTAATTTAGGAAAAAGCCTGGATATTCTGTTTGAAAAAGGAATAGGAAGCGGAAACTTAATTTTATTGGATAAATTTATTGATTTAAAACGGTATACATTTTCTTCTTTATCTTTATACTTCGGAAAATCAGGAGCAAAGATATATACATTATGACCGTAGTAAGTTAACCCTTTCCTGAAAAGGTCTATGGAATTTACAACCCCGCTTATTATGGGTTTATACGCGTTTGTGAAAAAAGCTATATTCATTATCCACCCTCTTTACCCTTTATTTATTCTTCAACCAGCATGCACAATATATGTCCTATTGTTATATGGCCTTCCTGTATATTTGATACCACACCGGAAGGCACTTTAAGGCATAGGTCAACCATATCCGCCATGCTCCCCCCGCTTTCTCCGGTAAATCCGATTATGTAAGCGTTTTTCTCCCTGGCTTTTTTAATGCCTTCTATGATGTTTTCGGAGTTGCCGGATGTGCTTATCGCGATAACCGCATCTCCCGGATTAACAAGAGCGCTCACCTGTCTTGAAAATATATCCTTAAAACCGTAATCATTGCTGACAGATGTAAGTATTGAAGTATTAGTGGTTAAAGCCAGGGCCGGGATACTATCCCTGTTTTTCCTGAACCTCCCTATAAGCTCTGCCGCTATATGCTGGGCATCCGCGGCGCTCCCCCCGTTGCCGAAAATGACCACTTTTCCGCCTTTTTTTATGCTCTCTTTCATCTTAGAGGCCGCCAAGGTTATATCTGAGGCCATATTACCGGAAATATCGCTTAAAACCTTGATTGTATCTTCTATACTGCTTTTTACTCTTTCTTCCATATTTCAGCTCCATATTGATATATTTAGCCCCTATTATATTTTATTAAGCCCGAATGGTCAATAATAACCTCAAAAAAGCTATTATTACGGGTTTGCCGTAATAAGGTCAAAATGTTAACAATTTGTTAACATTTTTTTAACATTTTGTTAACATAAATATATTTACTTTTAGTCCCTTTTATAAGATAATATAGACAAGAAAAAAGAAAGGGAGGCTGTACTATGTCTTTCTATTTCAATATGAACAATATGGATAATCTAATACCCAAGGGGCTTTACGCGGATTATGATTTTTCAGCGATAAATACCGCTGATTTAACGCCCAAAAAACCCCTTATAAATTCAGCAGCTACATCAAACCTGCAGGCATCTTATTCTTCAGGTCTTACGCTTGACAGTATATTAGGTTCAGCCGGCACAGCATCTTTCGGACAGATTGGCGGGATGCTTCCCCAGGTAAGCGGTCTTAATAGTTTCTTTAATAACCCCATAGGCGGCGGACTAAATATGGGATCAATGCCTTCTATAAATATGTTCGGCATGGGAGCAATGCCCGGCATTGGCGGCATAGCCGCCCCGCCGGTAGATATGCTCAGCTACTTATTCGGAATGCCCGGCATGACAGGCATGACAGGCATGACAGGCATGCCCGGTATGACAGGCACAACAAATATGTCCCAGATGAGTGATGCTGAAGGCATAGCAATGCTGAAAAAACTTCCCATTATGCCTTTAGGAACCTTAGAAAGCAATCTTGCTAAAACTTATACTGTTCAGGCTGTAAACTCAAACAACAAGAACGCAAGCTTAATTTCAACCAATAATTCAGGATATACGATTCTTGACCCTTATTTAAAAGATGAAGGCGCAAAAGCAGAAGTCGTACAGAGCATGGGTACATATATAGATAGAGAAACCCGGCTCGCCGGCAGAAGCGATTATAAAGAGGTGGCTGCCGAATCAATAGCAAAAGGCATACTTGATTCTTATAAAAAGTCCGGCGTTAAAACACAGATTGACGAAGGCAAAGTGCTTTCCGGCCTGCAGAAAATATGTAAAGGTGAATTATATACAAGCGCGGCCGCAAACAATAACCAAAGTTATTGGAATAACAATAATAAACAGCAGATAGATCCTGATGTACAGGAAGCATTAAAAATACTGCCCAGAGTAACAGATAAGAAGGATGTAAAAACCGATTCAATATCTACCTGCAGCGGCGGATACATTTCAGGTGATTATATTTACGGCGGCGGTTTTGGCGGTTTTGGCGGCTGGGGCGGCTTAAATAAAGATAACGATTCAGTAAAACTGCTCCAGAACCTTACCAATGATCTTTCTTCATCAATAAAAGAACAGGTCGTAAAAAGAAAAGAAATAACCGGCTAATTAGGAGAAAATAATTATGAGTATTAATGAAACTTCAAAAACCCAGATTCTGTCTCAGATAGAATGGCTTAAAAGCACCAAAGAAATTACCGATACGGAAACAGTAAAACAGCGCAGCCTTATTGCTAAAGATGTTTTAAAGAATATCGGAACAGCTTCTATTACGGCTCAGGAACTGGAGAAGATACTCGGTTCAAAAGAAACCTGCGCCAGTTTGTTAAGCCAGGCCATAGAAGGCATGCCTCAACTTAATAGTTTAGATAATTTCTTTAATACAACCAATAACGACTTAATTCCGAAAGCGATAGAAACAGACTTAACGCCTAAGGAAACAGAAACAACCGAAGCAGTAGAAGAAACTGTGGAATCTGCAATATCAACAACAGAAGAAGCTGCAGAGACAGAAAAAAAGGAAGAAACTTCCACTGAAATGACAGAGTTTGAAAAAACTCTTGCAGAAAAATACAACCTGCCTGAATTAACAGCGGAAGAAAAAGAATCTTTAAATGCCGCACTCTCTTCCATGAACTTAACTGGCGGTATGGGCGGTTTTAACCCTATGATGAGCATGATGGGTATGGGCGGTATGTTCGGCATGCCGGGAATGGGTATGTTAAGCATGTTCGGTATGCCCGGCGCCTCAGACCAGTCAGCCATGAATTTCTTTAACCCTGCCGAAGATACGGCTTTCGGTTCCTCGTTTTTCTCCGATGAAGTATCGGAATCTGCCGATACAGGCGATATGTTTTAAATAAATACTTTACAAAGATAAGTTTAAAGGGGTTTTAAAAAGCCCCTTTTTTATTTTTAGAAAATATACACCCGCAGTAATTCTGCCTGTATAAATTAAGTTTTTTGCTTGTATCAAGACTCTTTTTGAACCCGTCCTGTTTTTTAAGATCAAGTTCCAGAAATTCAATATTATGCTCTTTAGCTATTTCTCTTCCTATATTATTAATAACATCTGAATTTTTATGGGGGCTGACGGTTAATGTGGTGGTGAAGCAGTCGTAAGCCGAACCCGAGCCAAACCCGGCGCATTTTAAAAGCCGCATCTTATAGCAAAGAAGACACCTCTTCCCCTTCTCCGGCTCGTCTTCCAGGCCCTTAACCAGGCTTAAAAAGTTCTCCGCATCATAAATATCGGATACATACCCCGCGCCGTATATGTCTGCTACATACCTTGCGTCTTTCTCCCTTTTCTCATATTCGTCTTCGGGCTGGATGCATGGGTTATAGAAATACACGGTAATATCGTAATTATCCCGCAGTCTCTCAATCGCGGTTGTGGCATCCGGCGCGCAGCATGTATGGAGCAGTAATTTCTTTTTATTCATATAATTTATTTCTGTTATTTATAACATATTTCCTTTATATATATCTATATATAACCGTTTCTATTTATATATATTATTGACAAATTATCAAATACTGTGATAAATTAGTATCTGATATACTAGTATATATAATATTGCTTTTATATACTAACAGGAGGAAACCATGTACGCAGTTATAAAAACAGGCGGAAAACAGTACAAAGTATCCGAGGGCGAGAAAATAAAGGTTGAGAAACTCAACGGAAATGTTGGTGATTCAATAGAATTAAACGAGATTATTTCTATTTCAACCGACAAAAAAAGCGTTGAAATAGGAAGCCCGGTAGTAGAAGGCGCTTCGGTAACCGTTAAAATACTTGAACAGGATAAAGATAAAAAAGTAACATCTTTCAGGTATAAACCTAAAAAAAGAGTAAGAATTAAACGCGGGCACAGACAGCCGTTCACGCTTATCGAGATAACAAAAATAAATCATAAATAAAGGCACCTCCTTGCTTGAGATAACTTTTTTTAAAAGAACTTATCTTTACGGATTTGAAGCAAGCGGGCATGCGAGTTTTGCCGTAGAAGGCGAAGACATTGTATGCGCCGCTGCTTCTGCTTTACTGCAGAGTACACTTCTGGGGCTTAAAAAAATCCTTAAAATTTCCGGCCGTACAAAAATAAAGAAGGGTTATCTTTTATTTATTTTAAATGAAGGATTAAGCCAGGTAAAAATAGAAAAGAGTCAGTTACTGCTGGAAACTTTGTATGAAAGTTTAAAAGAAATAAAAAAGCAGTATCCCAAATATATCAAAATTAAAACCAGGAGGCATAATGGAAGATTATGAAAAAGATGATGAAATGAACGTTGAATTAAACAGCTGCGGAAATGATTCGTTTTCAATAGAAGGAATGATCGGCGCGGCTATCCTCGGAGCCGTCGGTTCAATGGTCATTTATTATGTCTACTGCAATTTAAATGATGAAACCAAACTGGTAATTAAAGAAAATCTGACTAAATTCGCGAAAAAGCAATTGGTAAATTTAAAATAATTTTGCATTAAATTTAACTTAAATTTAACTTGTAGGGGCAATTTTAAAATTGCCCCTACTATTTGCATAACCCGGAGGGATTATTATGGATTACGGCAAAACCTTAAACCTGCCAAAAACGGATTTTCCGATGAAAGCAAATCTTCCCCAGAGAGAACCTGAAACATTAAAATTCTGGGAAGATATTGATATTTACGCTAAAGTAGAAGAAAAAAATTCAAAAATGCCTAAATATATACTTCATGACGGCCCCCCTTATTCCAACGCCCCGGTGCATCTCGGACAGGCATTAAATAAAATAGTTAAGGATATAATCGTAAAGTATAAAACCTTAACGGGCTTTAATTCACCGTACGTACCCGGATGGGATATGCACGGGCTTCCTATTGAGATGGCCACATTGAAGAAATTAAAAGTGGAAAGAAAAGATATTGATCCTTTAACCTTAAGAAAAAAATGTTTAGACCATGCCCTGCATTACCAGAAAGTACAGAAAGATCAGTTTAAACGGTTAGGCATAAGAGGAGACTGGGAAAACCCCTACCTTACAGTTGATAAAACTTATGAAGCAACAATAGCCGATATATTCGGACAGCTTGTAAAAAAAGGTTTTATTTACAGGGGCTTAAAGCCTGTACACTGGTGCTGGAAATGTGAAACGGCCCTGGCTGAAGCAGAAATCGAGTATAAAGATAAAAAGTCGCCTTCTATATACGTAAAATTCGAACTGCTCTCAAAACCGGAAAATTTATTCCCTTCATGGGATAAAAAAATAAATTTCCTTATATGGACAACAACCCCATGGACGATCCCGGGCAACCTTGCCATCGCTTTAAAACCGGCAACAAAATACGCTCTTGTAAAGATAAAAGACGAAGCTTTCATAATCGCACAGGAGATGGTAGACGCCTTACTTAAAGATATCAGGGAAAAAGAATTTGAAATACTTGATGTTATTGACAGCGAAAAACTTGACGGGTTATACGCGCAGCACCCGTTTATAGACAGAAAATCACTTGCCATTTTAATGGATTACGTTACCCTTGATCAGGGTACCGGATGCGTGCATACTGCTCCGGGGTTCGGCCAGGAAGATTACGAAGCGGGAATAAAAAATGGACTGCCCATAATTGTTCCCGTTGACAACCATGGAAAAATAACGGAAGATGTGCCTTATTTCGCGGGCATGCACCACCTTAGCGCCAATCCTAAAATAGTAGAACATCTTGAAAACACAAAACACCTGCTTTATAGGTCCGAAACAACACACTCTTACCCTCACTGCTGGAGATGCAAAGAGCCGGTGATATTCCGGGCAACCCTGCAGTGGTTTGTGGCAATGGATGTAAATAACCTTAGATTAAACGCGCTTGAAGCGGTAAACCAGGTAAAATGGGTGCCTTCCTGGGGAAGAGAAAGAATCTACAATATGATAGAAGGAAGACCGGACTGGTGTATCTCCCGCCAGCGTATATGGGGCACGCCTATACCCGCTTTTTACTGTAAATCCTGCAATGAAGTAATTTACAATTACGATATAATACAGGGAATTTCAAAATTATTCTCCGAACACGGGGCTGATGTATGGTTTGAAAAAGACGCGAATTCCCTGCTACCCGAAGGGTTTAAATGCCCGAAATGCGGGGGCGGTAATTTTGAAAAAGAAACCAACATATTTGACGTATGGTTTGAATCAGGCGTAAGCCATGAAGCGGTCTGTTCAAACAGAAATGAACTGCACTGGCCTCCCGATATGTATCTTGAAGGAAGCGACCAGCACAGAGGCTGGTTCCAGCTCTCACTTCTGCCGTCTATAGCGACAAAAGGCAAAGCGCCTTACAATACCGTTCTTACTCACGGCTGGGTGCTTGATGAACACGGCAACACCATGCATAAATCGCTGGGAAATGTGGTTGACCCCATGGAGATAGTATCAAAATACGGCGCGGACATTTTAAGACTGTATTTCGCTTCACTGGATTTCACTTCAGACGTAAAAATAAGCAGGAATACATTGAACCACATACTTGAAGCATACCGCAAGATAAGGAATACCTGCAGGTTTATGCTGGGCAATTTATGCGATTTTGACAAGGAAACAATGTGGGTTGAAGACGATAAGCTCTCGGAGCTGGATAAATGGATTTTAAATACCTTGCATTACCTCGTTGAGAAAGCAAAACTGGCTTATGAAAATTACAATTTCCATCAGGTATACAGTTTCATACACACATTTTGCATACATAACCTGAGCAACTTATACCTTGACATTAAAAAAGACGTCCTGTATACATATGCCGCAGATTCGGACGAACGCCGGGCCACACAGCGGGTGCTTTATCAGATACTTAACGCCCTGGCGGTTATAAGCGCGCCTGTATTAAGCTTTACCGCGGAAGAAATATGGTCATATATACCGGCAAAAAGCGCGGAAAGCGTTTTTCTGGCCGACTGGCCGGATACCAAAAACTACCTGACCAAAGAAGAAGAAGGAAGATGGGATATAATCCTCTCCCTGCGCAGCGAGCTTTATACAATACTGGAGAAAGAAAAAGAATCTCAAACCATCAAACAGAGCACCGAAGCTGACGTAAAAATTTACATGGAAAAACCTTTATACATGGCATTCAGGGGAAACGAAGAATTCCTGCGCACTATTTTCAGAGTCGCCAGCCTGGAACTGCACAGCGCGGAAGAAGGAGAGCCCCCAGCCGGCACAATCATACCCGAGAAATTCCCGAAAGTGAAAATTTATCTTGAGCCCACAAAAAACAAAAAGTGCGAAAGATGCTGGAATTACGTTAAAGAGCTTGTAGACGACGATAAAATATGCTCAAAGTGCCGGAGCGTCGTAAAACAGACCGTTTAATACGAGGTATAAAAGATATGGGTGAAGATATAAAAAAACAAAAACAGGATCTGGAAAAAGAATTTAACGTAAGCTCTAAAAAACTTATGAAGCTTGCCATTCTTCTGGAACGCCTTAACCTTTATGATTATTTAAACCTGCTGCACAAGCCGGTAAAGCTGATCTGGATAAATTTCTGGATAGGCGTGGCGCGCGGGTTCGGTGCCATGGTGGGAGCCGCCGTGCTTATACTCCTGTTCTTCCAGCTGGCTAAAACACTGGTTGACGTTCCCGTCATAGGAACATTTGTAGCCGAAGTTGTAAAAGTCGTACAGCAAAAATTATACGGACATTTTTAAATTATGTATTTTATATTATTTGCTTTAATTGAATACTTCCTGGACCAGGCAAGCAAATATTTAATTATAAAAAATTTTTACCTAAGCCAGAGCATACCTGTTATTAAGCCTGTTCTGTATCTTACTTACATACAGAACAAGGGCGCGGCGTTCGGATTATTCACGAATCTGAGCCTACTGCTGGGCATTATATCGTTTCTTGTTATAGTTGCTTTTATAATATTCTCATATAAAATAATTAAACTGCCGGTTATATACCAGATCCCCCTGGGGCTTATTCTGGGCGGCACGGCCGGGAACCTTACCGACAGAATACGGCTGGGATATGTTATAGATTTTATAGATTTCAGGGTCTGGCCCGTATTTAACCTGGCTGACACTGCTCTTACCGTATCATTTATATGGCTTATTATAGCTGTCATAATAGCCGAAAAAAAAGAATTTAAGGAGTCTTAATTGCATCCTGTACTCTTTACCATAAAAAAAATCAATTTATTCGGGTTTTCCATAGGGCCCCTGCATGTATATTCCTACGGCACAATGCTCGTGCTCGGCTTTCTGGCAGGGATGTTTCTCGCAAGCAAACGCGCAAAAAATAAAAATATAAACAAAGATGATGTCATAGACCTTGCGTTTTTCATCCTTGTATTCGGGATCCTGGGTGGAAGAATATCATATGTGCTGATTCACCTTGGCTATTATTCCAAACATTTTTCCGAAATATTCAATCTCAGCATGGGCGGACTCGCGTGGCACGGAGGACTTATCTTCGCCATCGCTACAATGCTTGTTTTCTGCAAAATTAAAAAAATAAACATACGCGACTTATTTGACTGCATAGCGCCTTCATTTCCCCTCGGACAGGCGATAGGAAGAATCGGGTGTTTTTTAAACGGATGCTGCGGCGGGAAGCTTCTTACCGGTATATCGTTAAAGGCTCTCGGGAAGGCAAAAATATTCCATATGCGTCATCCCACCCAGATATATGAACTTATACTTGACCTTATGATATTTTTCTTTCTTCTTTTTTATGAAAAAAAATACTCTAAATTTAAAGGCGAACTTTTTCTTGTTTACCTGGCATCTTATTCATTTATAAGGTTTATGCTGGAATATTTAAGAGACTATCCCGAAGAAATAGTAAGGCACGCCTTAGGCATTTTATCAATGGGCCAGATTGTAAGCCTTGTGATTTTTATCCTGTCAGTGATATGGATAACAATTTGCAGAAAAACTTCAAAAAGGATCTGATGCAATGTCCCGCGGGAATAAATTAATTGATTACATAACGCTTATAACTATTTTTTTTGCCGGATTATATTTAAGGATTGTAAATATAAACCGTCCCGGGTGAAATATATTTTGACGAAACCTATTATATTAAAGGAGCAAAAACTTACCTTAGCTTCATACCGGACACTAACTGGACGCACCCTCCTCTTGGCAAAATAATGATCTCTGCCGGTATTTTTTTCTTCGGTGATAACACCCTCGGGTGGAGAATAACCGGAATCCTGCTAGGCAGTTTAATGATAATCCTTATGTACTTCCTGGCACAAAGGTTATTTAAAAGCAGATTCGCGGGGATAAGCGCGGCCATTTTAACTGCTATATGCCCCTTAAATATAGTTCAATCAAGAATCGCGACGCTTGATATTTTTCTTACATTTTTTACCCTGCTGGGATTTTATTTTTTATATCTTTATATTGATACAGAAACAGGAAAAACAAAAAAAGAAAAAACAATGCTTGTCTTATGCGTAATATCATTCGGGCTTTCATGCGCCTGCAAATGGAGCGGTATCTTCGCCATAGCCGGCGCTCTTATTATTCTGTTTTATTATAAATTTTTCAGCAGGGAAAAAAGAACCCGAGCCCCCGGAAGCTTTATATCCATACTGGCTCTGTTTTTCATAATTACATCCGCTGTATATTTAGCCTCATATATTCCGTTTTTCCTGCAAAAACAAAGCTTTAATCAATTTATCTTAAATCATGTAAAATCCGTAACCTTCCATTACGAATCTTCATTTGCCCATAACTACCTTACACCCGTATGGACATGGCCGCTTATGATAAGACCTATGTGGTTTTATTTCCAGCAGATTCCACACGATAAATACCAGGGAATAATCTCCATGGGAAACCCGTTTATATGGTGGAGCTTTTTAATATTCTTTATTTTCATCATAATAGATTTTATAAAAACAAGGAAAGACACCTTATTTTTCATTATAGCCGGATATCTTTCACTTTACCTTCCCTGGTTTATATCAACCAAGGGCGGATTCTTTTACTATCTTGAACCCGCGACAATATTTATGTATCTGGGCATAACCTGCATATTAACACGGTGGTGGGAGACCAAAAATAAAAACCTGGTTATTTTATACTTCATCGCCGCCTTTGTGTTTTTTATAACTTTTCTTCCCGTAATTATAGCCGTACCGGTAAACAAGGCTTTCTTCTATAAATTAATGTGGTTTAAAAGCTGGATATAATATATAAAAGAGGGATATGATGAAGTTAATAGATGATCTTTTAAAGAGCGTAGAAGATGCTGACAGTGAAATAAGACAGGTAATAATAGGCCTTCACTGGACGGTGGTCCTCAGTAAATATGCCGGCATGGCGCACACCTATAAGATAAAAGGAAAAACAGAACTCCCCTTTTCGGGTAATTTTAAGGGAAAAAGCGCACTGGAAGTGGCTAAAGGAATAAAAAGCTGGGATAATCTGGAAGCCACCCTGGGCCTGGCGGCGCTAAATTCATTAATAAAGCCCGCAGACGGGGTTAAAGAAAGCGTAAACACCCGCATAATGGATATGTGCGGGGATAAAACCATAACTGTCGTGGGAAGGTTCCCGTTTAACCGGGAAGCCGGTTTAAGGGCGAAAAAAGCGTATTTTCTGGAAATAGAGCCGGAAGAAGACGAACTGCCCTCTTTCGCCTCGGAAGAAGTGATACCCGAATCCGATATTGTGGTCATAAGCGCCACGGCCATTATAAACAAATCTTTACCAAGACTGCTTGAGCTCTCCATAGGCAGAAAATGCATCGTGCTGGGACCCAGCACCCCTTTAAATGACGTGCTTTTTGACTACGGTGTTGATATAACTGCCGGAGTAAACATATCTGACCCTGACAGAATCGCGTGTTCCGCCGGAGAAGGCGTAAAATCTTTTAAAAAGCTTTCCGGGATAGAACCAATTATAAGATTTAAGGCGGACTAGAATATGACCCGAGAATATACCGCGGAAAAAAAATATGAAGGCAGGCGTATTGATATATGCCTTGCGGATATAACCTCTTTCAGCCGTTCTTTTACACAGAAGCTTATAAAAACCGGTAATGTTACGGTTAATAACAAAGTGATAAAAGCTAATTATAAAATTAACGAGAAAGATAAAATTAAAATATTTATCCCCGAACTTAAAAAGCTTGATCTTGAACCTGAAGATATTCCCCTTGATATAATATATGAAGATAACGATATCATTGTAATAAATAAACCCAAAGGCATGACTGTTCATCCGGGCGCGGGTTCAAAAAAAGGAACTCTTGTCAGCGCCCTGCTGGCTCACTGTTCCGACTTATCCGGCATTGGCGGCGTAGAACGCCCGGGAATTGTGCACCGGCTGGATAAAGATACCTCGGGCATTATAATAGCGGCTAAAAACGACTCCTCGCACATAAAATTAAGCAATCAATTTTCAAAAAGACAGGTATCAAAAACATATCTGGCGCTTGTGCACGGGATACCTAAAAACAATGAAGGCATAATAGAAAAACCCATAGGACGCCACCCGAAGAACCGCAAAAAAATGGCCGTGCGCGAAGACGGACGGACGGCAAAAACCAAATGGAAGATGATAAAATCATACGAAAAATACGCACTGCTTGAAGTAAATATCTATACCGGCCGCACGCACCAGATAAGAGTCCATTTAAATTTTGCCGGCCTCCCTGTTGTCGGCGACCAGCTTTACGGAAAGAAATCCGCAGATGAAAATCTCGGGCTAACCAGCCAGTTTTTGCACGCGTATAAAATAGGATTCACCCACCCTAAAACCGAAGAATTTATTGAATTTACCGCGGATATTTCCTTTGAGCTTAAAAATATATTAAAAGATATAGCTTAAAAGGAATATCTTCTTTATTAGAGAAATAAAACTAAAAATATTGTTTTATGCAAGGAGTTAATTATGACTAAACCCGAAAAAACAGCTAAATTTAAACTTATTAACGAGGAACTTTCCAGATTAAAACGCGTTCTTGAAGCTTCTGAATCCACAGTAAATCAAAATGTTGTAAGCGACCTCATAACGGTAGCCGCCTTAAGCGGGGTGAGCGACATCCATCTTGAGCCCATGAGAGACAACCTGTTAATCCGCTTCCGCCTGGACGGAACCCTTTATAATGTATTTACTGTTCCGAAAAACAAAGAACATAATATTATGTCCTGTATAAAAATTATGTCCAATATGAATATAGCCGAAAAAAGACTTCCACAGGACGGAAGATTTGAAATTAAATTAAAAAACACAGGCGACCTTATAAAAGTGCGCTCCGCGACCATGAACCAGGTGTTCGGAGAAAAAATAGTTATAAGAATATTCGGCCAGAGTGTTGACCTTTTTAATTTTGATTCTCTGGGTTTCAGCCCGGAAAATAAGCAAAAATTTGAAAAACTTATCACAAAAAAAAGCGGGCTCGTCATTGTATGCGGCCCGACAAACAGCGGTAAATCAACCACATTATATGCCGCCATGAATAAAATTAAAAAACCGGAATTTAACATAGTAAGTGTTGAAGACCCTGTTGAATATATAGTTGATGACATAAACCAGATTCAGGTAAATCCATTCATAAACTTTGACTATGCCACTGTGTTAAGGGGCGTGCTGAGACAGGACCCCGATGCGATATTTGTCGGGGAAATAAGGGATCTTGAAACAGCCCAGATAGCCGTACGGGCGGCATTAACGGGTCATCTCATACTTACAACTTTTCATGCCACGCGTTCAACCACCTGCATAACGCGCTTAATTGATATGGGTATACTGCCCTTCCTTGTTGCGGCTTCTATAAACGGCATCATTGTACAGAGACTTGCCCGCAGAATATGTTCCAACTGTATAGAAGAAATTAAAGACGAGCCCAATGAACTCCTCGGGGAAGCACCTCATTACAGAGGCAGGGGATGCCCTGCCTGCCATAACACGGGATACAGAGGAAGAATCGCTTTACATGAAATAATGGAGATATCCGGAAATATAAGAAATTTAATACAGCACAGGGCTGAAAGCATAGCCATATTTAAACAGGCGCGCTATGACGGTTTAAAAACCATTCAGGAAGACGCTCTGGAAAAAGTAAAAGCGGGAATCATAACTCTCCATGAAGCCGTAAGCTTAACAGGCGATTAAATAATACTGCCGGGCTTTTCTACGGGATTGTTTTATGCTACAATAGCATTGTTATGTCATTTTCCTTTAAAATACTTAAAAAATCTAGTGAATGTAAAGCACGGCTGGGAGAAATTACAACCTCCCGGGGTAATATAACAACACCTGTTTTTATGCCTGTCGGGACTCAAGCCACCGTAAAAACAATGACGCCCGAAGAACTTCTCAAGATGAAGTCAGAGATAATACTGGGCAATACCTATCATCTGTACCTGCGTCCCGGCACACATATAATAGAAAAAGCAGGCGGACTGCATAAATTCATGAACTGGGATAAGCCCATATTGACTGACAGCGGCGGATTTCAGGTATTCAGCCTGGCGGTGCTCCGTAAAATTAAAGACGAAGGGGTTGAATTCAGCTCGCATATAGACGGCAGTAAGCATTTCTTTACCCCCGAGAAAGTTATAGATATACAGCATATTCTAAAATCGGATATCATGATGCCTTTAGACGAATGCGTCCCCTACCCTGCTGAACATTCCTACGCGAAAAAATCTTTAAAACTAACCCACAAATGGGCGAAACAGTCTCTTGATCATTTTAAAAAAAGAAGACTCAAAAACCAGACACTGTTCGGCATCGTGCAGGGAGGCATGTTTAACGACCTGAGAACCGAGAGCGCTAAATACCTTGCCGAGCTTGATTTTCCCGGTTATTCCATAGGGGGTTTAAGTGTCGGCGAACCCAAAAAAATAATGCACGAAGTTCTGGAGCATACGGAACAGTACCTGCCTGAAGGCAAGCCCCGCTATTTAATGGGCGTGGGAAAACCCGAAGATTTTTTTGAATGCATAATGCGCGGGGTGGATATGTTTGACTGCGTACTGCCCACAAGAATAGCGCGCAATGGCTCGGCCCTTACCCACTACGGCAAGGTAGCCATAAAAAACGCAAAGTATAAAGATGATTTTTCCCCGCTTGATCCTGACTGCGACTGCTACACCTGCAGAAACTACACCAAAGCATACCTGCGCCATTTATTCATTGCAGAAGAAATACTGGGAGCGCGGCTTTTTTCCTATCACAACCTTTACTTCAGCATAAATCTCATACATAATATAAGGGAAGCCATAAAAGAAGACAGATTTTTAAATTATCATAAAGAGTTTATGGAAAAATATACAATCCATTAAACGGAGGTCTTTATGCCGGAAAAAATTATTACTATTGAAAGATTTATAGCTAAAAATCAAAAGTTATTTCCCAAGGCAACCGGAGAATTATCAAAAATACTGAATGAGATAGCGCTTGCCGGCAAAATCATTAACCGTGAAGTAAACAAAGCCGGGTTAATTGATATACTTGGTTTTACCGGTGAAGAAAACTCATCCGGAGAGACCCAGCAGAAATTAGACGTATATGCAAACAACACAATAGTTAAATTCATATCTTCCGGCAATGAGATCTGTGTAATAGCATCTGAGGAAAGCGAAGATGTAATAATACCCAAAAGCAAAAATCTGGGCAAATACGTATTGTTAATTGATCCTCTTGACGGTTCTTCAAATATAGACGCCAATGTAAGCATAGGCACTATTTTTTCTATATACAGAAGAACATCTGACAGGGAAGATTCCGCTACAACGGATGACTGCCTGCAGAAAGGCGTAAACCAGGTGGCGGCAGGCTATATCATATACGGCTCAAGCACGGTGCTCGTAATGACCACGGGGATGGGAGTCCACGGCTTTACCCTGGACCCCTCTATAGGAGAATTCATACTGTCCCATAAAGATATAAAAATACCGCCTAAAAGCAAAATCTACAGCATAAATGAAGGGTATTATAATCATTTTGAAGAGGGCGTAAAAAAATATCTTGATTACCTGAAAAAGGGCGGGGACAACGGAAGCCCATATTCCAGCAGATATATAGGCTCACTGGTAGCTGATTTTCACCGCAACCTTCTTTACGGCGGCATATTTTTATACACCGCAACCATGAAAAACCCCGAAGGCAAACTCAGACTTCTGTATGAATGCAATCCTTTAAGCTTTATTGTGGAACAAGCCGGCGGTCTGGCAAGCAACGGCAGGGAAAGAATACTTGAGATTGAGCCCAAAGATCTCCATCAAAGAACCTCCCTTTATATAGGCAGCAGAGAAGATGTGCAGATGCTGGAAAAATTTATAGCCGAAACCAGAGCACGCTGCCTATAAACACTATATATTTCAATAAATTGCCCGTCTTGTAATACAAAAATGATAATGTCCTAATTAACCAAAGTAGAAATGTCACAAAATTATAGGTCATAATATCCTGTAAAGGGAGGGAATTATGACCAGAGAGGACATTATCATGTGTAAAGCTTTTGAATTAAAGCGGCTTA
>JBDRKI010000118.1:0-5643 GCA_043814095.1 Armatimonadota bacterium | reverse complement strand
CCCTGGTAAGCTTCTAAATTCATCTGGCATAAAGGACAGGCAGTGGCTATGCAGTCCGCGCCTTTACGTTTGACACTCTCAAAAATATCTTTAACAAGTTTTTTTGCGATATGTTCGTCTGAGATTATAAGCATACCGCCGCAGCATCTTGCTTTGTATTCATAATCTATAAGTTCGGCACCCGTGGCCTTAAGTATCTCATCAAGCGCGTTCGGAAACTCTTTTGAATCATATTCACCGTAAGGGCGGACAAGCTGGCATCCCGAATAAGCCGCAACTTTCAAATTTTTCAGGGATTTTGTCACTTTCTCAGCGATCTTATCCACTTTATAATCATTATATAGAATATCTACAAGGTGGCGCACCTTGATGCCCCCGTCATAGCTTAAGCTTGCCGCGCCGAGCGCTTCGTTTATCTTTTCCTTCATATCGGGATACTGATCCATATACTTATTGACCTTAATAAGGGTTGTAAGGCAGCCATTGCATATAACAAGCATTTCCTTAAACCCTTTCTGCTGGGCAAGAGCGAAGTTTCGCGCAGCTATTGAAAAACCCATAAGCTCTTCCACCGCAAGATAGTTAGTAGCGCCGCAGCAGTTCCAGTCTTCTAATTCCGTAAGCTTAATTTTGAGCTTCTCACATGCTTTAAAAGTCGACTTATTGTAATTTGAAGCGGAAACTTCCTGGGAGCATCCCGGATAATAAAGATATTCCATATGATCCCCCTGCTGTAATTATTTTTTATTCCTCAAAGATTTTACTTTATCCACAATCGCGTCAATCTGCTTTTTGCCCTTTATGGTATGGGGCAGAATACCGAGCCTGCGATTAAAAAAGAGACCCATCCCAACAGGCGCCATCCCTATAAGGTTAAACGGGTTTGTTTTAAGAAAATACGTTACCAGCATCTCCATCTCCGCATTGCGGCCGTATTTATGTACCAGCCTATCAAATGTCTGGGCTAGAATATGGGATTTAACGCCGCGGGGCACGGCTTTTTCTTTTATGGCAAGCCGTTTTACGGCATACATGACATCGGTAATTTTTATGTTTTTAGGACATCTTACGGTGCAGAGATAGCACGACGCGCATACCCACGGAGTATTGGAACTTAACGCTTCCAGAGCAAGACCTTCCTTAATAAGTTCAAATATCTTGCGCGGGGAGTTATCCATCCATTCAACAACAGGGCACGAGCCCGCGCATGTACCGCACTGGATGCATTTCTTTATCTGCGCGCCCTCAACCGTTTCGTAAATCTCTTTAAGCAGTTTTTTCTCATAGCCGGTCTTTTCGTGTTCTGGCATAAAGGGCCTCCGGATTGTGAATTTTATCACTACTTCAATCTTAAAAAAATTTAAAAGGGGGCGACTGCTTGAGCCGCCCCCTTAAGGGTTATATTATAAATTTTCCGTCTTTCATTATCGGGGTATCTTCCACGATGATGGTGCAGTTTTTGAGCACCCCGTCAACATGGGCCTCACTTGACCAGTCTGAGCCGGTCTTTTCGGGATAGCCGTGCCCCATGGCTACATGTATGCCCGGGAATTTTTCATCCTGGAGGAGGTTTCCGACCAGTTTATCAAGCCCGGTGTTTGTGCCTATCGCAAACTCGCCTATGCGGTTCGCGTTCTCGTCCTGTTTTATATATTCCTTAAGTTCGCCGGCAAGTTTCACGTTTGAACACTGAATGTCTACCACTCTCGAATCTTTTATCTTGATGGTTACGGGGTTGTTTTCAAGAGAGCCGTACTGCTGGCAGAAATAATCGCCGAGAGTGCCGTCTATGACAATTGTGCCCTCGGGAATGCTCTCCGCGCATGTAAATATCTCGCCGTCAGGCAGATTAGACCAGTGCTCCGGGGTAATAAGCCCGTCTGAGATCATCCATTTCCATCCGGGATTGAAATATGTGGTAAAATCTGTTCCTGCCGGTGTTGTAACCCGTATTTTTTTTGCAGTTTTAACTATATCGTAAATTTTCTTGGAAAGCTTCTGAACTTCGTCATAATTAACACTCATGCCTGTTTCCATAAGAAGCTTGTTTATGCCGGGCATATGGCCGTGACGGAGCTTTTTATTCGCGTCAACAATCTCCAGCATGGGGATTCTGAAGGTTTTAAGTTCTCCCTTTTTGCCCTGCGCGCAGTAAAAACTTACATCCGCGGTCTTTAAAGCTTCGCCTATAACTTCCGGGAATTTTAAAGGATTGGTTCCGTCTTCGGGGCGGGATCCGTAATCCTCCATAATAAAAATCTGGGTGTTGCCCGGAGATACTTCTTCACAGTTTTTCAGTATCTGGTCCGAAATAAATTTTGTCTCCTTATCGGTTATAATTACGACCTTTTCTCCCGGCTGCAATCTCAGACAGTTTTTAACTGCCTGCATTGCGCCGTATTCCACTGAACCTTTCTTTGTATCCTGCATCACATTTACCTCCATTTTTATTTTTTCACTCTTTATTCTTCACTCTATATGTGTTATTTACTCATCCGATTCTTTCGCGGACTTTGCCCAGAAATAGAATATTACGCAGAGCGCCGTAAATACAATTATTCCTATCAGATTCATATTGAATTCGGGAACTTTTATAAACTGCATCTTGTCTTCAAGGTTAAAATATTTTAATAAAGCGGATATAACGCCTATAATCGCGCCGCCCGCTATTAAACCTGAAGCGATAAGAGTGCCTTTATCATGCCTTGCCTGGGCAAGTTTTTTATCCTTACTGCTCTTATTGACTAAATATGCCAGGAACCCTCCGACTAATATGGGAGTATTTAATTCAAGCGGTATATACATACCCAGCGCGAATACAAGAGGCGGTATACCGCTCATCTCGCAGATAATCGCTATTAAAACACCCACGCCATATAAAATCCACGGCACCTGCTGCATATTCATAAGGGTCCCTATAACAGCGGCCATCGCGTTCGCCTGGGGAGCAACCAGCACGTCTTTTGCCGGATGTATAGCGCTCGGGACAAAACCGTAAGTCTTATTTAAAAGAATTATGACTGCCGCTACCGTAACTGCCGATACAAGAGTGCCTAGAAATTTAAATCTTTCCTGCTGGAACGGCGTAGAACCTATCCAGTAGCCGATCTTTAAGTCCGTTATAAAGCCGCCGGCCATAGACAATGCCGTACAGACAACGCCGCCTATAATAAGAGCGGCGACAATTCCTTCGTTCCCGGAAAGGCCCGATTTAACCAGTATTAAACTGCTTATAATAAGCGTCATCAGTGTCATGCCAGAGACAGGGTTTGTGCCTACAACGGCGATAGCTCTTATGGCTACCGAAGTAAACAGGAATGATACCACAAGCACTATGAGCAAGCCGATTACGGCTAATTTCACCGCGCCTGTTATGCCGCCGAGAACATTAAATAAGAAGAAGGCAAACACACCTATAAGAACCAGCGCTATGGCGACAAATACAAACTCCATCTTTATATCTTTCTGTGTACGCTGTACGCCTTCTTCAAGCTCTTTGCCTTTTTTACCGCCAAAAATTTCCTTAAACCCTACTGTCAGAGCGGCAAAAATTATCTTTGAAGATTTAATTATTCCTATTATGCCCGCGCACGCTATGCCGCCTATGCCTATCAGCCTTACATATTTACCGAAAAGCTGATGAGGGCCCATATTGGCTATAAGGGTGCCGTCGGTTACCGGCGGGAGTGTGGTTGTTAAGCCTGAACCGAAATGAGAAATAAGGGGTATTAAAACATACCATGAAAGGAATGAACCCGCGCATATTATAGCTGCGTATCTTAATCCTATGATATACCCTAGACCGACTATAGCTGCCGTTACATTCATCTCAAACACGAGTTTTGTCTTAAGAACTAAGGTTTTACCCCAAGGGAAAACTTGCGTTGAAAATACTTCGCTAAACCATTTGAATGTATAAACACAGAAATCATAACAAGCGGCAAGAAGCATACTTATAACGAGTACTTTCGCCTGATTTCCGCCCTCTTCTCCCACAACCAGAACTTCCGTGGTCGCTGTTGCCTCAGGGAACGGGAACTGGCCGTGCATCTCTGCCACAAAATATTTTCTGAAAAGAATTGTAAACAGGATTCCGAGAGCTCCGCCTAAAAATGAAGCCGTTAAAATCTTAAAAAACGAGACTTTAAGCCCTAAAATATAAATAGCGGGGATAGTAAATATCGCGCCCGCTACCACAACGCCGGAGGCGGCACCTATGGACTGGATAATCACGTTCTCAAGAATCGTGCTTTTCCTTCCGGAAACTGCCGCAAAAAGAGGGGACAAACCGACCGAAAGTATGGCAATCGGTATAGCAGCTTCAAAAACCTGCCCTATTTTAAGACCTAAAAAAGCGCACGCCCCGGAAAAAATAACCGCCATAATAACGCCCATAATAACAGATCTGGCGGTAATTTCCGCAACGCTTTTCTCTGCCGCGACGATAGGTTCGTAAACTTCCCCGGGGGTAAGTTCACGGTACGCATTATCCGGCAAGCCGCTTGCTTTGCTTATATGCATAATACCTCCCTTTTTATTAAAGCTTTTAAAATTATACTATATTATTATATTAATATGCAAGACCTTGTTATTTTACCAGATAAAGCTCTTTCTGGGGATTTGACAGGAATTTTGTGCCGTTTTTGGTAACCACGACTATCTCTTCCATGGTGACAACACCGTAATCCTTCAATGTTATCCTCGGTTCAAGCGTGTAAACCTGGCCTTCCTCAACCTCCATATACGGCAGATCCCTGTATCTCTCCCACTTCGGACAGAGAACCCCCGCTCCGTCATGGGTAGATCTTCCCACCTGATGCCCCAGCCCGTGAGGATATTCCTCATAACCCTTGCTCATTATATGGTTTCTCGCGATATCATCCGCTTTATAACCCGGCAGACCAGGCATTATATTTTTAGCCGACAACTGTATCGCATCCCTTATTGTTTTAAAGGCAACTTTAACTTCTTTGGGCGCATCTTCTTCGCCTTTTCTCAAAAAATACCATGTCCTCTGCAGATCAGAGCAGAAACCGTCTTTTTTAACTCCAAAATCAATATTTAAAACATGTCCCGGTTCAATCTTTCTGTCAGTCGGACCCGCGTGGGCCCCGGCAGACTCGGGTCCCGTAAAAACTGAAGGACAGTAGGTAGGATCCCACGCCGGTTCAACTCCCGCAGTTTTTACTTCTTTAAGGATAAATTCCGCAACCTGTTTTTCTGTCAATCCCGTTTTAATAAATTTACCCAGTTTCTGGAATATTTCTTCGGTAAGCTTAACAGCTTCCTCAACGGCTTTCTGCTCCGCAGGAGACTTCCTGCCCCGCAAAGCGGATATAATCTCTTCTGATGAAACAAATTTATCCGCATAACCGGTATCTTTTAAATACTCCAGAAGAAGTTCATAACAGCCGTGTGTCAGGCCGTCACTCATAACATCATTTTTTGAGGTATTTATTGCAATTTTCTTAGGTTTATACTTATTTAAAACTTCTATCAGCGTATCCTTTATGCCTGCAACATAACCTATAACTTCTTCATAAAGGCCCGTTGCTTTAACCCCTTCCACATCCAGACTGCCTACAATAGCTACCGATTTTCCGGAAGACGTAATAATAAAAGCCGACTGCCATGTACAGCTCG
>JBDRKI010000117.1:0-2324 GCA_043814095.1 Armatimonadota bacterium | reverse complement strand
GATTTTCAAGATAAAAAATTCATAAAGATATTTAAGAAAAAATTAAAAGATGAAGGATATTCGGGCAGTTACAGCCATAATTTCGGATTAGATGATGAATCAGTAACTCTGCTTCAAAAGCAGATAGAAACAGACCTTATGCCTGTTATACGCTTAGATGAGAAGTTTAATCTAAATAAGGTTTTTTCAAGGTTTAATAAAATTTTATCTTGAGCAGCCATTTTTAATATATCAAACCTTGATTACAGGTCTAATGCCTGTAATCAAGGTTAAACTTTATATTAAATACTAAAATCTTCGAGCGGCACGGACAGAGTGTGTGACATTCTTATTGCCGGGAAACTGTGAATGCGCAAATACATTGAAGTTCTCAATCCATGTGTCGTTTTCATCGAGCTCCGAAGAACTCCAATAGTTAACATTCGTAAAATCGCCGACACCATTTTCTTTTAATTCGGTGTACATTTTATGTAACTCATCTTTTGACGGCAGGAACCAGTCGCTGTATCCACCGTGTTCTAAACCATCACAAAGCTGAGCGGCATAAGTAGAGCCCGCTCCCTGAACAGCTATAATAGCGGCGGTATTTGCCTGCCCTGTTCCAATAGCCGTTTCCGTTCCTCCAATTAAAACTCCAAACACGCCCCATTCTTTATTATCGTCCCATTCTGTCGATGCCGGCGCGCATTCCATATACCGCCAGCCGGCGCTGTAATCATCTGCAATATAGAAAATCAATCCGCCGGCAGGGCCGGTATCGCGAAGGGCATAAGCAGTCCATTTTGCATAAAGTGTTACATTAGCACTTCCCATAGCAAAAGTTGCGGCAGGATTATAATCCGTCCCACTTCCGTCGGCAGCGGTATTCCATCTAATGTATCGGTATGAAGCTCCTCCGTCATTAATCCTAATAAGGGTTCCCGTATTGGCAAGAACTGTTACCGTATCGCCTTCTTCATAATTATTTCTGTCTATTGGCACAGTACCGCCGGTATTGCTGTTTCCGTTATATGATACGGTGTAATAATCCAGTGGTAAAACTGTGAATGAGACTCCATTACTTGAATTTCCGTCTACCGTCACTAAAACATTTCCGCTTGTTGCCGCCCCAGGGACAGTACAAACGATCTGGGTATCGCTCCAGCTTGTTATGGTTGCATCGGTTCCGTTAAATGTAACCGTAGAATCTTCTTGAGTCGCGCCAAAATTATATCCTGTTATTGTAACAGATGAGTCTGGTTGGCCGCTTGTAGAATTTAAGTTTGTAATTGCCGGGTTTGATGAAATCTGCGTTTGAACGCCTGTTAAGGAATCGCCTACAAGTGTTATGGCTGTGTTTGTAATTGCTACATTACCGAAACTAACTCCTTGATAGCCTTCTTTTGTAATAGTTACAGAATAAGAGCCTGCTGTTATGCCGAGTATTTCAGCATGGCCTTGACTGTCTGTTTGTTGGGACAAGTTCTGGGTAACAACTGTTACTGTTGCTCCCTCAAGCGGAGTATATCCCGGAGGAATCTTTGAAGTCATGTTATCTTTCTGAACATCTCTTGCGTTGGCAGGAACATAGACATAGCATTGAAGTCCATTTGCCCCTCCTGAAGAGGTTATAATCGATCCTGTACTACTGCTGCAGCCGTAAGTAGAAAAAATAATGCCGCAAAAAATTGCTAAAAGCGCAAACAATAAAAAAAAGTTTTTTTTCATTGCCATCTCCTATTTATAAAAATTTAGTTAATCAAGTACTTTAATAAATAAAGCACTTGTAATTATTTATTAATAATTGTTCAAAAAGGATAAAAAACCTTCTTTTTTTTGGGGATAATTATAAGCAGAGGATTCAATTTGGCTCATACGTTATAATTTCGGGAATGCAGCTTAAAATGTTTTTTGTGGTTCAATCCTTAATATTAGGGATAATGCTTTTTTTATGGTCAAACAGGAGTGTATTTGATATAATAGGAATATTATTTTTAAAAAGGAAATATATATTAAATTATTATTTGCAGGGAGTGTAAGATTATGTTTAAAGTAAAGACAAAATTAGACTTAATTTTCTGGATATGCATTATATTAGCCATAGTTACTTATATATATTCCAGCCATGTTGTTTTACTGCCTTATTTATTTGTACTTGCAGCTTTTGTTTTTGCCGGTATTTCCCTGTTTGATAAAAGAAGCTTTATTAAAGACAAAGCTCTTTCTGTGAGGGGACTTAAGGAAAATGAGAGAGAAGTACTTGTGGAAAAAGAAGGAGAAATAACAAAGGAATTCTGGAAAATAATAATATTTATTCCCTGTTTCTATATATTAATCTATTTCCT
>JBDRKI010000116.1:0-4091 GCA_043814095.1 Armatimonadota bacterium | reverse complement strand
ATTTCAAACCAAAACGCCGTAGGGCTCCATATTATAAGGGCTAAAGTTCCGAAGGCAAGAATACTCCCCGTTATAACGCGTTTAAGAAGCATGAGCACCTCCTCCGAAGCGCCTGTCTCTTTTCTGGTATTCTATTACGGCTTTAAATAATTCTTCGGGGTTAAAATCAGGCCACAGGACATCGGTAAAATAAAATTCGGTATATGCCGACTGCCACAGCAGAAAATTGCTTATCCTGAATTCATTGCTTGTTCTTATCATAAGATCCGGGTCGGGTGAACCCTTTGTATATAAATAATCCGATATCAGCTTCTCATCTATATCTTTAACATCAATACCGCCATTTTTAACGTCTTTAGCTATATTCTTTACCACATCTATTATCTCAACCCTGGAGCCGTAATTAACCGCAAGATTCAGCACCAGATCTTTACACTCTTTGGTGTATTCCATGGATTTAGCAAATTCTTCTCTTACGTTTTTCGGCAGGCCTTCCATATCGCCCACAATCATTAACCTTATGCCGTTTTTGCGCATGTTTTCTCTTTCGCGGTTAGCATAAAACTTGAAAAACCTCATAAGAGCCGAAACTTCCTTTTCAGATCTTGACCAGTTCTCGGACGAGAAGGCATATACGGTTATATATTTTATGCCTATCTCGCGTGAAGCCTCAAGCATCTTCCTGAATGCTTCAACACCCGCCTTATGACCCATAACGGCGGGAATATGTTTTTTCCCGGCCCAGCGCCTGTTCCCGTCCATGATAATTGAAATATGGACCGGCAGACGGTCAAAATCTATCTGTTTTTTCAGCTCCAGGGCTCTTTTTGAAAGCTTCATATTGGTTCCTTAACTGTTTTAAAGGGCAGACTTTCCTCTTTGCAAATCTGCCCTTATTAATCACTCTATCCTTATTGCGGCTATACTTCCATTATTTCTTTTTCTTTTGCCGCGCATATCCTGTCCAGCTCTGCTATATATTTATCGGTTATTTTCTGGATTTGATCCTGGGCTTTTTTTACCTCATCTTCGCTTGATTCTTTCTCTTTTGCCTTTAATTCCTCCATGGAATCCCTTCTTATATTCCTTATCGAGACCTTTCCTTCTTCTGTTTTCTTCTTAACAACTTTAACAAGCTCCAGTCTTCTTTCTTCCGTTAAAGAAGGAATTATCAGCCTTATAACATTGCTGTCATTTGAAGGGTTAATTCCCAGATCGGACTTCTGTATGGCTTTTTCTATGTCTGATATTATTGTCTTATCCCATGGCTGGATGATAATCATCCTTGCTTCCGGTATTGATACATTCGCAACCTGTTTTATTGGCATTGTGGAGCCGTAGCATTCCACGCTTATCTTATCAAGAAGCGCCGGATTAGCGCGTCCCGCCCTTATGCCCGCGAACTCTCTCTGCACCGCCTCTATTGATTTTTTCATTCTCTCTTCGGTTGATGAAAAAACTTTCTGATCAATCATTTTTACGCCCCTTTCATTATTTTTAATCTACCAGCGTCCCTATATCATCGCCCCTTATTATTCTCTTGATATTACCGGGCTTGGTTATGTTAAATACACATATCGGCAGGTTATTGTCCATGGACAGGCTTACCGAAGTTGAATCCATAACCTTAAGACGCTGTTTTAAAACATCAATATATTTAAGTTTTTTGTACAGTTTCGCATCAGGACACGTAACCGGGTCTTTCGAGTAAACACCGTCAACCTTGGTGGCCTTAAGTATGATTTCCGCGTCTATCTCAAGAGCCCTTAAAGTGGCTGCCGTATCGGTTGTAAAGAAAGGATTGCCCGTGCCGCCCGAAAAAATAACGACCCTGTCTTTTTCCAGGTGTCTTATCGCGCGCCTTACGATAAAAGGTTCGGCCACATCGCGCATTTCTATTGCAGTCATAACCCTGGTATGAACCCCCAGATGTTCAAGAGCGTCCTGAAGCGCAAGCGCGTTAATTACGGTTGCTATCATGCCCATATAGTCGGCCATGGCCCTGTCCATATCCGGAGCCATTCTGCCTCTCCAGATATTGCCGGCGCCGATAACTATGGCAAGCTCAACACCGGATCTCTTAACTTCTTTTATCTCTTTGGCATAGCTTACCACACTGTCATGATCAACACCGTAATGTTTTTCTCCGGCAAAAACCTCGCCGCTTACCTTAAGCAAAACCCGCTTGTATTTAGATTTGAAACTTTTTTTTGCTTTCATCCACACCCCCGCTTTCATAGGGTTATTAACAGAAGGGGCAGTCCGTTTTTTGCGGCTGCCCCCAATAATACAGGTTCTATCTGTTTTAGTATTTTTATTCGCCAACCTGGTATCTTACAAAACGGCTAACGGTAATATTCTCTCCCAGCTTACCTACTACCTCTTTTATTATGTCTTCTATCTTCTTGGAATCATCTCTCATATAGGGCTGTTCCAGAAGGCATGCGGCTTCATAATACTTATTCATTTTGCCGTCAACTATTTTATCTATAATTTCTTCCTTTTTACCTTCTTCTCTCGCTTCTTTGGCATATATCTCTCTCTGGACTTTCATCTCTTCTTCTGATACCTCTTCTCTTGAGAGATAAATGGGTTTTAACGCCGCAACCTGCATCGCTATTTCTCTTGCAAGCATCTGAAAATCTTCGGTTTTTGCCACAAAATCGGTCTCGCAGTTTATTTCCAGCATAACCCCGACCTTACTGCCGGTATGAATATAACTTTCTATCTTGCCTTCTTTTGTGGTTCTTCCGGATTTTTTGGAAGCCGAAGCTATGGCTTTTTCTTTTAAGATTGCTTCTGCCATTTTCATGTCGCCTTCCGCTTTTGCAAGCGCGTTTTTGCATTCCATAATACCCGCGCCGGTTTTTTCTCTTAATTCTTTTATTGTCTGCGTTGAAATTTCAGTCACTGTCATACAATCCTTCCTTCCTTGATTTATACTAATTCTTCTTTGGCTTCGGCTTCTTTTTCGGCCATCATCTGTTCCTGTGTCTTTTCTTCTTCTTCATCTTTCTTCTGAGCGTTAAGTTCTTCATTGCCCGCAACAACGGCATCCGCTATTACCGAAGCTATAAGTTTAACGGCTCTTATCGCGTCATCATTGCCGGGTATCGGCATATCTATCTCATCCGGATCACTGTTGGTATCGCATATAGCAATAACAGGAATACCTAGTTTACGAGCTTCCAGTACTGCGTTTTTCTCTTTGTTGGGGTCGGAAATAAATACAGCCTGAGGAGGCTTTTTCATTTCTTTAATTCCGCCGAAATATCTTTCAAGACGCACTCTTTCTTTTTCCAGCTTGGAAACTTCTTTTTTTGTAAGGGCGTCAAATGTGCCGTCTTCTTTCATTTTTTCAATCTTTAAAAGATACGCTATCCTTTTCTGTATTGTAGAAAAGTTTGTGAGCATCCCGCCCAGCCAGCGCTCTTTAACGTAAAACGCGCCGCACCTTACAGCCTCTTCATAAATAGCTTCCTGAGACTGCTTTTTCGTGCCTACGAATAAAATTCTTCCGCCGTCCTTAGCCAATTCTTTTACAAAGTTGTAGGCTTCTTTTATCTGGGTAACGGTTTTCTGCAGATCAAGAATGTAGATACCGTTCCTCTCGGTAAAGATAAATCTTGCCATTTTGGGATTCCATTTTCTTGTCTGGTGCCCAAAATGCACGCCAGCTTCTAAAAGCTGTTTCATTGAAATAATTGCCATGTTTACACCTCTCCTTAAAATTGGTTTTTCTTCTTCGCACTGCTTCTAATTCCACCTAATCCGCTTCATTTTTCCGCGCATAAGTTCCGGCGGAGAAAATTATGCCGGAAAAATTCCGGCGGACAACCTGTGAAAATCCGCAATGCTGTAGAATTTATAGCTGTCTAAAAGCATTTAGACAGCTACAGTGCTGTAGTATAACATAATATTATTGTAAAATCAAGGTAAATATGGAAAATTGCAGGGATGAAGAATAAAGGTGTCCATAAATGACATTTTTATCGTATTGGGTAAAAAGTTTATTGGTTAAAAGAGCAACACAAAAGGAAATATGGCCCCATATTGTAGAATAGTTATTAAAGACGGCGGAGGAAGGACTG
>JBDRKI010000115.1:0-4610 GCA_043814095.1 Armatimonadota bacterium | reverse complement strand
TCTGCGGAATAGAATTAGACAGAGACTTAAATGCCGCAATAAATATTCTTAGGTTCGGGCAGAACCTTCGGGCGCTAACGCAGCGGACTGCCGCAAGCGTAGCCTGAGAATCTCCTTGAATTTATTCAGGAGAGTGTCAATTTACGCAGAATAAGACGTCTGGTCGTTAATTGAGGAATATGTGAGAATATATCTTTTTTATTCATAAGATTAATAATCTTGTTAAATTAAATTCTCTCTTAAATTTAATAATATATCTCAAGTCAATGCCGCCCCCCGTTATCTACGGCATATTTTCAACGTCTACAACTCCTTTTACATAAGCGTTACCATGTGGCCCATAACCAGCCGGAAGGCGCACGCTGGTTAAGTTTGATTTAAGCGCATAAATATAGCCACAGTTATGATATACCCCTATATAATCTCCGCCACCAACTCTGCTTTCAAACTCATACGCGTATGACCCGGCGTCTTTTTTGGCTACCGTAAGCCCTGAAGGATATGTAGTATTATAGAACTTTATCTCTCCGTTTGCCTGAACCAGGCATATCCCTTTCCCTCCGCTGGCGTCATTCCATCCGAAAAAGGAAGTTACCACCGCCTGAGACTGCGGGAATGTACCGGTGCCGGCCGCATTAGCCGGGTTTATATTCCTTCCCATAATATAAACTGTGCCGGAAAGAACCACGGTTAGTATAATAAGACCTATTAAAACCTGGTACCTTTCAATTATTCTTGCCATTTTAATTCCTCCTTTTTATCTGTAACTCGGAGTTGCGCTACCCCATTCCCATATAATGCCGTCTGTTTTTAAGCTATAAGGGATACATACACCGCTTCTGGTATCATGGACATAAATAACGGTGCCTCCCATATCCAGAGCCAGGGAAGTTAAACTACCCGAAGGCGGGGTTGCGGTATTTGCATCCCAGCCGGGTACGGCCGCGTTAAACATCCTTAAACAATTATTAGAGGTATCTGCCACCCATACTTTCTGCCCTGAAATATCCACACCTATCCCGCCGGGTGTACCGCCATCCGGTAGATCTCCTGCGGGAATATAGAACTGCCCCATATCATCAACACATAAAATTCTGTTGTTTTTCTCATCTGTTACCCAGCCGATCTCCCCGTAGCCGTTTAACGCAACATCCAGAGGGATGCCGTCATCGGGAAGAGGACTTGTAGATGACCATGCGCCCTTATAGCACCAGTAAATTTTGTTGGACGCCTGATCTGCCACAATAAGCTTATCTCCCGTAAAATCCGACGCTATACCTGACGGGATTATCCCCGGAGGGGTTATATCATTCCATGTACTGCCGCCGTTATCTGACCAGAGGACTTTTTTATCGTCTTTTGATACTACAAAAACTTTAGTGCCCATAATATCAACCGCTATATCCGTGGGCGAGATATCCTGCCCTCCCGCATTAACAGGTACCTGAACCACCCATGCGCCTGACAAGGTATCAAAACAATTTATTTTTTTATTCTTCGGATCGGGCACCCATATAAATTCCGCGCCCGGTGTAGATGCGCACCCCGCAAAAACGGCGCTTGCGAATATAGTGCTTAATACCGACCTTACGCCTAATGGACCTGATACCGTCACTTTTACCTGCATAAAACCGGGGTCGGAAGGAAGAGTTTCTTTTGTTACTTTATATGAATATTTCTCAAAAATATAATTATTTTTAAAGCTGGCAAAAGTTCCCTCTCCGGCAGCAACAGTCTCCACAGAACCGCAGACAATCTCTTCCATTTTAGATTGCGCCAGAAAACATGCAACAGAATGCGCGCGGCTGCGCGCATTCATCCTGAACCCGCATGGAAAAAGCTCTATCACAAATAAAGTAACAAGCAGCAGGATACATACCGATACAAGCAGTTCTATCAGTGTAAAACCAGTATTGTTCTTCATCTTTGTTTTTCTTTTATTCATAACACTTATTTGCCTTACTGCACCCCTATATCCATTAATATACTGTAAAGAGGCATTAATACCGAAATTAAAATAAAACCTACTATAACACCCACAAATACGGTAATAACAGGCTCAATTATATTTGAAATATTTTCCAGGATGTGTTCAACTTCTGTTTCATAATAATTCGCGACACTGGTTAAAACTTTGCCAAACGCCCCTGTTTCTTCGCCTACAGTGATCATATTAGACGGCAGCCCCCAGAATAAAACACTTTTACTCATAAAGTCAGATATAAGTTCGCCTTCTTTAATACTATCTTCCATGGATTTAATGTTCTCTTTAAAATATTCATCAGCAGCCGAAAACCTTATTACTTCCAGCGCTTTGGTAAACGGAAAACCGCTTTCCAGAAGAAGCGCTAGCGTCCTGCAGAAATCAGCTACAATTATCTGTTTGTAAATTTTACCGTATAGCGGTATACGGTATTTAAACCTGTCCCATGTATATTTCCCGTGCGGAGTGCGCAGCATATTTCCGAAAAGATATACCATACAAATTACCGTAAATAATAATACTATGATGGCTATCGGATTTTGGAACAATTTCACTGAAAACACCAGAATCTGAGTCGGCAAGGGTAGCTCAATCTGCCTGTTTGCAAAAAATTTAATAAAATTAGGGAATATAAACTGGACCATACCAATAATTAATATTACCGCAAAAATACTTACAATGACCGGATAAATTAAAGCTGATTTCAGCTTGTTTCTGAACTTTAGGTTTTTTTCCAGCAAAATAGAAGCCCTGTCCAAAGTAAAACTCAGGTATCCGCTTTCTTCCCCTGCGGCTATTAAACTTGTAAGCACATTGGGAAATACTTGCGGGTATTTTCTAAAAGCAACAGACATTTTTGACCCGTATAAAACAATCTGCCTGTGAACCCCGGAGATTGCCTCTTTCATATTAAGATCATCCTGCTGTTCCACCAGAACTTCCAGGGATTTATTTAAAGCTAATCCTGATTTATAGAGAATGGAAAACTGCCGCGCAAATGAAGCTACCTGCATAAGACTTACTTTTTTAAATTTTGCCATGTATTTTTTTATTTTTTCAAAAAAAATCATAATCACTCTAACCCTTACTTCATATTCACTTTTGTCTCCAAAACAGTCTCCCTGTCATCTACGCAAGATACAAGATTTATATAAATAATTTTCTTTCTGGTATCTTCTGAATCCAGCTGAAATTTCAGACTGCCTGCCGATTTTGTTAAAATTTTAATCTGTTTGGCAGGGTCTGCAACGGTAAAAGTTTCATCATAATATATAATTCTTTCTAACTGCTTTGAATTTTTATCAAGTTGATAGCCTATAGCTTCATAACGGGAATCTAAATTATTCCATTTTTTAAATATAAAAGGGGGAGTATATGCTGACGGATCTCCGGTTACGGGCGCATAGCTGTTGGGATATTCCAGAAGACTTATGTTGCCGGGCAGGTAAATGCTTTCCGCCTGCCTTATCTCAGAGGAGATAAGATCTAAAGCCAAACAAGCTCTTCTGAACAAAAATGTTTTATCTTTAGAGCCGGCTAAATCATTATATGCACGCATCCCTATTACAAAACAGCTGTAAATAGCGGTTAAAAACATTAAAAAAATGGCGGATGATATTAAAACTTCAATTAAAGTCACGCCCCTGTTTTTTTTCAACGGCCTGCCTCCCTAAAATCAGACAGATTACCTAAGGGAGCAATTAATGTCCGTTCTGCTAAAATATCCCTGCCGGGATGGGATTCTGTATAAAATGCGTTTACCACTACGCCCCGGGAAATAAGATTTCCCCCTTCTACTCTTAATTTAAAAAAATGCTGTTTATCCTTATCAAAAAAAGGCACTATAACTTTGTTTTCAGTGCCTCCGCCGACATAATACTCTAACCCCGCTCTTGCAAGATAATATGCGGAAGTACTGTGGTTTAATCTGGCCGCATAATAATAATCCTGGCTTAAAAATCCCATAAAACTAGCGCCAAGAATAAATAAAATACTTGCAATCAATAAAGCCGTAATTAAAGCTATACCTGATTCTGAAGCTCTTTTTTTCATAAATTAATTATTCTATATTGTTTGATATTAACCTTTATAATAAAGATAATTAAATAAAAAAAGAGAGGTGCTTGTTTTTAGAATGTTAGATTATAAATACATGAAGTTTTATTACTTATTTATACTTTCTTCCTTTTTCGGATCTTTTGCCGCAATCAAGGCGCTAAGTTCCATGGCAAGATAAGAATTGGATTTTTGTATAATAGAAAGCTCGTTCTTCGCTGAATCTATATCGTCAAGTTTTAAATAAGTTATAGCAATACCGAAACGCGCTTTTATATTGTGCGGCTTAATACTTAATATTTTTTCAAAACAGCTTTTCGCCTTTTCATACTCTTTTAATTCATTATAGGCTGTAATTAAGTTAAACTGCATATTTATATTGTCCGGATCAAGACGCGCTATCTGTTTTAAGGATTCCAGAGATTCAGGTTGATGCCCGAGTTTTTTATAAACCTTATTTAAGCTTTTAAGAGCATCTAAATGATCGGGGTTCGCTTTAACCGCTTTTTCAAAATACAGCGCGGCATTATGATAGTCATTATTATAAAGATAATCCTGTCCTTTATCAAAA
>JBDRKI010000114.1:0-2066 GCA_043814095.1 Armatimonadota bacterium | reverse complement strand
AATAACTTTACTTATAATGACCCTTACAGTTTACCCGGAGGATATCCCGAAGACAGCTTATCATCCGAACCTCATAATTTTTCACGTCTTTTCACTGCTACAGTTTATGATTGTTTAGAAGACTTTTTTAAGCAGAACCTTGCAAAAACATCCAATCAGCTTTCTTCTTTGAAAACGGCGGCCTCGGATTTAAGTAAAATCTTCAGCTATGCCGTGGAACTATCCCCTCCTACCAGATGCAAATACAAAGATATAGCAATAGGTATGCTTAAAGCAGATAAACAAATAACAAACGGAAAATATCAGGATGTTATGGAAAAAATATTTCTTGAAAGGAAAATTCTAAACAGTACTGATTTAAAGAAGAAAGATATCCCTGATTTGAAACTCAATAAACCCTTAAAAACCAAAGAAGATGCCTTGGATTTTATAAAACAAAATAAAGATAATTTAAATATTTCCATACCGCTTAATTTAAAGACTGATAGTATTTATACCAATAAGAACGGTGAAACTTTTATAAGTTATTCTTCTGTTAAAGAAGTACCGGTAAAAGGTGATGGTTTAGAAAAATATAAAGGCTGCTTCACCATGATTAGCGGAGGATTTACGCTGGCCTTTGACAATCAAGGCAAACTAATGAACTTTACACAAGATCTTATTGATGAAACTAAAATAAGAGATGCTATGGATGAAATTAAAGGTTATGACAAATCAGGCTTGATTTTAGATACGCATAGAAAAAGTGGAACAGATAAGCTTTACCGTGCTGTTATAAAAGAGCCTTATGGAAAGTCGCATAAGAAAATCCTGCAAAAAATACCGGTTATAGAATGAAATTAAGTTAAACAGGTGTTTCTCTTCCTTTATAGAATATTAAAATAGAATATATGAAAATAAAACCGGGACCCAAACTCCATGTAATAACAAAAGCAGGATACGGTGCTGCAGCAGCAGCAAGCTGTATTTTATTTACCTTGTTTTATACATTCGGTATGGAATATCTCACAGATATTGTTAAGCTTGCTCCGGCTTTTGCCGGCACCATATTCGCAGTCGGCCTTTTCTGGGATGCTTTTGTGGATCCGGCAGTAGGCGCAATATCCGACAATTTAAATCCCAGATACGGCAGAAGACGCTTATTTTTCATAATAATCGCCGTACCCATGGCTGTCGCGGCATGGCTGTTCTTTACAAAAGTAGATTTAAAATCGCCCATGCGTGAAATGTATTACCTTATACTTATTCTAATCTATTTTGCTGCGTACAGCATCCTTGAAACACCGCACCTTGCCCTTTCTTCGGAAATGACTCAGGACTATGATGAACGCACAAGTGTACTTGCCTGGCGTGCAATGTGGGCGCAGATCGGATCTATAATAGCAGGACCTATCGCCATAATTCTTGTGGGTTATTTCGCCCAGAAACATTTAAACATAGCTTTCGCGTGGTCTTCCATGGCGGCAATTATGGGCTTAGCCTGTATACCGCTTGTTATTGCATCATGGTTTTTTACTAAGGGACATGAGCTTTATCCGGAAAAAACCAATATTTCTTTTAAAAATATACTTACCGACCCTTTCCGGAACCGTCCTTTCTTATGGGTCGTCATTGCTTATACATTCGGCATGATTGCTACGACAATAACAGGCGGAGCAGGCATGTATTTTCTTACTTACGTAATGCGGTTTACAAAAACAGAAATATCTATTGCTCTTTTTGTTCTTATGGGAGTATCAATAATATGGATTCCCTTAATTGATTTTACGGCTTCCAGGCTCGGAAAAAAAGAAGCCTGGTTTATTTTTATCGGTATCTGGGCGCTTGCTCAGGGTATAGGACTCCAGTTTTTTGCTTCGGCTTCTAATAAAATTCTAGTCTATATTTTATTCCTCCTTATAGGGTGCGGTTTTGCCGCAATTTATATGTTAGGCTGGTCTATGATATCAGACTGCATTGAAGTTGATGAATTTAAAACAGGGAAACGCAGGGAAGGCATATATTTCGGAGCCATATCCTTTGTCCAGAAAACAGGATGCGCCATAGCAATGCTTCTGTTCGGTATG
>JBDRKI010000113.1:0-2976 GCA_043814095.1 Armatimonadota bacterium | reverse complement strand
AGGGTAAAAAATATACTTATAATGAAGGCCAGTAATAGTAAAGTACAGAGAAGTTGTTTTCTTTTAATCATAATAAAACCCCCTCGTTAATTTTAACTATACCAATCCCCGGATATGGCTTCAAAATACGGTAGTCTTTTTTTAACCCCAGAGAAGACTTTAAAACCAGTTTATCATCTATCAAAAGATCGCCGTCTAAGTCCGCGTATTTAAAGACATCGTAAGCGCAGGCAAGGTGCATTGATGCGGCAACCGCAATCTGAGTCTCGCACATGCCGCCTATCATACAGGCGGCATTATGCTTTTTGCAGAAATCGGCTATCTCTATGGCGGGGTAAATACCGCCACACTTCATAAGCTTTATATTTATAATATCCGCTGATTTGTCTTTGATAAGACGCTTAACATGGGAAAGACTCTTAGCGCTCTCATCAGCGGCAAGCGGTATATTTACAAGTTTTCTTAATTTTTTAAATCCATCAAAGTCATCCCATCTAAGAGGCTGCTCAACAAGCTCCAGATCATATTTCTCCATGCCGTTTATGGCTTCTGCCGCCAATTTATAATTCTTCCATCCCTGGTTGGCATCAACCCTTATTTTAATCTTATCCCCTACTGCTTTCCTTATATGCTTAATTCTTTCAATATCTTCTTTAGGAGTTGTGCCTAATTTTATCTTAATTATGCGGAAGCCTTTTTGTGCGAATTTTTTCGCTTTCTCCGCCATAAGCTTAGGCGACTTTATGCTCACCGTCATATCTGTCTGGATTTTATTCTTTTTCCCGCCCAGGTATTTATATAAAGGCATATTCTTTGCTTTAGCCGATATATCATAAAGGGCCATATCAACAGCGGCCTTTGAAGAGGTATTTCCCTTAATGGCTCTATCCATTAAGGCATGAATCTTTTTAAAATCATCCGCTTTTACGCCTTTTATAGCGGGGAAAATATTCTTAAGAAGTGCTTTCCTGCAGCTTTCAGGCGTCTCAAAAGTAGTATATTCGGCAGGGGCGGCTTCACCTAATCCGATAATACCATTATCGGTTGTGATTTTAACAAGAATACCGAGCTTTACGGATTTATTTTCAACGGCTATCCTGAAGGGTTCCCGGTATTTTATTTTAAAAGTAAAAATTTCTGTTTTTATAATTTTCATTACAAATAAAAGGTTCTTTAGAAAATATAAATTCCCTTTGATTAGAAAGGCTACATATCTATTTATATATTCGGAATATCATAATCATCAACCATGCTAAGGGGTATATAATGGATTACCATCGTGGGATACTGCATTTGCGCAGTGGAAGTCCCGCCCAAAAACGCGTAACCCATAGCGTTTATCGTATGAGAACCGGCGCTAACTTTTACCGCCGTATTTGTGGCTATTCCCAGAGACATAGGTCCTATTCCATAGGTATATGTACAGGCAAGGGAATAATTATCCCTTCTGCCGTCAACACTTATATAGGCGGCATGAGCGATTATAGTGCTAGTAGTACCGGCGCCGCCAAAAGGAGACCCCGATATGCTGCTGGGCGGACGCACGGACGGAGGAAGGTTCATGCACGCTTTAAATTCTATTATACAAATACCTTCTTCCGGAGCATTAAACTGTTTTGATAATACGAGATCGTGCCCGCCGTTAGCATCTATGCGAACAGAATCCTTAACCACCCTGTAAATTCTCTCACCGCCTGAAGGCACAAGCTGGGCCATCGCCGCGCCAACAACCTTTTTGCCGTTAATTATTTTGTATACTTCAACCTTTAACTCTTTCAGCTTCTTTATTCCGCTTACAGGTGTCTTTGTTATGTCGTATTTATAATCAGGATACTTAGGAGCAAAATCACCGGACGAATTAGTCCCTCCGGGGTTTGTAAGGCATTCCTCTATCTTTTGCTGGGCAAGCGCCATTGAAACCGTCTTATCCTTTGCTTTGGCCATGCCTTTAAAACTCACCGGGTAAAGCATGCATATCACAGTGGCAACAGAAAACAATATGACTATAGCGATTACAACTTCTATAAGTGAAAAACCTTTTATTTTTTCATAAAAAATACCTCTTATTTTACATGGTTTTTGTATTAATATGCTATAAATTCACATAATCCAAGATCCACAATACTGGCGGGTATATATTGAATAGTCATATGAGAAGTACTTATCATTGGATTAACTCCTCCGCTGGCAAGATAATAAAGGGCTATTGTATGAGACCCTTTTGCCACCTTAAAGGCGGCGCTTGTCGCCAAACCAACATGATAATTTCCTGCTGATATGGCATTTTGGATTGTATAGCCCTTAAGGCCGCCGTCACACGCTATTGCCAAGTAAAGCAAAATACCGCTAAAGGGCCCTATAGATGGTCCATATGCGGTGCATGTCCCATTAACCATACAAACTCCGTCATCAGGAAAATCTATCGTTTTACTCATGCCGCGTCCCATGGGAACCCAGCTGCTTGTGCGAGGAATGGCGGAAGAATTCCAATTTCTCAGATCGTAAAATCTTATACCGTCAGAAGGTACTAACTGGGCCATCGCCGCGCCCACAACCTTTTTGCCGTTAACCATCTTGTATACTTCAACCTTTAACTCTTTCAGCTTCTTCGTCCAGCTTACTGGTGCCTTTACTACATCATATCTATAATCGGGATACTCCGGAGAAAAATCACCTGAGGTATAATTCCCCCTCGGGTTTGTAAGACATTCCTCAAGCTTCTGCTGGGCAAGAGCCATTGAAACCGTCTTATCCTTTGCTTTGGCCATGCCTTTAAAACTTACCGGGTAAAGCATGCATATCACAGTGGCAACAGAAAATAATATTACTATAGCGATTACAACTTCAATTAACGAAAAACCTCTGGATTTTCTATTGAAAAATAATTTCACGCCAGGCTCCTTTCGTGCTATTTTTTCCTCAGCACTTTTGTTTTTATATTAAACTTGGGTATTTTAGGATCAAGATTAGTAAGCT
>JBDRKI010000112.1:0-10316 GCA_043814095.1 Armatimonadota bacterium | reverse complement strand
TGCCTCTCGGCTAAACTGGAAAAGGAGCTGACATCCCTATCGGGCGAGGATAAGGGTATCTTTCTTGAGGAATACGGTATATCCTGTTCCGCTCTGGAAGCGCTTACCCGGATATCCTATAAAGCGCTCGGGCTTATTACTTTTTTTACCTCATCAGAAGATGAGTCAAGATCATGGATGGTAAAAGAAGGCTCAAAAGCTCCCCAGGCGGCAAGAGTGATACATGAGGATATGGAGAAGGGTTTTATAAGGGCGGAAGTTATAAAGTTTGCTGATATAGACGAGCTGGGAAGCGAGAAAAAGGTAAAAGAAGCGGGCAGGTATATGATTAAAGGCGCTGATTATATTGTTGAAGACGGTGATATCCTGGGCATACTGTTTAATGTTTGAGGTTTATACTATATGAGAAAAGTTACAACTTTAATCGTGCTGTTTTTATTCTTATGCGGCCTTACTTTTGCTTATGAAAAAGCCGAATGCGTAAAATATGATGATGCAGGGGGTTCGGGCAAATACCCTTACAATTTCCGTATAATAGATAATAAGCTTTTTGCGGGGGGAAACTTATTTAATCCGGTAGGGGGTAAAAATTCCAAAGAAAAAGTACTATATTATCTTAAGCTTTTAAAAGATATGGGAGTTAAAAGCATTATTGCCCTTCATGTGCCCCGGAATTCAAGCCAGATAAAAACCCTGGAAAAGTTATGCAAAGACGAAGACCTTTATTTCTATAAATGTCCCATGAACAGCGAGACAGTACCTGCTAATGAACAGACGGAAAAGATAATGGAGCTTATTGAAGATAAAGCGTATGTGCACTGCAACTGGGGCGCAGACAGAACAGGAGCCATAATAGCGAAATACTTAAGATTAAAGCATTCTTATCCCGGCTATGACGCTTGGATCGCTGTTATATCAGGCGGGGAATGCGCGGGAAAGATAGGGGGGCTTAAGAAAAAGGCTTCCTATAAAAAACTGATACTGTATTTCTGGCCGGAAGTAAAAAAAGAGAATAAAGAAGTTTGCGGAATTTATGATATAAGATAGGATTATAATTATGAATTTTATAAATAAGAAAAATAAATGTAAAATTACAAACAACAAGGGCGGAGCCTTGTTGTTTGTAATAATAGCTTGCCTTGTTATTATACTGGTTGAAAGTACGCTATATCTTCTCATAACAAAGGATAAGAGCACCAATACGGACCTTCTGAATTCAGTAAAGGCTTTTTATTTAGCGGATGCGGGCGCAAATTATATATTGTATGCAAAAAAAGTCTCTCTGTCTCCTGATTACAATCTGCAGAACCTTGATTTTGGCGGCGAATTTGCAGGTACATTTCAGGTAACAAATTTAGGGGGGGATAAATATTCTTCGGAAGGTAAAACATGGAATACACAGAGTTTTGCCAAGGTCAGCCCGGCACCTCCGGATGTGCACTATACCGCGAAAAGGAAAGTCTATTTTGAAATTGATCCGGGTAAAAATGTTATAACAAACTGGTATGAGGAAAGATAGATGTTTATGAAGAATAAGAATAAAGGCGTTTTTTTAATAGATGTTATAGCAGCCATGGTTCTGCTCTTTACCGTGTTTGCATTTACGCTGGGAGTGTATGCCGGCATACAGAAGCTGCAGAGCAAAAGCAGTAATGAACTTACGGCTTTATCTTACGCCCGTAAAATTATGGAAGAGATAAAAAGCCCCGATGTGGCATCCGTAACGGATCAGGGATGGGAAAAAATACCCGACACTTATTTTTTCAGCAAGATAGAAAAAATAGAAGCGGCTAAAACGGGATCATGTATTTTATACACTGTTAAAGTAACGGTATTCGGGAAATGCCCCGACCCTTCCGACCTAAACGATTCTAAGAAAGCAGGCAGGCTCCTGGCAATGGGTTCCGCGAAAGTCGAACTGGTTACCCGGATTGTCAAGGGGTATTTAAAATAGAATCAGGTGAGGAAATTTTGTGAATAACAGAAAAGGATTAACCTTAATTGAAATTATGGTAAGCATGGCGCTTGTTATGGTTATAGGCACATTTATCGCCGTAATAGTTGTTATGGGTATCAGGAACTACCAGAGGAATGAGGTAAAGATTAATTTAACCCATGAAGCCAGGAATGTTCTGCAAAAATTAGCCTCTGATTTCAGAACTACCGAGAGAAGCGATGATAACTGGACTGATTTAATCAAGGATACCCCTGTTAGCTTAACACCTGCCTCAGGCAGTTTCTATATAACCAGAAAAAAACCGGACAATACGGCCGAAAAAATAACCTATAAAATTAACGCCGAAGGCGTACTTTTAAGAAATGACGAGAATATAGCCGGTAATGTGCAGAAGCTGACTGTTACGTTAAAGGAAAAATCCTCTGCAAGCATTGTGGAAAATGCTTTTGATATTTCGGTTGAGTTCATGAAAAATAATGTTCCTTTTCTTGTTTGTGAGCGGGTGGAAAAAAGAAGCGCAAAGCTTATTGCCGCGGCAGAACCGCCGGCGGTTCCTCCGGCTCCCAAGCCTGAATTTATGTATTATATTTTAATTGCGGATGCAATTTTGCCGCCGGGATACTGGACTGCCCCCGGCCCTTCGCATCTTCCAATGGCGGTTCCAGGCGTTTTTATGAACATAGTAAAGGTAACCGGAGAGAGGCCTTATAATATATCACAGGCGACAAATATTAGTGCTGAAGGAAGAGTTTCAATTCCCGTGCCGTACGGCCCGAGTCCCGGATTAATAAATAATTTAAAAAACCAAATTATAAGCGGCTACGGAGGCAGCCGGTATTACGGCGGGATAATGTACATAGACTGGAACAAAAAAATTACATACCATTCTTATTGAATTCAGGTGCAGGACATGAAAAGACACATAAAAGGATTTACATTAGTAGAACTGTTAATAGTTACGGTTATAGTGGCAGCCGTTATAGTTATTGCTTTGTATACTCAGGCCGGCAGGAAATCGGTATCACAGGCCTATTACGCCGCAGGAGTGGTCAGGTCCGACCTTCTTCATGTCAAAAATAAAGTTTTAACATACGAACCGGGTTACTCGGCAGGCATTTTAAACGGGACTCAGCAGGACAGCTGGGGATATAAAGATTATAAATACCAGGATGATTTATATAACAGTACTCCCTCGGAGAAAGTTGTGAGTCTTGCGCAGTACGGAGGGAATATAAGGATCTCAATTCCCGGCGGGGAATGCAGGTTTAAAAAAGACGGGACACTGGATTCGGCAGAAGATAAAATTATAATAATAAAAATGAAAAATAAAGATTTTTACGGTATAAAAGTTTATAAAAACGGCAGCATAAGTGAGATTCTAAAATTAAATTAGGGGTATTATATTAATGCGGACATTTACCTATTCTTATTATGATAAAAAAGGCAAGATTAAAACAGCTACAATAGAAGCATTTAATACCTATGACGCGAAAAGCCTGCTTATTGAACAGGGTATTGCAGTAATAGACGTGGTTGAGGGGGATAAGCTTCCCGGGTTAGAAGAAGCAGAGACCTTGCGCAAAGAAAAGATCAAGAAAAGCAAAAATGATTTTTTTCTGTTTTTAGAAAAAATCATCATATTTTCACCGAAAATAAAATACGATGATTTTATAATATTTTTAAGGGAGTTTACCGTTTTATATAAATCAAATATAAATATTTTAAGAATACTGGAAGTTCTCTCGGAAAACTCCAGGAATGCGACTTTGAAGCATTCCTTAATAAGGGTGAGCAAACATATACATGACGGATCATCTATTTCAGATGCCTTTGCTAAAGAAGGGACTCTTTATCCATCCTTATTTATTAACTTAATTGCTGTGGGAGAGAGAGGCGGGAATCTTGCCAAGATTTTAATGGATCTTGCGGATTATTATGAGAAAGAAAACAGGATAATTAAAAAAACCGTATCATCTTTGGTTTACCCCGTTATTATTCTTATTTTTGCGGTTTTAGCGGTGGCTTTTCTTACGATATATATTTTTCCCACATTCGCCTCCATGTTTAAATCATATAAAGTTGAACTGCCTGTTTATACAAAAATCTTAATTTCTCTTACTGATTTTATAAGGAATCCCGTTAATCTTATAGGAATATTTTTTACAACAGCTCTTCTTTTTCTTCTTATGGGTATTTATATAAAAACTCCGGCAGGCAGGTATAATATAGATAAATTTATCTTAACTATGCCGGGAATAGGCCCTGTTATTAGAAATATTACCATAAGCAGGTTTACAAGGGCTCTCGGCACTTTATATGAAGACGGCATAAACCTAACCGATTCTCTGGATATAGCTGTCAAATCAATAGATAATTCTTTTTACAGGCAGGAGATTAAATCTGTATTTAAGAGTATTATAGATAAAGGCGAAAGCATATCTAAGGGATTATCGGAGAAACAAAAACTCTTTCCCAGGTTTTTTTCGAGCTTAATTGCCGTGGGAGAAGAAAGCGGGCATCTGGGGTATTCTCTTAAAAGAATAGCATCGCACTTTGAAGAAGAAGTATTCTATGCGCTTGACAGTATGGTTGCGATGATAGAACCTGTTATAATTTTCGTTTTAGGCATCGTAATACTGGTTATTATGCTCTCACTCTTTATGCCGCTGTATACCCTTGTAACTCAATTTTGGTCATAAAAATAAAAAGGGGGTAAAAAATCATGAAAACCAAGGGAATGAAAATTATTTCCATAGCGCTTTTTTTTGCTTTTATGCTGACTTCTTTTTCTTTTGCCGTAACGGATCTGTCTGAGCTCAGCAGCGAACTTAAAGCTCCGGTAAAAGAAGATCAGCCCTTTGAAAAGCCGTACCTGAAGATCATAATGGAACTTGAAGAAAAGATTGCGAAAGCTGAAAACATTCAGGATAAATGCCGCCTTTACGCTATTTTGGGTGATATTTACATGGATATGGAAGAATACGGCAAAGCCAAAGATGCCGCGGAGAAAATTCTTGAGATGGATAAAGAAAATATCTCCGGCTTAAGCCTTATGGGGAGAAGCTGTATTTTTACGAAGAATTTTGAAGAGTCCGAAGTTGTTTTTGAAAAAATACTTGAAAAAGAACCGCGCAACATGAAAGCAGCCGTGGGTCTTCTTTATACAAAATCAATGCTCGGAAAGGATAAAGAGGGCGAAAAGATCATAGAGAAAAACTTTAAAGGCACTGATGAACAAATGAAGATGCACTATATAATGGGCATTTATTATTATAATACGGGCAAATACGATAAAGCCGTTGACAGGTTCAGGAAAGTATTAAGCAGCCAGCCCGATAATTACTACCTTAATTATTTTATAGCCAGAAGTTATTACAGAGATAATAAGTATAAAGAAAGCGCCGAATATTACGAAAAAGCAATGGAAGAAAGACCTTATTTTGACGATATATATTATCCTTACCTGTACAGCCTGCTTAAACTTAAAAAATACGAAAAAATAGATGAATTTCTGGCCAAAAAAGAAAATGTGCCGCAATTGGATACGGATAGCGCCGCTAATTTTATAAATCTTTACAAATTAATGGTAAAAGACGAATACGGGCAGGCTTTTGACTGGTACAAAAAGCTGTTTTTTGCGGACCCTTTTACTGTAAGCCGGGTAGGTAAAAGCATACATTATATAGTCCTTGTGCTGAAAAAATCCAGCAGTATATGGGGTCCCGGCAATATAAAGTTTGATGAAGAAACCGAATATGTAAAAAAGCTGAAAAAAGAAGAAAAGAAGATGGATAAAACCGATTATTACACAAAGCTTTATGAGGCCTATGTTTGTACGGATGAGAGAGCAAAGGCGCTTGAGGTCGCCAAGGAGCTTGTTAAGGTTAAGCCGCAAGACATAAACGCCGCGTTAAAGCTGGCATACGCGTATCTTTTAAACGGCGACTTTGCCTCATCGGAGAAAGAGTACGAAGGTATTCTGGCAAAGCAGGATAACCCCGAAGCCTTAAAGTTTTTAGCCCTTACTTATGATGTATCCGGATATCCTCAAAAAGCTGTTGACCGGTATAATAAAATTTTGGAGAAAAATCCCAAAGATATCCCTGTTTTAAGAAAGCTTGTGAATATTTTACACACAAACAGTTTTTCAAAAGAAAAAGGGAAGCAAATCATTAAAAATATCTACGGCATAAAACCTTCTTTTGACGCGGCCGTTGAAGCAGCCGGTATTTACATAGAAGAAGAAAAATATGAAGAAGCCGAAAACTGCATAAAGAAAGTAATTAAACTTGACCCCGAGAATGTAATGTTGAATTTTATGCTCTTTGTGATTTATTCTTCATCGGACCAGAAAGAAAGGGCTGACAGTATCTATAAAACAATGGAAGATTTAAGAATGAAGAAAGGGGGTATATAATCATGAGAAACAAAAAGTTATTATTTTCTATAATCACATTAATGCTTCTGTTTGTATTCTTTAAGCCGGCCTTCACCCAGGAAGCCGAAAGAGTTCTCGTGTTTAATTTTGTCGTTAAGGGAGATTATACCTCTTCAATAAATCTCACGGAAAAATTTGTTGAATATTTAAAACAAAGAAATAAAATGGAAATCGTTGATCTTGAGGAGCGCAATAGAACTTTATACGAAAACAAGCTCCTGCCCCCCGCTAACCTTAACGATGAATACGTCAAAAAAGCCTGCGCGATATTAAACGCTTCAAAATATATTCTTCCCCTGTATACAAAAACGGATGAGGGATATACGGTTAAAGTTAAAATTGTGGACATACAAAGCTCTGAAGAGAAGGAGTTTGAGAGAACCTTTGCTGGAGAAGAAGAAGCGGATAAACACATGAAAAACCTTACTTTTAAGGTTTTTGACATGCCTGTTATAGGGAAGATTGAGGTAAATACCGAGCCTTCTTCCGCGGATCTTTTCCTGGAGGGAGATCTTGAAGGCAAAACCCCCGTTGTTTTGGAGGATTTAACAACAAGAGAATATACCCTTACCGTATATAAAAAAGATCATAAACTGCATACGGAAAAGGTATTAATTGATGAAGACAATCTGGATGTAAAGTTAAGCGTGAAATTAGAATCCCAGCCTTCCAAGACTAAGAAAGAAAAACTAGAAAGTTATTTCAGGAAAATTGAAAGCGGTACGGATAAAGGATTAAGCGATATATGCAGGTATAATAACAACACTTATTTTATAGTAGGGGAGAAGGGTACGATTCTTGTTTCAAAAGACGGGGGAAAAACATGGGGGAAAGTGGACTGCCCTACGGATAAAAATCTTCTGTATATCGAGTTTATAAACGAAAATCTCGGGTGGATAACAGGAGAGAAGGGCTGTATACTTCACACGAACGATGCCGGGAAAACCTGGACAGAGCAGGAAAGCGGCGTTAAGAGAAATTTAAGCGATATTCATTTCGTAGATGATAAAACAGGCTGGATTGTGGGAGGCACTCAGAAATCGTATTTTAATGCTTACGGCGGGGGAGGTCTTGTAGGGACACTTTTAGTCGGGATTTTTAACGCTACAAGCCAGTCTGTAGGCATTATTTTAAAGACTGAAGACGGCGGGAATAGCTGGGAGAGGCTTAAATGTCCTGTATCACAGCCGATAAATTCGATTTACTTCAAGGATAAGGATAACGGCTGGGCAGTTGGGGGAGAAGGGACTATATTAAGGACAAAAGACGCCGGCCTTACATGGGAAAAAATGCATTCGCCCACGACACTGACACTGGATGACATATGCTTTACCAAAGACGGCACCGGCTATATAAACGGCGGCTTTTATTATGTGGAAAACGGTCATGTTTATTCCCTTATAGGCATACTTTTAAAATCCGAGAACGGAGGTAGCTACTGGGAATATGACAATATATTCAGCGGGTATCTTACAACACTAAGCGCCCATGACGATGATGATTATGCCGCAGTGGAAACACAGAGGAGTCCCAGTAAAGTAGAAACCTATATTAATATAAAATCTTCGCTTGCGGATTCGGCAAGGAAAAAAAGTAAAGACTGTTCTATTTCTGATGCTATTATGACAGAGCCGTATAAAGTCATTACCGTCGGCAGTAAGGGCAGTATTTTTGAATATTTTGATCCCGAAAAAGAAAATGTATATGTTTCCTATAATACCGCAGAAGAGAAGAATTATACTAAGGCTATTTCCCAGATAAAGAAAAACATAGAGCTTGATCCCGGTTATATGTGGACGTATCTTTATCTCGGTCAGTATTATGACGGAGCCAACCAGAAAGACAAAGCCGTAAAATGCTACAGGAAATTTATAGGTGAGGATCCTTATTCGGATGATGCTCTTTATGCGAGGGACCGGATTATAGAGCTTGCGGCTGAATAAGCCGATAAACTATTTCTTATGCACTGCGAGTATCTTGCCAATCGATAGGGGGTTTGATTTTGCGATTCACGAAAGATAAGGGGGATCGTCCTTAACCTTTAGTCGGCTTGACAAAGCATATTTTATGCAGTATACTAACTGTAATGCACAAAATATGCTTTTTTTGTGCAACATGAGGTGGAATATGCTTAAAAATGTTATTTTACAGCATAAATTAGAAAAAGAAAAGTTATTAGCCAATAAATATATAAAAAGAGAAAAATTAAGCTTTGCGGAAAAACTTATAGAGTCAGATCTTATAAAAGTAATAAGCGGGCATAGAAGGTCGGGAAAATCGGTTTTTTCATTTTTGCTTTTAAAAGACAAAAATTTTGCATATGTGAATTTTGATGATGAAAAACTAATTAAGACAAAAAATACAGATGATATAATTAAAGGAATTTTTGAAGTATATGCCGATCCTAAATATATTTTCTTTGATGAAATTCAAAATCTTGATGGATGGGAAATTTTTACAAACAAACTTCACAGAAGAGGATATAATTTAATTCTAACTGGTTCAAGCGCCAGGCTTTTAAGCAAAGAATTTGCAACAAATTTGACGGGAAGGCATATTAATATTGAAATTTTTCCATTTAGTTTTTCGGAATTTTTATTAGCGCAGGATTATAATATTAAAGAGGAAGAGCTTGATATACCAGAGACGAAAGGAAAGCTTTTAAATTATTTTGAAGCATATCTTAAAAACGGTGGTTTTCCGGAAGTGGTTGTAAAAAAAATGGAGCCGGAAATTTATCTGCAGACACTTTTTGACGCCGTGCTGTTAAAGGATGTGGTTAAAAGATATAAAATAAGGTACCCGCAAAAATTATATGATTTAGCAGTCTATTTAATTTCTAATACGTCTTCTGAATTTAGTTTTACCAAATTAAAAAATATTTTGGATTTTCGCAGCACACATACTATTCAAAACTATTTGAGTTATTTGGAAGAATCTTATTTGTTTTTCATTCTTAACAGATTTTCTTTTAAAGCAAAAGAACAAATTAAATCTCCTAAAAAAATTTATATTATAGATAATGGTTTTATTCAGGCAAAGGCGTTTCAATTTTCGAATAATTTTGGCAAACTAACGGAAAACTTAACTTTTATAGGCGCGCTTGCAAAAGGTTATAGGGCGAATAAAGATATTTTTTATTATAAAACAAATAATGGAAAAGAAATTGATTTTGTTCTTAAAAAAGGCATAACTATTGAAAAGCTTATACAGGTATGCTACAAAATAGAAGATTATAATACGGCAAAAAGAGAAATATCCGCTCTTATTGAGGCGGGAAAAGAGCTTAACTGCGGTAATTTAGAAATTATAACTTGGGATAAAGAAGCGCAGGAAATGGTTAACGGCAAAAAGATAATTTTTACTCCGCTATGGAAATGGCTGTTGAAATGAGATTATTTTAAACAAAAGCGTGAATATAGGCGACTAAGCGATTAGGGATAAAATTTCAGACAAAAAAATGATTTTTGGACATACTTACTTCTTATGTACTGCGAGGATCTCTCCGTAATAAACGGTATGGTAGTCTTTATTGGGGTATAACTTTTTATCTACTTCATGGGGTATTAATTTTTTATCAAGTTTCTGTTTGTATATGGTCCTGCATTCATAAGTAAGCCCGCACCGGTCTATATAAGGGATGGATATTTTAGTTGAGTCTTTTAAATTAAGGCCCAGTTCCTTGAATTTATCAAATTCTCTGCCTGACTTTGTTCCGCAAAATGATGCTTCATTTTTCATGGAAAGATCGGGCACATTAATAGTAAATTCACCGTTTTTCTCTATAAAATGGTAGCTGTATCTTGTAGGTCTTACCAGAACCGAGAACACGGGTTTCTGCCAGAGAATGCCTATAGAACCCCAGCCGATAGTCATAACGTTATATTTATGTTTCTGGGTGTCTCCAACCACAAGAAGAAG
>JBDRKI010000111.1:0-4577 GCA_043814095.1 Armatimonadota bacterium | reverse complement strand
CTTATAAGTCTTTTTAACTCATCATTCTTTGTCACAAACACCTGGTGGGGGTTCATGCATAACACTTTATACTTATTCTCTGTAAGAACTGTTGCTATGGATAAAAGCCCCATATTAAACGGAACCCCGTTAGCCAGATAGAAATTTTCTGCATGGATAAGGATTGCATCCTGTTTCTGAAAAAGTTCACCGGCTTTCATAAAATCCTCCGCTTGATCATTTTAAATAATTTACTTCATTTCTTATTATTACTAAAAACAGTAATGATAAGAAATACTATAATAATTATTATTTATCAAAAAGATAAGATATACCTGCGTAAAACAGAAAGAAAATACATTAAGGCACATCACCACATTCTTCTCGCGCCAAGGTAGCATGAACTGTAATAAGCTTCATTTAAACTGCTTATCTTAACCCCGCCTCTTGAAGAAGCATGGATAAATTTACTACCACCCAGGTATATTCCCACATGGGAAGGTCCGGCCATATAAGTTGAAAAGAATACCAGGTCCCCGGGAAGCATCTCGCTTCTTGAAACATAATACCCCTGGTAATACTGCTCATCGGCACACCTTCTTATATTAATCCCGTATTTCCTAAACATTGTCATTGTAAAGCCCGAGCAGTCAAAACCGTAACCGGTTGTGCCGCCCCACTTGTAAGGGACGCCTAAATAACTCTTTGCAGACTGGATTATCCTGCCTATACGGCTTGCTAAAGAAGGGTTCCTTGATATCTTGGAAGCTGTTATTGTATCCTGTGTGCCGTGAATCTTTATGATGAGCCCGTCTTTATCCCTGTGTATATAGACTTCCCCGTCACCATTTGATGGATTATAGTTTGTGCTGTATCTTATGCCCCTGTCATTTGAGCCGTGTATTTTTATAAGCTGGGAGCTTTCTTTGGATTTCTCTTTCTCGTTATATGCGCTTATTAAATCCGACATCTCGTCAGACTTCTCCCATAAACCGGAACTGAACCCTATATTTAATCCGGGAGAAGCAAAACAAGGCATAAATAATGAAGAAATAAATATAATAAGGAATATATATATAAAGAATTTAACTTTCATGATATATTTATTTCTTAAAATAAGGTAAATATCCTGCAAGGGATATAAAAAAGCCCTGCTTTTTAACAGGGCTTAAAACTTAAACTTTTAACTTATTTTATTATTTTTTATCGTCTTTTTTATCGTCTTTTTTCTCTTCCGCCTTTACCTCTGCAACCTTTTTACCGGCTTTTTTGTGTATGCTCTGGAATATACTTGCTACTTCATCATCATAGTTGCCGGTTCCTTTTTTAACAGTTTCTGCATCCGGAGCTTTAGCTATATACATCACAAAATCGCTTTTTCTTGCCAACCCGCTGTTTGTTTCAAAAGTGGTATGTAAGAATACATGGTATTTTACTCCATTTTTAGTGCAGGTTATGCCGTATGAGTAATCTTCTCTTCTTGCAGTTCCGTTAACAGTTACTTCCGGTTTATCGGTATTCTGTTTAGGAACAAATTTTTCCACTGCATCTATGCTGTCTAACTGGAATCCAGATCTACCGTCTTTTAAGTAGTCTTTTGCCAAATTAAGCAGATCATTAGAATTATTTGCAGGAGCACACTGTACTCTGCACAAACCCTTTGTTGAATCTTTATCCCTTGTAAAGAAACCTGAATCAGTGCTTCTTAATACTCCCATATCAGGAACTTCATATTCAGTAGGAGAAGGGATATAGGTTTTAAGTTCTTTATCCCACTGCATGGTTGCCATGTTGAGCTTCTTCATTTCATAGTCGCCGGCGGCTTTATCAACTTTAATTTCATACCTTGCAGTTACAGAATCCGCTTTCTCGGATATAGGTTTCGGTATATATCTCGGATCATCGGTTCTATAATAATGACTGTCGCTCGGGTACATATCCCATTGTCCATTAATCCGTATCGGATTAACCGCCACGGAAAGATAAGTTGTGCCGGCTGAATAATCGGGGGGAATTTTATAATCAAATATCTCTGATTCCGACTTACCGTTTTTGATAAGTCCTCTGCCGTAATTCGTATCTTTTGACCCATCAGGATCTAAACCTGCATAAATTACCAGATCGTCTCCTGAATTATTTACTTCTTTTAATATGACTTTAACTTTAAATGTTGTGTCAGGTTTAAATTTTCTATCATCTTTATCTGTAATTTCTTTGCCGTTACCATCATAAAATTTAACTTCCGCTATTTCAACGCCTTTTTTGCCGGTCGAATCCGATACCTTGCCTGTTTCATCAGCACCCTGAATTCCTTCTGCAACACCTGCTTTTATTCCTATTGTTTTTACAAATTCTCTTTTGCCTGCTAAGGAAACTGCAAGGCCGTAATTATCAGCTTTAATATTCTCTGGTATCTTAAGATAGAAATTAGGCATGTCGGGTATAATTTCTGATTCTGTTCCCTCAACGCCACTGCCTATAAAATCAAATTTTAATTTTATACCGTTTTCGGGTATTTCGTTTTTAAGCTCTGCAGGAATTTCAACAGTTACTCTTTCGCCTGCTTTATATTCATTGCCTAATTTAAGTTTAATATCTGCAGCTAATTTCTTTAAAAATTCAGATGCTTTTGCAGAATTAGTATTTACATCGCCAGCTGTAACGTCAGGTGTGCCTGACGGAGTACCGGTTACTGTTGAATTGGAAGTTTGAGCAGACTTCCCCAATACTCTTGCCCGATTAGTATTATCTGTACTGCCGCCGTCACCGGTCGGGGCTACTCTTCTACCCTGAGCACCTGATTCTGCTCTGTTTTTGGGATGATCAAACTTAACTATACAGGTAGGATATAATATATTACCAACTTGATTGATTTGCTGTTTGCCGTTTATATAATAATAATTTCCGACAGATACTAAATTATTAACACCGTCATCTTTTGTATAGGTAAATACTCTTATTGATTTGTGGAGCTTGCCGCCGTTCTCTTTATTATATTTTGTTTCTATTGATCTTTTTACCACTATTGTGCCGTCGGCTTTTTTCTCTCTGTATAAAGTTATTTTGGAATATTCAACTTTCTTCTTGTCAACTTTAGTTTCATCATTATCATATACCATTGAATTTTTATAAGAGCCTAAATTATCTTCATAGCCTCTTAACATTTTCTTAAAAGCTATTTCATCTTTAACAAGATTGGAATTCGCCTCAACATTAGGAGGATTAAAATCTTTCAGCTCCTGCACCATTTTATTCATATTAGGTGCGGATGCCAAACGATTTAACGGTTGTGCTTGTGGTATTCTTATAGGTTCTGTCATATTCATCACCCCAATTTTAGATATAAATATCCAAATACAATATCTATTATTTAACTAAATTATAGCATTATTATAATATAATGTGTATATAATAATGTTAAAAAAATGTTAAATTTTTGTTAACAAAATGTTAACATTTTTACTTTTTATTTAACCAATATAACGGGTTTATCCTCCTAAGAAAGACTTAAAATACATTGAAATTCAACAAAAACCCTATAAAATAAAGAAAGTTCGGCTTTTTACAGTCCAAACTTTCTATTATTCCCTATAATATCCTACATATTATTTAAGATACTTCTTCATGGGTGCAAAAAGGTCCGGGTCCAGATCAGTATTTATTATTACATCCTTATATATAAGGGTAGATTCAAATTCAAACTTGTCTTTTGTATCCTTATTAAGCTCTTCTATTTTTATCTTAAATGGCCAGTATCTGCCGTCCCTTATCTGCCTTACATCTGTATAAGTTACTCTTTTGGTATAAGTATCTCCCTTTTTCTTAGGATCAACATATTTGGTATATTCCAGTTTGGCGGGTACCCACTTCTCAGAATCTATCCATAACTTTGTCATATTAACCGCGTAATCTTCCTTGGGATTTATTATGCCGACTACATCTATAATTTTATCCCCTTCTTTTTCCTGCCCGAGATATACATACTTGAAATTATTATAGGTTGGATATTTCTGGATATAGAACGGGAGGTAAATACTTGGGGAGGGCTTATCCAGATCCATCTTTACGGGCATATCCCCGTAAGGAACGTATATAAAAACAGTTTTACCGTCGCGTATAACAACTTCAAAAGCGCCTAACACAACCGAAGGAACGGTTTTATTTGTGTTAACCTGATCAATACGCAGCTTATTCGGAGCCGTATAGAATATCCTGAACTTATAAATATTCGTTAACATGGAATCAGGCGAATACGGATGTTCCTTAACATACGCGTAAAGATCCGCGTCCGCTATAAGATCGCGCAGCGGCAGCTCGCCCTTAGGAGCATATAAATGGTTAAGAAGCTCCATTGGATCTTTCTCCACAATCGCATTAGCAGGCTGGGCAAACAAGCATACTGTAAATAATACAAGGATAGTTAATAATAAATATTTCCTCATCGCTAACTCCTTTTCGTGACTCTAAGCGGCATTCTCTCTGTTTTCAACAGTTTTACGCTTAATTATATAATATAAGGTTAGGGGAATTTTGTAAATACCCTTCTTTAAATATATCTAGAGAAATGTCTCCAAAAATTTATTTTCTACTATTATATA
>JBDRKI010000110.1:0-2074 GCA_043814095.1 Armatimonadota bacterium | reverse complement strand
ATGTGCATCCTACGCAGGCCAAGCTTTCCGAAGAAAGAAGAGATAAGATTATCATTAAGACTTACCTGATGTTTTACCGTATTTTTAATGGAAAGATGTTTTTTGTGGACCCAAAGCGCGCAAATGTAGTTATTCACCGCGGAGTGCAGACGCGGTTCCAGGGCACGGTTATAGATTCGGATAATATCCATTTTGACGGGGTCTCATCTTATCAGGCTTTTGAGCATTTAGTCCAGTTTGGCTTCAAGGCTAAGGATATTCTTGAGGCGCTGGTTGAAGTCTTTGGTACAGAAGGAGCTTTTGAATTTTTAAAGTCGGCGGTGTTTATAACAAAAGTCTATAATAACGATAAAGCAGGGGTAGAACGGGCATTCAGGGAGTATGATTGGAGCAAAAGTAGGCCCGCGTTATACATAGAACCGCCTATTAAGATCATGGTGAATAACCAGGAGGCAGTAATTCCGGATAATACCACACTATTAGAGGTTCTGCGCAATTATTATGTTGATTTACACTATATGGACGTAGAGCTGAATGGTAAGCTGCTCACAGCAGAAAATGGAAAAATCCTGACCTACCGGGATAAAAAGGAGCTCTTCAGGAAAACTAAAATCAGAGACGGTTCTCTGATCCGTTTTTACCCCCGCTTCAGGAAACCGAAAGAAGAACATGTAGACAAGCATATTAAAAATATCTCCAACATAGAGGGAATAAGGATCAAGCGAAGAATCCTGAAGTTAAATGATTTTGATAATAAAATAAAAGAACTATTAGCTAATATAGTAAGTTTTAATATTTACCTCAAGATTGACTTGATTGATGAGATCCCGGAAAGGAGCAGGCTCAAAGCTTTTATCTACGGGACCGCAGATCTGATTAATAACATGAGGACTTATCTAAGTAAGCACAATATAAATCCATTTTTTAGGTTCGATTATGAAGGTTTTTTAAACAGGTTTAGCGAACTTGGAATTAAAAATTCAGAATTGGCAGCTATCGCCAGAGAAATTGTCTTAAATACAACAAATGATATTCAGAAAGCTAAAAAAAGAATTCGAGAATATTTTATCTTTATCAATAGATGAAGCTAAGAAGAAATTATGCCCGTTAGACCAGCGCAGTAAGTCTAAAAAGAGCAAGTTAGCCAGCGAGAATCCGGAAAAGTCATCATCTCCTTTAAGGGCTGAATCTTGGCAGGGGATCCCGTTTGAAAGTGAGAAAGGCAGGCTGCAGCTGGTAATATATAAGGATGGCTTGTCTTCGTCACCGCTTTCAACATTGGGTGCCGAAGGTCATCCTATTCGCGGCCCGGATGAACAAGTAAGCAGCTCGCCTAGCGATACCTTCTTTAAGGAAATAATATTCACCACAGCCCTTCTTTTATTGTTTAATTTTCCTTCTTTCCAGACCAACGGTATTGCGTTGTCTTACGCAACAGAAGAAGAAATAGAGCAATCTCAAAACCCGGCAATAGATTCTCTGCCAAAAATAATCAAGGAGAACATTTCCTATTACCAGGTCCAAGAGCCAATAACAGTGGAGGAACTAGTTAAGCAGTTTAACATGACAGTAAAGTTGTTCCAGGAACTAAATGAGCCAAGTAAGGATAGGTTTGATGCCCAAGATACAGTAAGGATAATTCATCTTGACTACAAGATTGTGATTGACAGAGCTGAGAGGGCTCTCTATCTGGTCACGGCCGATGGCCGATTAATCGGTAAATATAAAGTCGGAGTAGGGAAACCGGGAAGAAGTACCCCGTTAGGCACTTTTAAGATATTCGAGAGGTTTGAACACAAGCCTTTTTACATAAATACGGATAGCGGGAAAATCAGCCGTTATGGCAAAAAGGGTTATCCGTATGGAGATTTAGGCATATATCTGAGGATAGGGATGTATTTGGGTATTCATTCTACTTCCTGGCAGGATTCAGTCGGGGAGGCCAGCAGTAAGGGCTGTATTCGTATGGATAATGAGGGCATCTTGGAGGTTGATAAGATTGTGCCAAACGGAACAGTGGTTATAATTACCGATTCAAAGCGGGATAGGAATAAGGAACGCCTTGGTGAGTTGC
>JBDRKI010000109.1:0-20167 GCA_043814095.1 Armatimonadota bacterium | reverse complement strand
ATCTTCTTAAGAAGATCAACCCTGCGGGGTGATTTTGAAGCCAGTATTATATTCTCCATAAATTACCTTATCTACTTGACATTTCAACACTTATTTTAATATATTATACTTATATTATAAAAAAATCAACAAATATATACTTTTTATTACAGTTTACCTGTTTCCTCAATGAAATATGTTAACCGCTCCCCAAAAACGTATTTTTCATTATATTTAAGATTTTTTAGAAATAATTACAAAAAAACATTAAAATACTTCTTTTGACGGATACCCGTCAATTAAATATCCCTTTATAATTAAGATAGAGGATTATACTTTTGATATTTTAACCCAACAAATAACGGAGCTAAAAATGGAAAATGAATCAATCAATATTCAAAAAAGCCGGCAGGCCGGCGGACGGATTATTCTTCCGGACAGAATGCGCGTTATGCTGCAAAATTTAAAACCCTTACGGTTTGAAACCGGCGAAAAATCCGAAACAATAACGGCTTTAAAAATTCTGATGAATAAGTGGCTGCCACCGGGCTCAAAGCTTACCGCAAACCAGAATTTTGATGCCGATGCCTCAGCCGCGTTAAAAGCGTTTTCAATAATATATAATATAAAACAGTTTGCCATGGATGAAATCACACAAGAACATATTCAAGCACTTAAAGATTTACAGGATCTTTCTTTCTTCCGAAAAAAGAAATACAAGAATAAAAAAACAGACGGAAAAAAACTTTATCAATTAATCTGTAAACACGGCCTGCATAAAGGATTAAAAGCTTTTGAAAAGACTAATAAAAACCATATCTTTGTTTCAATTAAAGCGCCCAAAATATTAATGGAACAGGGTATAAAAACAGTTGACATGGGATTGACAGGATATTTGGAAACGCTGGATATTCCAAGAAAATACCGACAGGGCGATAAATACGATGAAATACCCGCCATAAAAACCATATTAAATATATGGCTGCCAGATAAAGCGCAGATAAAAGTAAATGATATTTTTGATTCCGATATGCTCATGGCATTAAAGGCATTCTCAAAATTAATGAAAATTAGAACTTCCGACAACCATACCATTACAAAAGCCCATATTAACGCTTTTGTAAAATCATGGAAAGATCTTTCTTATGAAAAATCCCGGCTTTACAGAATGCTTGAAAAACACGGGCTGCATAAAGGTATGCTTATATTCACAGGGAAGAAAAAAGCGACAAAACAGAAACTGCAGTTGAAAACAAAAAAGTTTTTCACTCTTGCCGATATGTTTTCCAGATTAAAGCCCTTCAAAGAACAGATTCTTAAAGCTGCCGGAGAAAACGGGTTTAACACTGATGAGTTTTTCATGGCTGTCTTAAAAGCAAGTACCCTTTACAGCCTCCCTCCCGGCCTTATTATAGCCGTAATATCCGTAGAATCCAGTTTCGGACATAAAGAGGTGTCCGGTCAGGATGCCTGCGGCTTTATGCAGGTAACAAAAATAGCGGCAGAAGACATCGGTTATCTTGAAGAATATGAAAGCGGTGAAATTTTTGACATAGAAACCAATATTATGTGCGGTTCAAAATACTTAAGAAAAATGCTGGACAGGTTCAACGGCAACTTAAAGCTGGCCATTGCGGCATACAACAGGGGGCCTACAGAAGTGGAACAGGAATTCAAAAAACACAAAAAATACGACAAAATGGAGCTCCCCCTTGAAACTAAATACTATGTTGCGAACGTACTTAAAGCTTACAATGATTTTATGTAAATTATAAAAAGATGTTCATTGATAAGATATTTAATAAAAGTTAACAAAAAGTTAACAACTTGTTAACTTTTTGTTAATATCTTTCGAACCTTTGTATATTATAATATAAATATAAGTAGATCTATACTTATAAGGTGTAAAGATGTATATTAACTCGTTCCCGGCAACGGGAAAAAATTCAATAATAAAGCGGGTAATAAACGGGATCTTCAGTAAATATCCTTTAATTGCTGAAGCCAGCGCTCTGTCGCCAAAAAGGCTTAAAAATTACAATTCTAAAGAAATTTACACCATACATAAAATTTTATACAGATGGGTAAGCAAAACCCCCTATTATAAAAATTTAATCGGCGCATCTGTTGCCGACCCTGAGGTAGAATCATCCTCAATCTACGCGATGTTCGGACTCCCTTTTAAATACGGCGATAATACCTTAAAATTCCTGGATGTTTTTTCAACCTGCTACGATATAAACTTTGACGGCGAAAGACTCACAGAAGAACATCTAACCGCATTTAAAAAAATAGCAGCGGGTAGTTTTGATAAAAAAGATTCCCCCTATAGATTAAAATCAGCCCAGGGCGCAATATTATACAGAGCGGTATGCAGCAAGGGAATAGATGAGGGATTAAGCCTCATTTCCAATCTTAATAACTCAAAGCATCCTATCTGCAAAACATATAAACTTGGCGAAGAATCGGATTATGTTGACTTAATAAAGCATTACTTAAAAGACTGGATGAGCAAAATGCCCCATAAAGGCGCGGAACTTGATAAAACAAATAAATTTGATAAAGCCACAATAGCCGCTCTTGAACTTTTCAATCAAAGATTCGGGCTGCACTGCAATTCCAATGTTATAACTGAACGGCATCTTGAAATTTTTACCGACATATTATGCGATAATCTAGACCCTGAAAAGAAGCCCGAATATGAATTTGAAGACAGGTGGCAGAAACTGGTATATGAAACAATCTGTAAATACGGTCCCGCCAAAGCATATAAGAAAATAAGCCTGATACCGGGAAGAAAAAAATATTCGCTTAAAAGAGCAATGCTTGCGAGCAGGGGAAGATTATACCCCGCATATACTTCAACCTATAACGGCAATATATATAACTGGCAGATACCCTGCAGCTGCAGTATGTATCGCGGAACAGTAACCCGGGCAGATATATGTTCCAAAATTAAAATTAAAGAAGAAACAGCTGACCTGTTTTCTGAATTATACTCTGTTTTAAATCAATACGGTTATGATCTTATAATAACCAGCGGGAGAAGGCCGTATGATTATGATTCCACTCACTGCACGGGAAGAGCAATAGATTTTGTAGTGCGTAAAAACGGCGCATATATAGCAAAGGCGGAATCTAAAGTTGTAGCTCAGATAATTGAGCAGTTCAGGAATCAGACCGGTAGAAGTTTTACATATTACAATGAGTATATCGTAAAATTTAAATCAACTACCGGCGATCATTTCCATATAAATATATAAGAGGAGGCAATTATGAAAGAATTACCGGGAGTAGGATACGGCAATTTTATTTATGAAGAGTTTAAGAACAAAAGGGTTAAAAGCGCGGCAGACACCCTTATAAACAGTTTGATGGTAAACACCATAATAAAGGAAGACTCCATCAAAACTCTGCTTTTAAATTTCCTGGACAGATACAATAATAAAGTAGCGGGAGAAAAACTTTTCTTAAGGCTTCAAAAAGAAATATATGACAGATATGTCCTTATAAAAACAGCTCAGAACAATAAGAATATTTCCTTTGATGAAAGAACGGCAGTAATTAATAAGAACGCGGATGAAATAAGTAAACTGAGAGTTGGAATAAAAATATTAAGGGAAATAAAGCTGGATAAAATAGATGACGCTAAAGCTAAATTAAAAGAAGCTAAGAAAGCTGAAGAAGCTAAGAAGGCTGAAGATGCCAAGAAAGCTGAAGATGCCAAGAAAGCTGAAGATGCCAAAAAAGCTGAAGAAGCTAAGAAAGCTGAAGAAGCTAAGAAAGCTGAAGAAGCTAAGAAAGCTGAAGAAGCCAAGAAAGCTGAAGATGCCAAGAAAGCTGAAGAAGCTAAGAAGGCTGAAGAAGCCAAAAAAGCTGAAGATGCAGAACTTGTATCGCTTTTAACAAATACTCAAAAAAGACCTCAATTATATGTTCTTACTAAATCAGCTAATAAAATTTTCTTCTTGATGAATAAATCAGATGAAGTGCGTAAAGACACAATAAATACAATAACTGGATTAGGAACAAGTGTCTTCGGCAACCTTTTAAACCTGCTTGGGAATGAAAAAATACAGGGAAACGATAATGCCAGAAAAGGTATCGCGGAAATATTGGTTGCTATAGGCAATAAAGCAAAAATAGAAGACAAAAATATGATATTCGGTTTGCTTGAAAAATTAAGTAAAGACGGACCTTTAAAATTAACAATAAAATGGATTAAAAATAATATTGCGAAACCGGAAAAAAGCGAGGAGAAAGCTCCTGTAGAAAAAACGGAAATAAAGAGCAAAGAAATAAAAATAGAGAAAGAGCCCTTAACAGATCCTAATATAAAAGTGCTGCATGGAGTTAAGATAAATACAACTTCTCCTTACTATAAAGATGTCATGGCTATAGAAGACAATATACCTGAAAGCAAACATCAATTTGCGGAAGAAATCAAAGGGATGAGTTTTGCCGGTCAGACAGACAATCACGGAAACCAGGAAAAAGGCGATTACTGGACATTCACATCTTTCCACAGGGTGCCTTTTACAAACGGCACTGAGTACGCAAAATATGTTAAAAAATATCTTAAAACAGACTGGTTCCGGCCAGACGGCACTAAAATAGGTCAGCTTGAGACCAAAATAACCGTTGAAAAAGAAACAATTGAAAGATATAAAATAATGCCGGATGGAGATATACAATTGCTGGAATCAAAAGAACTTTAAGAATAAAAGCTTTAAATATACCGGCTTATTAATAAAAACCTTGCTTTGAGCTATTTTTTGCCATTAAAAGTTAACAAAATGTTAACATTTTGTTAACTTTTTGTTAATATTTATCGGATAAACATACACTATAATATATATAGAGGGAGAATACAGGAGTGTATATGTTTATTAATCAATCAGGAGAAACATACAATTTAATAACTAACCGGGTTATAAGTTCTGTTAAAACCGGGGCAACTATAGTTACACTGCCGTGCGGCAGTATAAAAGAAAACCTGTCAAAAGAGCAGATAACAGCTATTCAGAAGTTTTTATCCAAATGGATGACAGATAATCTGCCTTATTATAAAGAAAATCCTGCGGAACAAATATTTAAAACGGGTATCTATGACGCAAATATGTTCAATACGATAAAAATATTTGCAAGATGTCATGATATTGCTTTTACCGGTGAAATAACACCTGAAGTTAAAGAACTTTTTACAAATCCCGCAAAAATAGCTGATCTTGAAAAATATGAAAATTATACGGAAGGTAAATTTTTATATGACTATTTGAAAGACGGCCATACTATTAAAGAAGGAATTACTTTTTTAGTAAATACCAAAAAAGGTAAAGAAAAATTTCCCATATGTAAAACTTATAATATCGGATACTCTTCAAAATATACAAAATTTATAAAAAATAGCATTAATAAATGGCTGCCGTGTGATGAAAAATTAGATGAAAAAAGCGATATATTTGATCAAAAAACATACACAGCTTTACAGCTTTTTAAGTACAGATTCGGCCTTCCTTCCAAGGGTAATGAAATAACGAATAAAGATCTTGCTGTTTTCAATGACATTTTAAACGGAACAGCAAGTTTAAAAAAATATCCGCTTAACACTTCTCTTAAGAAAGAAACTTATGCTCTACTGTGTAAAAACGGCATATCAAAAACTTACGCCCTTATAAAAAATAAAAGAAGAAGAAGACAGATGGCTTCCAGGCTGGGTTCTTTTGTAAGAAATACTTACCTTTTAATAGGGGTAAGCACAAAGCTTACAGGTATTTTTACTTCCCTTGCGGCTTATCTTAACACTTACGGATACTCTGTAATACTGACAAGCGGTCTAAGGTCCAATGATAAAGGTTCAAAGCACAGCATAGGACATGCCATTGACTGCCAGATTTATACAAGAAAAGGACATATATCAGGTGAAGAGTCCAAAAAAGTTGTTTATTTAATAAATAATTTCATAAAAGAGAACAAGCTTTACGGCCAGTTCGGATGCTACAATGAATATATTTATGACAGTAAAAACAAAACCGGAGACCATATGCACCTATATTTAGGAAGAAATCCTTAAAAATAAGGGCTTTTAAAATACTCCATATGGAGGATATTAAAAGAGGCATAAATACCCTATAATTAAATTGGATGGAACTAACACCATCCGCATTACGTAACAGAAAGCGGTGAATTGATATGACAAATCCGATGGATTTTTCACCAATAAAACAGAATAAAATACCGGATGAAGCCCAGCCGTTTTTCAGAAAACAGGCAGAGCCCAAACCGGATATGCTTGCATTTTCGGACCAGCTTCAGCAATATATTGAAAAAACAACCCCCCAGAACATGCCTACCCCGCTTACCGAGACTGAAAAACTTGACCAGTATATAGCCATGCAGGCGCAGAAGATTTATGAACAAACCGGAGACTTTAAGCCTCAAGTTATAAAAATACAGCCTCTTGATGAATCAAAAAGCACCGAAAGCACGCAGAAAATAGAGAAAGTTGACTCGGAAAAAGCAAATCAATTTCATAATTTAAAGCTGGGATCAACCGGCAAAGAGGTAAAAGATCTCCAGAAGATGCTTATTAAATGGCATCCTAAAATGAGAAGATTTATACAGGTGAACGGCGTATATAACCAAAGAACAGCCAAGGCGGTTGCTTTATTCCAGTCAATATACGGTATTGAACCCAGCGGAAACCAGATTGATCTGCAGACTTCCAAACTTATAACGGGAGTAAAAGACGGCACTTTCTGGAAATTTGACCCTGTAAAAAGCGACCAGTACCATCCGGAGAAAACGGTATCCGGAAAAATACTCTATACCGCGTTATGCGATCTGGGCAAACCCTACCACCTCGGCGGAGACGGAGAATACACGACTGACTGCGCAATGCTTACAAGAAGAGCCCTCATAGGCTCGGAAGCCATCAGCAATTCCTTTAAAGCTGACCCTTCCACAAGATTAGCGGACATACAGTATATGCACGCCGAACAAGGCAAAAATAATATGACCCTGGTTAAAGATCCCAAACCGGGCGACTTAATATTCTTTAAAAATACTTCTTATCAGTCAGGCATAGCTTATAAAAGGGTTACGCATGTAGCGATTTATGTTGATAAAAACACAATGCTTGCCGCATCACCCTCACACGGAGGAGTTACCCTGCAGAACACAAATGAAATACACTCCAGTAAAATCGCGGGATACGGCAGGCTCCAGCCGCAGGCATCCACTTTTGCCGCAACAGAAGGCCCGCAGATGGAAGGAATCTAAGTCTTTATTATTTTAAAAGCGGTGTATGATATATTATAGAAATAAAGCCGCCTGAGACCCAGGCGGCTTTTCTTATCTTCTTGCTTCTACTTCTTCGTCTTTGGTAAGATATTCCATTTTCTTAAAATCTTCTTCTTTTAACTGCTTTATATCTCTTTTTTTATATAATAAGCTTTTAACTCCCCAGGGATACCACTGCTGGGAGCATTTATCGTATTTCCCATCTTCAAACACACACGCTACAGACACTCCGGCCGCGGCTGCCACATGGGTTGCGCCGGTATCCATCGTTATTACAAACCTGCAGTAGCTTAAAACAGAAGCCCAGACCTTAAAGGGAAGTTCTTTTAAAAACAGAATCCTGCCGCTTTTTATCCTGTCTTTAAATATATCTACATAATCAACTTCTTCGGGGCCCGCGGTTATTATTAAAGTATAATCCCTGAAATGATCAAGCAGTTTTTCCACAAAGGTTGTAAAATCTCTGTCTAAGAAATCGGTGCTGAACCATTTATGTGACAGGTGAAGCCCTATGCATTTACTGTATTTAAGCAGCTCCAGCTGTTTTATATTATGCAGTCTTTCATCTTCCGATATATCAATAAATAATTTGTCATCACTTATTTTTACGCCCATCTTCTCCGCCAAATCCAGAGTCTGTTCAACTTCATGGGGTATTTTTTCACCTTTTTTCAAAAGCTTTTCATAATTCATATAAAGGGGATCGGTAAGCGCGAATTTTGTAGCGAAAGCAGTTACCGGCCTGTTTATATATACCCAGCCGAACCTTCTTTTTGCTTTTGATTTATATGCCAGGTAATATGATGCCGAAGTAGGCGACAGGGCTATTGCTATATCGTATTTTCTGTTTTTAAGGAAGTTTACTAAACCGGCCACTTCTTTTTTGGAATAACCGGGATTATATACCATAAGTTCATGTATAAAAGAAGCTTTATACAAAGCCTGCTGGGTGCCTGATGAAACAATCACATCCACCTGCGCGTTGAAAAAGTTATCCTGAAGAGATTTTATAAACGGGAGCGAGCATATTACATCACCCAGATGATCTATCCTTATAACAAGTATCTTGTTGACTTTCTCTTTCTCTATCTCGCCTTTATCCTGTATGGTATCAATATCTTTTGTCCGGCCTTTTAAAGCGTCTTTTATGCCTGTAATGTAGTAATGCTGTAATATTATTTCCCTGCACAGACTGCTTTTCTCGTTATTCTTCCTGCAGTATTGAAAAAATTTGCCTTTAGGCGATATCAAAGAATGAATAATAGTGGAAACAGGCGTATATCCCAGTTTCAGCTTAATATCAAAATCATGGTGCTTATTATAGAATTTAACCGTTGCTTTCCCCGACTGGTACATCTTTCCGCACTTTTCTTCAAAAGAAACCGGGTGTAGATGATAATTTACCGCTTTGGGATTATATACTATATGATACTTCATGCGGGACAGACGGTACCCGAGCTCCAGATCTTCATGGCCGTAGCCTTTAAAATCTTCATCAAAAGGCCCTACAACAAGAAGGCTTTCTTTTGATACCGAAGCGTTGCCAGTAAGAAAGAAATACCACGGAAGATGGCGTTTTCGTGAAGGATGTATGGGCTTTAATTCCTTAACCCCGTTTATGATGCCGGTAATTTCATCAATTGAGTTTACCTGTACCTCGCACCCCACGACAGCCAGGTCGGGGTGCTTTTGATGCATCCTTGCGTGTTCATAAATAAGGTTCTTGTCCGCTATAATATCGGCATCAGTGAATAAAATAATATCGCCTTGGGCATGACTTATGCCGGCGTTTCTTGCATATGCCCTACCCCTGTTCTCTACAGTAATATGTCTTAAGTTCGGTATAGACAGCTCTTTGAGCAGCTGTTTGGTTTCGTCGGTTGAACCGCTGTCGCATAAAATAATTTCATATTTATCGTTCGGATAACTCTGGCCGGCCAGCGACGGCAGAACATATTTTAATGTATCCGCCCTGTTATATGTCGGCACTACTACACTAATAAACATTGTAACTCCCTCATTGAATCAACAATATCTTCAAAAAACTCTTCTTTATTTTTATCTTCTTTTTTTTCTTCTCTTTTAATTAAAATATATTTTGTTTTCCAGGGATACCAGCGGTTCGAATTGTGTTCAAAATATTTTTCCTCAAAAATATCCACAACAGGCGCGCCTGAAGCACTCGCAAGGTGTATTATCCCCGTATCAGGCGATATAACTACGCCTGCGTCCTTTAGAATTCCGGCAAACTCTATAATATCCCCTATATAGTAAGCTTTTACCCCGTTAATGTATTCAACCCTTTTTATAATATCACCTGCCCAGTCTTTTTCAAGGGTCCCGTATGATACTATAACAGGGGTATTTGAAAGAACCTGCGAAACATGTTTAATAAGGTCAATAAAATCTTCCTCGTCCCAGCCGGAGCTGAACCATTTCCGTGTTAAATGCACTACAGAGGCGCCCTTAAAATCATGTTTAAAGTTTCCCAGAATGCTTATCTTTAACTTTCCCGGCTCTTTTTCAATGCCCAGCGCTTTTAAAATTAGGAAATGCCTTTCCACTTCGTGCATCGTACTTTTTTCATTCAAATCATTATGGAAGTATACCTTACGGTTAATCAAGGGGGATACAAGCATAGATTTCACGGGCTGGCTCATCCCGGGGATAAATCCGGCCCTTACGGGAGCCCCTGATAAAAATGCCCATATATATCCCCATATTTTCTCGGTTAAATTCACGGCCAGTTCCGGATTTAAAGCTTTTAGGTCCGCACCCAACTTTATTTTGTCGGCAAATGAAGATTTATCATAGTCAATTATAAAGAAGTCTTTTATACAGGGATTGGTTTTTAATGCATCATAACCGGGCCTTGATGTTACAAGGCTTAGAAAACAACCGGGGTTCTGCGTGTAAAGCGCTTCAATTAAAGGAGTTGATAAAAGATTATCTCCTAAAGCCCCTGTGTTAATTATGACTATATTTTTAAAATTATGTTCTTTCTTTTCCATTATATCTTTACTCTCTGTTTTCTACTTTTTTTCTTCCCCTGACATAGCCCTGAAATATTCAAAATCAATTAATCTTTTAGCAAGGAATATATCAAACGATGTATATTTTCCGGAATTTCTCTTCTCAAGAAGGCCATTACAGAGCTTCTCGCCCGAGCCGGCACAGTATAATACCGTATTTAAAAATTTTCTTAAAAAATAATTTCCGGTAGCAATTTTCACCCTGGCCCCCGGATGTTTTTTGCAGAATAAAACGGCTGTTCTTCCTTTTGCCTGTGATACCTTAATGCTTCTCTCAAGGCGCTCTTTATTCCACATACCTTTATAATGGTAAACTACCGCATCTTTGTTAAATCTTGAACTTAAACCCAGCTTGCGGAGCCTCAAGCCCAGCTCTAAATCCTCCCAGCCGTATTCGCGGAACTCCTCGTCAAAAAGCCCGGACTGGAGCAAAAACTTGCGTTCAACCGACACATTTGAAGTCCAGAAAAAAGCGGTTGAAAAATCCGCCCAGGTAAATTTGGGCTTTGTTATATTATCCAGGTCATCTACATGGTTAACCCAGCCTTTAACCACGCTTCTCATATATTTTTCATGGAACTTTATATGCTCATTAAGAAGTTCTTTATCCGCTATTATATCATCATCAATAAATAATATGTATTTTCCTTCCGCGGCGCGTATGCCCTTATTCCTGGCAGTAGCCAGACCCTGGTTTTCCTGATAAATATATTTATGCTTTATAGGCATATTAAGATTTTTCACAAGCTCCCCTGTCCCGTCAACCGATCCGTCATCAACAAGCACAAGTTCAAACTTGTCCCTGTCATAATTTAAGTTGCACAGAGCTCTTAAACATTTCTCAAGAACATTCTTCCTGTTATACGAGCATATTTGTATTGAAATATCCATAATCTCACCCTTGCTTTTTATTTTCTAAGATTTTTTGCCTTTTAATTTATCACCTATGCTTTTATGATAATAATAATTAAAAATCCTGCTTTTTAAAAAATATGATAAGTTTTTGTTGCTTGCTATTTTTTCGTTTTTTATAAGATTTACGGCAAGATTCTTTATAAAGTAATTTGATGCGACACCCTGCCAGATCCTGTGTATAGGGTTAATCCCCGTAGCCATGCTTACCCTTAAACTGGGATGTTTTTTATAAAATTCAACCGCTGTCCTGCCCAGTTCTTCGGCTTTCTGTATATATTCCCCAAGATCATCCGCGCTTTTAGGTTTATAATGGTAAATAACCGCGTCCATGTTAAATTTTACTTTATAGCCACGGTTGCGCATCCTGAGGCCGATCTCTGTGTCCTCCCAGCCGTATTCGGTGAAATTTTCGTCAAAACCGCCTATATCCAGCAGAACCTGCCTGTCCACCGAAGCGTTGCAGGTGCAGAAAAATGCCATTGAAAAATCTTGGATATTCGCTTTGCTGTTTTTTTCAAGGTCATAATAAGGGGTATTTACAACCGGTCCCCTTACGACTATTTTCCCGCCTCTCTCAAGATATTTTAAATGCTGGTTTAAAAGATCAGGCGGGGCTAAAATATCATCATCAACAAAAAGTATGTAATCCCCGTTTGCCTGATTTATGCCGTAATTCCTTGCCGCGGACCTGCTCTGGTGAGGCCTTTTAAAATACCTTAGGTTCGCGTCTGTCCTTATTGAGCACACCTCTTCGGAAGTATTGTCGGTTGAGCCGTCATCAGCGACTATTATCTCGTAATCACACTTTTTTAAATCCTGATTTATAAGGGTTTCAACCGCCCCTTTTATAAGGTCGGCTCTGTTATATGTACATATAATAACGCTTATTTTCATATATCACCAAGCATTAAAATTTCTTTTAGCTTTTTCTCCTGGATCTCCCAGTTAATTTTCTCTTTCGCAAGAACTCGGACATTATCCCTGCATCTTTTCAAAATATTTTCATTACCCAGTATCTTATTTATGCTGTCTGCGATACTGCGGGGTTTACGCGGATCAAAAACTTCTCCTATACCCCCGCCTATTATGTAATTATTAAGCTCCGGCAGATCACTGCCGCATACAGCTAAACCTGCCATTATATATTCAAACAGTTTGTTCGGCGTACAGAAATAATTATTTAAACAGTTCGGCACATACGCTATAACGCCTATATCGGCTTTTGCGGACTCTTCTATAACCTTATCCACTGGCAGCATGTTTTTAAATATAACTTTTTTATCTAGCTTATGTTCTTTAATTATATCAGCAAGCCTGTCTTTTATAAAGCCGTCCCCCCTTAATATAAGTTTGGCGCCCTCTATATACCTCATCGCTTCCACAAGTTCTTCAATACCCCGGTTAATCTCAAACCTGCCGTGGTAAAGTATGGTTTTTTCTTTTTTGGAAGGCCTAAGATTTATGCTTTTATACCTTGCACAGTTTGCAACAACGGTATAATCTTTTATATTATACCTTTTTACAAGCTCTTTCCCTATAGATTCGTTAACGGTTATAACCCCGTCTGCAAAACCTATCAAGGTCTTTTCAAGTTCAAAAAAATATTCTTTCCACTCGTCAGATTTATTCGTAAACTGTTCGCTGAAAAGCTCATGCGCATCATAAATAACCCTGCATCCTGTCTTATTTTTAAGCTCAACCCCGCTTATCAATGTATCAAGATCGTTGCAGTAAACAACATCCGGTTTTACCTTTAACGCTTCCATGACAAATATTTTATTATTCTCCAGAACTTCTTCTATATGTTTTTTCTCCGCTTCTTTATTTATCTCAAACATGCCGTTATAATCATTATCATTTATTTTCTTAAATTTTATTTTAAAACCTGATATATTTATCTTGTATTTATCAATCTTTTTCCTTGCCTCAAAGAACCAGCTTAAAACAGGTACTTTATCCAGATTACTCTTTTTCCTTTTCTTTTTATAATAAGGCCCTATAACGCGCCGTATCCTGTATCCTCCACAAGTTTCTTCATCAGGAGCATACTCGCTTCTTCTGGCGAATACGGTTAGATCGGCACCAAACGAAGCAAGGCTTGAAGCAACTCTTTTCACCCGCGAGTCATTTATTATGTCATTTGTAACAAGAAGAAGTATTTTCATATTAATTTAATCGCCTTAAATACTGCTGTAAATATTTAAAAGCTCTTTTGCAACCTTTCTGTAATCATGAACCTTTTCTACGTATTCTCTTGACTTTCTCCCGCAATCTTTCCTTAATCCGGGGTTTTTAATCAGTTTCTTTAAGTTTTCATATATATTATCTTTTGTCGTGTTTATAATAGGAACTTCTACCGCATAACCTACCTGCCGGCACCATTTTTCATCAACATAAGCAAGAACAGGCTTGCCGAGCGCCATACATTCCACGGCCAGATGGCCGTACCACCCGCATAAAAGCTGGTCAACAACTATATCTGCTTTTTGAAGGATTGTTTTAAGCTCATCATTGGGCATATTCTCAAGGAGTTTAAACTCAAAATCATACCCTTCGTTTTTAAGACTGTTAACAGCCTCAACTATATATTTTGTCCCTTTTACATCCTGCATGCTTGGAGCATGCACTATTAAAGGTACAGAATTTTCCTGAAGTTTCCCTTCATCCCATTTATCCGGATCTATACCTATTATAAAATAGTGATAAGGCTTTGTAAGAAGTTGTGAATACTCCGGATGGCTTATAATCGCATCTGCGTGAGTCTCCCAGAATTTAACCGTATCTCTCTTTTGTGCGGTAATGCATTCTATCCTGCAGTCAGTGCAGGGACTTGCTTTCCTATTCTCAGAGGTTACTATATCCCTGCACCTTATATCGCATCCGCAGAACTGCATAACAATTTTTTTGCCTTTTGATTTTAAAATGGGGATATCCCTGTTCTCTGACAGGAGCGAATGACCGAAAGTAAAATGAAATATATCAAACTTATCTATAAACTTAAGAAACTTATAATTTGATAAATTAAAACTGCCTCTTATCCTGCCTTTATCAAATTTTAAATTTACTTTGTTTAAATCTATTTTATTGCCGAGATACTCTGTATTTTTATCGTTATACTCAAAAGAATGCTTCTTAGTTAAAACAATTTTAGATGATACTCCGAGAGAGGAAAGCCCCTGAGAATATCCTAAAAAATTACCGGCTATATGAATAGGGCCGAACAAGACCCTTAAATTATTTTTCGTTTTCTCTTTTTTTAAAGTATTCAAATCTGACTTTATCATTATCTATCACAACTTTCCCTATAACTTTCGCGGGCGTCCCGACAGCTATGGAATAAGGAGGTATATCATCATTAACCATACTGCTCGCGCCCACAACCACATTATCCCCTATAACAACACCTTTCAGTATAATAGAGTTAGAACCTATATAACAGCGATCTCCTATTTTAACCGGAGATTTTTCATATCCCGCAACTCCCCCTGTCAGCGCCCACTTTACCGAATCATGGGTTACAATCTGCACCCCGGTAGAAATGCTGCACCATGAACCTATTTCCAGAAGGCCCGAACCGTCAAGCAGGGTAAAAGGACCTATCCAGGTATTCTCACCGACTTTCACGTCGCCTATTACAATGCTTGAATCATAAATGCTGGTATTCTGTCCGAATCCGAGCAATTTTGCTTTCTCCCACCTGTCTACAACGGCTTCAGAGAAAGGAAGCACTCTATTGTATTTCTCTCTTGTTTCCAAACAAAGTTGCTTGTAAAGTTCAACTAAATCCGCTTTTAATTCTTTAGACATAAGAACCCTCTTTATGTATATTTTAATAATTTAGGGTCAGGCTTATGAAATTCAGCTTTTAACTTCATAAACTTGACCCTGTTAAATAGAAAACTTACGCATCATATTATATATTCTAGAACCTGAATCCAAAAGAAAGCTTTATTTTCCCGCCTCTCTCCATAACTCCCTCGGGAACCGTATATCCCAGAGGATACGCGATATCAAAATCCCAGTTCTCGCCTCTTATACCCACGGCCGGGGCAAAACCGGTTAATAATTCATATTCTTTTACAGTACCGCCGGTTACATTATTTGCATAATTTCTTTCAATATAAGCTACCGTGCCGTAAAGAGCGCTTACTCTCCATTTTAATCCAGGGGCAAGTTCTTTTTTAAAATAATATCTTAAGCCTGTTGACCAGCCGATCTGGGTATTTTTGGTTGACGCGTCGGTAAAAGGCATAACACCGAGACCTGCCGTAAAGACATAATCCCTGCCGACCTCAACATTGGCTCCGATACCGCCGTAAGGTATGCCTATACCCACACCGAAATCATAATCTTTAATTTTGTTCTTAGCAAAACAGACCGCTGTAAACAGAAATATAATCACCAGTATAACAGAGACGACTTTTAAAGCTCTCATATAAAATCTCCTTTCAAAAGCCAAACGTTTTGTATCCTTTTATAATCTTAAATTTCTACACTGAAAGGATTTGAACCTTTTTTATTTTATTATTTATAAAGCTTATTTATAAAATTCTTTTATACTGCCGGTAACATAATCTATTTCATCATCGGTAAGCTCAGGAAAAGCGGGCAGGGATAAAACTTTATTTTGCACATCTTCCGCAACAGGGAAAGAACCTTTTTTGTAGCCGAGATTCTCATACACAGGCTGGAGATGAAGGCTTAGCGGGTAATAAATAAATGTGCTTACGCCTCTTGTCTTTAAAAATTCCTGGAGCTGGTCCCTGTCTGGAACTTTAATTGTAAACTGGTGGAATATATGATCCCTGTCTTCTTTCATATAAGGGGTTTCGGTTTTAGAACCTTTAAGCTTTTCTGTGTATTTTTTCGCTATTGTTCCTCTTCCCTTATTCCATTTATCAATATACTTTAATTTAATGCTGAGTATTGCCGCCTGCAGGGCGTCAAGACGTGAGTTTATGCCTATATAGTCATGGAAATATTTTACCTTAGATCCGTGCACTCTTAAAATCTGTATCTTCTCAGCCAGTTTATCATCGTTTGTGGTTACAAGCCCGCCGTCTCCGGCGGCCCCTAAATTCTTGGTCGGGAAAAAGCTGAATGCTCCCACATCACCTATCGTGCCGGTAAACTTGTTTTTATACTTTGAACCGAAACTTTGAGCACAGTCTTCTATTACGGCTAAATTGTATTTTTTTGCTATTTCCATAATCTTGTCCATATCAGCGGACTGCCCGTACAGATGCACGGGAATTATGGCCTTTGTTTTATCCGTTATTGCCTGCTCAATTTTACTGACGTCAATATTAAAAGTGTCCGGTTCTATATCCACAAACACAGGTTTTGCCCCTAATGTGCTTATAACTTCGGCTGTCGCGTAAAACGAGAAACAGGTTGTAATAACCTCATCCCCCGGCCCTATGTCATACGCCATAAGTCCCAGCTGGAGGGCGTCTGTTCCGGAATTTACGCCTATCGCGTATTTTGCTCCCAGATATTCCGCGCAGGATCTTTCAAACTCCTCAACGGTTTTGCCTAAGATATAGCCGCCGCTTGACAAAACATTTAATACCGCAGGTTCAACCTCTTTCTTTATTTCCCGGTACTGCCTCTTTAAGTCTAAGATCGGAATGTTTTTTATTGTATTCTGCATATTTACTCCTTTAAAAATTAACTACCGGTTTAAAAAAACGATAATCAAGAGTTTACTTCTGAGCCTCCAGAAGCTGTTCTTTGGGTGTTTCTCTCTGAACCTTCGCCGGATTGCCGTAAGCGACCATGCGCTCGGGTATGTCTTTCGTAACAACAGAACCAGCCCCAACAACCGCGTCTTCACTGACGGTTACGCCGGGAAGAAGAACTGCGTTCCCGCCTATCCTGGCGCCTTTTTTAATGGTGGCTCCTTTTCTGTGTTTAAACCTTTCTTCGGTTCTTCCCATAAAATTATCATTGGTCGTTGAAACAGTAGGCGCTATGAAAACATTTTCGCCCACTTCCGAAAGAGCCGTAAGATAAGCTTCGGCCTGAAGCTTTGTGTATGCTCCTATAGTGCACTGATTTTCTATAGTTACGCCTCTTCCCACTATAACATTATTGCCTATGCGGCAGTTCTCTCTTATGGAAGCAAGATCCGCAATAAAAACATTATCAGCTATGGTAGTGCCGCAGTATAAAACGGCTGATGAACCAACCGTAATACAGTCGCCCATAACAAGGGAAGGAAGTTTTTCGCCTGTCAAGTCGCCGCGCTTTTTTAGCGTGCTTGCTTTAGCTACAACAGGAGACCTGCCTATAACACAGTTATCCCCCACTATAACATTATTGCCTATCACGGTCCCGGGGTAAACAGTAACACAGTTTCCTATTACGACATTCTCCCCTAATTTTACGTCTTCCATAACCGTTGTAAAATTTCCGATCTTTGCGTCTTTCCCCATTTTTACGCTTTCATGAATTATGTTATTCATGCGTTCCTCCTAATTTTTAACCCATCTGCCTTTCTTTTTCATTGAAAGTGTGCACCTCTCAAGTATTTTAACCGTCTCATAACCGCTCTTTGCGTCAGTTCTCGGCAAGGTGTTTTTCTCTATGCAGTCAATAAAATGCCTGCATTCCTCACGAAGCATCTCGCAGTTATTAATATCAATATTAACTGCATTTTCCTTATGCATGGGAAAATATTCCTGTTTCAAGTCCCTTACCGGCAGCTTTATGATTTTCTGATTGTAAATTTTCAACGGATTCTCATTATTCATTTCATCTATGACTGCAGAAGCTTCGCTTCCCGTAAGAACCAGTTTTCTTTCCTTATAGGGGTTCAGCCAGTTTGAATTAATATTTACGGTGAGCTCCCCTTCAAACTTAAGATTCGCGTAAATAATATCTTCAGTGCCTTTCTGTATGTAAGATGCTCCGATACAGCTGACTTCCACAGGGAGAGTTCCCGTAAGATACAGAACTGCCGCTATATCATGAACCGACAGACTCCACAGCACATTCTCGTTCTTCCTTACTTTCCCGAAACCCAGTCTCCTGCAGTAAATATGGTAAATATCCCCGAAATAACCTTCATCTATAAGCTGCTTCAACCTGAGGTAAGCCGGGTTATAAAGCAGAGTATGGCCTGCCATGGCTATTTTATTTTTCTTTAATGATAAATCCCATAGTTTCTTCGCGTCTCTGCTTTTTAAAGCAACCGGTTTCTCAACCCAGACGTTTTTACCGGCAAGTATAAGCTTTTTTGCCAGCTTAAAATGGGTCGCGGGAGGCGTGACAACAACAACGCCTTCTATGCTCTTATCCTTTATTATATCCTTAATGTTTTTGGTAAGGACTATGCCCGGGTATTCTTTTTCAAGTTTTTCAAAGTTAGTTTTATTAATATCACAAACCGCGGCAAGCTTATCAAGCTCGGCGAAGTTTCTGATAATATTAAGCCCCCATCCCCCGCTTCCTATAACAGCGATATTTTTCATATTATAATCTCCAGATTTTTTCATTTTTATACTCTTTCATCGCGTTGCGCGTATCAACTATAAGTCCGGCTTGGTCTAAAATCTTCTTTGCATCATAATAACTGTGATCAGTGGCAATTACGACACAATCATAATCCTTAAGATTTTCAAACTTAACAGATTTATACTCTTTGCCGTTCACTTTTATCTGCTCTATGTAATCATCATTATAACTGACAAGAGCGCCCTTGCCTTCCAGTATTTCAATTATTTTCAAAGAAGGAGATTCCCTGGAATCATCTATGTCTTTTTTGTAAGCGGCCCCCAGAACAAGAATTTTAGAACCTTTTAAGGTCTTACTCTTGCTGTTAAGAGCATCCATAACCATATTTACAACATAATAAGGCATCTGTATATTTATTTCTCCCGCAAGCTCAATAAACTTGGTCTGGAAATCATACTCTCTTGCCTTCCATGTAAGGTAAAAAGGATCTATTGGAATGCAGTTATGTGTGATAATCCCGTAAGAAGTTACAAAAGTGTTAGTATCTTTCACTTCTAAAGAGTATACATCTGATCCCGTTTTTTTCTTAATGTCCTTTATTTCTACAACTGCAAAATTCGGTAATTTTACATATGATTTATTTTCAACCTTGAAATTAATAAATTCTTCTGGCATATTTATAGCTGCAACCATACCGTCCCCGACCTTTACATCAACCGCCGATCTAACTGATAAGGTTTTATCATAAATAACCATAGGGTGTTTATCTGTAACCGATATTCTTCTCCCGTCTTTTGTTATAAATGTTAAAATTTCGCCGGGATAATATCTTTTTGTAAACATCCTCACTTCTTTATAACAATTTTTTTCTTTATTTAAATCAAAAGAAAGAGCATCCGTGTTTAACGGTTTTACAAATTTTGCGCCTAAAAAATCGTGTTTTAAAACATTAGAATCACCGTTCAGTCTTTCAAATTCCTGTCCGATTGTCGTGGTCCTAACCTTACTTCCCTCTTTCAAATAAATATATTCATCTTTAACTAAGCAGTGCCCTCCTAAGCCAGGGCCGGGATAAAACGGCATAAAGCCGTAAGGTTTTGTAGATGCTAAATCTATAACTTCCCATATATTTATATCCATTTTTTTGCATAAAACCGCAAGTTCGTTCACCAGCGCGATATTAACCGACCTGAAAATATTTTCAAGAAGTTTTACCATCTCAGCCGCGCGGGGAGATGAAGCTGCATAAACTTTCTCCAGCGCCTTTCCGTAAAGCTCTTTGGCAAGCTCTCGGCAGTTATCTGTAACGCCGCCTATAACTTTAGGGGTATTTTTTGTCGTGTATATTTTATTGCCGGGATCAACTCTCTCCGGCGAGAAAGCAAGGTAAAAATCTTCGCCGACTTTATAGCCGTTAGAACTTAATATGGGAAGCATAACTTCTTCGGTTGTCCCGGGATAAGTCGTGCTTTCCAGGATTA
>JBDRKI010000108.1:0-2516 GCA_043814095.1 Armatimonadota bacterium | reverse complement strand
GGGCTTTCAGAAGACAAGGCAATATAAATGACTTTTGAAAAACCAAACAAATAAATATCTTCGAAAAGTTAAGGAGCGTTATGCGAAAATAGGACATTTCTAAATTGCTAAGAATAGGACATTTCTAAATTGCCTTGACAGGCCGGTGCGGTAAGATTTGTAAATAGGTTCATATTTGAAAGTGTCGAGTTAAGTACCCCTGTTATTTTTTTACTTGTTTCATTGGTGCTTAAGGAATACTGTATATTATCAATTGCAGGGTCCAGACCATCTCCGGCGGTGGCAGTAGACATTGTTAAGGATAATGATTCTGCGCTCAATGTAAGCTCATTAATCGAGTCAATCTCATAGTAAATTGTTTGAGTGTCAGTACTTGCCGCAAATGCTGTAGTGCTTAATAAGGTTATTGTTATTATTGTTATAAGTAGTTTTTTCATATTAGTTCCCAATAAGAAGCCTTTCTCTCTTTCACTTAAATTATAAGGCCTTTTATTATATATGAATATAGGTCAAATAGGGTAATTTTAAGGACCAGATGGAGTATTTTAGAAGTATAAAAAAGAGCTGTTTAAAACAGCCCTTTTTTCTTTATATTTAAGGATAATGCAGATACTGACATCCTCCATCCGGTCATAATTAAGGATAAAGGATAAGAACTTTGATTTTAGGCATTAAGCAAATTATACTTCTCTGTCAAATTATGTTGTAACACTATAAAAGGAAAGATGTGTATTTTATAGAATATCTCCTTTTTACGGAGAAAGAGAGTACATATGTGTAAGGGCGATATGATAATCAACACATTGTAATATTATGAAGATTAATTTAAAGAAATTAAATATAGATGAATTAAAAGATTTCTTTTCCTCTATAGGAGAGAAACCTTACCGTGCCAAGCAGGTATTCAAATGGATTTACACAAAAGGTGTTGATTCATTTGAGGAGATGACCGATCTAGGTAAATCCTTAAAAGATAAGCTTTCCAAATCAGCTACCATATCAAAACTTAAACTTCTTGAGAAAAAGACAAGTTCCAATAATGATACTGAGAAATACTTATTTGAGTTGGAAGACGGTGAACTTGTTGAAGCTGTTTTAATGAGGTATGAAGAAGATTTAGGTTTCGGCAGGGTTACATTATGCATATCAACTCAAGTCGGGTGTTCTCTTGATTGCTCCTTCTGCGCCACAGGCAAATCAGGCTTTATAAGGGATCTTACATTTTACGAGATAGCAGACCAGGTTCTTCAGATACAGAAGATTATAAAAGATACCCATGACAGGATTGCTAATATAGTTGTAATGGGCATGGGAGAGCCTTTTTTAAATTATGATAATGTGATGAAAGCCGTAAGGATACTTAATGACCCTGACGGTTTATGCATCGGGGCAAGGCATATTACTATATCAACATGCGGTATAATACCCGGGATATTAAAGCTGGCAGAGGAAGAGATGCAGGTTAAGCTTGCAATATCGCTTCATACAGCGGATAATGAAAAAAGAACAGAACTTATGTCTATAAATAAAAAATATCCGCTTAAGGATCTTATGTACGCTATAAAGACCTACCAGGAAAAAACAAAAAGAAGGGTAACTTTTGAATATGTCCTTATAAAAGGGTTTAATGACTCACAGAATGATATAAAAAAGCTTGTAGAGCTTACCGGGGGCATAAAGTGCATTGTAAATATAATACCCGTAAACAATACGGGTGATAAAAAGTTTGAGCTCCCGGCACCAAAGGATATAAACAGGGTAAGGCAGTTAATGGAGGATGCGGGTCTGAATGTGACTGTCCGCAAATCAAGGGGGGGGGACATAGAAGGCGCATGCGGCCAGCTTAAGGCGAAAAGAGAGAAAAGCAGATGAAATTCATACAAAGAATAGAAAAATCAATTAAAAATATAGTTGAAGGCTCCATACTGGGCAAGTTTAAAGGAGAGATCCATCCGCTGGAGCTTTCTAAAAAGATATTTGAGGCGTCTAAAGACGGAGCCAGCACCACACAGACAAAAAAGATAGCCCCCAACTATTTTATAATCAAATTATCAACGCATGACTATAAACTGATAGAAAAAGCGGGCAGGGAGCTTATACCCCAGCTGCAGGCATATGTTGAAGAGCGCGCAAGGGAAGATAAAATTATATTTATAGATAAAATAAAGATTGTTATAGAAAGTGATAAAAAATGCAGAAGGGGAGAATGTTTAATAGAGACAAATTTCGCCATCAGGCAGGCAAGAGCGGGCTTTGCTTCCATAGAGAAGTTCATAAACATATTTGAGGTATTATTCGTATTCTCCGGATTTGAGGTAGATAAGATATTTCCATTATTAAAAGACGAGAATACATTAGGCCGTACATCTACCTGTGACCTTTTTATATCAGATCCCAATATATCAAGATGCCATGCCAAGATTATAAAGAAGAAGTGCTGGCTTATTGAAGATCAGGACAGCAAGAACGGTACTTTTGTAAACGGCGAGCGTGTAACAATGCGCATGCTTAACGAT
>JBDRKI010000107.1:0-37624 GCA_043814095.1 Armatimonadota bacterium | reverse complement strand
GGCAATAGCTTTGTAATGTTTGCTGTTTTTATGCTTTTGCAGGAACTTTTTTACATTCTTTTCCAGGTCTCCTATTTTACTGTTGTTTACCATTCTATTGAAATCGTTTTGGTACTGTTTGTTTGTAAACTCAATACCCGGTACAGTGTATTTTTTGTTACCCTGTCCTATAAAATTTATATTCATAATTTACCTCCATGTTTTGTATTATTACTGATACATATTCTCCTAATATAATTTTAGCATGATACCGATTATATAAATATCGGCCAAAAGGAGTATTTTTGACAATTTTATTGTAACATATATATATTAACAAAATATTGCCAAATTGTTAACAAACTGTTAACTTTTTTAAATTACCCCTATAAGTTACGGTTTTATACCGCTTTTCATGAGAAATCGCCTTATACTGCCGCCCATACGCTGTTCATGCCTGATTAATTTCCTTAAAGCCGTGTTTTTAGCCTTAAACGAGTCTTTAAGCTTTAGGAATTCGTTGATTAAGCTTCTAAACCGGGTCTGTAGGGCCGGTAGTTCCGCAAGTTCTAATATCTGAGCCTGTATTAAGGGGTCAGAGAATGTGATATCGCGTTCCATGTAGTATTTTAAATTCTCTATATTTCTCTTATTTTCAGACAGTTCATCAATTTTATTTAAAATCTTATTCAACCTTTTTTCAATAGCTACTATCCTTATATTAATATTTTCTATCTCATTTGCCAAGTTTTGTTTGGATTTTTTAAGTTTTTCACGCATTGTTTTATATACAGTCCTTATTTTTAGTTCCATTGCTCCAAGCTCTTGTGCCGAAGGCCGGGGCGCGTATTTGGTATTGCGGTATTTTGTTTTTATGTAGTTAAAAACTATTTTTTTAAAATGCATTATCGCGGGCTCCCATTCTCCTATATATATTTTTAATATGCAGAGTCTCCAGTTGGCTCCGAAACTTATTTTAGGAGATGCGCCTGCTTTATCCGCAAGCTCAAGGTATTTCTCGGCCTTAAAGAACAGGTCTCCCCAGTTTTCATCAGCGTCTATTTTTCTTTTTTTAAGTTTGCTGTTATAAGCTGTAAATTCATCAAATGCATCTTTCCCGTTTTTATAAAGGACTTCAGCTCTGCTGAAAGCTTTTTTAGGTTTGATTTTCGTAGGCGGACCAGGTTCTTTTTTTTCTGCGATTGCTTCTATCGCCGCGGCAGTTTTACGGGGAAGCTTTGCTTTCTGTATAGTCTTTTTTAACGCGGCCATTGCTTTAGGGGTCATTGTCTTTGCTAATTTAATTCCCAGAGGCAGTGATAGGACTGTCCCTATAATCTGACCCAGAAGAAGCGATAACTCTTCCGGAGAGCCTTCCATTTTCCATGCAAGGGATACCGCTTTATCCCATAATTGCGGGAGTTTATGGAGCGATGCGAAGCCCGCCAGCCAGCTTAACGGGTTTATAAGGTTTCTGGCTGTTATGAAATACGCGTATTCGCATAGGAGCGTATAGCGGATGTCGTAATTATTATCATGGGGCATATTTGTTATTTTAGGGATTATAATTTCATCAAGCTTTGTAAAAAGCTTCTCGGGCAGGTTTACGGCATTTATTTTATCTGAGGCAATATCAAGTTTTGCGCAGGCCCATTTTATAAATCCTTTTTCTTTTTTATCCGCTTCTTTTATTACGGAATCATTAAAGCTTTTTACGGCTTCTTTCCCACCTGCGTTTTTAAGAAAAATGTAAAACTTTATTTTCTCATTCTCGGGCCATTTGGAAAAATCATCGTTAAGGCAGGGGAAGGCTATGAATTTAGGAGGCATTGATTCTATGAGGGACTGATGGTAAATATTTACTACAGTCCTTGTTTCTTTTATATCCGCGTTCACCCATGTAAAAAGAAGGCAGTTGTCGGAGCTTCTGTAAGTGCCGGAACATCTTGTGTAAAGAGAATTTCCTTTTGTAGTTTCTTTTAGCTTGGCATAGAACAGGTCTTTATGTTTGTGGTTTATAAAATAGATTCTGCCGTCATGGGGGATAAAAATATTTACTTCGTCGCACTGTATAAAGGATTTATCAAATATAGCATAATCTTTATAATTATCTTTAAAGTTCCTGCGGAGTTTTTCAAGCTTTTTCTTGGGAGTTTCTTTTAAAAATGAAATTAAAGAATTATTGTTATTATAATCCTGTTTGTATCTGTTTTGTATGTTTAAAAATGAGTTTATATTCATCCTATATTCCTATAACATCTATATCATTCATCATCATATGCACCTTAAGGTCTATTTCTACCTGCCTGTAGGCTTCCTTTAAGCGGATTATTTCCGTTTTGGCTTTTGCGTTTTCGGAGCATAATTTTATGAATTTATCGTTACCGCTTTTATACCTGCCTCTTAACGCCTGCAGTTCCGCGTATCTGGTTGTATACATTTTGTCCAAGGATTTAGTTTTCCCGACTACCCTTGTCATTATTTGAATGCCCGCCAGGCGGCTTTCCGTCTTTATAATCTGTGTATGCAGGCCCTTAAGATAGGGTTCCATCTTTTTTATCGTATCAAAGCTTTCTTTTTCTGTTTTCTCAAACCTGCGCAGATACCGCTTAAGACTTGATTTTAATTCTTTGTAAGCGCTGTAAATGGTTTTAAGCTGGTATTTTACCGGCTTTTCGATGGCGGCTAATTTTTTATTCCGTTGATGCTCGAGCACTTTTTCCTGTTTTTCAAATTTAGATATGGATCTTTGAATTTTTTTCTGTTCGGCTTCAATTTTTATAATTGATTTTTGTATTTCAAAGTCTATTTCTTTTACACGCTGTTCGTATTCGAGAATGCTTAGTTTGCCCTCGGTTTTCTGGGCCGTTAAAGTACTCTTGTTTTTTTCAAAGTTTAAAATTATTTTATCCATTTTTGTCCGGAGGGATTGTAATTCCTCATGAAATTTTGACAAATTTAACCGTACGTTTTCCAGCGGATTTTGATATTCGCGCAGGACCATATCTTTTTCAATTTTAAATTGAAATTTCCGCATCCTGTATTTTTCCACGGCTTGTTTAAAATGATAAATGGCTTTCTCCCAGTTGTAGGAATGTGTCCTTAATACGCATAACCTCCAGTTGTTTTCAAAGCTTATATCAGCGGGGGGCTTAAGGTTTTCCGATTTTTCCAAATGAAGTATCGCTTTTTTACGCTGGTTTCTTATTTGATCGTTTATCTGTTTTTTATTAGAATGTTTCTTTTTCAACGCAAGCGCTTTTTTATAATTATCAAAATGACCCTTACCCGCTCTATAGCTGATTTCATAATTCGGTTTCTGCGGCGGGAACCTTCTGGATTTTAGACGGCTTAACGGTTTCTGCAGAATTTTTGAAGTGTTATCCGGATTTTTTTTAGGTGTTTTTAACTCTTTTTTCGCGTGTTTTAACCTGCCTTGCAGTTTTTTTACGTGTTTTTGCCTGTGTTTTATAAGGCCTTCTTCCCTGGTTATTATTTTAGGTTTCGGTTTTTCGGGAAGGTCGAATTTTTTATCTATCTTTTTTATTATATCGTTTATTTTATTAATAGGCACTTTAGCTTTTTCAGCTGCCTGCTTTAAAGCGCTTAAAGCGGCCGGGGTTAAAGGTTTGAATGCCTTTATTCCTACGGGTATGGATAATACCGCGCCTATAAGCTGGCCGAGTGCGAGAGCGAAATCTTCATGGGAACCGCCCTTTACCAGACGGATTATGTTGTTCCATTCTTCGGCAAGTTTTGTCATTGACGCGAGCCCCACATACCAGCTTAAGGGATTTATAAGGTTTCTGGCTGTTATGAAATAGGCGTATTCGCAAAGGAATGAATATCTTACATCCCGTGCCGGATTTTTCGGGTCATGAGGCATGTTGATTATTTTATTTATTATTTTTTCATCAAGCTTTTCAAAAAATTTCTCAACAAAGTTTATCTTTGCAAGTTTATCGGGATTACCGTATTTATCAAGCCATTTAGGTATTATTTTCATTTCCCCGAGCCATTCGCGGAAGGATCGCTCTCTTTTTTCCGCTTCGCGCAGAGCGCAAAGCTCAAAATCTCTTAAACCCCCGTGCCCTGTCATGGTTTTTAGGAATATAAGGTATTTGTGTTTTTCACGGGGCGGCCATTCAGAGAAGTCTTTATTGAGATAAGGAAAAACTACCAGATTTTTAGGGATGGTTTTCCATAATGTCTGCATGAAAATATTTACGATTTTCTTTTTCTCGGCGTGAGATTGTTTTGAATTGTCTTTGTCTATCCATGTATAAAGGAGGCAGTTATCCGATTTGCGGTAAAGGTAAACGCAGCGCGTATAAAGAGGACCGCCGTCTGTATGTTTTTTTAATTCCCGGTAAAACAGTTCTTTATGTTTTTTGTTCACAAAATTAAGGCGCCCGTCGTGACAGTTAAGCCAGTTGGTTTCCCCTGCGTCTAAAAGAGGCTTGTCAAAAATATAATAATCTTTAAATTCATTTTTAAACAATCTGCGGAGTCTTTCCAGCTTTTTCGCGGGGGTTGATCGGGAAAATGAAATTAAAGAGTTATTATTATAATAACCCTGTGTATGTCTGATATTATTTAATTTATCTCCATAGCCGGATAAAGGGTTTGGTTCCATATAAAAAATAACCCCCTTAAATATATTATAATTTGTTTAAGGGAGTTATATATTGCCAATTTGTTAACAATTTGTTAAATTTTTGTTAATTTTTTGACTTTTCAAGTAATATTTTTAAAATAACATTATTTTAACGCGTTTTTCATGTCTTTAAGATATTCATCCGCTCCCATATAGCCCACTGCTTTTTTAATTACCGAACCGTTCGGCTTCAAAAACAGGGTGGTAGGGTAGCCTCTTACACCGTATTTCTGCACTACTGAACGGTATTTATCACCGTCTACTTTAACACATACAAAAGATTTTGATAAATTTATAACGTCTGTATCGGTAAATACGTCTTTATCCAGCTTCTTGCAGTAGCCGCACCAGTCGGTATAAACATCCACAAGCATGGGCTTGCCTGTTTTTTGCGCTTCTTTCTGAGCGTCTGAAAATGAATAATACCAGTTTATCTGTTCCGCGGAAGCTGATAATGTAAGGTTTAATCCGAGCACGAAAGTTATAAGAAGAATTAAACTTAATTTTTTCACGAATCCTCCGTTATTTTAATCCTTGTTTCAGTGCGGCCGCAAAAGCGGCAGGTTCCCTGTATCCCAGGATTGTGGTTATCAGCGCCCCGTCCGGGGATAATATAAGGACGGTGGGGTATCCTTTTATGTTGTATTTCTGTTTGAGAAGCTCGTTTTTATCCGCGTCTATCTTTATACAGACAAACCTTTGGGCTAAGGTCTGTACTTTTGGATCGGTATATACGTTTTTATCCAGTTTTTTGCACCAGGAGCACCAGTCGGTGTAAAAATCAACCATCATGGGCTTGTTAAGTTTTTTTGCCTCTGTCTGGCCTTTATCAAACGAATAGTACCATTTTACTTTTCCGGCCTTGGCTTCGGCGGGTTCGTCTTTTTTCATGCAGGAAGTTAAAAACATAGCACCCGCGAAAAGAATCACTAAAAGTAAAGCAATTTTTTTCATTTTTTTCTCCTTTAAAATTTATTTATTTTTATTATTTTTGTTTTTACTTTTGCTTGTTTTTTTTCTTTATTTATAAGGTGTTTTATTTTTTGTGTAAGGTCTTTTAAATTAACCACGGGGATGCCCAGCTTTTTTGCTTCAATTTTATCTTCGGCGGAATTATACCCCCATCCCGCGAGAAAGATATTAACTTTTGTATTTAACAGCGGGGTAAGGTTTTCCATGCAGTCATCAATGAAATATATATTCTCATACTTTATACCGTGCTTGTCTTTCAGGTATTTTAACTGTTCGTGTTTATGGGTGGAATGTTCTCTCCCTATAACCTTAAATTTAATACGGCGTGATTTAATCAGTTTTTTTATTGAAGGGGTATCTTTCGCCGATGTTATATAGATATGTTTAAAATATTTTTCAAGCCCTTTTATATCGTTTATTATGCCGGGATAAGGCTGCTGGTGCATTGCCCATCCTTTATGGTCATACTGGAGCAGGCATTTCCTTGTTTTATAGAATTCTCTTACAAAAGGTTCAGCTGCAATTTCATGCTTTTTTTTGTACTCTTTCCATTTTTCCGGTGTAATTTTTCTAAAATCTATATCAGGGTTCTCGTCAAGCATGCGGAACAGGTAGTAGAAATCTTCACCGCTTCTTGCAAGATATCTGCCCTGAAGGAATTTTTTGTTGTTTTTACGCGTGCATGCAAGCTTGTCGGAGTATTTAAAATAGGTTATATATCCGGTCACCCAGTTTTCCTGGGCGCTGTCCCATAACACACCGTCAAAATCAAGCGCAAGTATTCTATCTTTATTCATAGTTGATTTTAATTCTTTAAGCGTATTAAAATTCCTCCGAAGGAATTTATAAAGGATGAATAAAAGATAGATAGAAGTAAATCCGGATTAAAAATCAAGGACTGCATTATGAAAAAAGTAAGGGTAAGATTCGCTCCTTCGCCGACAGGGCACCTTCATATAGGTTCGGCAAGGACGGCTTTGTTTAACTGGCTTTTCGCGAGATCGCGCAAAGGCGTATTTGTATTAAGGATTGAAGATACCGATAAAGCCAGATCAAAAAAAGAATATTTAGATTCTATTTTAAGGGATCTAAAGTGGCTCGGTCTTAACTGGGATGAAGGCCCTTATTTCCAGACAGAACGGCTTGATATGTATAAAGAATATGCCGATAAGCTTCTGGAAAAAGGGTATGCTTACCGCTGTTTCTGCACTAAAGAAGAACTTGAGAACCGGAAAGCGGAAGGCTCTTTGTCCGGTTATAACGGTAAATGCAGGGATTTAAAAACGGAAGAAGCCGAAAAACTTACGGGAGAAGGCAAAGAATATGTAATAAGATTTAAGGTTGACAAAGGGATTACTGTTTTTAATGATCTTGTAAGGGGTAAAGTAGAGTTTGATAATGATACAATAGAAGATTTCATAATAGTTAAGTCAAGCGGCATCCCTGTATATAATTTCGCTGTTGTTGTTGATGATATTACAATGCGCATTACCCATGTTATAAGGGGGGAGGAGCATATATCCAACACTCCCAGGCAGATAATGATATTCTCCGCATTAGGCGAAAAACAGCCTTTATTTGCTCATATCCCCATCGTTTTAAATCCGGACAAGACAAAACTGTCCAAAAGGGCAGGGGCGGCGACTCTTGATGACTTTGCCGGGATGGGTTATCTCCCGGAAGCTCTTATTAATTTTTTATCGCTCCTGGGCTGGTCATCAGGTGATGATAAAGATATAATGGATGTTGGCGGGATTATAGAAAAGTTTTCCATGGACAGGATAACCAAAAGCGCCGCCGTTTTTGACGACGATAAACTTTCTGCCGTAAACGCGAGCCATATAAGAAAAATGTCCGATAATGATCTTGCCGGGCTTTTGAAAGATTTTAACAAAGCAAGAGTTCATAAGGATATAAAAGACGGTCTTATAGAAAATCTCGCTCCTTTATATAAAGAAAGAATCACGACTTTAAGAGACTTTTTTAATGACGCGGGATTCTTTTTTGAAGATGAGATAAGTTATGATGAGAAAGACGCAGGTAAATATTTTAAAGGCGACTTCTTTACCCCCGCGTTTGAAAAAATAATTAAAGAATTTTCCCTGATTGAGAGTTTTGATCTTGAAAGTACCGAAAAGATTATAAGGGGGATTGCCGCAGGTTCCGGTATCGGAGCCGGCAAGTTAATACAGCCCGTAAGACTCGCGGTGTCGGGAAGGTGCGCGACGCCTCCTATTTTTGACGTGCTTGTTATGCTCGGCAGGGATAAAGTAATAGAAAGATTAAAAAAAGCGCTTTTATACGCGCAAACCGGAGGATAGATGGCAGCTTTGTTTTTTATGCTTCTGCTTGCTTTTATAGTAATAATATTTTCAATTCAGAATGCCGATCCGATGAGCCTTAAATTTATGATATGGCATTTTTCACTTCCCAAAGTAGTAGTATTATTTTTAAGCCTGTTAACGGGTGTAATTATTGCCGTACTGCTTGCAGTATATAATTCCTCCGTTTCAAAAAAAGCCGTAAAAGAGCTTAAAGTTAAATTATCGGAAAAAGAATCCAAGATAAGGGAGCTTGAAGGCAGGCCTGTTAAAGAAGAAGAATAAGGAATATTTTATGCAGAACAAATTCTGGAATATTAAAAGCACGGATAAAGATAAAACATTAAAGCTGGCAAGGGAAACGGGCCTTTCTTACCAGATGTCCTCTGTTCTGGTAAACAGGGGCATAGAGGATAAAGAATCCGCTGATATGTTTCTTTATCATAACCTGGAAAATCTTTACGATCCTTATTCCATGAACGGCGTAAAAGACGCTGTGAATATGATAAAAAAGGCCGTTAATGAAGGTGAAAAGATAGGCGTTTTCGGGGATTATGATGTTGACGGGGTAACTTCCACCGTTTTATTGTGCGAAGCATTGAATCATATGGGCGCGGATTTTAAATATTACCTTCCCCATAGAATAGAAGAAGGCTACGGTTTAAGTTCTGAGGGCATAGAATGGGCCGGGAAAAATCATATTAAGCTTGTTATTACGGTTGATAACGGCATAAGCAATATTGAAGAAATAAATAAATTGAAATCACTCGGCATGAAGGTTATTGTAACCGACCACCATGAAGTTCCGGAAAAACTCCCTCCCGCGGATATTATTATAAATCCGAAACAGAAAGACTGTCCTTACCCCAATAAAGATTTAAGCGGGGTAGGGGTTGCCTTTAAGCTTGTTCATGCTTTATTTGAGGATAAACCCGACATATGGAAAGAATGGATTTATCTTGCGGCATTAGGAACCCTTGCGGACTGCATGGATTTATCCATAGAGAACAGGATCATAGTAAAAGAAGGCATAAAACAGCTTAATGAAAATCCTTCCGCAGGTGTCAGGTCGCTGCTTGAAGTTTCGGGTTTCAAGAATAAAAAAGTAGATACCCAGACAATAACATTTATAATGGGCCCCAGGATAAACGCGGCAGGCAGACTTGATAAAGCGGAATTTGCCTGTGAGCTTCTTCTGGAAAAAGACGAGGATAAAGCCAAAACCCTGGCCGTGCAGCTTAACAATCTTAATATAAAGCGGCAGAAGACCGAAGTCCAGATGCAGAAAGATATAGAAAAGATGCTTATGGAAGATCCGCAGATGGTTGATCAGAATATAATTTTTCTTTTTAATAAGAACTGGCATCTGGGTGTTCTGGGCATAGTGGCCTCAAAACTGGTTGATAAATTCAACAAACCCGTTTTTCTTATGGCTTTAAAAGGCAGCCATATAAAAGGGTCCGCGAGGTGCCCTGAAAATTACAATCTTTTCCGGATGCTTAGCTCTTCTTCGGATTACCTTCTTCATTACGGCGGCCATAAAGCCGCGGCGGGCTTCAGCTTTTCCGAAGAAAATAAAGATAAAATCTTTGATATGTTAAATGCGGAAGCTTTAAAGTACGGCACCTTTACCGAAAAGATTGATATAGATTCAGAGATAGAATTATCAAAACTTACCCTTGATTTTGTGAGGGAGTTTTCCCTGCTGGAGCCGTTCGGGAATAAAAACCCCGAGCCTAAATTTTTAATAAGGGGCGCTCATATACAGGATGCGGGACTGGTCGGGAGACCCCCCGTGCATTTAAGGATGAATATAAAGCAGGGTCAGTATCTGAATAAAGTTATAGGTTTCGGAAAAGAGTATCTTTACAGCCATATTTATCCCGACACTTTCTTTTATGATTTTGTCGTTACCCTGGGCATAGACAGTTATATGGGAGTTGATAAGGTTAATCTTATATGTATTGATATGAAAAAACCCGATGATTTTGTTAAAAGCGTTCTGCGCAAAAGCATGGATATGCACGGCAGTCTGAACGCAGACAAAGCAGGTTCGGTTATAGACGCCAGAAACCTTAAGAATAAGGACGGGTATCTTGAAAATATTATGGAGCACAAAGAAAGCCTTCTTGTTCTTTTCTCCAGCGAGAAGCAGGCCTATACGGTATCTAAATTGTTTAACGGTTCTTCATTTGTTAATAACGTCGCTGAATGGGATAAAGCGCTGGGATGTTCCAAAAAATATATTTTTGCGAGTTATGACCTTGCCGGGAAAATAAAGCCGGATTTAAGTATTCTGGAGGATGTAATTTTATACGGCTTGCCGGAAGATTACACACAGTTCCCCGGGCTTCTTAAGATTATAAGCGGCTGCGGCGCGGTGCATCTTCTCTTCGGATTTGATGAAATTGCCGGGGAAAGACGTAAAATAGAGGAAAAATTTATATCTAGACAAAAACTTGAAAAAATATATAATATAATCTGGCGGATTAACAGGCAGAACATGGAATTTAACCCGCGCCTGCTGGAAAAAGAGAATATAGATCCTTTGAGTTTTGATCTGGGGTTAAATATTTTTGAAGAATTAGGCATATGTAAAATAACAAAATCCGCGTCAGGCGCCTGTTTTGAGTTAAATGCCGGCGTGAAGAAGAACCTTGAAGATTCTTCTAAATACCGGCACATAAAGAGCGAGAAAGACCGGATTCTTAATATAATAGATTCGCTGGATGAGATAAATTTAATTGAACTTAAAGAAAAGATAAACGGTTTTAGAAATAAAAGCGAACAGCTGTCGCTTTCACAGTTATCATTAGGAGGAGTAAACAGATGAAAGAAGTATTACTTAAATGCCGTAGTTTTAAGGAGGCGGATATGGATTTAAGAACTAAGATAAGAGATATTCCCGATTTTCCCAAGAAAGGCATAATTTTTAAAGATATAACGACGCTCCTGCAGGATAAAGAAGCTTTTAAATACAGTATAAACAGGCTTATAGAACATTATAAAGACGTAAAGATAGACGCAATCGCCGCGGTGGAAGCCAGGGGATATATTTTCGGCGCCGCGATGGCATATGAGCTGGGTACGGGTTTTATTCCCATAAGAAAACCCGGCAAACTACCTTATGATACTCATTCCATGGAATATGAACTTGAATACGGCAAGAATACCCTAGAGATACATAAAGACGCGCTTAAAGACGGTGAGCGCATTCTTGTTGTTGATGATCTTGTCGCTACCGGTGGTTCAAGCAGGGCCTGCGCTCAGCTGATAGAAAAGATGGGCGGTAATGTTGTAGGTTTTGCGTTCCTGGTAGAGTTAACCTTCTTAAAAGGCAGAGACGCTCTGGAAGGTTATGACGTGTTTTCTTTAATACAATATTAAAAAGAAAAAAATAAGAATAAAGAATGAGAACAAAGAATAAAAAATAAAAACAAAAAAAGGAGAAAAATTTATGAAGAGCAAAGTATGGGTTATAGTAATTTTAATAGTAATCGCGCTTGCCGCAACGGCTTATTTCGCGAAGGAAGGATGTACAAAAGTGAATAAAGAGCAGAAAGAGGTCACAACGCCCTCAGGTTTAAAGTATATAGATATAGTTGAGGGTACGGGGGAGATGCCCGAAAAAGGCGATAAAGTCGTTGTCCATTATACGGGCTGGCTTACTGACGGCACAAAATTTGATTCGTCCGTTGACAGGGATCAGCCGTTTGCTTTTAACATAGGCGCCGGCAGGGTTATAAAAGGCTGGGATGAAGGCGTAGCCACGATGAAAGTGGGCGGAAAAAGAAAGCTTATAATCCCTCCGGATTTAGGATACGGATCCCGCGGTGCCGGCGAAGTTATACCCCCGGATGCCACCCTTATTTTTGAAGTTGAGATGCTTAACATAATTAAGAAATAGCAGAATAAGGTATTAAAAAGTATTCAATATAAAAGTAATATATAAAAAACAGCTTGTTTTGGCAGGCTGTTTTTTATATATTAACAGGTGATTTATTAGATATATAGAAATTTAATTATTATAAAATACAATATATATCATAATATAGCAAAATACAGTAAAACGGAGAAATATTATGAAAAATAATAACTGGATTTATCTTAAAATTACGGCCTTTCTGGCGTTTCTTGTAATTGTTGTAAAAGAGTGCCTTTATTATATTGCCCCCGGGGATTTGTGGTGGCAGCTGGCTGACGGGAAATATATGGTTTTAAATCATGTTATATCAAAAACAGAGGTTTTTTCTTTTTCAGCCCCGGGATTTCCCTGGCTTAATCACGAGTGGCTTGCTGAGATTGTATTTTATCTTGTGTATAAAATAAACGGGCTGGCGGCTCTTAATGTATTTAAAATTATCATTGTTGTAGCGGCATTTATTATTCTTTTTAAAATTTGTTCTATGAGAAAAGCGTTATTTTTTCCGGCTGTTCTGGCGGTTGTTCTTGCGGCTTTATTTGCCGAAGGGAGTAAGTTTTTCGGCGTAAGGCCGTATTTGTTTACGTATATTTTCGGCACTTTGTATCTTTTATGCCTGTGCGGCTACAGGTCTTCCAGAAAAGTATTATGGCTTTTTATAGCTTCGGGTGTTATGCTTTTATGGGTTAATTTTCACGGGAGCTTCACCTTCGGGTTTGTTCTTGCCGGCGTGTTTGTTTTAGAAGAATTTGTAAATATGCTGAGGAAGAAAGATTCTTTATTCGCGCCTTTAGGAATATTTTTCGCGGTGAATCTTTTAATAACGCTTTTTAATCCGTGGGGCTACCAGATATGGCATGTCCTCTTATTTATAAAAGACAAGGTTACGGCTTCTACCATAATAGAATGGCAGCCGCCCGAAATTTTTGCCGAGCAGATAGCGTATTTTATTTACCTGTGCTTTGTAAATATACTTTTCTTTATTAAAAGAAAGAAAAGGATATCGGATTTTCTCTTGCTGGTGATACTTGATTATCTTTCCCTGTCTTCCATAAGGTATATGGCCGTGTTTTCTTTATTTACTTCACCTATACTTGCTGTTTCCATGCAGGATTTAATAGAAAGATTTAAATTATTAAACTTAAGCCGGTTAAAAGCGCTTGAAAAACCGTTGGCCCTTACAGGCATTATTATACTTGTAATCTATTCTTTCTTTATGTTCAGGGGCGTAAGGTTTGACGAACTTTCAGTTGAATGGGAAATGTTTCCCAAAGAAGCTGTCCTGTTCCTGCAGGCGAATGAGCTCCCGCCCAATATATTTAACGCTTATGAATGGGGAGGGTATCTTGCCTTTAACCTGTATCCGCAGTACAAGATTTATATTGACGGCAGGGTTAATTTCGCGTATCCCATAAAAGTTTATACCGATTATCTGAATATTACGGCATGTTCAAAAGACTGGCAGAAGCTTTTAGATGAATATAATGCGGAAATAATAATGACTGCGAAAATAAAAGAGAGGATAAATCCGGTATTTAATTATAGTATAAAAAACAGTAAAAACTGGGAAAAAATATATGAAGACGAAGTCTGTATTATTTATATAAAGACCGAACTTTTAAATAAAATTTCCAGGATCCGCTATCCGTTAAGCTATTATATATGTGTTACCGCGGGAGAAGACGCTTTCAGGAAGGGAGAATATAAAAAAGCCGAAAAACTCTTTAAAAAAGCGCTGGAAATTTATCCGCGCAGCACCCGGGCCATGATTAATCTGGGGACTGTATTATGCATGCAGGGAAAAGAAGATGAAGGTGTGGAGCTTTTTAAAGAAGCGGTTATAATAGGACCCCTTGCGGATATTGTTCATTACAACCTCGGCAGATATTACATTCAAAACGGGGATTTGAAAAAAGCCAAAAAAGAATTCTTAAAAGAATTAAAGGTAAATCCCGGTTATGAGCCTGCAATAAGAGAACTTGAGAAATTAGAGACGGTAAAATGAAAAATAATAACTGGTTTTATTTAAAGATCGCGTCTTTTGTTGCTTTTTTGATAATTGTTATAAGGCAGTGTTTTTATTATATATTTTCAGGTGATATATGGTGGTACCTGGCTGTCGGAAAATATATATTATCCGCTCACCGGATATTAAAGACTGAAATCTTTTCTTTTTCCGCTCCCGGTTATCCGTGGATTGATCAAACCTGGCTTGCGGAAGTGATTTTTTATTGCGTTTATCAAATAAACGGTTTTGCCGCGCTTAATGTATTTAAGATTCTTATCATAACAGCGGTATTTCTGGTTCTTTTTAAAGTATGCTTAATAAGAAAAGCTTCATTCTTTCCGGCTATTCTGGCCGTTCTTCTTGCGGTTTTGTTTGCCAGGGGCAATGAGTTTTTCGGAGTAAGATCTTACCTTTTTACATATATTTTGGGAGCATTGTATCTTCTGTTCCTTTACGGTTACAAATCGTCTAAGAATAAATTCTGGCTTTTCGGCGCTTCAGGTATTATGCTTTTATGGGTTAACTCCCACGGCGGATTTATATACGGGTTTATTTTTTCGGGAGCTTTTCTTATAGAAGAATTTATTAATATGCTTAAGAATAAAAAATCTGATTTTACCGTTATAGGAATATTCTTTACGGTTAATCTTTTGATTACTCTTGTAAACCCCTGGGGTTATCAAGTATGGAATGTTCTTCAGCTTTTAAAGTCAGGGGCTTCGGAATTTACCTTAATGGAGTGGAAAAAACCGCAAATTTTCGGCGACTGGCTCAAGTATTTTATTTACCTGTGCTTTGTAAATATACTTTACCTGCTTAATAGAGGGAAAAAGGTTTCAGATTTTGTGATCTTACTGGCTTTAGATTATCTTTTCCTTTTAGCGATAAGAAATACCCCGATATTTGCCATGTTTACCGCGCCGGTTTTAGCTGTTTCCATAAATGATTTAATATCAAGAGTCAAATCCGTCAATCTTGACCGGTTAAAACGGATTGAAAAACCCGCATCTGCCGTAATAATTATAATTCTGATAATTTATTCTTTTTTTGTTTTCAGAGGCATGAATATTCATTATCTTTCTCAGGAGATGGAATTATTCCCTAAAGACGGCGCGGCTTTTTTAAAGGCAAACGAATTTTCTTCAAACATATTTAATCCTTATGAGTGGGGGGGGTATCTTACATTTAACCTTTATCCGCAGTATAGGGTATATATTGACGGCCGGTTCAGCTGTTACCCTCCGGAAGTTTACGAAGATTATATAAGTATTCTTAGAGGAGAAAAGAACTGGCAAGCTCTTCTGGATAAATATAATGTAAATATTATAATGCTTACAAATTTAAGGGAAAGAATAACGCCCGTCTTTGAATCCAACATAAGTAAAAGTATTGACTGGAAAAAGGTATATAGAGATGAATTATGCGCGATATTTATAAAAAGCAGTGAATTAAAAAAAGAATCTAAAATTCTTTATCCGGAATCCTATTATATATATGTAGTAGCCGGCGAGAATGCTTTTAGGAAGAAAGATTATGCAACAGCAGAGAAGTTATTAAAAAAAGCGCTGGGAATTTACCCGAGAAGCAGCCGGGCCATGATTAACCTGGGTACGGTACTATGCGTGCAGGGAAAAGAAGATGAAGGTGTGGAGCTTTTTAAAGAAGCGGTTATAATAAGTCCTGTTGCCGATATTGTTCATTATAATCTCGGCAGGTATTACCTTAAAAAGGGAGACCTGAAAAAAAGCAAGAAAAGAATTCTTGAAAGAACTGGAGTTAAATCCAGAATATGAACCGGCTGAAAGGGCTTTAAAGGAGCTTGAGAATGAGTAATAACGCAAAATATTCCGTGGTTATCCCTGTTTTTAATGAGGAAGAATCAATAGATAAAACCTATGATAGATTAAAGAAGGTCATGGATTCCGTAAACGAGCCCTATGAACTTATTTTCGTAAATGACGGCAGCAAGGATAAAAGCGCTGAATTAATTAAAAAACTGTGTTCGGTTGATAATAATGTTAAATTAATGGATTTTTCCAGAAATTTCGGTCACCAGGTTGCCATAACCGCGGGTATGGCCGAGAGTACGGGAGACGCTGTGGTTGTTATTGACGCAGATCTTCAGGACCCGCCCGAAGTTATCCCCGAGATGATAGAAAAATGGAAAGAAGGTTATGAGGTAGTTTACGGCAAGCGCACAAGAAGAAAAGGCGAGTCTTTCTTTAAAAGAATAACAGCTTCATTGTTCTACAGGATTATTAAAAAGCTTACAACCGTGGATATCCCCATAGAAGTGGGGGATTTCCGCCTTATAGACCGGAAAGTCTGCCAGGCTCTGATAAGCATAGGCGAGAGAGGAAGGTATGTAAGGGGGCTGGTAAGCTGGGTCGGCTTCAGGCAAACCTTTGTTGAGTATGTCAGGGATAAACGCTTCGCGGGATGTACAAAGTACCCGCTTGGAAAGATGATTCATCTCGCCCTGGACGGTATTACCGCGTTTTCAACCAAACCTTTAGAGATCGCGACTTACATAGGATTTTTCCTTTCCAGCGCCAGCTTTATATATCTTCTGGTTGTAATTTATGAAAAGTTTTTCACTAAAAATACAGTGGCCGGATGGTCTTCAATAATGGCTATAAGTCTATTCTTTAACGGTGTAGTCCTTATTATACTGGGAATAATAGGCGAGTATATAGGCAGGATATATGAAGAAAGCAAAGGCAGGCCGTTATATATTGTAAGGGAGAAAGTTGGTTTTAAGGATTAAGGTATAAAGAATGAAAAATAACCGCGTATTATTTCTTTTCTTGTTTTTATTTATTATTGTAGCTGCCGTTATCATGACTTACCCCCTTGTACTGCATCTGCCGGACGGCGTTGTTGATCTGCCCGAAGACCAGCTTCTTACAAGCTGGATAATAAACTGGGATATAAAAGCTTTTTTGTCTAACCCTTTGGGTATTTTTGATACAAACATATTTTATCCCGAAAAAAATACATTAGCTTATTCTGATACGATGTTTACCCTTGCTTTCTTTGCTTCGCCATTTCTCTATTTATCAGGCAACCCGCTTTTCGCACATAACGTGCTTCTTCTTTTCTCATTTGTATTTACGTTTTTTTCCATGTATTTTATGATGGATTATTTTCTGAAAGATAAAGCGGGAGCGGCAGTTGCGGGCATAGCATTTACTTTTACAAGCTACACGCTTGCCCATATCAATCACCTCTCCCTTATATGGATAGGTTTTATCCCTCTGACGGTTCTTTATCTTGATATCTATTTAAGAGAAGGGAAGATTAAAGATTTATCTTTAATGCTTCTTTTTTACGCCTTCCAGTTTTTTACGGCATTTTATTACGCTTTTTATCTGGCACTTGTAATATTTATTTATGTAATTATTTTTAAATTTAAAAATTCTGGAATATTAAAATGGAAATACATTAAAGGATTAATTATAGGATTTCTTATTTTATTCTTTATTTTATCACCGGTCATTATTCAGTATATGAAGATTAATACCCAGGATACTAACAGGATTAGTCTTGATTCTGCCGTGTTTTATTCAACGGACATTAAAGATTTTGCATGTCCCGGTAAATTTAATAAAGTTTACACTTTTTTTAATGATAGGTTCGGGAGTGAGTATTTCCCATGGGAGCACTCACTTTTTCCGGGTTTTATACTGATTTTTTTGGCTTTATGGGGAGCATTTTCAAAACCGAAAACACAATCCCCGTTTATTAAGATGTTTTTTATTATTACTGCTTTAATAACTTTTATTATGGTGCTGGGGCCTTATTTGAAGATTTTTGGCAAAGTAGTGTATATAAAACTGCCTTTTTACTACCTGCATCAGTTTATTCCGGGCTTTAATAATATAAGGGCTCCGGCTCATTTCGGCATATTCCTGTTTTTCAGCCTGGCGGCTCTTGCGGGTGCCGGCTTTTATAATCTTACTTCCGGTTTCCGGTATAAAAATCTGTTTGCGGTAATATTTATAATTTTAATTTGTTTTGAGAATTTTTCAGCCCCCCTCCCGGTTAACTGGGTTCAATCAAAAGGGAGTCTCCCCAAAGTAGTAACATGTTTATCTTCCCTGGAAGATAATGCCGTTCTTGTTCATATGCCAATGTATTACACGATAGACAGGGCCTGGATTTATATGTCAATGTATCACGGCAGGAAAATAATAAACGGCCATTCTGGTCAGAATCCCCAGTGGTATGATTCATTAAGCAGGTTTGTCAATACAAAAATTTCCGATCCGCGGTGTATAGACTTTTTAAAGAGATGGGGTGTGGATTATATAGTGTTTCACTTTAAACGTTTGCCGCCTGATTATGCAGAAAAAGTAAGAACTAGATTATTAAATAATAAAAACTTAAAACTTATATTTAAAGACGATAACGATAAGGACTATGTTTTTAAGATAATCCCTTAACCGAGGATGGTTTTTATTACTTCGCTTACAAGCTTCCCGTCAGCTTTGCCTTTAAACTGCGCCATTACGCTTTTCATTGCCATCCCGAAATTTGCTTTTTCGGCCTCAGGCAGTTCATCCAGTATTTTTTTAGCTTCTGCTTCAATTTCTTCTTTTGAGAGCTGTTTCGGGAGGTATTCTTCTATTATTTTAAGCTCTTCAAGCTCTTTCTGAGATAGTTCTTCACGGTTTCCTTTTTTAAACTCTTCAGAGGCTTCTTTGCGTCTTTTTGCTTCTCTCTGCAGAACGGAAAGGATATCCGCTTCTTCCAGCTTATGGTCTTTTTTTTCAATCTCGGCATTTTTCAGAGAGGATTTAAGCATTCTTATGACTGAAAGCCTTAACTGTTCTTTTGCGCGCATCGCGTTTTTCATGTCTTCTGTGAGTCTTTCCATTATATCCATAATGCCTCCGGTTTTTTCTTAAATTAAAACTGCCACTAGGTTATAGTGGCAGTTAAGTGCATGTTAAAATTAATAATTAACGCGCTCTGGGCTGTCTTTTCTTTCTCTTTCTTGCGGCTTCTTTTTTCTTTCTTTTTTCGCTGGGTTTCTCGTAATGTTCTCTCTTTTTTATTTCCTGCAATACACCAGCCTTCTGACACTGGTTGCGGAACCTTTTAAGAGCCGATTCCAGAGGTTCATTTTCTCCAACTCGTATTTCCAATACTTAGTTCACCCCCTCCTGTTAAGGTGGGAATATATAACTTTTATATAACCCTGTTAAATATCTTACATATTATAGGGGAAAATAGAGTAAATGTCAAGAAAGCTGTATTTTATACTTAAGATATGTTTTTTTAAGAGAAAAGATGAAAAATTAAGTAATTTTCATGCTTTTCTGGAACTTTTCTTCAGCTTCAGCGCTTAATTTATGCTCCGTAAGGCCGGCAATCATATCAAAGCTTAAAGTTATATCTTTAACGCCCGCCAGAAGCAGGTCTTCTGTTTCTTTCACTGATTTTACGGAAGCCGCAAGAACGCGTGTTTCTAAGTTGTGTTTTTCAATGATATAAGCTATCTGGCTGCTTACCCTTACACCGTCCGAACCCTGTCTTGTGATTCTATTGCAGTAGGGAATCGCATAATCAGCCCCGCTCTCTGCCGCGATATAGCCCTGGAAAGCGTCAAAAACAGCGGTTACGGCTGTTTTTATCTTCTTCTTTTTTAATATATTTACGGCTTTAAGCCCGTCTCTTGTATAAGGTATTTTTATTATGCTTTTGGGGATTAGCTTTTTTATCTTTTCAGATTCTTTTACTATATCTTCGGTTCTGGTGCAATTTGTCTGCATAAATATATCGCCGGGGCTGTGCTTTGAAAGTTTTACAAGGTAATTGTATAAGTCACCTGCTTTAATCTTGTTTTTATTAAGCGTTTTTGAAAGTATGGAAGGGTTGCAGGTTACCCCTTTTACAAAGGGATAAGATTTTAAGGACTTTAATTCTTCTATGTCGGCGGAATCTAAATATACAGCCATTTTTTACTCCTTTAAATTATCTTGGTCGTTTATTTTTTTATAACTTTCAATCTTTTTCCTTAAGTTTTCTAAAAAATCCTTTTAATTTTTTGTTAGACAATTTTTTTTTATAAAAAGGAAAAATATAATAACTATATAAACTAATATATAAAATAAATAAAAGAAGGAAAATAGAGGTATTTATGAATAAAAAATTGATTATACCTGTTGTTATTGTTATACTGTTTTCTTTTATAGCCGTATCGGCGTTTGCCGGCGAGAAACCGCAGTATGTTGATAAGATTAAGAAATTTATTGAGGAATCAGAAATTCTTAACGAGCAGATAGGCGGGGATTTATGGATTTTAAAATTTACAGGAGTTAATATTAAGAACATAAGGACAGTTGTTTTTTGCGCGAACGATCTTGTTATATTCCAGTCTTTAATGTGCAAAGCCGCAGATGTGGATTTAAGTAAAGATTTTTATAAAGAGATGGTTGATTTATCAAACCAGTTTGATAAATGTAAATTTATAGTCACGGACGACGGTTATGTTATGGTTAGAATAGATTCTTCCGCAAGGTTAATGGATCTGCAGGGATTTAAGGATGATGCCGAACAGTCGGCGGCTGCCGTAAACGAGGCATGGCCCGCAATATCTAAATTCCTGAAAGAGAAAGAATAATGCCTCACAGCTTCCGCAGTTGTTTATAATGGCCGGCGGCGCTTTCAAAAGCGTCTCCGGCTTTTAATATTGTGAACTCGTCAAAATTTTTGCCTATAAGCTGCATCCCGACCGGCAGGTTGCCGTGATACCCGCAGCATAATGAGGCGGCCGGCAGTCCCGCAAGATTAACCGAGATTGTATAAATATCGGAAAGATACATCTTTAAAGGGTCTTCAATTTTTTCACCTATATTAAAAGGCAGGGTAGGGGTTGTAGGGGTTAATATAAGGTCGCAGTTTTTTAAGGCGTTATTATATGATTCTTTAATCAGGAACCTTACTTTCTGCGCCTTTTTATAATAAGCTTCGTAATAACCGGCGCTTAAAGCGTAGGTGCCTATCATAATTCTTCTTTTCACTTCGTTCCCGAAGCCTTCATATCTTGATTTTTTAAACATAGTGATAATATCACCGGCGCTTTTATCCCTTATCCCGTATCTTGCCCCGTCATATCTGGCAAGGTTTGATGATGCTTCGGACGGCGCGATTATGTAATAAGACGCAAGCGCATAATTAAGATCCGTTAATTTAATTTTTACTATTTCGGCTCCGAGTTCTTTAAATATGTTTACGGCTTCGGTAATTTTATTTTTTACGGCTGTATCTAATCCTTCATTGAAAAGATTTTCATCTATGCCTATCTTTAAGCCTTTTACTGATTGATTTAAGGCTTTTGTGTAATCGGGGTGTGGAGTATTTACGGAAGTTGAATCTTTTTCGTCAAAACCCGATATTACATTTAAGAGCACAGATGCGTCTTTCGCGCATTTGGTTATGGGACCTATCTGATCTAATGATGAAGCAAAAGCCACAAGCCCGTAGCGTGATACGGCGCCGTAAGTTGGTTTAAGCGCGAAAGTGCCGGTAAATGCGCCCGGCTGGCGGACTGAACCGCCTGTGTCCGAACCCAAAGATATAATTGTCTGGTTGCAGGCCGAAGACGCGGCAGAGCCTCCTGATGAGCCTCCAGGCACTTTAGAGGTGTCGTGAGGGTTTTTAGTAGTAAAAAAAGCCGAATTTTCCGTGGATGAACCCATGGCGAATTCATCTAAATTTGTTTTGCCCAGTATAATGCACCCCGCGTCTTTAATCTTTTTTATAACAGTCGCGTCATATGTCGGCACAAAATTAGATAGTATATTAGAAGCACAGGTTGTTTTTATGTCTTTTGTGCATATATTATCCTTTACGGCTATAGGTATGCCGTGTAAGGGATTAAAACTGCTGTTTTTTGATATGTATTCATCGGCTGATCTTGCCTGCTCCAGTGCTTTTTCGGGCAGAACGGTTATAAATGCGTTGATCTTACCGTCAGTTTGATTTATTTTATCAATACAGCTTTGGGTAATTTCAACGGATGTAGCTTTTTTATCTTTTAACAGATTATGAAGCTCATAAGCCGTAAGGGTTGAAAGTTCAGTCACATTTTACTCCAGTATTTTAGGCATTTTTATAAAATTATTTTCAGAATCAGGCGCATTTTTTAAAGTATCTTTTATGGACTGGGATTTTGAAACTTTATCTTCCCTGAACCTGTTTACAGATGAGAGTATGGAATATTCCTCTTTGATATCCGCAGTCTCGGCTTTTTTTAATACATCAAAGAACTGCATTATATCGTTAATCTGAGATGTGTATTTTTCAATTTCACTGTCATCTATATGAAGGCGGGCAAGGTGAGCCAGCTTTTTTATCTCGTCTTTATCTATCGGTTTGGTCACTTTTTATTTCTCCCGAACGCAGTTTTTTTAAATACTGGGTATTATATATTTCAAAATCAAAAATACTTTCACAGATAAATATTTTATGCATCTGGTTGTTAATGAAGTATTCCATATCAGGCGTTACATTAACGTTTTTTAAGTGTTTGTTTAATTTTATTAAGAATTTTTTAAAGTTATTTAAGGTTACATATTCTATCTGGTCAAGAAAAGCTCTGTAATTTATATAAGCGCTGTCAAACCTGTAAATGTTTTTAGTATCTTTAATGAAAATATCAATAATATAGTGTTTTCTTATATCAGGTTGTATTCTCTGCTCCTGTTTTGATTCTTTAAACAGCACTTCTCTTACTTTTTTTCTTAAAGGGCTCATCTCAGAGGATGCCGAAGGGGGTTTTTCGTGAAGGACGCCTAAACTTACAAGCTCTATGTCAGTCCACGGGATTATATATTCTTCCGGAGTTTCCTTACCGAGATATATTATAAGAGCTTTATCCGTGAATTTTCCGGTTTTAACCCTGTATATATTTTTTTTCATTTATTTTCTCCCGTAATATATGTGGGCAGGGTTTTTATGCTCAGCTTCATGTCATGTGAATTATCCGCGAACCTTATGGCGTCGTCTTTGGTAATAAGATCCTGTTTGTATAATTCCAGAATCGCGTGGTCAAAAGACTGCATGCCGTCTGGTATAAACTGGTCTATCTCTCTTTTGAGGGTTCCCAGTTCGTTTTTGGAAAGAAGATCCTTCATCCTGGCGTTCATTATAAGGATTTCCACGGCCGGTATGAGGCCTTTGCCGTCTTTTCTGGGTATCAAGCGCTGTGAAATGATCGAGTGCAGTGTTAAAGCTAATTGTTTGAGCATCTGTTCCTGCACATCCGTGGTGAAGAAGTTAAGTATTCTTTCAACGGTTTGTGTTGTATTAAGAGAGTGGAGCGTGCTTAACACCAGATGTCCTGTTTCAGCAAAAAATACCGCCGCATTCACGCTCTCAGGGTCTCTCATCTCGCCTATAAGAAGCACATCAGGGGCTTGTCTTACCGCATTTTCCAGAGCTTTGCCGAAAGATACGGTATCCTGTCCTATTTCTCTCTGGTTTATAAGGCATTTATCGTCTTTATAGAAGTATTCAATAGGATCTTCAATCGTTATTATATGGTTCGAAGCATTCTGGTTTCTGTGTTCTATCATTGAAGCCAGGGTGGTGGATTTACCCGATCCGGTAGGACCCGTAACAAGTATTAATCCTCTTTCAACCATTGATAAATTTCCCAGTACTTCCGGAAGGTACAAAGCTTTAAAATCCGGTATTTTTTCCTCTATTCTTCTGAAAACAAAGCCGTAATAACCCCTCTGGAGCATTACGTTTGTCCTGAACCTTCCCTCCGGTATTACATAAGTGAAATTTGCTTCATGGGTAGTTTCAAATTCTTCCATATGCCTTGAAGGCATAATCTCTTTTGCCAGGTGTTCGGTCATCTCGGGAGTGAACTTATCCACCTCAACCGGGATAAGTTCATCATTTATTTTCAGCATGGGTATCTGATCGGCTTTTACAAAAGCGTCAGATGCTTCATTTTTAATTGCCGCCACAAGTATTTTATTTAAAATTGTCTTAATTTCTGCCATTAGGTTCCTCCTTTTTCTTACCGAAGACTTTTAATTCTTCACCTTTTATAAGTCTTTTTATATTAGCTTTATGTTTATAGAAAGCGAATATCGCCGCAAGAAGCGCAAAAACAGTATACTCAACCGGCTGACGGAATACATACATACATACAGGCATAGCCGCCGATGCCGATAAAGATCCCACGGAACTGTATTTTGTTATTAAAAGCATTAATATATAAATTAAAAGAACAAGCAGAGAAATTTTCCAGTTTAAGGCAAGAAACACACCGAAACTAGTGGCTATCCCTTTACCACCCTTAAAATTGAGAAATATAGAATTATTATGGCCTATTATAGCCGCGAGCCCGGCGATAACATTAAAAAGCGCCGCGTAATTCTCCGGCATAAATGTTGAGGCGATATATACCGCGGCTACCCCTTTTAAAATATCAAATATCAGAACAAGAGAACCGGGCACCATCCCTAAAGTCCTGAAGGCGTTAGCGGCCCCTATATTTCCGCTGCCTTCTTTCCTTATGTCTATACCTTTGAATATTTTACCTATTATTAATCCGAAAGGTATTGCCCCGATTATATAGGATGCTGTAATAACTAATACGGCATTTAATACCGGCATTTTAATTCTCCTGATTAAAATATAGTTATACTTTTATTCTTGTTTTAACAATCTTTTTCCTTTTTAAAGAAAAATTAATATTTTGCCAACATTTACACAATGAAGTATAATATATTATAAAAATAAAAAATTTGGAGGATATTGTTTTTTTAAGGTAGAAGTAATAATATCATCATTGGATTTAATTTTTATTTATAATCAAAAAGGATAAGTTTTATGAATATGCCGGTTTTACATATAGGTGATTTGGAAGCCCGTATCCCGATTATACAGGGAGGTATGGGTGTCGGCGCATCTTTATCCGGTTTAGCGTCTGCCGTAGCGAATGAAGGATGTATAGGTGTTATTGCCGCCGCCGCTGTCGGTATGCTTGAATCTGATTTTGCCGCAAATTTTAAACAAGCCAATAAAAGAGCAATGCGCAATGAAATTAAAAAAGCCAGAGGTAAAACAAAAGGCATTATCGGCGTAAATATAATGATGGCTCTTTCGGACTGGGATGAGCTCGCGTTAGTTGCGGCGGATGAAGGAGCTGACTTGGTATTTCTTGGCGCAGGCCTGCCGTTAAAAATTCCCGCCGCACTGAGAGAATCCGCGACAAAGTTAGTCCCTATTGTGTCTTCGGCGCGGGCCGCTAAAATAATATTTCAATACTGGGCAAGAAATTACAACCAGGTTCCCGACGCTGTAGTTGTTGAAGGCCCGCTGGCCGGGGGACACCTCGGCTTTAAAAAAGAGCAGATAGATGATCCTGAATATACACTGGATAAAATATTATTGCAGGTAATCTCTGTATTAAACCCTTACGAACAACAGTTTAATAAAAAGATTTCGGTAATCGCCGCCGGCGGTATATATACGGGCGCGGATATATATAAATATCTCAAAATGGGCGCGAGCGGCGTTCAGATGGCAACCAGATTTGTCGCAACTTATGAATGCGACGCTTCTGTTAAATTTAAAGAAGCGTATCTGAAATGCACCAAAGAAGACCTTACAATAATTGAAAGCCCCGTTGGACTGCCCGGAAGAGCGATAAGAAACGTTTTTCTCGATGACGTTTCGGCAGGCATTAAAAAGCCGTTTAAATGCCCCTGGACATGTTTGAAAACATGTAATTATAAAGAAGCGCCGTACTGTATTGCGATTGCATTAACCAACGCTAAACTCGGCAATATTGATCAGGGATTTGTTTTTGCCGGAGCTAACGCTTACAGAGTTGATAGAATCATGCATGTTAAAGAACTCATAGAAACTTTAGTGAAAGAATATGAAGTCTCGGCGCTTAAATAAATTCAGCTTTATTCTACTTGCTTCTTCTTAATATCATTTTTATCGGAGTTCCGGTAAAATCAAATTTTTCCCTTATCTTCTTTTCCAGAAACTTAAGGTATGCAGGCGTGGCAAGCTTGGGGTTATTGCATTTAAATACAAAGGTAGGGGGGGAAGCTCCTCTTTGATAAGCATAATATATTTTAAAGTGTTTTCCTTTAACTGATACCGGCGGCATCAAGGAAGTTATATTCTGCAGGAATCTGTTTAATTTGGGTGTTTCTATGGTTTTAGTAAACTGTTCGTAAACTTCTTTTATAAGTTTGTATATGACGCTTGTGCCTTTCTGCTGGGTCGCTGAAGTGAATATTAAAGGAGAATAGTTTATAAAGCTTAATTCTTCCATTACTTTTTCTATATAGAATTTTTTGTATTTAGCTATCTCGTCTTTTGTGGATTTTATTTCTATAAGATCCCATTTGTTTGATATCATGATGCTGGCCCTGCCGTATTTATTTATAAGGGCGGCTATCTTTTTGTCCTGGGCGCGTATCTCCTCTACCGAATCGGTAACAAGCAGAACCACATCGGAAATCCTTGCCGAATCTATTGATCTTAAGTTGCCGTAATATTCTATATCTTCCACTACTTTTCTTTTTTCACGCAGGCCCGCGGTGTCTATAAACAAGAAAAGATCATTGCCTATCCTGATTTCGGTATTTATTGAGTCCCTTGTCGTTCCCGGCACGTTATGAACGATGCTTCTTTTCTGGCCGAGCAGGGCGTTAAAAAGAGATGATTTTCCCACGTTAGGGCATCCTACTATGGCGATTGTTATTCCTTTGAATTCTTCAGTAGCGCTGAATTCTATGTTGTCGCATATTATGTCAAGAACATCTCCCGTATTAAGGCCGTGTTCTGATGATACGGGAAATATATTGTCAAAACCCAGTTCGTAAAATTCGTATATTTTATCTTCATCTTCCACGGAATCAAGTTTGTTCGCCAGAAGAATTATTTTCTTTTTTGTTTTTTTAAGCAGAAGAGCTATCTCCCTGTCAAGAGAGTTTATTCCTTCTCGTCCGTCAACCATAAATAAAATAAGGTCGGCTTCATCAATTGCCTGGCGGGTCTGTTCGGCCACCAGCTTCCTTATATCCTGCTCGTCTTTCGGGAGAAAACCGCCGGTATCTATAAGAGTAAAGCTTTTGTTCTGCCAGGTGGCTTTGCCGTGGACCCGGTCGCGTGTTATTTCGGGCTGTCCTTCAACAATGGAGGTCCGTTTCCCCATAAGGCGGTTAAAAAAAGTTGATTTGCCTACATTAGGTCTTCCTACTATAGCTACTTTAGAAAGCATTTTTACCTCGTTTTAAGTTTTTCTATCTCATCCATAATTTTGTCCGTGTATTCTCTGGGATCTACGTCCGGGTTTTTGAAATCATACATTGGATTGCCTATATTGACCGTTATTTTTGATAAAAAAGGCCAGCGGCTTTTTAAACTTTTTATCTTTTTATCCTCAATAATGGCTGCGGGTACCACAGGAACCTGCGCTTTTACGGAAAGGTATGCCGCGCCCGGCAAAGGTTTTCTTTTTTTGCCGCCTTTTATCCGCGTGCCCTCGGGGAATATACATAAAATTTGATTGTTTTTTAAAAGCTCCAGAGCTTTTGACAGAGCTCCCTTATCCGCGCTTTTTCTTTCAACGGGAAAAGCCCCCACAAAAGATATGAGCCATCCGAAAGGCTTAAATTTGAACAGCTCCGCTTTGGCCATGTACCTGACTTTTTTGGTTGATAGGCTCCCTATGGTGGGAGGGTCCCAGAAGCTTGAATGGTTCGCGGAAATAATTACCCCTTCTTTCTGGGGCAGATTTTCATATCCTATTATTTTAATATCAAAAGAAACCTTCAGGATAAACCTTATAATATAGACTATTATGGCGTGGATCATAATGAAACCTCTTATTTTAAAAGAAATCCTGTATTGACATAGCGGGTTTTGCCGTTATAATCGTGGGATTTACAAGATACTGGTTTGCCACCCGTTTAATATCATCGGGAGTTATCTCAATAACCCTGTTCCTTAATCTTTCATAGAAACTATAATCCAGTTCAAGCAGTTCCGCAAGAGCTATATCTTCGGCCTGGGAAGCTACCATCTCGTGTTCAAGGAGAAGCTTGTTTAAGGTTTTTTCCTTTACCTCGTTTAATTCGCCGTAATCAAGCGGTACTTTTTTTAAAAGTTCAACCTCATTTAACATTTTTCTTTTACTTATCCATGAGCCGTTCGGTTCTGTTATGACGTAAATAGCGAGGTGGCTCGGTCCTTCAAGCTGCGGGTATATCCCGCCGAGCTCATACGCGAGGCCTTCTTTTTCTCTTATCTCGGTCCATAGTTTTGAGCTCATGCCTTCCGATAAATAATTCTTTATAAGGAGCATTACGGGGTAATCCTGTGATTTAAAGCTCGGGGCCGGGTATCCTATAAGAACCCAGGCAAGACTGCTTTTAAGTCCCAGGTAGATCTTATTTTCTTTGGAAGGCGGCTCCCAGTCTATTTTTGTTGGTCCCAGTTTTTGGGGCTGCATCTGTGAGAATTTATCTCCTAATTCTTTTAATGCCGTACTCTTATTTATATTCCCGCATACAGATACCACCATATTGTTTGGCGAGAAATACCTTTCGTAAAAGCTGTTTAATATAACAGGGTCAATATTTTTTACGGCGGTAGATGTCCCGAGCTGTATAAGCTTATACGGATGGTTCTGGTAAAAATTCTGGAGGAAATAATCGTAAATTGTTGCGAATGAGCCATAAGGATCTTTCAGGGCTTCCAGTACCCGTGCTTTTACTTCTTCTAAATCTTTGGGGGCAAATTCAGGTTTAGTCAGGCCTTCATAAATAAGATCCAGGCATTTTGAGAAATTTTCCCTGCTGGTGAAACATTTTATCTGAAAAAAATCGGGGTTGGTTTCAACGGTATAAGCGGCGCCCAGGTATTCAAGCTGATCAAGTATCCCGCTGTTCTTAAATAAAAGGGATTTAACTATATTTGTCGCTCCGGAAGTGTCGGCTTCTTCCTGTTTTAACCCCGCTTTAAATAATATGTTTATGGATACTATGTCCATCTTGTAATCTTCTTTTACCAGGATTACAGCGCCGTTGGCAAGCTTTAATTTTGAAGGCATTTTCTGCGAATATGAAATATTTACAAGCAGAAATGCAAACATGAGAAAAACTGTAATGATATTTATTGTTTTATTAATTTTAAAATTCATTTAAGGATCACCAGTTAAATATATTAAACGGGAAAGGAGGTTTTGTTTTACCGTCATCTTCTTTCGGTATGTACTTCGGCTTAAAAACAAGCAGGTAGTAGCTGTTCCCGAAGAGTTTATTCGCTTCTTTTACAACGTCCGCTTTTGTCGTGCTGTTAATGCCGTCTATATACCCGCACGCTATTTTATATGAATCAATAGCTTCGTAAAAGCCCAGTGTCTTTGCTTTATCCAGGTTTGTTTCCGCGCCGAACACATATGTGCTTATAAGGAGGTTGCGGGCTCTTTCAAATTCTTTATCGGAGAAATTTCCGTTTTTCAAATTTTCAATTACCTCAAAAATTCCTTTTTTTGCTTCTTCGTATTTATCATGTTTGCATATGGCGGCAATATAGAAAAGGCCAGGGTCTTTAGGGGTTACAAAGCTCGCGAAGACTTCTTCGGCCAGTTTATTGTCTTTGGTTAAAACATCATGGAGCATGCTGGATTTACCCTGACCCGCAAGAAAAGTTATGATATCAATAGCGTATATATCCTCTATGTTTTTTATTCCCGGCGTTTTGTATCCGAGCAGTATATAATATTTAGTTACATCAGCCTCTTCAACTATTTCCTGGTTTGTATAAGGTATAATGGATTCAGAAGCGGGGATATCTTCCTGCCCGGGACCTTTAAAACTTCCGAAGAAGGTTTTTATGTTTTCCATTACGTCATATGTATTAACATCGCCTACCACTATTATTGATGTGTTTGAAGGGGTGTAATTTCTCTCCTTATAATTAACGGCGTCATTTAGTGAAAAATCTTTGATGCCGTGTTCGGTTCCGATTATCTGATACCTGTAAGGGTGATTGGGAAATGCCACATCATCCAGTTTGGCTATAAGCTTTGCCATGGGATTATCTTTGTTTAAGCCGTATTCGTTTAAAACAATTTTCTTTTCGTTTTCAAAATCTTCCTGGGAAAAGCTGTAATTGATATACGCATCAGCCATTAATCTTAATGCTTGAGCTGTATTTTTGCTGGGCAGGTTAACATAATAGCAGGTATAATCTTTAGACGTCTCGGCGTTAAATTCCGCTCCGAGCCTCTCCAGTGAGGCTTTAAAAGGCGCGCTTGTCATTGGATTTGTGTGCCTGAAAAAAAGATGTTCGCACAGATGGCTTATTCCGTTGGTTTGGGAATTTTCATTCCGCGACCCGGTTCTTACGCATATCTGGATACTTGTTATCGGGTGGTGGTGTTCCTCCTGGATCAGCACGTTAATACCGTTCTCCATAACATATCTTGCAGGGTGAAGAAAATTATTCTCCAGCGCGTAACCGGATTTAATTAAAAATACCGAAATAATAGTAATCAATAAATTAATAAATATTTTTCTTTTCATAACCTATATATTATATCATATTAGTAAAGTCCCTTCATCTACAAAAAAATAGTTTAAAAAAGTCTAATTTTTAACTATTTTAAGCAAAATAATTGAAATCATCAAAAAAACCTCCAAAATTTAACAATTTTGTAACAAATTGTTAACATTTTGTTAACAAAAAATCATTGTTTTGAGCCATTTTTTGCATTATAATATAATCAAAGAAAGAAAAAAATCTTTCCTGTGGTGAAGGAGTTGGGGGATATGAAAAAGCTGGTCTTAGCAACATTAGGCCTGGCTTTATTTTTTTTACTGACCTGCACGTTTTTACCGGCAGAACCCGTAGATTCCGAAACACTGTATATAAACGGATTTAAAGTAAATGTAGTCTCTATCGATACTAAAGACCCTTCCATAAGCATAAAGCCCGCTGTCGCGTACGGCAAGAAAAAATACAGCTATCCTAATGAAACTTTCGGTTCATTTGTTAAACGCACGAAGCCTGTCGCGGCTATAAACGGCACTTACCATGACACTAATTCATTTAAGCCTACCGGTACGATTATCGTGGACGGCGAAGTAGAGAATATCGGCTGTGTGGGAACGGTTGTTGGGTTCACTTATAAGGGGGATATACAGTTTCACCTTGCCAGCAGCCTGAAAAAATATTTTATACCCTGGAACACTTTTGAACACGCTGTCTGCACAGGGCCCACGCTGGTGTATAAAAACAGTATCTATCTTAATCCCAAAGAAGAAGGATTCCGCGATCCCAGGGTTTTAGGATACGCGAAAAGAAGCGTGCTGGGTTATACAGGCGATGACAAACTTCTTTTGGTAACAATAAGGGATTCTGTAAATTTAAAAGAAACGGCAAAGATAATGCTAAAGCTTAACTGCGCTTATGCCGTATGCTTAGACGGCGGCGGTTCAAGCGCTCTTTACCATGATGGAGAATATTTAACTTACTCCGACAGGAAAGTAACAAACTTTGTTTCCGTTAATTATAATGAACCGGAATATGCGGGATTTATTCAGGTGGCCGGAAAATAATAGTATATAATTAAGTAAAAAATACAACAGCAGGGATGTTTATTAAAAATATCCCTGCTTTTTATTTTCAACCAAGAAAGGGAACTGTAATACATAAAGAGAAATAATGAAATTATTTTCAAAGGGAGTATATATAATATGAAAAAGATAATAGTTAACGCGGATGATTACGGCCTTACTTATTCGGCATGTGAAGGAATAGTTAAAGCATACAATGACGGCATTGTAAAAAGTACTACTTTTATGATAAACCTGCCTGACGCGGATAAGAAATTCGCGATTACAAAAGACTGTACCGGTCTTGATATAGGGGTGCATCTTAATGTTACATACGGGAAACCGGTATCAGATCCTTCCGAAGTAAGTTCCCTTCTGGACGAGAACGGCAGTTTTTTCCGCAAACCCTCTATCGTAGCTGAAAAAGCAAAACCGGAAGAGGTTGAAAAAGAATGGGAAGCCCAGATTTTAAAGGCAAAATTGCTCGGTGTTAAGATTTCACATATTGATTCACACCACCATACTCACGCAAGACCTGAATTTCTGGATATATATATTAAGCTCGCGAAAAAATATAATCTGCCTGCCAGAAGCAATAATCCGGAGATGGCTGAAGCCTTTAAAAAAGAAGGCATTAAAACACCGGATTATTTTATAGAAGAATTTTACGCGGATAGGGTAAATCCGGATAATTTCATGGGAATCGTGAACAATATGGATTCCGGCGTTACGGAGATCTGCGCGCATCCGGGATTTGTTGACGAAGACCTGAGAGGCATCAGTTCCTATACGGATTACAGGATGTCGGAGCTGAAAGTATACACAGACCCGGAAATAATTAATTTTATTAAACAGAATAATATAGATGTAATAGGATTTTCACAATTATGAAAATAACGGATTATATTAAAAAGAAAGAACGCATTGTTGTAGGTCTTATGAGCGGGACATCAGTTGACGGTATAGATGCCGCGCTTGTAAAGATATCCGGGAATTTCCTGCTAACAAAAGTTAAGCTTCTCAAGTATATCTGCGTGCCTTTTAAAGAAGATGCCAGAAGGAAGATATTTAAGATGTTTGATTATAAAAAGGCGACCGTAGATAAATTAAGCGATTTTAATTTTGAGCTGGGGAAAATATTCGCGGATGCGGTTAAAAAACTTGCAAAATCCGCCGGCATTCCCGTAAATAAGATTGATATGGTCGCAAGCCACGGTCAGACTGTTTATCATAATCCTCCTTATTCCACTCTGCAGATAGGGGAGGGCGCGCAGATCGCGCAAAGCACGGGGTGCCTTACTGTTTCTGATTTTAGATATGCGGATCTTGCTTCCGGCGGGTGCGCGGCGCCTCTTGTGCCTTATACTGATTATATTTTATTCCGCAGTAAGAAATTAAACAGGGTTATACTTAACATAGGCGGTATCGCTAATTTAACATATATAAAAAAATCGTCCGGGGCAGATAAAGTTTTAGCGTTTGACACCGGTCCCGGCAATATGGTTCTGGATCATCTTGTAAATGTATATACAAAAGGTAAATTTAAATACGATAAAGACGGGGAATTTGCTTTTAAGGGTAAAATTGACTATAATCTTTTATCTAAACTTATGAAGTTAAATTATATTAAAAAAGCTCCGCCGAAATCCACGGGAAGGGAAGAGTTCGGCTGGTATTTTACGGAAAAACTGATCAGGGAGAATAAGAAAACGGGATTGTTGAATCTGATAACAACACTCTCGGCTTTTACCTCGGAAACGGTTATATGCGGTATTAAGGCTCATATTAAAGATAAATTTGACGAGATAATAATAAGCGGGGGCGGGGGAAAGAACAGGTATTTTATTGAATATTTGAAAACAAGGTTAAATGATGTTAAAATTTATCTTTCGGATGAATTAAGCATAAACAGCGACGCGAAAGAAGCGGTAGCTTTTGCGATATTGGGAAATGAAACATTATACGGACATTTTAATAATATACCTAATGTAACAGGCGCTGAAGGAAAAGTTGTTTGCGGGAAAATATCGCAGAAATAAATATTTACTGTAAGCTACATATATATTAGTTGAGGTGTATTGATGAAAAGAATTAAAAATACAGTTATAGCGGTTCTGGTATTTGTTTTCCTTATTCTGGGGTGCGCTAATGCGGGTATAGATGTAGGAATGGAAAAGTATTACGCTATATTCTGGTCTGATAAGCTTGTGGGTTATTCGCATTTCTTCGTTAGCCAGAAGGTTTACCTCGGGGAGAAGCACTACTACAGGATTGATTCAGACAGCCGGCTTAAAGTAGGTATGGGCGGCATAGAGGATGTTCAGTTTATAAGCGATCTTTTCGTGGAGCAGGATACTTTAAATCCTTCTTCTTTAAACCTGCTCCAGCAGGTAGGAGACATGAAAATTAACGTGCACGCGGTTGTATCCGATACATTAGTTCTCCAGACAGATTTGGCAGGCAAAAACAAGCACGATTATTATAAAGAGATTAAAGACGCTCCGACGTTTTTTGTAAATAACTTCTGGGGATCTTTCGGTACTTTTGCCGAGTATTTCCAGATTCTGGCTCTTATGACAAAAAACAGTGACAAAAAAGAGCTTTCCATTTATGATCCTTTGATGAAAGATCTGCAAAAAATCAATATTGTAAGTACAGGACCGGTAACCGTGAAAGTTAAAGACAAAAAGTATGACTGCACGGGATATGATATTCTTGATTTAAATAAAACCGTAAAATACAGGATGTTCGTGGATAAAAAATACAATCTTATAAAAGTTGAGCAGGCAAACGGACCGGTATATATGGTATTAAGCAATAAAGGCGTAGTTAATGAAATATCAAAAAGCAAAGGTACTGATCTTTGGGATTTAAGGGTTGCGGACGCGAAATTTGTACTGCCGAATGCCGCGGATTTAACTTATCTGAAAGTTAAGATTAATACGAAAGTATACGGTGATGTGATAAGGGATTATAAAGATCTGGGGTTCAGCCAGAAATATTATCCGGGCACAGAGGCGGAAGAAATTGATGAATTTGATCTGGATTTAGATCTGGAATCCCCCCCTGTACCGGGCAAGGAAGCTGTTAAAGAAGAAACAGTTGAAGAGGTTAAGGAAGAAGTTGAGAAAGTACCCGAGGATAAAAATATCCTTGACGGGGTAATGGAGATAAACACAAAAGATATAATAGTAAACAGTTCATTTAAGTATCCCGTAACCGAAGATTTTCCGGATGATGTTCTGCGGTATTTAGAACCGGAGTTCGGTATAGAATGCGATAATGATAGAATAAGAAACAAAGCGAGTTATGTCGTGTTAAACAGCAAGAATATCTGGGATGCGGCCGGCAAGATATTCAATTTTATTAAGGAAGAAATAAACATAGGGCCGGCTATGCCTTCCGCGAAACTCACCTTTGCTTCCAAGCAGGGAAACAGCGAGAGCATATCCATGCTTTTTACCGCTATGTGCAGGTCAGTCGGCATTCCTGCCCGCCTTATAAGCGGTTTGATTTATTCGGGCGGGAAGTTTGTTCCCCACACATGGATTGAATGTTATACGGGTAAAGAAGGCTGGGCCGCGCTGGATCCCACTCTCGGCGAGTTTGATAAATTAAGCGCGTCCCATATAGCTTTATGGCATAACGGCGATATCAGGTATCCCCATGTTCAGATTCTTGATTACGCGCCCAACCCTTCTCCCAGAGTCCCTTATTTCAGGAATGAAGTAAAATGGCCTTTGGGCGAGGAGCGCGTATACAAAATTACTAAGAATGAACAGGAATTAGGCAAAGAAGTGGTTGCCCTCAAAGAATTAAGCATACAGGGCGACAAAGAAACTTATGAGTTTGACAGTTTAACCGAGGTAGATAACGGCCTCATGAAAACCGAGATAAAAACAAAATACTATCTTACCCCGTACGGTCTGCCGGTTTACTATAACCTGGAGATTAAAGAAGATAAAGATAAACTTGTTGAGGAATGCAATTTTAAAAGAACATTTATAACGAAATCCGCGAAGTTAAACGACCAAAGCAAGGAAATCAGCCTGCCGATATCAGACGGCGCTTATCTTGCCGATAAAAGAGTTCTGTCTCAGATTTGCGTCGCGCTTGGCCAGATACCGGAAGTGAAGCTCGGTAAAACATATAAACTGTATCTTTTTTATCCCGATGAACTTAAAACCGAAGCTGTGGACGTAAAAATAGATAATGTTGAATATCTTAATATAAAAGGGGAAAAAGTGCTTGCTTTGGTCGGCGTTTCGGAAAACTTGTATTTCTGGATAGACAAAGACGGCAGGGTATTAAAACTTGATTTCCCCAAACAGAATGTAATATATGAGCTGGAGAGCTATAAAAGTATCCTGCAGAAATAAAAGGGGACTTGAGAAATAACACGAATTATTGTAAATTATTCTTCCAAGCGGAGAGATGGCTGAGTGGTTGAAAGCGGCGGTCTTGAAAACCGTTGTCCGTTTACGCGGACCGGGGGTTCGAATCCCTCTCTCTCCGCCATTTTTTTGTTATTGCAGGAAAAAAACTTAGTAATACTGAAAAAAGATATAAAAATACAATGAAATTGGGGTGAAAAAATGAAATTTAATTCCTTTTCTATCCCTGTTCTTTTTTTGAAAGAAGGTAAGTATTTTATTGCTTATACTCCCGCTTTTAAACTTTCAACTTGCGGAAAAACATTTAAAGAAGCTCAGAAAAGATTTTCAGAAGCTGTTAAAATTTTTATTTTATGTCGGTTGTGCTTTTAATAGACAAAAAGGTTCTCACAGAATCTATCAAAGACCCGATTTGAAAAGACCTATAATTATTCCTTACGAAAAAGAACTTCCGGATTTTATAATTTCTGCTAATCTGGGAACTCTGGGAATAAGTAAAAAAGAGTTTTTGAGAATTATTAAAGAAGAAATATGATTTTCCAAGTGGCTTGCGCTGTTTCGGAAATTTCAAAAACCTATTTTTTGCTCTTTGTCTTCACGTTGGATTCTTTACCGTTATCTTTAATTATTTTACTTAATACGGCATCCTGCAGGTCTATATAAGTCAGGTCATTAAAGCCAAAGAAGGTTTCTTCCATCAGATTTTTATCGAAGGCATTGAAGATAGCTGTTATCTCTTTTTCAAGATGCTGCAAGTTTTCAATGAAAGAGAACTGTGTTTCAGAAGCACTTTTTTTCAGGTAGGACTTCATAAGATAAGTGAAGTTGCCGGGGGATATAAGTATTGTAAAGGGAACCCCGAAAGTGTTTATTAAAGATGATATCTGGTAAGAATCATTAAGCTCCAGTTTTTTATTGCATATTATTACAAGTATAAGTTTTTGGTTTTTTTGAATGAAAATTTTCTGCATAGATAGATTATCGGATTGAATATATATGTTATTCTTTTTTGTTTGGAGCTTGTCAAGACAGCTCAGAAATTTAATTAAAAGCCAGTGGTCATTCTCAAGTAATTTTTTCCCGAAATCAGAACATGCGATTATCTCATCTATCTCTTCGGAAGCTATAGGGTTCCCGCATATAAAACATTTGAAGGTTGATTTTGATGTTTCTTCTATGGCTTCTTTTGAGGATACCTGGAGTATCTGCTGGTTGCTTTTTTTGCATAAAATAACGTAATCTTTGTTAATTAATCCTGCATTTTCAAAGATTTCCAGGTTCTTTTCTATTTCATCCTTATTATTGCCGTTAAACGCTTCCGTGAGTTTTTTAATGGAGCTGTTTTTCTTATTGTAAATTTCTTTCAAAAGAGAATACGCGAACTTATTTTCCAGTATGCCGGCCGATTTTACTTCGTCCCTGCTGTATTTAACATCACGGCTTCCTTCTTTTAAAGAGTTTGTAATGTTCTCTTCAATTTTGACTTCAAGCCAGCTTTTCGGATGAGGTATATTCATGCCTGTTAAAACAGTTTCTGTTTTTTTTGACAAAGAGCCAAGTTCTTTAAAATCATCTTCATATGAAACTTCGCCTATGGATATATAATCAAGGGTGTCGGGTATTTTGTAATACAGAACAGAGTTATTCACAGGGCATATATCTCCGGCTATAAGGCCTTCCGCATGTGTGTTCAGGGTATGGGAAGACGCTTTTTTATCCGATGAAAACATGTTTAAGTAGCTGTTTTTTACGGAATTAA
>JBDRKI010000106.1:0-11136 GCA_043814095.1 Armatimonadota bacterium | reverse complement strand
GGTGTTGTTGGAACAGGAAACTGCCCGCGATGTTTTTTGCCCGCTCTCTCAACGGCTGATCTGTCAACTATAGCGCTTGTCCCGCCCCGGGTTAAGGGTACAGAAGTTTCCTTTGTTTTGCTTAGTTTTTCCTCAACCCTTTTTTCTATTTTACTTTCCTGAGGATAAAGAGTATTCTTGAGCGCTACAGCGTTTCCAAATCCTGTTATTTCCGCCAGTCTTTCCTGTTGTTTGGGAGTCAACTTCTTAAAGTAGTATTTTATGCTGTGATCAAGGGTTTTCTTGATGTAATCGTGGTCCCATAATAATCTAAGCGCGACCCACCTTAAATAATTTCTTTTATCTTTTATTGTTTTATCAAGCTGTATCTCCCTTATGGTTCTTAAAATGGTTATTTCGGCTTCAAATTCTTCCAGTATATTAACTAAATCGTCACAGTTTCTATTATTAAGCCCGTAATCTCTTTTAAAGTTTGCTCTTTTTGCCGGATTATCAACTTTATTCTTTACTTTCCATGCGAATTCTATAGGATCCAGCCTCGCATCAAGGATATCCTGTTTTATTCTTGTTTTCTGGGCAGTGTTAATAGGGGAGCGGAGTATTTCTTTTTCTTTTTCTGTAAAATATATTCTTTGAGTAGTTTTAGGCTCAGCGGCTTGTTTTTTTGATCCGGCTGTCTTTTTCGAACTTAAATTAGCCCTCTCATTGCCTAATACTTCAGGCCGGATAGGGGCGGGGAACTTTCCATGATATTTTTTACCTGCCCTCTCAACCGGCAGTCCTTCGATATTATCGGAATTGATTTTCAGCTGTTTCTGTATGTCAAGTTCTCCCTGCCTGTGCAGGTTAAAGCCGTATATTGAATTTTGCAGAGTGTTTAATTTTCCGATTAATTTTTGCGCTTTATCCGGAAAATTATCTTTTATAAGATCGATATGGTTGAGTAATGTTTCCACATAATGAGCATTTAAGTTTAATGTTCTTGCAGAATCAAGCGATAATTTCGGCATATCGGGCTTTAAAATCATATCTTTTGCGTTTTGCTTTATTTTTTCTTTGGCGGGCCCGGTTATGGTTATACCTCTTTTAGTTTGCGCGTTAAATAGAGTTATGACAAGAGGTTCATAGAGTTCGTTGCATATCTCGAGAAGTTCCTGCTCTATTTTGTCATATTCTTCTTTTATGTCTATGTTTAGGTTTCCGTTAGACATGTTATTTTCTAGATCTTTAATAAACTTTTCAAAGAATTCAAGGGTAAGGAAGTTAAAATGTTCTTCGTATTCGTTTAATTCAATTTTCATTTTAACTTGAGCGTCAAACAGATCATTTTCCAGCATATAATTATATACATCTACTATGGTTGTAACGGGTTTTCCGCAGGAAAGCTTTTTCGGGTTAGTTTTAAATTCTTTTAAGACTTTGATGCATGTTTTAAGAGGGGTAAACGGGTTGTCATATTTTTTAATGCTTTTTTCAAACCTGGTTATGGCAAACTCGGATATTTGCTTGCTGTCCATGGAAGGCTTGATGCCGTTCAGGATATCGGATATTATCGATTCAAGACCCATATATATGTATTTTGAATCAGTTGAATTGATGTTTAATCCCAGCTCTTTTGCTTTCCTGTTTATCTTTTGAGTCTGATTGGCGGGACTTGTTAATTCTGTGAGCTTTTCCGCGCTATCGACTTCTATTATTTTTGCGAAGCTTGCCCTCTGGCTTTCATCCATGGAATCAACAAGCTTTTTAGCATTATAGTAAATATTATCAGAATATTTTTTAGGCATACCTAATCTTTTTGCCAGGATTGTTAACCGTTCGCGGTCGGGTTTTAAAAATCTCAGCTCCCGTAATGTTATTATTTCTTCGCTGAGTTCTTTTAATATTGTGTATAAGTCGCTGTACCTTTTTCCTTTAAGGTTGGGATACATATTTTTGAGCATGAGAATATCATTTGCCGAAGCTCCCACGGCTTTTATTTTTTCAAAAAGCTCCACTCCATTTATACCCAGATCAAGGATATCTCTTTTTAGCATTATTTTGTTATTGGGATTAAACTTGGAATTAAAAAGTTTTCCTTCTGCTCCCGTAAAAGTTATTTTTTCTCCCGATGCTAAGATTAATTCTTTCTCAGGGAAGGAAGTGCCGGCTTTGAATGCGTCTTTTATCCCGGGTTTGGATTTACCCCGGCCGGTTGCTCCTAATTCACGCATACCATTAGTTATGGTATTTTGAAACTGGTTCAAGCTTTCAAATCCCAGGAACTCGGCTGCCTCAACTTTTGCTTCATAGTACAGGGTATTAAACCTGACCAGCACAGTTAAAGGTTGCGCTATTTTATGTCTTCCGGCAATTGATGGTATTTTAGAGGATGGATTATCTTTAAGGGCTTTAATGAAATTTATTTCATTATCCCGGAATGCAAGTTTTCCTATCAGATATCTGTCATGACCCAGCTTCTGTATAAGGCTGTGATGCATTTTTGCGGAAGGAGGCCATTCAGGTCTTATTTGAGGCATTTTGCTGTGCCGGTCAGAGCAGGGTTCTTCTATCCCGATACCGCCTTCTTTTATAGGATCTGCTCCGAATACTTTATGTACGGTATCTCTTGCCTCTATATATAGTACTATTAATGAAAAATCGCCTTCATTATATAACATGCCTGCACCCGGCGGGAACAGTTTTTTATTGATTTTCTGCAGATCTTTTTCTTCAAGTTTTCCTTCTTTTATAAGTTCTGTTACCATATCAAATACAACTTTATAATTTTCCGGAGTTACAAAGACCATATGAGCGTTCTTAATAAGAGCAGGAGTAAGTTTTTTTGTAGTACTTTTTCTACATTTAGTTTCTCCCTGTATCTGCACCATACAAGCAGTCTCAGCTCCCTCATATGCGCGAGTCCCTGCAGATTTAACCGAGAACCTGCGTCCGTATTTTTTATCCAACATCATATTTACTAAAAATTCCGCTCCCTGGCTCCTTAGTTTGTTTTGTTCACATACAAAAAGGATGTTTTCAAGGTATCCGCCTCCAAGGGCTGTTTTAAATTTAAATGCTAATGCAGTATTCAGCTTTTCAAGTTCACGTACGGTATTGCTGAATATCTGGATGTAGTTATAGTTTTTAACAAGTTGAACAGGTAGAACGTTTAAAAGAACTGCTTCTCTGAAATTAACTGCAGTTGCCTCTACTGTGAATTTATCCATTAAGAATAATTCCAGAGAGTTAGCTTTTGCCGAATTTTTAACAGCTATTCTTGTTAAAAACAGCTGAGCTTCATTAATATCTTCAGAAGAGAGAACCTTACCGCCTTTTTCCGTATTTATCTGAAGGAGTTTATTGTAAAAGGCTACGGCTTTATCCCAGCCGTGTCTTTCATTGATGGTTTCAAATATTTTGTCAAAATAGACTTTAAGGGAGGGGAATTTATGTATATCAGAGTTATGCAGTGTTATACCAAGTTCTTTAGCAGCCAGATTAACATTGGTTTTTTTACTGTAATAATGTCCCGGCATAACTTTTTTATGCAGTTCTCCCCAGTGTATTTCTGCCCGGTCATGTTTTTCCGGCTTGACCGCGCTGCCAAGCCGGTTGTGTTCTTTGGTAGCGGGATTTGCCTTCTCTTTCCGCATCCCAAACTGGTCTATTGCCGAACCTTTTGTAACGGACGGTTCTCCGGGACAGGGGGAGGGGGGCACCGGCAGGTTTCCGCCGAAAGCCTTCCTTATTTTCTCTCTTGCCTCTATATACTCTACCATGGGCATGAAATTTTCTTTTTTCTGAATCGAACGCGGGAAGAAACCTGTTGTAATCTTCATATAATGATGTTCAGGCAGTTCCGCTTCCTCAATAATTTTCTTTATGGTTCCTTCAGTGCCGACTGCCGCGAAGACGACATCCGCTTTTTCAATCATCTCAGGGGTTAGTTTTCTAGAAATACCGGTTAATCCGCTGGAAATCCCTTCGATATCAACCAGAAACGCGGTTGGCTGGCCGTCTATCGCGTTTGTGCCGGCGGATTCAACCGTAAATCTGTCTCCGTATTTTTCAAAAAGAAGCAGGTTTGTAAAATATTCCGCCGCGGTGCTGCGGACCTGATGGAGTTCGCATACATGTAATATACTGACAACAGGTTTTCCGGCGGCTCCGGCACTAAATTTATTGGCATAATTAATATCAATTTTTTCTAAATTCTTAACGGTATCATTAAGAAGCTTAATACAATCTATTTTTAAGCTTGTTCTTAAAACAGCTTCCCTTGTATAAACGGCCGTATCTTCCGGGGTAGCGCATTTAGCGTTCCGGATTGATTGAACCAGAGCTTTCTTTATTTTTGCGTCAATATTCTGTTTTTCAATCCCGCCTATTACCGCTAATTTATTCAGCATAATGTTTTTTGCGGCAAGCATCTCATCCTGATTAAATATATTTTCTTTATTATGAAGTTCAAGGATATGCTTGTAAAGTTTGAGAGTTTTATCCCATCCGTAATTATTGCATACGGTTTCCAGCTCCGATGCCGGATTATCATTTTCGCCGGATATTTTTACTCCCGCCTTTTCAGCCGCTTTATTAATTTTCATCTCTGTATAATAATCAGGGAAAAGTTTGCGGGTTAAGGAATCAATAGCGCCTGTTATACGGTGCAGTTTTGCGTGCGGCGGAAACTCAGGCCTTACTACAGGCATTTTGGAGTGATTGTTATTTATCTCGGGCGCGCCGACACTCCCTGCTTCTATTTTAGGGGCTTTACCCGACATCGGTATGCCGTCAATGTAAGCTGTTTTTTCGCTTGGTTTTACCCGCGTGCTTTCCTTAGCTTTGGTTTTAGCTTTAGCTTTCTCTGTGCGCTCGTGCAGCGTATCAGCTATCTCAAACCAGTCTTTCCCGTATAAATCTTCAGTTCTTCCGATATCCGGATCTTTTATTTCCTCTCTAACTCTTTCAAAAAACCCGGGGCTCAGCAGTTCGGGAACGCTTTCCCCGTTTCCGTTTCCATTTCCATTTTTAAATTCTTTTTTAATTGTTTCAAAAAATTCAAGGTTAAGGCATTTAAAAGCATCTTCACTGCCTTTTAAATTTTCTGCAGGCTTTTTAAAAAGGTTATTTTCAGCCATGTAATTATATATGGATATGATATCGGCAATATCATGACCTTTGCAGTCTTTTACCCCTTTATTTTTAAACTCTCTTAATATATTGATGCAGGAGTTGATCATAAAAGATGGATTTTTGTATTCTCTTAGTTTAGCGGCAAAAACACCGGCAATATCCCCGTTTAAGTCCTGTTTTAATATATTTGTCATAATATTGCTTATAGAGCCGTAGAATTTTTTTGAATCTCCCACAGTAATTGTTAGACCTGCTTCAAATGCTTTTTCATTTAAATTCGGAGGGGGACTATTTGCTTTAACGGCTTCCGTCAGGTCTTTGGCATTTTCATATCCTGCTTGTTTGGCAAGAGATTCCAGTTCTTGTTCCGATAAAACTTTGATTCTGAAATACCTGTGCGCTCTATTATAGGCTTGATCCGTTTTCTTTATCGTCCATTTTAATTTGTTTGAGATAGATATTATACGGTCTTTTCTGTCTCTTAATTGATTCAGTTTTTGCAGTACTTTTATTTCTTCGTCTAATTCTCTTAGTATATGATGCAGATCAGCAAGGTTTATATCGCTAAGCCCGTAGGCTTTTTTAAATGCCGTAAAAGCTTCATGCCAGATTGCTTTATCTATTTTTTCAAAGAAAGATACGGCATCTATATTCAAAGCCAGTACGGATTTTTTTACGGCTGTTTTGCGGTTTTTATCTCCCCGCAGGGCGATTATTGATTCTTCCGCCGCCGTTAGGGTTATGCTTTTACCCTTAGCCAGCATTATGGTTTTTCCTGATTTGACTGCCGCTGAGGTATCTTTTAATTCCGGCCTCCGCTGATGCAGTTTCGCGTGCGGGGGCATGTTGGGTCTTATATTAGGCATTTTACTGTGGCGGTTAGATTCTGATTCTTTTGCACCAATACCGCCTTCTTCTATTTCTGTTTTAGGTGAGTTTTGTTCGTTTAAAACTTTATTCAGCGAATTCTTTAATTCATCAATTTTTTCAATACCATGATCTTTAGTGAATTTTGCTCTGCCGGCTTCATTCCGGGTTAAAACATCGATTTTATATTTAAGACCTGCTAAGTCCTTAGTTCCATGTTTCATCTCATTATTTAATATCTCTTCCCACTTTTTTATATCTGAAATTTTCAAAAGGGAAAGTAAGTTTTTCTGGCTTTCTGAGAGGTGTTTTGATTTTTGAAGCTCATATGTTATATTTTTCAGGCGTGTCAGTCCTCTTTCTGTAAAGCTGAATTCTTCAAGGAAAGATTGTTTAGCAGTATCGAAAGCGCTTACGGTATCTATTTTTTTTGCAAAATTTCCGAGGTGAACTTCAGAATTTATTATAATGTCTTTCCATTCTTCCATGGAAGTATTTTTTAGTCTGTTTACTACGGCTTCCTCATTTTTATTTAGAACTGTTTTCTGCACGATTTCGGATAATACACGATTTAAACTGTCTACTTCCCCGAATGAAATAGAATACTTTTTGGCAAAACTGCGTTTATCATCGGTCGTTTCGGTAAGTTTATCAACTTTATCCCGCAGAGCCATGGGGTCTATAGATGCATTTTTTATGATTTTGTCCCATCGCATAACCCGTCGATTGCCTAATGATTTGAGAAGCATTGATTCATCGCGCGTTAAAGCTGTTGCGCTTTGCGTTGAAGATAGTGTGCTTTTTAATAACTCAATTTTTTCTACTTCAAGCCCATGCTCTTTAGCAAATTTATTTAAAGCTTCGTCTGTTTGAGTTAATGTGTTGATTTTTTGGGCAAACGCATCAGGGTCTTTTACCTGTTGTCTTATATATAGCTCCAGCGTATCCGGTGTTACGGACTCTCTTAATTGATTAAATATAAAAGTTTCTCCAAATTCGAAATATACAGGGCTGCCTCCGGGTGAAGGTGTCTGCAGGCCTTTGGAGTCATGACTGCTTGTGCTGCCGTTTTCAGGTTGTCTTTCATGTCTTTGAGTATTTTCAAAGCCTTTTCTTTCTGCTTTATGCGCGTCAACTAATGAGCCGGGTATTATTTTTTTAGTTCCACCCTGAGGTCCGGCAGAATAGCCTCTTAATGCTTTTTTCAAGTTCGCGAGCATTTCTATATGCCCGAATATGATTTCACGGTAAAGCTCTACTGTGCCTTCATGCACCGTAAATACTGTCAGAGGCAGTTCCATGGGCAGTATCTTATCAGCGTGTCCGGGATATCTCTCCACTGCTTCTTGGTAATGTTCGGGAACAATGAATGCTATATCAGCTTTTTCTACTAACTCAGGGCTAAGGGCTCTTGTTTTTTTCTTGCTGTCTATGGGTTCGTCTGTTGTTTTATCTGCCACGATAAAGTAGTTTGGTGCTCCCTCCCGCGCATCTATCCCCGCGGATACGACTGTATAATCTTTATAATTATCATTCCGGGAAATTATCTTATTAGCTATATATTCAGCAAAGGGAGATCTTATCTCATTTTTACTGCAGGATATTACTATATATTTAGGATCTTCAGGCCCCGAGCAGAGCCCTTCGGAAAATTCCAGCGCAAGCGCGGGATCAATTTTTCCTAAATTCTCAATTATTTCCGTAAAGAAAGAAATATAATTATCTTTATTTAAATTAAAAGTTTTAGGGCTATCAAGTATTCGGTTTCTTAGATATAATGCGGCGCCTTCTTTGGGCAGGCAGTGTGCCAGCTTGTCATGTTTTTTACAACCGTAAGTTCTCAATGCTTCATTTACAATCAATATGGTTTTAGCCCGTTTTGCCTGATTTATATCTTCAGGATTAAAAGTTTTTTTGAACGCATCAACAAAAGCAGGGTCAATCTCTTTTAATGCTTTAAATAAATCAATAAAGAATTGATCATATTTTTCCAAGGTATTTAACACATCAAAAATTGGATAATTAAAATCCTTGTAAGTGGCTGCAATGGACTTTACCGGATTGTCTATGGCAAATTGTCCGTAGAATCCGTATTTTTTGATTATACCGTTAACAGCCATTGTAGCAAGATAAGGTTTTGCAGAATCTAATTCTTCTTTAGTAAAGGATTCCTTTTCATTATTTATTTCAATAAGCTTTCTGTAAAATTCCAAAGCTTTTTCATATCCCGATTCACGGTATATCTGATTAACTACTGAAGAAATTTCATGTTCCCTCAGAACAATGCTTAAATCCACATCGCTTAATGCCTGGAATAATATGCCTGATTTATATAAGCCCGGCATATGTTGCTTTTTGAATCCATCCCACCATTTAAGCCCTGCCGGTTTAGGCCCTCCGGGGTTAAGCGGATCACGGGTTTCTGTTGATATGTCTTTATCCTGTCCGGGGGCTTTGCTTCTGACATTATTGAAGGAGTCAATCATTGATCCGTTGGTTAAGTTGCCGGATTCTTTGCCGTTTAAAGGAAGTATCCGGGAGTTTCTTTCTCTATATCCGTTGCCGCCGTTTCTATAATCCTGAGGAGGGGAGGGCGGCAGGCCGCCCTGAGAAGCTTTAAATCCGTTTTTACTCTGTCTTTGTATGAGTTTTAATTCCGCCCGTCTTTTCTGGAAGAGTTTCAGCAGGTTCTCTATTTCAAGAACTTGCGTTGCTAACGCTATATCTTCTAAAGCGGCCTGCTGGGATTTACCGAATATTTTTTCAACGTCTTTAAGCGATAGGTTATGCCTGTTTAATATGATTTTAAGGTTATCTTTTGAAGTTAAATCTTTTATAAATGTCTGTTCTTTTTCATTGAAAATTATTTCCGGCTTTGTTTTCCCAGAAGGCTTTGAGGTGTTCTCAACAGCCAGTAATTTCTTTTTTAGTTCGAGAATACCGGATTCAGGAACCTTAAGTTTGCCGGCAAAGAATTTAACGCTTTCCGGAGTTTTAACCGCTTCATTAAAGTTCTTTAAAAGATTATCCGTATCAGCAACATTAAAGTATTCTGAACTGTGTTTTAAATATTCCCGGAAACCTTCGACAGGGATGGTATCCGCGTTGTTTATTAAATATTCCAACAGACATAATTCACTTTTTGAAAAAACCGTTAGGATGCCGGGAGCTGTTCCGGTATCAGTGGCCGGGATATTTTTCTCTGTGTCCGCGGTTTTTTCTTCTTTTATTGCGGGCGCTTTTTCCCGGGGAGCATCAAGCGTTTTTATATCCGAAACGGTTATATCTCTGCCGGCCGCTTCTTTTATGTGCGGGTAAAATTTGTTTATAATGCCGGCTATTTTCTGAAGATCTTCTGCGGACAGCCCAGAAAACTTTTCTTTTCTTCTTATGAGCGTGTTTCTGTTTATTCTTTTAAGTTTGGAGCTATCACCCGTAAATTTTTTAAGAAGTATAGCTTCCGCTAAATCCGCGGAGTCTTTTAAATCTATGTAATCAAGAATATCTTTAATGTCTTTCGCTTCAGCGGGTCTTTTCAGGTTTTCTTTTATTTCGGGATGATTTTTATTTAATGAGTCTGCCAGAAGCTGCAGGTCTGTATCATTTAAAGCTTTGATCTTGCGGATATTTTTATTGAAATCCGCTTCCTGCAGGCTCGATAATTTGCACGCTTTATTTCTGTTTTTGGTCAGCATAAGGTCATATATAAGTTTTGCTTGTTTTACGGTTTTATTATCAGTTCTGGTGGCGCATAGTTTTACAATATCAGAGGGCCGAAGCTTTCTTTTGAATTTTTCATAAAATTTTGCTTCTGCAGGGGTTCCGGCAAGCTGTCCGGCCATATATCCGGCATTTACCGGGTCTTGTTCCAGTTTTTCACGGAGGTTTTTAATCCTTCTTAAAAACACCTTATCATTAATGTTTAAATGGACCGCGGCTTCTTTGAAGGAATTTGTCGTTATTATGGCTTCAAGCAGATCTTTTTCTGTTATGCCTTTTTTTGAGGTTAAATCTTTGCAAAGCTCCAGTATTTTCGCAACCTTTAATCCTGTGCTGTTTTCATATTCTGTTAATATTTCAGATGCACCGTACTGCAGTTCCCTTATTTCCCTGCATATGTCGGATACATAAACATCGGATTTTTCAAGTTTCCCGGCGGCTTCTTTGCGGGTTTTGTTTGCATTAAGCGCCCGTAATACTATTATGTGATCCTGTTTTCTTCCCGTAGAGGGTATTTTTGCCCTTCCCCCGGCAGCAGGATATCCCTTGCGCTCATGGGGCAGTACGCCGGGGCGGACTGTTATTGGAGGATAATTTTTTGACTGCCCGGGCGGTGTTATTGTCCCGTTTGTGTTTGATTTTGCGGTTTTTTTCCATATAGAAGGCGAGCTTGTGTCAGGGCCTCTATGTGTCACAGTGAATAAAGAAGAAGCTTTTTTTACCCTGTCAAATGCTTTTTTATCTTTCTTTAATTTTTTAGCATCATTTTCCGCTTTAAGATGGTCTCTGAATCTTACAAGTTCTTCATATTCAAGAAACTTGAAGAATCCTTTGTGGTCGGTATTATGATATTCAAAGAGATCTTTGCCCCAGCTTAAATCTAAAGGTTCATCCGTCTCTGAAACAACCTGGTTTTTAAGAAGGTACGCGTATGCGTCTATAAGGTTTGTAATCTTCTTTCCCCCGGCATCTTTTATATCATGCTTTAGAAACAGGTCTAAGAGGGTAATGTATTTATTAACCATTTCAATTGCAGGTTTCCCGCTTGCCATTATAACGGATTCAAACTCTGTCTCTATCATGCTGGTTAATTTATCCCAGCGTGATAGAGTATTTTTTCTTGTAAAGCCGGTTGTGCCGGTAAAATCTTTAGGACAGAAGTTCTCTGTGGAAACCAGCAGGTGATTAATTAACCTGCTTGCCCATAGGGAGGGTTTAACTGCTTCTGAATATTCATTTTGCAGTAAAGATATAAATTTATCATCTGATAAAGGCTTTATTTCAATTTTTTCAGGTACTGCTTGCGTTGGTTCCGTTATTTTTTGGGGTTCTGTGTCTTGTTTTACTGTCGCTGTCCCTGATTTTTTAGATATATCATCTCTAACTTGGCCCAGCGCGGTTAATAATATATTAATGTCTCTGGTTTTGAATCCC
>JBDRKI010000105.1:0-8882 GCA_043814095.1 Armatimonadota bacterium | reverse complement strand
TTTATACAATTATATTTTCTATTTATTTATTTATTTATTTATTTATTTATTTATTTATTTAAAATTTTATACTGAAAGAATTATAGAATGAAGTCGGGGCTTTCCACTGCATATCAACTGACGTAACATAAGCTCCGGGAGGACCCTGCCTTAATTCATCAATCGCTTTATTTACATTATCTTCTTCTCCCTCAATAACGGCCTCAACGGTTCCGTCATTAAGGTTTTTTACATACCCTGTTAAATTATATTTTGACGCGACAGATCTGGCAAAATAACGGTAGCCTACTCCCTGAACATCCCCGTTTATAATAAGATGTATCTGTCTCGCACCCATAATATCACCTAATTTTAGCTTTCTTTTATTGTTTTTAAATCTTATGCCCACAGTTTTCACCTTTTATTATTTATTTTAAGGACCTTCTGTTGTCTGTCCTTCAGTCGGCGTTGTCTCACGGACAACGGGCAGGTCTTCCTGCGGCTCTTGAGGCGCGGGAGCTGTAGTTTCTTTTACCTCAGGCTTAAGCGAAGGTATGTTAACTTTTTCATCTGCTTTAATCTCGTCGCTGAAAGGCAGATCTTCCAGTGACTCTTCTTTTGTTTTAGCCGGCTCCGGCGTTTTGGTTTTCTTAGGTTCTACTTTCTTCACTTTGGGCGCGTGTTTCTTGCAGAAAGGCAGTTTAATCGCTTCGTCATGACTTAAATATTTTTTCATTGAATGAGGGCAGAATGATGTCGCGCGCTGGCCCGTTTCTTTACATACTATTACCGCTTTTTTACCTATTACCGGTTTCGCAAAATCAACCTTCGGCATATCCTTTAACGCTTCCTTCATAAATCTCTGCCAGATAAACGCGGGAATATAACCCCCGTAAGAAACTACCATTTTGTCATAGTTATCATTGCCGATCCATACCGCGGTGCAGAGCTGGGGAGTAAATCCCACAAACCAGGCGTCCCTGAAATCATTTGTAGTCCCTGTTTTTCCGGCCGCGGGCCTTCCTATTTGAGCGTTAGTGCCGGTTCCGGCTTCTATAACTTTTTTCATCATTGTTACCATAGTGTAAGCGGTTTCATCCGATACCACTTCCTCCTGGTAGGGATATGTATTGTCTTCCAAAAGTCTTCCGTTAGAATCAACAACCTTTATTACGGCTGTAGGCTCCACCCTCACGCCTTCGTTCGCGAGAACAGACACGGCTGAGGCCATCTGAAGCGGGGATACAACGGCGCTCCCCAGAGCCAGGGAAAGATGGGGTTCCAGTTTTTCCCTGATGCCCATTTTGTGTGTATATTCAATAACCCTGTTCATCCCTATATGATGAGCTACACGCACCGCCGCCACATTCCTTGAAAACTGGAGAGCTCTCTGGACGGTAATCGGCCCCCAGTATTTTTTATCACAGTTAATCGGAGAATAAACCTGACCGTCGCTTAAACGGTATGTTATAGGCGAATCATGAACGATCGTCTGCGGGAGATAGCCCATATCTATGGCTGTTGTATAAACAAAAATTTTAAAAGCAGATCCGGGCTGGCGGCGGGCCTGCCATGCCCTGTTAAACTGATCGCCTGTTTTAAAGCCCGTTCCCCCCACCATGGCCCTTATATAACCGGTCTGGGGTTCAATGCTTACAAGAGCAGCCTGACGCCCGTTAACGCCTTCCTGCATGCTCTTTTTAATGCCCCACTGCACCGATTTCTGGGCTGTATCCTGCATGCGCGTATCTAAAGTTGTATAAACTTTCAAACCGCCGCGGAATATTAATTCATTGCTGAATGAATTAAATAACTGCCTTACGACAAAAGTGGTGAAATAGGGGTATTTAAGATTATGGAACTCTTCCGAAGGAGGTTCGGCCAGTTTCAGTTCCTGGTTGTAGGCATCTGAGGCTTCCTGCTTTGAAATATAGCCTAACTGCGCCATTCTCTGCAGAACCTGGAACTGTCTCTGCTTGGCCAGCTCCATATTAACAAAAGGAGAATATACCGAAGGCGCGGCGGGCATTCCAGCTAAAATAGCGCATTCGGCAAGATTAAGATCTTTTGCTTCTTTGTCAAAATAAATGCGGGCAGCGCTCTCAATGCCGTAAGCTCCGGACCCGAAATATATCTGGTTAAGATAAAACTCTAGTATCTCCTGCTTGGAAAACTGCTTCTCCATTTTAAGAGACAGTACAATCTCTTTTATCTTTCTCTGAAATGAAACTTCTGGAGTAAGAAAAATATTTCTCGCCAACTGCTGGGTAATCGTGCTCGCGCCCTGTTTTATCTCTTCATGGCGCAGGTCAGCTATAAAAGCCCTCATTATACCTATGAGATCTATGCCGTGATGCCGGTAAAACCTTGAATCTTCTATGGCAAAAATAGCGTTTTTCATGGTCTGCGGAACCTGATTTAAGCTTATCCATATCCTGTTTTCCTGGAATATCTTGCCTATAACCTTCCCGTCAGCTGAATAAAGCACGGTAGCCTGGGTTGGATTAAAATATTTTAATTTTCCTGTGTTAGGAAGATCTTTTGAATAATAATTAATAAGGAACATTCCGAACGCCATCGCAAAAACAGCGAAAAAAAGTATTATTAAAAAGACTTTGAACCATATACTCTTGGTTTTTGCCGATAATTTTATCTTTTTCACTTTTCTTATCCTTCTTTACCCCCGGCGGTTTTCTTTTTATCCCTCACAATGGCGCCGAGAATACCGTTTATAAATTTTGAAGAATCTCCTGTGGAATATTTTTTCGCTATCTCTATCGCTTCATTTATACTGACGCTCTCCGGAATGTCTTCCCTGTAATAAAGTTCGTAAATGGCAAGCCTTAAGATGCTTTTGTCCACTTTATTTATCCTGTCAAAATGCCAGTTTTTTGATTTTTCTTTAATCAGCTTGTCTATAGCTTCTTTATTTGCGGCTATGCCGGCAAAGTTCTCTTTAACAAAACCAACGATATCCTGTATATCAACACAGGGCTCTTTTCTTATCTTTTTTATCAGAAAATCCAGAATATCTTCTTCCGGGATACCTGTCATCTCAAGCTGGTAAAGCCCCTGCATTATTAATTCTCTTCCAAACCTTCTTAAACCCATATATGCCTCGTTTTACTTCTTCGTCATTTCTTTCTCAACAAAAGTCGTGTGTATGTTTCCTTCCCTGAAAAAAGCGTTATTCAATATTTTCTTATGGAACGGGATAGTTGTTTTAACTCCTTCAATTACGAACTCATTAAGGCTTCTGTACATAACATTAATGGCATCGTCCCTGTTCCTGCCGTGAACAATCACTTTTGCGATTAAGGAATCGTAAAACGGCATAATCTCGGCTCCTGTATGGATATGGGTATCAATTCTGACACTCGGCCCCCCGGGAGGCAGAAAATTAATTATCCTGCCTGAACTTGGAGCAAAACCGTCCGTGCCGTCTTCCGCGTTTATGCGGCATTCTATAACATGTCCGTTGTACTGGACATCTTCCTGTTTTATCTTCAATTTCTCTCCAGAGGCTATCTTAATCTGTTCTTTTACAAGGTCTATGCCGGTAATCATCTCGGTCACGGGATGTTCAACCTGGATTCTCGTGTTCATTTCCATAAAATAGAATTTTCTGGTTTTCTGATCAAGCAGAAATTCCACGGTTCCGGCGCTGTCATAACCTGAAGCTCTGGCGCATTTTACCGCGCACGCGCCCATTTTAGTTCTTAATCCTTTATTCATTATCGGGGAAGGAGACTCTTCTATAAGCTTCTGGTTGCGCCTCTGTACCGAACAGTCTCTCTCTCCAAGATGAATCACATTGCCGTATTTATCGGCAAGTATCTGGAATTCTATATGGCGGGGTTCTATCAGATATTTTTCTATATATATCCTGCCGTCGCCAAACGCGCTTAATGCTTCCGCCGAAGCCGTCACAAACGATCTTTTTAAATCCTTTTTATCATGAACAACCCTCATCCCCTTGCCGCCGCCGCCGGCGACAGCTTTCAAAATAACGGGGTACCCGCACTTATTCACTATGCGGTAGGCCTCATCTTCGTTTTCCACTTTCTCGGCGCCGACAAGAACCGGAACTCCCGCTTTTCTAATCGTGCGGCGGGCCTGGGCTTTATCGCCCATAAGGGCTATGGCTTTCCTGTTCGGGCCTATAAATTTAATATTGTGGCTCTCGCAAATCTCTACAAAATTAACATTCTCGGCTAAAAATCCGTACCCCGGATGAATCCCGTCAGCTCCCGAAAGAAGAGCGGCGCTTATTATAGTGGGTATGTTCAGATAACTCTGGGCAACCTGGGCCGGCCCTATGCAGTATGCCTCATCCGCGTGCCTTACATGAAGGCTGTTTTTATCGGCTTCGGAATAAACCGCAACCGTCTTTATATTCAACTCTTTGCAGGCTCTGATTATTCTTAAAGCTATCTCGCCCCGGTTCGCAATCAAAACTTTCTTAAACATCGCTCCTCCGCTAATTCACTTTATACTGTATCAACGGCTGGCTGTATTCCACGATTTTACCGTTATCAACAAGAACATTAACTACTTCACCTTCGCTCTTTGTAAGTATCTCGTGCATTATGCTCATTGTCTCTATATAGCCTATGGGCTTGCCTTTCTGTATCTTATCGCCGCTTTTATATGGTTCGCCGTCCTGGTTAGTGGCGATATAGAACCTGCCGACCATATTTGATTTTATGTCTTCTATTTTCTCTATATCCTTCAGACACTCATCCACTTTTTCTTCAAACTGCCTCTTCGGGCATGATGCTTCAACAACTTCATAATTAAGTTTGACGCCCAGAACCTTGCTTTCATCTTCAAGCTTCATCTGGTATATCTGGTTCTCATGCATAATATCCAGATATTTCCGCAGGTCTGTTTTTAATATCTTTCTGATTTTTTTTACCTGTTCTTCCTTCATAATAACTCTCCCCGTATTTTCTACTTTTTAACAGCCGAAATCACCCTGTCTATGCTGGCAAGGTCCTTAATAACCTCTATATCTTTAAATTTATTTTCTTTTTTAATCAATTTTACAACTTTTCCGGCCTGCTTGTACCCTGTCTCCAGCAGAAGGCATCCTCCGCGCTTAAGATACTCACAAGATCCTTTAATTATCTTCCTTATCACGTCCAGACCGTCTTTGCCGCCGTAAAGAGCGGGAAGCGGCTCATATTTTTTAACGAATAAAGACAGTTTTTCAAGCTCCGGCTCCGCTATATAAGGCGGGTTGGATACTATTATGTCAAATTTTATTCCTGTTTTCTTGAAAGCGCCGAATAAATCGCTTTTAAGAAATTTTATCCTGCTTTTTTTTATTCCGTTTATTGCGGCGTTTTTAGCAGCGATATTTAACGCTCTAGCGCTTTTATCAACAGCTGTCAGTTTAGCGTCTTTTACATACGCCGCGACAGATACCGCTACTGCCCCGGAACCTGTTCCTATATCCAGAACAGCCGCTTTTTTTAACTTTTTTTCTTTTATCTTTTTAATTACTTCTTCTGCTAGAATCTCAGTCTCCGGCCTGGGAATTAAAACCTGCCTTGTCGTGATAAATTTAAGCGACATAAATTCGGCATTTCCCAGAATATACGCGACGGGTTCGTATCCCGCGTGCCTTTTAATATACTCCTTAAATTTTAAAACCGTTTTTTTATTAAGAACTTCATCCCTCAATAAAACCAGGTTAAGTCTGGGTATACCGAGAATCTCCGAAAGCAGAATCTTGGAATCGGTATCCGCGTTCCCTATATTCCTTTTCTCAAGATACTCTCTCGCCCACTTTAATATATCAAAGACCTTTACACTCATTTATTACTCTGCCTTAAGCCTCAGCTGCTGCTGATATTCTTTAAGAGCGTTTATTATCTCCTCAAGATAGCCGTTTAGAACTTCTTCAACATTGTGAACGCTGAAAGGAATCCTGTGATCGGTTATTCTTGACTGAGGAAAATTATAGGTTCTTATCTTCTCGCTGCGGTCGCCCGTGCCGACCTGGGTTTTTCTCGCGCTGGCTATCGCTTTTTCCTGTTCTATGCGCCTCTGCTCGAGAAGTTTTGATCTTAAAATCCTCATGGCCTTATCCCTGTTCTGGTGCTGGCTTCTCTCATCCTGGCACGCGACAACAACGCCCGTCGGGACATGGGTAATCCTGACCGCGGAATCTGTTTTATTCACATGCTGCCCACCCGCACCGCTAGCGCGGTAGGTGTCAATTCTAAGATCATTGGGGCTTACTTCAACGTCAAACTCCTCGGCTTCCGCCAGAACCGCGACGGTAACAGTGGAAGTATGAACCCTGCCGCCGGATTCGGTAAGAGGAACCCGCTGGACCCTGTGAACACCGCTTTCAAACTGCAGAAATGAATATACCTTATCTCCTTTTACGGAAAAAACAATCTCTTTAACACCGCCGAGATCGGTAACATGGCCGCTTAATGTCTCGGTTCTCCATCCTCTTCCTTCAGCATAGCGCAGGTACATCCTGTAAAGCTCACCCGCAAAAAGAGCGGCCTCATCGCCGCCCGCGCCGCTTCTTATCTCCATAATAATATTCTTGCCTTCCATGGGATCTGCGGGAGTAAGCAAAATTACAAGCTCTTCGGTAAGTTTATCTTTAAATTCTTTAAGCCGGGCTATCTCTGTCTTAAGATATTCGGACATCTCGGCGTCTTTCTCGCCTTCGGCCATCTTTTCTGCTTCTTCAAGATCTTTTAAAAGATCTGTATATTCTTTGCTTTTATTATAGGTTTCTTCTAACGAGGCTCTTTCCTTAGCTATATTTTTATAAATATCGGGATTGTTTAAAATTGACTGGTCGCAGAGCTTCTGCGTCAGTTCGTCATATTTTGTTTGTATTGACTTTAATTTGTCAAGCATAAAAACCTCTGGAGAATTGAATACTCTTTATCTTAAACCATTGCCCCGGCGGGGACCCTGTGGCATTTTCTGCATCTTGCTTCATAGCTTTCTTCCGCGCCGACTAAAATCGTGGGGCTGTCATAAGCGGCCGGTTCGCCGTTAATTATTCTCTGGGATCTTGAAGCAGACCCCCCGCAGTCCATGCATATCGCGTGAAGTTTATCAATCTGCTCGGCAACGGCTAAAAGTTTGGGCATGGGACCGAAAGGCTCGCCCCTGAAATCCTGATCAAGTCCCGCAACTATAACGCGCTTGCCCATATCCGCGAGCTCCTGGCAGACATCCACAATCTCCATAGGGAGAAACTGGACTTCATCAACGGCTATAATCTGCACATCGTCATTGATATAATCAAATATCTCTTTCGGATCCGATATAAGGATGGCTTTTGTCATAATGCCTGAATGAGACACAACCTCTGTAGCGCTGAACCTTTTATCTAAAGCGGGCTTAAAAACCAAGACATTTCTCTTTGCAATCTGAGCTCTCTTGACGCGCCTTATAAGCTCCTCGCTTTTGCCTGAGAACATACTCCCGCAGACTACTTCAATCCACCCGTGATTAAACTGGTCTTTCATTTTTTGCCTCCCGTAATATTAAATATATTTTATTAAATTTGAGCTAAAGCTTCCGGATCTTTATCCTTAATCTTTTTCATGTTTTCATAACATTCTTCATCGCCCTCCGGACACATCTTTACAAAACAAGGAGGGCCCGCCTTCTCAAAAATAGCAGGGGCGGCCTTCTTTGCAAGAGCAAGCATCTTATACGCGACCGCGCGGATCTCCCACTGCGCGTGCCTGCAGCACCTTAGGTTAAAAAAGTGCAAAAGCTCCCTCGCATTCATTGTAACCACTATCTTGGTCTCGGAGGCCTGCGGAAAAACAAATCTTGCATCTTCTGCCAGCACGCCTAAATCTAAAAGCTTTTTATAGGCCTCTTCCTTTTCTTTAATCAAAGCTTCAAATAATTTCAAAGCTTCCGGATTATTTTTTATAGAAGGTGGAATTATATAAGATGCGCCTTTATCAAATTTAACATATCTCTGGCTCTGCTGGGAATATGAAGCAATTCTGTGCCTTACAAGCTGGTGTGTGGCCACGCGTGATATACCTTCAATGCCGAAGGTAAAGCTTACGTGTTCAAATATGGAATGGTGTCCCCTGGCAAAACAATCTCTTATTCTTGATTTTATTTTATCGGGAGGGATGCTCTCTAAAATTTCTTCTATCCCGCACCGGGAATAGCATAAGCGGGCGGCTGAAGCCGCAAGCTTTTCGGGATCCGGTGTATGAGTTATCAAAATTACCTTCATGAGAGCTTGCCTTTCATGAGAGCTTATTTATTAATATATAATTTAGCACTGGCTTTAATTCTTTGAATCCTTCCAATTCCCTTTTTTGAAGACAAATTCAGAAAATAAATTCACAAATAAAAAAGAAGATTTGCAAATAAATCTTCTTTTTTGGTCAAAATAAAAGCTAAGCTTCTACTGATGAAGATTCTTTCTTCTCACTGGAAGTTTTTACTGCTTTCGCGGCTCTCTTTCTAAATTTCTCTACCTGACCGGCCTGTGCCGTTTCTTTCTTCTTGCCGGTATAAAACGGATGGCATACCGAACAGACTTCCACATTCAATCCTGATTTTTTTGTTGAATAAGTGGTAAAATTCGCCCCGCATACGCAGGTAGCCGTAATTTCAAAAAATTCAGGATGTATCTTCTCTTTCATAATAAACACCTCAAATCCATAATACTTTGTTTTATATATATTTAATCTGCCGAGATTATAACATATACCCTATTTTTTGGCAATAGTAATGCGGGCTAGTGCAGGGATGAAGAATAAAGGTGTCCATAAATGACATTTTTATCGTATTGGGTAAAAAGTTTATTGGTTAAAAGAGCAACACAAAAGGAAATATGGCCCCATATTGTAGAATAGTTATTAAAGACGGCGGAGGAAGGACTG
>JBDRKI010000104.1:0-4338 GCA_043814095.1 Armatimonadota bacterium | reverse complement strand
GGAGAAGGACCCCTGTGTTTGGGCAGAAGCGAAGGGTGAAGGCATATAACGCCGTGTTTCGGTATATCAAGTATCTTTACGGGTATAAGTTTGCCGAAATCTATTGTTATTATTAGATCCGGGGCAAGCTCTTTTATATGCTCTATGAGTATCTCGTCTTTTAGCTTTTCAACAGGCGTGACATTTAATCCTATTTTTTCGGCTGATAATCTTACCTCACACGGCAGTACTTTATATCCCCTGCCCTGCGGCCTGTCGCACGCTGTAACAACTTCTATGATATTCTCTTTTTCTGCCAGTTTATAAAGTGAAGGAACAGCAAATTTTGCTGTTCCCATAAAAACTATACGCATTATATATCCTTCCTATATCTCAGCGTCTTCACCCTCTTCTACTGTCCGGGGCTCCCTTAAATTCTGCGCTTTATCGGTATATAGAATACCGTCTAAGTGGTCTATCTCATGCTGGAATATACGCGCGAGCAGGCCTTCTGCTTCTATTTTTACGATTTTTCCGGTTTGGTCCTGTGCTTTAACGGTTACGGCAAAATTTCTGTCAACATCACCTATTAAGCCGGGTACGCTTAAACATCCTTCTATGTCACATACAGTATCATCGCTTTTTTTAATTATTCTGGGGTTTATCAGTTTAAAGACTTTATCTTTATACTGGATAACGGTAATTCTCTTTAAAATACCGATCTGGGGGGCGGCAAGGCCGTATCCGATACTGTCTATCATCTGGAGCATTTCATCAAGAGTTCTTCTTATAATAGAATCTATATTATCAATCTTCTTTGATTTTTTTCTTAATTTTTTTTCATCTCCGGGAACGGTTAATATTCTTCTTGCAACCATATTCAAATATCTCTCTATTATTAATTACCTGCGGGGGGCGTAATAAGTTCCGCGGGAACTTGCCCTTCCAATCCTGTAGGTGACTGAACTTCCAGCTGTTTTTTCTCTTCTTCTCCCTCAATCTTGCCGTGTTTTACTTCAGTCTCTGTTTTATAAGCAAGGAGGGGATTGGGATTTGACCAGTAAAACTCTTTCTGAACCTGCTGACCCGGCTGCATAGTTCCTATGGGGTAGGTCTGGGTGTATAGATCCTGGCCTGCTTCATCCGTAATATGGAGTATAACCTCTACATCGGGAACTTCTTTATCGGACGTGTTTACTATATTAACAGTACCGCTTACCGTCCCGCCGTATTCCTGATGATTAGGATCGTAATTCTGGTAGCTCTGCACGGTCGCTTTAACGGGGCTTGCCTCTTCCTCTGCGGCTACGGCGGAAGTCTTTGAACCACTGGAATGCGCAGTAGTAGTCTGCGGCGCGTTAAAATTGGGCATAAGTATGTCAATAATGCGCGTATCCCCGTTATACATAACCGCGATACTCATATTCCTGGAAAGTTCGGCCGCGGCTATATACAGCTGCCCGTTTCTGGTAAAATTATCCACTTTAAAAACTGCATCCTTATAATGATATACAGCATCTTCACCTGTAATATCGGAAGATGAATCATCAGTTACATAAGTCAGTATGTATATATCATTACCTTTCTGGACCCAGTTAAAACCAAGAGCTTTCAAAAACAGCTGAGCCGGTATATATAATTTACCGCTTTTGATAAGATAAGTATTATTATAGGGTTTATTGCGTATATAAATGCTCATATCATCTACAGGCGCAGCAGTAGCTGTAGTTGTAAATAAATTAACCAGCAAGAAGAGCATTATTAGCAATACGGCTATTTTTTTCATAGTAAATACCCCTTAAAAGGCAAGGAGTAAGAGCCAAAAATTAAAAACTTCTCAAAACTCTTAATTTCCAACCCTTAAACCTCACCCGTAATCACAGTAAACTCACAGGATCCGCATCCACAATAAAGCGGATATCTTTTTTAATTTTATATTTATCTTTTAATTTATTAATAACTTCATTAGCAAATATTATATTATCACATTTAATCAATAAATGCCATCTGAACCTGTTTTTTATCCTGACTATGGGGCATGGAGCGGGCCCCAGTATATCAAATAACGCGCTATTATTACTTTTCTTCAATAAATCGGCTTCTTTTTTTATATCACCAGAAAATTTCTCTATTAGCTCCGTTACATCCTGCTCATTAACACCGCTTATTATACAATTAACAAGCCGGCTGAAAGGAGGATAGTTTGCATCACGTCTTGCCTTTATTTCCTGATTGTAAAATTCAAAATAATCCTGTTTCAAAGCCGTTTTAATACTAAAATTATCCGGGGTATAGGTCTGTATTATTACTTTTCCTTTTTTTGAACCCCTGCCGGACCTTCCGGCAACCTGTGTTAAAAGCTGGAATGTGCGCTCTCCGGCCCTGAAATCAGGCATATTCAGCCCTATATCGGCAAGAGCCACCCCCACTAAAGCCACATCCGGAAAATCAAGCCCTTTTGTGATCATCTGGGTGCCGAGCAGAATATCACCTTCACGGCTTAAAAACCGGTCAAGTATCTTCTCATGGGCGCCTTTTGTCTGGGTAGTGTCCCTGTCCATCCTTAAAATTACGGCTTGGGGGTAAAGTTCTTTTAATTCATCTTCTATTTTCTGGGTTCCGGTCCCGCAGAATTTGAATTTACTCCCGCCGCATTTTGCACAGACTGAAGGTCCGGCCTGCCTGAAAAAACAGTGATGGCATATAAGTTTATTGATCTGCTTATGGTAAGTAAGACTTACATTGCAGTTCCTGCATTTATATATATGGCCGCATTCGGAGCATAATACAAATGTGTTAAAACCGCGCCTGTTCAAAAATATTATTATCTGTTCTTTATTAAGAAGTGAATATGATACCTCATTTTTCAAGCGGGTACTCAGTATTCTGTTATATCCCGCCTGGGATTTATCTTTAAGGTCAACGGTTAATATATCAGGGAGAGTCCTTCCTTCAACCCGGTTAGGCAGATAATAATATTTATATGCACCTTCTTTCGCGTTATAAAAGCTTTCCACCGAAGGCGTGGCGCTCCCTAAAACCAGAAGGGCATTATTATATTCAGAACGCCTTGCCGCCACTTCTTTGGCGTTATAGCGGGGTGAGTTTTCCTGTTTATAGGAAGTTTCATGCTCTTCATCTATGATTATAAGGCCGAGGTCGTGAACAGGCGCGAATACCGCGGACCTCGCGCCGAGAACAATCTTTACCTTGTTCGTGGCTATTTTAATCCACTGGTTCAGTCTTTCTTTATCATCAAGAGCCGAATGGAGTACCGCAACAAAATCACCGAAACGATGTTTAAACAACCTTATATTTTGCGGCGTAAGGGATATCTCAGGCACTAAAATCATTGCCTGCCTGCCCTTCAATATGCATTCTTCCATAAGACGCATATAAACTTCAGTCTTACCGCTTGCGGTAACACCGTGCAGTAAAAAAGTATGCGCTTTATCTTCCAGAAGCAGCTCTTTTAATGCCGAGAGAGATTCCTCCTGGTCCTTATTAAGCTTTAAATCCGAAAGACGGGGTTTAAAGTCTTCAGAATATCCTTTCCCGTTATCATAAATACTTCTTTTTCTAACATTTAAAAGAAGGTACTCTTTATTAACCATATCTTTTATAAAAGATATGGTTGCCTTGAAGCTTGATTGTATTTCATCAAAAGAAACCCACCTGTTCTGTTCTTTTATGTAATCAAGGATCTTATGCTTTTTAGGGGAGCGCTTTGAGATCTTCTCTATATCTTCACCTGCTTCAAAATTATACTTTAAAAAATATTCCTCTTTATCTTTTTCAAAATTATCAGCGACAATTTTAGGAACAATACAGGAGAGAGCTTCAGACCAGAGACAGTTATAATACCTGCACATCCAAGATGCCAGCTTTATAAACTCAGGGGAAAAGTAATAATCCTGCTCCAGGAGTTTTTCTATGGGTTTTATACCCTTTACTTCTTCATCCGTAAATCCGATACAGTACCCCTTGTACTTACTTCTCCCGAAAGGAACGTAAACAATAGACCCTACATCCAGTTTATCTTTTAAATCAGGCGGTATCTGATAGGTGAAGGGCTTGTCAACTGATTTTAATTTTAAGTCGACGATTACCTGTGCATATTTCATAATTTATTTCACTGCCGGTTATTTTTTCAGCTTCTTTATCTCGGATTCTATTATCTCTTTACGGGAAGACTCCGGAGCCAGTAATACTGCTTTCTCCCAGTAATTTAAAGCATCTTTTTTCTTTCCGGTTATGAGCATTATTTTTGCCAGCTCATCATATATCCGCCAGTCGTCTTTACTTACCTTTAAAGCTGAATTTAACACGGACTGCGCCTCTTTATAATTCTTAGTATAA
>JBDRKI010000103.1:0-10844 GCA_043814095.1 Armatimonadota bacterium | reverse complement strand
GAATAATTGGGTTCCCCCTTTATATCCTTTTACCGCGATAGTGAAGTTATTCGCCTGCGCGCCTCCCGTATTAGCGCATGATACGGTTACAGTGCCGTTATTCCAGTTAACCTGCAGGTTTGTTACGGCAAGGTCGGGTTTTTGGGGTATTGTTCTTTTAGTTGTCTTTCTTTGAGCCGTTGCGGCTGTGAGTGTAATTGCGAGAAGAATGACCGTTAATAAAATAAATAGGTTGATCTGTTTTTTTTTCATTGTATGTGCCTCCCCGAATTGTAAGATAAATATAGTATTTCTGTAAAAAACATTAATTTCCTTTGAAAGAATAAAAGCATAAGATTTTAATTATTTTTGCGGAGGAATTGTTTAATATAAAAAGAACTTTATACGTGGATAGCAGATATAATATATGGATAACGAGGCTTTTATGGGGCAAAACGGCATAAATGATAAAGTAAATATTCTGATAGTGGAAGACAGCCTTACTCAGGCCCAGGTTTTAAAAGACATACTTGTGGAGAACGGTTTTAAAGCGGATGTTGCGCATAACGGGGCCGAAGCGCTTGAATTTTTGAAAAAACAGAAACCGCAGCTGGTTATAAGCGATATTGTAATGCCGCAGATGGACGGATATGAGCTTTGCAGTCATATTAAGAATAACGATGAGTTAAGATCCATACCCGTTATACTTTTAACATCCCTTTCCGGGATTAATGATGTTATAAAAGGTCTTGAAGCGGGGGCTGATAATTTTATCATAAAACCGTATGAGCCAGAGTATCTTTTAACCAGAATTAACCATATTCTCAGAAACCTGCCATCAGGAGATATTAAGAAACCAAAAGAAACGGTAGAAGTTTTTTTCGGCGGTCAGAAATATTTTGTAGCCTCAAAGCCTCACCAGATACTGGATTTTCTTCTTTCCACGTACGAAGAAGCCGTAAAGAAAAATCTTGAACTGGTAAGAGCCCAGGAAGAGCTTGTTAAAATGAACGCGAGCCTGGAAGAGATAAATGAAAATCTTGAAAAAGAGATAGTCATAAGGCGTCTCGCGGAGAAAGATTTAAAGCATTCCAATGAGGAGCTTGAACGGTTCGCTTATGTGGTTTCACACGATCTCCAGCAGCCTCTTCTGGCGGTTATAAGTTATCTTAAGTTTTTGATTGACGAATGCTCGAATAAAACGGTGAAAGAGGTAGAACCGCATATTGAGCGCGCCCTTACGGGAGCTTCGCGCCTGCAGAATCTTATTAAGGGACTGCTCGCGTATTCCAAGACAGGCAAGGGTAAAGAGTCTTTTAAAGAAGTAAACATGAACAATGTCATGGAAACCGTGCTTTTAAATCTGGACCTCCCGATACAGGAACACAAAGCAAAAGTATTATATAAAGATCTGCCAGAGGTTTTAGGCAATGAACTTCATCTTATGCAGATACTCCAGAACATTATAAGCAATTCAATTAAATTTCAGGGAGAGAATTCTCCCGAAATTACGGTAAAAGCAGAAAAAGAAGATGACGGCTGGTTATTTTCTGTTAAGGACAACGGCATAGGATTTCAACAGGATCATGCAGAGCTTGCTTTTACCATCTTCCAGCGTCTGCATGAAGACCGGGAGTATCCCGGGATGGGTATCGGGCTTGCCATATGCAAAAAACTGGTAGAGCTTCACGGCGGACATATCTGGATGGAATCAAAGCCCGGCACCGGCACAACGGTATATTTTACACTGCCTTATGATCATTTTGAGTTATATATCAACACATAAAATGTTATTCATATAATTTCCAGAGGAATGTCTCGCCATTATTTAAATTCAAATTTCTCGGACCCCATTCATATCCTTGTTCATCCTGCGCGAGCAGTTTTAGCTTCCCCGCGGGAACTTTTTTTGTAACAGCGCTTCCCGGAGCAAGTTTTTCTATATATGTTGAATTCAGGTAAAGCAGTATATTGTAGTTTGAAGTTTTGTTGAAAATCTGAATATAGCAGGTTTTTGCCGGGTCTGCTTTCTCTGCTTCTTTTGCCAGATTAAGGTATTTTGTTTGCTGGGAGATGTTCCCAAAAGGAGGATCGCCCCACAGACGAGCTACTTTTCTCAAGATATCCGGGTTAGACTGCTCTTCTGATATGACGGATATTTCGTACAAAAGCTCTTCCGATGTGACGGATGTGCTTTTTTTGCCGGTTGTTTTTTCCAGCCAGTATAAAGTTTTATAGGAGCTTATTAAACCGTCCGCATCTTTATATTTTCTTGCCTTATTTATTTTGTCTCCCAGATGCGAGGCTTTTGATTCTAAAAGCATTTTCAGGATAAAATCCAGCCCGGACCCGGATCCGGAGAAAAAATCTTTTAATATATCCTGGTCTGAAATTTCCTGTATGGTAATTTTATGCGGGGTGTCCGATGCCTCAAGTTCTTTTGGTTTATTCTGCGCCAATACGCTTAACGAAGAAAAAGCGAATAAAGCAATTAATAAAGTTACGGTAATGTACAGGTATTTTTTTTTCATAATGTCACCTCAATAAATGTTTTCTTTAATTAATAAAATCTTCCTCCGAAGGAGTTTAATGTTGTTTGACAGGACAATAAATGTATATATAGAATTGTAAATTACAATGAAATTTTTGAAAAACTTTTTCAGAAAAACCGAAAAATCGCTGTATTTAAAACAAATGCTGGAAATTGATCTTAAGGAATATTATTTATTTACGACTTTATCGGCGATTATCGCGACACTGGGTCTTATTATTAACAGCGCCGCAGTCATTATAGGTTCTATGGTGATAGCTCCCATAACAATACCTGTTATGTCCGCCTCCATAGGCATTGTTAAGAGCGATATGTCCCTTATATACAGGTCATTAAGGGAGCTCTTCAAGGGGATCGCGGTTGTTTACCTAATATCGTTTTTCATGGTGAAGCTGATGCCCCATGTTCCCGTAACGGCGGAGATTATGGCGAGGATTAAACCCACGCTTTATGATCTTATTATAGGGATGGCCGCGGGCGCGGCCGGCGCTTTTGCCATGTCTAAGAGAAGCTGGCTGACCAGCATAGCTGGAGTTGCCATAGCGGTTTCGGTTCTGCCTCCTCTTGCCGCATCGGGCATCGGGCTGGCCTTAAACAGGTTTGACATAGCTTACGGCGCGTTTATACTGGGAGCGTCAAACCTTGCCGGCATCCATCTTGCCGGCATTGTGGTATTTTATCTGGAAGGATTCGGAAAGATAAAAGGAAGCCCATCAAAGGGGTTTTACTGGAAGGCCGCGGTCTCGGTTATTATAGTCCTTATACTGGCGGTGCCGTTGAGCTTTATTATGTACCAGACGATTAACCATTCTATATTAAACGAAAAGATAACAAGGATTGCCAGTGAAGCCGTACCCGCGCTGGATCCGGAGGCGCGGCTTGCGGATATTAAATGGACGCAGAACAAAAAAGACATCAATGTGGAGCTGTCGGTATATTCCCCGGAAGAGCCCGGAGCGGATTATATGGATAAACTGCGGAAAACCCTTGAAGACGAAACCGGCAGGAACGTATCTGTTGCCGTAAGGGTTCTATGGGTATCGCATCATAAAAAGAGCGGCACGTCTTCCGAAATACTTGAAAGAAGGCGTCCGGCAAAAGAAAAACCGTAAAGGATATCAAAAGTAATGTATGATTTCGGCATAAGTCATGAAAAAGAAAAAGCTATAATAGAGAAGATGTCCTCCCTCGGGATAAAAGAGGAAGATATAATTGAAAAATTCATAAAATCTTCCGGTCCGGGCGGACAGAAAGTCAATAAATCCTCAAGCTGCGTGTATCTTAAGCATATTCCCACCGGCATTGAAGTAAAATGCCAGAAAGAGCGCTCGCAGTCATTAAACCGTTATTACGCCCGTAAAATATTAATAAAGAAGATTAATGAGATTGCTTTGGGCAGGGAATCGGAAGAAAGAAAGCGCATTGAAAAGTTAAAACGCCAGAAAAGAAAAAGATCAAAAAGAGCTAAAGAAAAAATGCTTGAAGTAAAACACAAACAATCCCAAAAAAAACGCATGCGGGCTCCCGTAAAAGATAATAATTACTGACAGATATATCAGATTTTATTCCGGAGGAAGAGTATGAATTTTCAATTTGTAGTTGCAGGCAGAAAAAAGGCATCCCATGATATACTCCCCGTTATTAACCCTTATAACGGGAAAGAATTTGCCGAAACTTACAAAGCGCAGGAAGCCGATATTGAAGAAGCGGTTGCAAAATCGGTAGAATTATTTGAAAAAACACGCCGCATGAGTTCCATGGAAAGAGCTCAGGCACTTGTAAAAACTGCGGATAACCTGGAAAGCAAGAAAGAAGAGTTTGCAGAAATTATAGCTCGGGAAGCCGGTAAGCCCATTAGATTCTCAAGGATAGAAGTTGACAGAGCTGTATCCACTTTCAGGATAGCCGCCGAAGAAGCAAAAAGAATAAAGGGGGAGGTTCTTCCCGTTGATATAGTTCCGTCCGGCATAGGCAGGACCGCGGTTATAAAAAGGTTCCCTATAGGCCCTGTTTTAGGCATAACCCCGTTTAATTTTCCCTTGATGCTTGTAGCTCACAAAGTGGCTCCTGCCATTGCCTCAGGCAATCCGGTAATAATAAAACCTGCGTCAAAAACGCCTTTAAGCGCGTTAATGCTGGGATTTGCGGTGCTCAGCGCCGGGTGGGAAGCAATAAGCGTTCTGCCATGTTCATCAGAATTAGCTGAAAAGATGGTTGCGGATGACAGGATTAAACTGCTTACATTTACCGGTAGCGATACAGTCGGTTGGGCTTTAAAGGCAAAATCAGGCAAAAAGAAAGTTGCGCTTGAACTCGGCGGGAACGCGGCTGTTATTGTGCATAAAGACGCGGATATAGAAGATGCGGCGAAAAAATGCGTTACGGGAGGATTTTCCTATTCAGGGCAGGTCTGTATATCGGTACAGAGGATATATGTACATACGGATATTTATGATGAATTTAAAAATAAGATTAAATGTGAAACAGAGAAGTTAAAAACAGGCGATCCTATGGATGAAAATACGGATATTTCCGCCTTAATTGATTCTGCCAATCTTGAACGCGTTAAAGACTGGGTTGATGAAGCCGTTAAAGAAGGGGGTAGGATTATATCGGGAGGTAATTCTACAGGCTCTGTTTATGAACCTACAATTATGGAAAATGTTCCCCAAAAGTGCGCTGTGGTATCAAAAGAAGTATTCGGACCGGTTATTGTGCTTGAGGGGTATGATGATTTTGATAAAGCACTGGATAAAGTAAATGACTCCCGTTTCGGCCTCCAGGCCGGAGTATTCACTAATGATATAAGGTTGATAATGAAATCATTTGACCAGATAGACGCGGGCGGCGTTATTATAAATAATGTTTCGGCATTCAGGATAGATTCTATGCCTTACGGGGGAGTTAAGGATTCCGGGCTAGGGCGTGAAGGCCCGCGCTGGGCCATAGAAGAGATGACAGAACCCAAGATTATGATACTGTCTTAAAGCTCATATGCCACAACGGATTTCCACTTGCTTCCGGGATCTGTCTTTACGTAAATAATCTTTATTTTTTTGTCCAGTTTATCTTTACCCGAATAAAGTTTTTCATCGGGGAAGGGTTTTTCTTCAATTTTTTCCGCAAAGTCATATGAATCGGGCTCATAGCATCTGTAGTTTTTCAGAACATCTTTATAACTTCCTATTATGGTCGGATGTCCCCAGCTTCCGGACCAGAAAAGATAGTTCATTATTCTGCCGTCATCTGTTTTTATGGAGAATGTGCCGCTGTTTACTCCCGCGTTCCATGATATTATTGTACCCTGCACTTTATATTTTTCAGCGTGCATATATTTTAAAATATTTAATATGGTATGCAGTTCATCAGGGCTTATTACCGTAGGATTACCGGGATCATTGGAAAGTTCAATATAGTTATATTTTATGAAATATTCCATTTCCTTTTCAGAAATACAGCAGATGTCATTTATATAATACTTACCGTCTTTTTTAGTGATTTTTATCTCGCTGGTATCTATATTTCCGGAAGGTATCTCCAGATCAGTCATCTCTTTTATTATGTCTATTTTAGATATGATTTTTGGTTTTGGAACATTATATAAAGATATGTAAAGCGAGAAAATAAATATTATTATAAAAAGCAGAAAAAAGAAGAGTTTTCTCATGATAAATTAAAGGCCGGATATAAAAATATCCGGCCCCATTTTCCCCTTAAAATTAAGTATTATTCTTTTTTTCTAAATACGGCTGTATGGCTTTTGCGAAATCTTCTTTAGGTTCACATCCCAGTTCAACGGCTTTATTATACGCGTCAACTGCCAGCTCGTAATCTTTATTGTTAAAATAATATTTTGCGAGGTTATAGTAGCCCATATTGTAATTCGGGTTAACCTCAATGGCTTTTTTGAAACAGATGAGAGCTTCGTCCTTCATGCCTTTTTTGTAATAAACAAGTCCCAGTCTGTTGTGGATTTTCGCGTCATTGGGATTGGCTTCTATACCCTTTTTGTACTCAACTATAGCTTCATCGGGCTTTCCTGTTTTATCATAAATATATCCAATGTTGTAATAGGAATCCGCAAATTTAGGGTTAATTTCAAGGGATTTCTGGAATGTCTCGATAGCTTTTGCCGTATCGCCTTTTGAATAATAAGCAAAAGCAAGGTTGTTATATGAATTTGCATCTTCGGGCTTTATTTTAGTGCATTTTTGATATTCGTCTATGGCTTTATCAAGCTGGCCTTTCTGGATATAGCATGCGGCAAGGTTGCTGCGTGCTTCAAGATCTTTAGGGTTGATTTTTAAAGACTTCTGGAATTCTACCATGGCCTCATCAATAAGACCCTCTTTAAGATAAGCAAACCCGAGTTTATTATACTCTGAGGTATCTTTCTTTTTGCAGCTTGTTAATGTTGTTACGGCCAGAGCCGCGCATAGTAATACGGCTATTACTATAAGAATTTTGCGTGAAATTTTCATTTTTGCCCTCCTTTTAAGGGTTCTAACGGTTCATTAATTCTTCCATGACGCTAATATTCCTTTATTTGGCATATACCATTTTTGCGCCTGCAAGATGAAGCGGAAGCTCCCCGGATTTTATCCACCCGCCTTTTTTGAAATATTTTTCATCCACCGAAGCATATACCGCTTTTCCGAAGAAAACATAACATTCACCGGCAGAGACGGTTTTCCATAGCTTGCATTCAATATATCCAACAGAACCTTTAATTACAGGTGCCTTTACAAATTTCCCTTTTTTGTATTTAAGTCCGGCTTTTTTGAATTTATCCGTGTCTTTTCCCGAATGCGAGCCGCATATCCATACGGCTTTTAAAAGTTTCTTTGAAGGTATATTTATTACAAACTGTTTAGTTTCGTTTATCAGTTTTGCAGTATAACTTTCTTTTGCAATACAGATTATCTCAATAGGGGGTATTTCGCTCGCGGGCGATGTCCATGCGCATGACATGACATTTGGGCTTCCTTTTTTATCTATGCTTGTTATAAGCACGGAAAGCTTGGGATGCAGAAGATGGTAGATATTGTCTTTAATTTTTTTCATTTGTCAACATTCCTTCCTAGTGCCTTATTTTCTCTGCTCCGGCTATGCCCAGCACAACCGCCAGGGTCAGTATGACTGACCATATAATTACGCCTATATTTATCCAGAGGATGAGTTTTTTACGGTCCGCGCCCAGCGATACCCCGAGTATGACGCCGAGAGGCGCGCCTGTTATAAGGGGGGCAAGAAGCCCGAGCCCCGGCGCGCCGTATTTATTCCAGACCTTTTTTATAAAGCTTTCTTTGGATTCGGTTTCTTTTTTCTTTTTAAATTTTTCAAAGAATTTTTTAGCAGCTTCCCCCAGGGTTAAGACTATAAAAGCACCGGATATGGCTCCCAGAGCGGATGTTACGGCTGTTGTTACGGGGTCAAGCTTCATGATAAAGCCGGCGGGTATGGCCGCCCAGAGCTCTATTGCTCCAAGGACAAATACCGATAAAAGTTTTGATAGATAAGCTATAGACGGCATGAAATTACTCCCATTTGAAATGGTATAATCTTAATAAAGATATTTCTACTCATATCTGTATTAATCCTTGAAAAAGTAGGTATTTATTTTTCCTTGTAGAAGATACTCCAGATGTTTGAACAGTATTTAATTGCATTAAAAGATCCGAAACTTATATTTATAGCGGTTATGGCAGGTATCGTGGCGCTTCTTACCGCCAATACCATCGCTTCACGTCCCGCAGCGGTCATAACAAGAAGGGTCGCAACATCAAATACCCTTCATAACGTGTTTTTTATGTTTACCCGGTTTGCCAACTTTTTTTACATTCCTCTTCTTGCCACTTATGTGGACAGGGCGGTTTTGTCCAAAAACATAGGGCTTTTAAATATACAACTCCGCATTATTATATGGGGGGCGTTTTTAGGCGGGGTTGCGCTGTGGTTACTGCTTCCTACCTTTGTTGAGCTTTTCTGCAAGGGAGTGCGCTCATTTGAAAGAAGCGGCTCAATGGTAAAAGTTGTCCTAATGGCTTTAAATCCGCTAAACTTACCTAAGATTATAAAATGCTTCAAGCGTCCTACGAATTTCGGCGTGTCTTTATTTAACCTTGAAGGCCTGCCTGCCGGTTTCCTTATATGGAATGTTATAGGAACGGGAATATGGACAGTTGGCGTCTTATGCGCCCTTTATGTCAGCGCCGTTCGCCCCGAATATAAGGTTGCGACAGTGCTTCTCTCGGGCGCCGTAAATTCCATCGCCGCGATAATTTTCAGCACACTTGTTGATCCCAAAGCGTCCCTTATTACCGACGAGGTAATAGCGGGAGAACGTCCGAAGAAACATATCTATATAACAGCTGTTTTTCTTACTGCAGGCACAGTCTTAGGCATGATACTCTCCCAGTTTCTTTTCATGCCCGGCGTTGCGGTAGTAGAATTTGTTGCCGTTAAAATGGCTCAGGGCGTAGGCGGGAGCATAGCGCTTGTCGTGTCTTTAGCCGTTCTCGTTGCCGTTCTTTATTCCACTACCGCGGTTTCAAGAGTGTCCGCGGTTGTTACAAAAAGAGTCGCTACGGCGATAGCCGTTTACAATCTGTTTTTTTTAATAACAAGGCTTGCCCAGCAGATTTATGCTCCCATAATAGGCACTATAGTGGATTTTGCCGTCAAGACAAACACTGTTTTCCGGCTTGAAGGACAGTTGCGATGGATTATACTGGGCACGACTTTCGGCATGACGGTGGGTTTTATTTTAATGCCTACTTTTATTGAAATTTACAATAAAGGAATAAGGGGCATGGAAAAATACGGCTCCCTGCCCAAGGTTATACTGTTTTCGTTAATGCCTAATAACTGGGGCAAATGGGTAAGGTGCCTGCGCACTCCTTCTGTTTTAGGAGTAAAGCTGAGTGAAATAAGGCAGATACCCAGGAACTTCCTTATATACAATATTATAGTCATTGCCATTCATACAATCGGGGTTCTCGCGGCGACTTACGCGGGCGCTCTTTGCAAAGATTTTGCCAGGCAGGCGGCGCTGCTCTCCGGCGTTGTAAACGGCGTTGCTACGATACTTATGGGGCTTATAGTTGACCCCATGGCATCCCTTATAACAGACCAGGCGGTATCGGGTCAGCGTCCTAAGCATCATGTTGAGATTATGGCCGTTTTTCTTATAGTGGGCATGATTGTGGGAACAGTAGTCTCCCAGCTTATATTTATGCCCAGCGCCCATTTTATAAAATGGTGTTCGGAAATGATTACGAAAGTATTTTAAAAATATAATTTTAAAATGCAGGTAAAATAAAATCCAGCTAGAATATCTCTTAAAAATATAAAAAACTTCCTGTGTTTACAGGGAGTCTTTATAAAATTTAAATAACGGAAGGAGAAACAAAAACATGAAAAAAGCAATCATAGCATTATTGCTGGTAATTGGTGTTTTTATGGTCTGCGGCTGTACACAGAAAGTTGATATAGCGGCAGAAACCGCTCAGGTCAAGGCTGTTCTTGATCAGAATTTAAAGGCTACCGAGAATGAAGACATAAATCTTCTCGGACAGGTTTATTCCCAGGGACCCGAGGTTATGGTTATAGGCACAGCCCCGGGCGAGGAATTTGTGGGATGGGCCACTTTCTCCGAAGCCATGAACAAACAGTTTGAGAAATTTGATAATGTAAAGTTAAACGTAAGAAATCAGATTATCAAAGTTCACGAATCCGGCAAAGTTGCATGGTTCTGGGAAGTTGTTGATTTCAGCGCCGATGTCAAATACAAAGAAGCCGAAATGGACAAAGACACAAAAGAAGTCAAAGAAGTTGAGAAAGTTAAACCGGTTAATTTCGCGGGTGTGAGATTTACCGGAATTCTTGAAAAGACAAAAGAAAACAAATGGGTTGTAGTCCAGAGCCATATGTCTGTGCCCGCCGTGGAACAGATAGTCGTGGAAGAGGTTGAAGAAGCAAATGCTGAAAAAACGGAAACTCCCGCGGCAGAACCTACACCCGCGCAGCCTACAACGCACTAAGAAATAAAACGGCAGATAAAAATAAAAAAGGGTGGTTGTTTTCAACCGCCCTTTTTTATTTTTATCATAGCTTAATCTAATTTGTGCCACTTTTTACTTTTGGGGTCATAACATTTTCTTAAATGAGGAGGTTGACACTCTCCTGAATAAATTCAAGGAGATTCTCGGGCTACGCTTGCGGCAGTCCGCTGCGTTAGCGCCCGAAGGTTCTGCCCGAACCTAAGAATATTTATTGCGGCATTTAAGTCTCTGTCTAATTCTATTCCGCAGAA
>JBDRKI010000102.1:0-148307 GCA_043814095.1 Armatimonadota bacterium | reverse complement strand
TCTGTCGCCTGATTTTGTCTGTATAAGGCGGCCGGATTTATCGTAATGGTAGGAAATATCTTTTTCCGGGCGCCCTACGCCGGAATAATGTTTATTGACAACCTGCCCCAGCTCGTTATATGCATACTCAACGGTGTAAAGAATCTCCCCTGCCGCGGATATGTATTTCATGTGCGCAATATCTCCGTTTCCATTATATGAAATATATTGCGCAACCTTGTTGGGATATTCAATAAAAGTAAGCTGCCTGTTCTGGTTATATTTACAGGTAAAAGCGTCTCTTCCACTTTTACGCGCTGATACAAGGTTGCCGGATTTATCATACTGATAATCAAACTCGTCGCCGTTAATATGTTTTTCATATATAACGTTTCCGTTAGCATCAAACCTGCGCGAAAACTCTTTACCGGACGGATATTTTTTTTGGGTAAGACGGTTCATTGAGTCGTATTCATAAAGTGTTTTTCCTGAATCGCTTCTTATTTCCTTAAGATTTCCGGCATTGTCATATTCATAATTATAGGTATAGGTGCCCTTTTTTTGTATAACCCGGTTAAGGTTGTCAAATTTAAATTCTGTACTCTTAGAAGCAGCAGGGTTGCTTATCGAAATTAAATTGCTGTTACTATCGTAACTGTAATATGTTTTGTCATATTTTTGATCTCTTATGCCGGAAAGATAATTGGCATTATTGTACTCAAAACCTATATTGCCGCCCATAGGGTCTATAATATTTACCATGTTACCGCTTACATCATAACGGTAAGCTACGGCATTATTTTGAGGATCTGTTTTCCTTATAAGCTGGTCAAGCACATCATATTCAAAAGTTATTGTCTCATTTTTAGCGTTGACAGCAGAAGTTAAATTTCCGTTACCGTCATAATAAAATTTTGCAGTGTTCTTTAAGGCATCGGTAAATTGGGTTATATTCCCTAAATTATCATACTGTATATATCTTTTTATACCGTTTACATCCATCTGCACTACTCTGCCGAGAGTATCGCGGTAAAATCTTGCAAGACGGCCTTCTGCATCCGTTATACTTGCAAGATCTCCATAGGCGCCGTATGCATAAATTGTTGAGTATCCCTTTGCATCAATTGATTTTATGAGCTTGCCTCTTGAGTCATATTCAAAGAAAACTTTCGTATCGTCCGGTCTTTTAATGGAAATTACATTGTTTTTAACGTCATATCCGTAGGCAGTGTGCTTTCCCGCAGTATCCCAGTAGTCGGTCAGCATATTATTATCATTATACTTATATTTAGCACTTCTGCCGTTCGGAAGCTTAATTTCAGTAATATTCCCTCTGTCATCATAGGAATATGTACTAACACCGTATTTCGGATCTGTAATTGAAGTTACCAGGTTTTTCTCCTGATCGCTGCTAAATTTATAAGTCGCCATCATGTTGCTGGGCCCGTAGTAGTCTATTTTAGTAATTGTGCCGTTTTCATCGTAATAATATGTTCTGTACTTGCCGTTAATTTTTACCTCTGTATACCTATACCCCGCAGACCTCATCCAGCCGTAACGGTAGCTTATATAATCGCCTGTTGCAAACTTCCTCTCTCCCAATGTTTGAAACGGTTTAGCATAATAATTGTTTTTGACCGGTGTGCCGTTGGGATAATTTATACTTGATAATATATTTCTTCTATATGAAAAAGTTGTATAATTGCCGGCGGTATCTCTATATTTCAATAAGCAAATACCCTGCTCATCATCCCAGGTGTATTCGACTGTTCTTCCCGACCAGTCAGTTACCTTTGCAACCCTGCCGAAACGGTTAAAATCCACATAAACCGTCCTGCCGTAAGGATTCTTTATTGTTAAAGTCTGGTTGGCTCTGAAACTATCCGGAAGCCCCATAACCGCCATAAGTTTTGCAGGCATATCATAATTTGCCCTAATCTGGCTTACGGGCAACTCCCACTCATATGAAGTTCTGTTTCCCTGAGGGTCTATGCTTTCTATTAAAAGCCCGAGGGAATTAAAAACCTTACTTGACTGATCTTTAAATCTGACCACATGATTGCCGTTACGGTACTTGGTCAGCTGTAAAAAATTACCGGATTTTGACGGCAGATATCTGCCGGGATTATTGGGGTCAAGGACAAACCTGTATTCTCTGAAAGTATTATCCCTGTAAAAAACAGAGCCGTCGGGATCAAAGCGCAAAAATTCCTCAAAATTAAACATCCATCCGGAAGCTTTTCCCGGCTGGTAGGCCATGCCGCTGTTATAATATCTTGTTACTGCAAGATCTCCGGGCAGAGCCATATCAACACTGTATTCTATTAAACTGCCGCTTACAATATCTACCGGGTATCTCAGTATGCTAAGTCCGCCGCCTATCGGGCTTAAACCGATGGGTTGTATTTGCGTTGAAGAAGAAAATTTCCCGGATGTCATATTCCCGGGGCTTTCATTTTTTATAATCTGAGCGGGATCGTTTTTTGCAAACTTTATACTATACGACATACCAATAGGCTGCATGCCTATCTTGCTTTTAATTCCTTCGGGTTTAAGGAAGCCGTATATCCAGCCGACGATTTTTTTAGTAGAACCGGTTGTAATTATCTTATATTCAGCTATGCTCGTGCCTTCAACTGTTTCTAAAACATTATTACTGAGACCGTAAAATTCAATTTTATACTCTATATTCTGGGGAACATATAGGAAGGTATCGTATATGGAACCCTCGTTGCATATGCTTATGGCATAATACGCGTTTCCGCCTTCACTTACAGGGCTGCACGGGTTGGGGCCGTAATACCCGTTAATTACAAATGTCTGCTCTTTTCCAGATATATTTACGGAATATGTATTGCTTGAATCAGGCTTTACAAATGAAAGATCTGCAGAGGTATCAGGAAAATCACTATCAAGCAGGGTAATATTATTTACACCATTTACACCTATAATATATGTACCTTGTGCGGCAAAAAGATTAGATTTACCATGCATAGCACTGAAAAACAGCGCAATTAAAATAACGGCACAAAATATAAATGTTAGAGTTAAAAATCTTTTATACCTCATATCCTTCCTCCATTAGGGCATAAAATCTTTAATTTTAAGCGTTACTTTTCTTCTCTATCTATATTATAGCCCTGCCTGTGTATATACGGATATAGGTCAAATGGAGTATTTTTTGACTAAAAATGGGACCAAAAGGAGTATTTTTAGAAGGGATTGTCTTTAAAACCTTATATTGCGGTCATTATTTTAGATACCGGCAGAAAAACGCTCATCATCATGAACCCGATCACAAGGCCTATGGAAACCAGAAGTACCGGCTCAAGCAAAGTAAAAAACCTTTCCATTGTAGTCTCTATTTCAACTTCATAAAGATGCGCAAGTCTTTCCAGGGGGATTTGCATGTTCCCTGATTCTTCGCCTACGGTTATCATGGAAATAACTATGGAAGGAAACACTCTTTGATTAAAAAGGGCTTTTGATAAAAACTCACCGTCTTTTACTTCTTCCATTGCTTTTATGAGGGCTTCTTTATACAAATTGCAGCCAATAGATTCGCTTATAAGTTGGAGCCCATCTATTAACGGATATCCGGTAGAGGCCAGAAGAGCATACATACGGCTAAACCGTACTATGGCCGTATATCTTATTATGCTGCCTATTATCGGGAGTTCAAGAAGAATATTCTCAAAAATAATACTGCCCTTTTTTGTCTTAATAAATAAATTTAACAGTATAACCAGCAAAATCAAAACAAATATTGTCAGCGGATTATTAAACAGCATCACGGTATAATTTAAAATTTTCGTAGAAACAGGGGTATCTACATCAAATGACTTTAGAAGAGGGGCAAAAGACGGCAGAATAAATTTAAGGGTTACCAATATTAATACTATTGAAGCTACAATAAGGATTACGGGGTATGTCATTATTGAATAAAAACGTTTTTTTAGGTTGTTCTCTTTTTCTGTTTCTTTGGCCAGTTTTCTTAAAACCTGCGGCAGAAAACCGCCCTCTTCGCCTGCTTTTACGGTGCCAATGCATAACGCTGAAAAAACATCCGGAAACATTGAGAGCGACCTGTAAAGGGGAAGGCCTTTTACGTAAATATTATATTTTATCCCCTCAAGAGTCTTGCTAAATACGGTATTTTCAAACTGCATGCCCATAATTTCAAGCGCTCTATAAAGAGGTATGCCCGCCATTGTCATTTCCGAAAGCTGCCGGAAAAATATCATAAGAAATTCATCGGTATTTTTCCGCATCAACAATTCTTTTATTTTAATCGTTTTTTTAAACATGTTGATTCATCACTCAATTAATTTTAATGCCGAGAGCTTCACGACCCTGCGCAATTTGGAGCCTTTAGGGGTAGAAACATGGACAGTTATTTTTACAAAGCCTTCTAAATCTTCAAAAGGAGCCATCTTAGCGGTATAGTTATATTTCTCGTAAGGTTCGGGGAATGATTCTGCCGAGATTTCTAATGACTCGGAAGCAGTATATGATAATAATGACTCCAATACTTGCTGGCCCAAAAAAGAAGCGGTTGTAACTTCTTCGGAACTTTTTTGATAAACGGACCCCAGAACAAAAGCATCCATAATCCCAACCATGCAAATAAAAAGAATAGATACCGATATAATGACCTCTACAAGCGTAAGTCCTTTCTTTTTTCTTTTCACATTATTCATAAAAAACCACCAAATAAGTTTTGCTATTTATACATTAGGGAAACTCTATTTTCCGAAACAAACAGCGGTTGAAAACAAATAATCCCTGTCATCTCCCTGCGCGGTCAGCGAGATTTGCAAAAGAAGGTCCGATGTCAGCCGGTAATTTATATTTTTTATTCCGCCGGCAAAAATTCTAACCCCGTCCGGCTGCACAAACTGCAGGTTTGTCTCTAAATCGTAAGGGTCAAAATCTGCTATGGCGCAGGAGTATACAATTCTTTTTATGGTTAAAGAGTCCGCGTCATATATATATCCTATTATTTTTGGCTCTTTCTCCAGCGTGGAAAAAACAATTGAGTCTGATCCTGAAAGCAGATCGTCGTAAAGAGGGTATAATATCATGTCAGCGTCACACATAATTTCACGTGATATCCTATCCAAAGCCACAGCGGGCCCTCTGAAACTTGATATCTTATTTGATAATCTTTTGTTATGCTTTATTCCCTTAACATATACATCCGTTACCGCGAAGACAACTAATGAAAAAATAGCCATCGTAACAAGCACTTCAACCAGGGTATATCCCTGTTTTCTTTTTTTTGATTTCAAAATATTATGCAAACAAGCGCTCCGTTTTTTCTAATAAGTCCTTCGCCATTTTTTCAAATCGCCCATAGGGGCAATTATGCTTTCTTTCGCGATTTCCCCGCCAGCAAGGTTATTTACTATTCCCGTTGATTTAACAAATTTTTCACCGTTTATGGATACGACTTCCACAGAAAACGCGTTATTGTCCACAGAAGTTTCCGGCACGCCGCTTTCCGGCATATTCATATAACGGTAATATTCTATTCCTGACCGCGCCAGGAAAATCGCCTGAGTTTGTAAGTTCCTGATATTAGAAAATCTGATATCAGAAATGACAAGCGTAATGTAGGTTGAAGAAAGCAGTAATAGAATCGCAAATATAACAAGAGTCAGAGCCAGAGCAAATCCCTTTGGCTTTGACTGCGTTCCGGCGTGATTTTTTGTTTTGTTTTTTATAGTGCATCCCATAATTTTATGATTGCAGTAAATCTGATATTAAATATTATATTTCTTTATTTTCGCATAAAATACCTCTTTTAACAAAAACAAACAGGAGAAAGGATAAGGAGTCGCACAAGACTGTTTTTCATTTTTTAAAAACAGTCTTGGATAAGGAAAATATTCGGATCTTTTGGAATTTCAAGTAAAAAAGCATTAAAAACGGCAAAAAAAAACACCGTTTTTTTTATCCTTTAAAATACTCCTTTAGACCTATATATAATCTTTACATTAAATATTATAATGAAGTTAGGGGATAATATAAAAAACTTGCTTTTCAAGGTTTTTTTGAAATAGGAGTAGAATATAAATATAAAATCACTCCCAGAGGGATTTTATGAAAATTAAAAAACGATATCCGGGAATTTTATGGGCACTGGTAATTTTACCTTTGCTTTTATTTTTAATTTTTACAAATGTAGTTAATTCACAAACGGATGATTCTATTAATCCCTATCTTAATATTGATGAGGTGCCTGAAGGGGTAATAGATATAAGCAGTCATTATAATCAAGATGAAAATCTTGATTATAAAGGTTTTCCCTCAATAGTTAACTCCAGTGTTTTTGACATTGTTACCGTAGATATAATGGGTTATGGACAAAGATTCAGCTCATTAGCTTCTTACGGGCCTACTCCTTCATCTCCCATGTATCAGGGCGGACATGCATATTATTCACTGCGTTTATGGCCGTATTTTGTAAGGGGAAAAGACACTTTTGTATACCTTCCCAAGGTAATTAATTATAAAGTTGAGTTCCGTAACGATAATAATGAAGTTTTAATAAAAATTGAAGGTACTAAAAAAGTTGAAGTCGCGGAAGGCGGCATATGGATGTACGGATTTTATGAACCTTCAAAGTTTAAAGATAAGATAGGCACGGGGCGTTACAGGATGTATTACGAAATATGGTTTCCAACGACCCCTGATAACATAATGAAATTTGATCTGCAGGCTTTCACGGACCCGGATGAAAGGACAAGAATAGCAAAATCACATGAGATAAAAGACTTAAAACTTTCATCCAGAGGTGGCTACAGTATAAGAACAAATAATAGTGAAGGCCGGATAAAAGGCGATGCATGTATGGGTACGACCGCAGGCGGCGGCAAGGGCTCCGGCGGCGGCGATAATAACGGAGGTTGTCCTGTAAGCATAGCCACCGGCGCTTTGGTGGAAGAATATGTAGATATGTCATTTCCTTCCGGTTATGAGATAAGAAGGTATTATAACAGCGGCATGGGATACCAGCCGGGGGGAGGCAGTTTTGGCTGGATGTTTAATTTTGACGAATGCTTAAGGTTTGACTCGGTAGACGGCTCCATTTATTACAGGGATTTTCGTTTTTGTGAGTACAGATTTGTAAAAAAACCGGGCGATAACAGAAGGACATATAGTCCGGCTCAGCCTTGGAATTTCTTAAAAGTATATTATGACTTAAAGAATTATATAGTTATTTTTCCCGATCAAAGCAAAAAAGTCTTTAATACGCTTGGATTTCTTATAAAAGAAATAGACCCGCAGGGCAGGGTAACAACATATACATGGAAAATGCTCGTAAAGGATATTAGAAAATTTATTTCTGATATGCCCATAGAAATTGCATCTATTATGGGGGTTAACAGGAATCTGTGCCACGATATGATTATAACCGATCCTTACGGGAGAAAGATAAATGTTTATCATGATGACAATGGTCTTGTATCAAAGATACAGGACTGGACTGGGAGAACGGTTGAATATACATGGAGAGACGGCCTTTTCTTAAGTAAAGTTAAGGATGTTGAAGGCAACTATACCGTTTTTAAATTTGATGGAGGAAAATACTCTACCATAGAATATCCTAACGGCTCACAGGTGTATAATGATTATATGGCAGGCCATCCTCCGGACTGCCAGATTGTAAGGGAACAGCGCCTTGCAAACGGCGGTTATATTAAATATAAATACAGCTGGATCCAGCCGGCGCAGGATTTTAATCCTGGAAATATAGTAACATATAAATCGCTGCCGGTACCGGCAAGCGGTGAAATGTGGACAGAGATAAACGAAAGCGGGAGAATTGTAAGATTTTATTATGATGACAGGGGCAATATTACAAGAACTGAAGAGCCGGGTCCGAACGGTCAGAGAGTAAGCTACGCGTTTACTTATGATCCGGCAACCCAGCTTATGACAAGCAAAAAAGATCCTCTTGGGCGTATTACCAAGTATTATTATGATAATGACGGCAATATTATAAAGTTTGTAAGGCCGGATAATACGGAGATAAGAATAGTTTATAACAATAGAAATTACCCTACGGATTATTATGACGCTATGGGCGGGCATGTCAGTTTTTATTATGATTCGAAAAATAATCTTGTTTCTTATGTGGATAAATGCGGTAAGAAATGGGTCTTTGATTACAATAATAAAAGCAACATGACCAGGTTAACGGACCCCAACGGCCATGTATGGAAATACGACTATGATTCCCGCGGCAACCTTGTAAGTATGGTGGATGAAGAAGGCGGCTTCCTTTATGCTAAATATAATGATATGGGCATGCCGGTATTTATAAATATAAACGGGCGTAAGTATGATTATACATACAATAACTTTAATTTGTTAACAGAAATAAAAGATCCGGAAGGTAATGCCACAAAATTTACTTATGACGGAAACTGCAACCTTACATCCGTTACTGATGCTGAAAATAATACCGTGAGAATGGCATATGACGCATTTAACCTGCTTAGGAGGGTTACGGATGCTGAAACTTTCCCGGTAAGTCTTAACTATAATCATAATGAAAAACTTACAGATATAAGAGACCCGAGAGAAAACAATATAAATTTCGGGTATCCATATAACCATGCGGATAAAGTTATATCTAAAAGGGATCAATTAAACCGTTATACTTACTACAGTTATGACGGAGCCGGCAACCTGCTTGCAAGACGCGTACCGTCAACACCTCTAAACGTGGAATACCGTTATGACCAGTTAAACCGCCTTATAAGAAAAACAGGGGATAATACCATATATTATGATTGGGATGATAACAGCAATCTTATGAAAGTAAGGGATGAGACCGGTTCCACTGAATACGAATATGACGCAATGGGCAGGCTCATTAAGAAAGAATATCCTTTTAAGGATAAATCTACAGAACTGCGCTATGACAATGCCGGCAATTTGATATACCAGAAGAATTTTGCAGGAGATGAGTTTAGTATTGAGTATGATAAAGCGAATAAAATTACGGCAATAAAAAAGAAAGGCGATAAAGATTTAAAACTTGTATATAATGAAAACAAGGATCCCGCGAGAATTGATTATCCCAACGGGATGAAACTTTTCATTGTATATAACGGTCTTAAGAATATAAGCCGCATGAAATATCTATCTGATAAAGGCGAGATTCTTTACCTTGTTGAGTATGAATACGACAAATTGAACAGGGTAAAAAGGAAAAAATCTTGGGGTTCCCACAGAAACGCAAAAGATTTTGAATATGTTTACGACAAGGTAGGCCAGCTAAAAGAAGTAAAGCTGGCGGGTAAGACGGTTTCATCCTATGCATATGACAGAAACGGCAACAGGATTTCTTCCCAGACTCCATCAGGCAGGGTTGATTATAAGTATGATGACGCCAATCAGTTAAAATCCACAAGCAATACTAGATATGATTATGATTCTGCCGGTAATATTATGGCTGCCGATACTTCAGGCAGAAAAAAAGATTTCTACTATAACAAGTTAAATAAAGTTAAGAAGATAGAATTTAAAGGTCCGGGGAGTGAAAGTTTTGAGGAATACACCTACAGCGGCGCAACGGGTCTTAGAACCGTAAAGTATTCTTCAAAAACCAAAGAGAAGATTTATACTTTATGGTTAAACGGTAGTATAAAAGGGGAGATTGATGAAAACGGCAAGATTGAATTCGTAAACTACGGATATGGTTTCAGCAACCCCAAAGGAAATTACTACTACATTACAGATCTGCAAGGGAGTGTTGTGGGCGTAACAGATAAAGAGGGTGAAATAGCGGCAATTTACGAGTATGATGAATTCGGCAATCCGCTTACATCCGTCAGTGGAACTCCCGGCGAAATACAGGGTCAGCCCCAGCAGGGTCCCCATGATTCGCAACAGGAATCAGGAAATAAAGAAAATAAACTTATATCATTTATAAAGAAAATATTTGACAATATAAAGAAGTTCTTTATGGGACATTCTCCTACAGAGCGGCCTAACCAGCAGAATACACCTGCAGTACAACCTCAGGTAGATACTAAAGGAGCTCCTCCATTACCTCAGCTGCAGAGCAGGGGAGCATTTATAGCGGCTGTTCAGACTAATAATTTAGGACCCCAGGATGACGATGATGATAGAGATCCACTTGATCGTCCGGGTCATCAGGATGACAATCAAACTCCTCTGCCTGATCCTCCGGGTGGCGAGAGAAATCAAACTCCTTTGCCTGATCCTCCGGATAGTGATAGAGACCAGGAACCTGGTCCCGGTGGGCAGTCTCAAGAGCCCGGTTTTGTAAATAAAGTGGAAAGCCCCATAAGATATGCGGGATATTATTATGACGAAGAGTCAGAATTATATTATTTGCAGTCAAGATACTATGATCCCAAAATAGGAAGGTTTACTCAGCCCGATAAAATAGGGTATGCCGCAGGATTAAACCTTTATGTATATTGTGATAATGATCCTGTTAATTTTGTTGATCCGGAAGGTTATAAACAGCATTATCCAACATCGGGTACGCCTGAGTATCAAGCGGCAATGGAAAGACATGAAGCAAGAAAAAGAACCCGAAATGAATCATTGGGGCAAACAAGAGAGCGTATTAGCAGGGAACATCCGGAATATCAATCAGAGACTGACTTTAAGCAAGACCCTGATTATAGAGCTCAGTTGGAAAGATGTGAAGGAGTGGGATATACAGATTCCGTTGTTTATGATTTAGCAACGGGAGGCAAGGGCAGTGTGATTATAACAACCGGAGCAAAAGTAGTAAAAGAAGCAGTCAAAATCACGATTCCTTCAGATTCAGGCAGTGGTTCCGGCTCTAATAGTCCTAACAGTTCATCAAGCTGCAGTAAGGGCGGAGCGGATCTAGCAAACTCGACGAATTGAAAATATGATATATAAGAAAGGAGTAGTGTATGCAGTTTGATTACTCTAGCGTAAATAAGTTGGGTTGGTCACAAGCGGATAAAAAAGTAAACAGCAATATGGATGCAGGATTTAAAGCCCATATGCATTATGAAAAAGGGTTAAAGTTATTTAAACAAGGCGAATATCAGAAAGCCGCTGATGAATTCGGCAAAGCCGTTAAATTAGATAAAAAACATGACATTGCATACGGTTATCTGGGACACGCGTATTTTAAGATGGGTAATTTTAAAGAAGCGGAGAGATGCTACAAAGAAACTTTAAAAATTAACGATAAATTTCCCACTGCCCATCTTAATCTCGGGACAATTTATTATAAACAGGGGAACCTGAAGCAAGCCGAAATATCGTATAAAAAAGTTATTGGTATGTCCCGGGGTATTATGAATTCAAAAGCAGGAAACGGGCCCAAAGGAACGGTTCTTACGGCTTATGCGGGGCTCGGATCCGTTTATTACGATCAAAATAAATTTTCCGATTGCGCAAAAATGTATGAAAATGTCATTAAATACGGTGAGGATATGTTGAGCAACAAAACCAAGGCAGTGATACATTATAAGCTTTCGGTAGCTTACTATAAAAGCGGAAACAGGAAAAAAGCAGTGGAAAACTGCAGAGCAGCGCAAAAGTTTGGATATAATGTGCCGGGTAAATTTTTAAAACTGCTTAAGTTGAAATAAATAACTTTTAATAAAATAATCTTTTAATTACAGGAGCATACAGAAGTATGTTCCTGTATATTTTAAAGGAATTTTTATTATTTAATTGAATTTGTTAATTGTTTTATAATATATTATTATAGGATTTGATTTGTGTTGATAAAAAGGGATAAATCCAAAAATAAAGGAATTGCCCTTGCGGTGACTCTTGTCCTTTTTTCCGTTCTGTTTGCTATGGCGGCAAGTTATATCATTTCTGTGCAGTATGATGCTAAATTTTTCCGTATACAGGAAGCAAGAATGCAGGCGCTTCTTCTTGCCCGTTCGGGCATAGAATACTATATAGACATGGTTAAGCCGGAAGAGCTTACATCTGAAAACAGCGTATTACATCTTGATGAAACAAGAAAAATAGAGTTAGAAATAATAGAAAAAGGCGAAGCGGTAAAGTCAGAGTATTTAAGATCCACGGGTATTGTGCAGAGTAAAGACGGCAGTGAAATAATAAGAAAGAGTATTATAGCTAAGACTTCGGATCTGGAAAGCTGGACGGAAGAATGATTAAGAGGAAAAAGAAAAATTCGGGATATACGTTAGCTGAGGTTCTTGTAACCATGGCGGTTTTCTCCATGGTTATGAGCGCCGTCATTGCCGTTTATATAAAAGGGCTTAACCTCTACAGGGAGAGAGGGGAGAATGTTAACGATTTCCGGTTAAGTTCCGTGGCTTTCGAAAGAATAACAAATGATATAGTCTGCAATGCTGAGAAGCTGGAATATCCATTTACTGATCCGGACAGGGAACCGAGCCTTTCCCTCGGAACTCCTTTTATTGTTTTTACTTCTTATGCTAAAGATACGGTCTGTTACCAGCTTGATACCTCCAGAAATACCATATTGAGATACCTGTATAAGAATTTTAATCCCAATGATCCGTCTTCGGCGCAGATAGTCGAAGGAAGCGTTAGAACTATAGCACGGGATGTCGTCTTTTTGGAATTTAGAGATCTCGAGAGAAGTTATGATCTTATCTCGGTCTATATGTCCGTAAAGATTGGGGATAAAGTACATAATTTTGCGACAACGGTGATTACAAGGGCTTTAAAATGATTAAGAAAAAAAGAAATAGAAGTGGTTTAACTTTAATAGAAGTGCTTATTTCTTCTATGCTTCTTATAGTCTGTATGGTTGGAATACTTGATTCATTTGTGTACGGATCTCAAATCAAACAAAAATCCGAGAATGCAACCATGGCTCTTTTTATAGCTCAATCAGTGCTAGAGTCTACTCTTGAATATTCCGGGCTTTTCTCAAACCCGGATGAGGAGCAGGGTGAGGTTGAGGAAGATGAATTTATACTTGAAGAACCCTATAAGGATTATAAGTGTAAGATTATTAAGAAAGTTATGGAACCTTTGCGGTTAAAACAGGTGACTGTGAGGGTTTCTACTCCGGGTGGTAAATTAGGTCATACGGTAGAACTTACAGCTTTGGCGACTGGGGCGGATAGATGAAAATATGGATAATATAAAAGAAAAAAAGAAAAAAAAGAAACAGGTTAGGGGTATAAAGAGTTTAAATGATACTTTAGCCGTGTTTTTCAAACAGCTCTCGGCGATGATATCATCAGGAGTCTCGCTGCATAGCGGTTTATCCATACTTATGGAGCAGAGCCCCGATTATAAATTCAGGTTGGTTTTAAGGGACATAGTTTATAATATATCAGATGAAGGGATGGCTTTATCTTCTGCTATGGCGCAGTATCCCGAAGTTTTCCCCCCTATTTATACCGCTACGTTAAGAGCCGGTGAAGAGGGCGGGTTTTTTGAGAATGTATTAGAAAAAATAGCAGATGACCTTGAAAAGGAGAATAAATTAAGAAAACGTTTTTATTCGCTTATCACTTACCCTATATTTATGGTTGTTGCTTCTGTTCTCTGTATCCTTGTTATATTAAAGTTCATAATACCGGCGTTCACTCCAATGCTTAAATCTGCAGGAGTTGAGATGCCTTTATCCACTAAAATTCTTATGGGGACTTTAGGAATATTTAATAACCCCGTTACAATTGCAGTTATTATTATACTGGCAATTCTTTTTTACAGGTTTGTTAAGACAAAAAGAGGCTGGGAGGTTACCCAGAATTCCTTATTATTACTGCCTATTATAGGACCCACAATGAGGTATATGGTTATAATAAGGTTTAGCAGAGTATTCTCTCTTCTGCATGATACGGGATTTCCTGTATTAAAAAGCCTTGAACTTATAAAAGATGTGCTTAATATTTCCTATTACGCTAATGCGATGGATCTTGTAATTAATGATATGAAAGACGGGGAGCTTTTATCTAACTCGCTTGAGAGTCTGCAGATATTCCCGAGATTAATGATTTCCATGATAAGAATAGGAGAAGAAACAGGAGAACTTAAGCTTACTTTGCAGAAGATGACTAAATTTTATGAAGAGGAATTTGAAAGTATTCTTGAAAAATTTTTCGCCATTCTTGAACCCGCCCTCCTTATTTTTATGGGTTGTGTCGTCGGCTTTATAGTTATGAGTGTTTTTATGCCTATGTATCAGGTAGTGTCAAAACTGTAAAAACTTGCGCTATTTCAGGCGTTATGCTATAATTTTGTGGAAAATTTAATAATATTATATATAGTAATAACAGGGATATTTTAAAGTAATATAATATTTAAGGTTGTATTTATGAAAAATAAAACCGCCGTTATTATTCTTGCCGCAGGCAAGAGCAAAAGAATGAAAACCGGTACTGTGAAAGTACTTCATAAAGTATCGGGCAAACATATTATTGATTATGTGTTTGACGCGGCAGGTAAAGCTAAATTAACCGATATCTGTCTGGTGGTGGGTTACCAGGCAGGTAAATTAAAAGAAACTTATAAGGGGAAGGTCCTTTTTGCCGAGCAGGCAAAACAATTAGGTACGGGTCATGCCGTTGAAGTAGGTTTAAAGAGTTTAAAAAAGAGATTTGATAATGTGGTAATTTTATACGGAGATATGCCTCTTATAGAAGCGGGTGATATTAAAAAGCTGGTAAATTATCATAACAAGAATAAATTTGACGCGACGGTTCTAAGCGTTAAGGTGGATAATCCGGGGGACTTCGGAAGAATCATAAGGAATAAATCCGGCAGTATTGAAGGCATAATTGAAGTAAAAGACGCAACTCCCGCCCAGTTAAAGATAAATGAAGTAAATACCGGCATATACTGTTTTAAATTTGACGCGTTGAAAAAAGCATTGTCCGGTATAGGTTATGCCAACAAACAGAAAGAAAAATATCTTACCGATACTGTATCATATCTTGTAAAGAAAAAAGCTAGTGTAAGCGTGTATGTATCGGATAATAAGAATCTGGCGGTGGGCATAAATACAAGGGTTGACCTGGCGAATGTAAATGATATTATAAATAAAGCGAAACTTGAAAAATTAATGTTAAGCGGTGTTACTGTAATTGACCCGCGCACAACATATATCCATAACGATGTTAAGATAATGCCTGATACGGTAATACATCCATTTACGATTATTGAAGGTAAAACCTCTATAGGTCCTAACTGCTCTATAGGGCCTTTTGTAAGAATAACGGATTCCGTTATTGAGAATGATGTAGGTATCGGCCCGTTTGCTTATATAAGGCCGGGAACGGTTATAAATGATAATGCCAAGATAGGCGACTTTGTGGAAATTAAAAATTCTAAAGTAGGCAGTTACTCAAAAGTCCCGCATTTAAGCTATATAGGCGACAGTATTTTAGGCCAGAGAGTTAACATAGGAGCGGGAGTTATTACCTGTAACTATGACGGTTTATCTAAAAATCAAACTGTCATATCGGACAACTGTTTTGTCGGTGCTAACTGCAACCTGGTAGCGCCAGTTAAGCTGGGAAAGGGGAGCAAAACCGGCGCAGGTTCCGTTGTGACGAAAGATGTGCCGGATAATACCCTGGCGGTGGGAATACCCGCAAGAGCTATTAAGAAACTTAAAAAATAATAAATTTTATTTGTAGGAGTAAATATGAAAGGCGGCTTAATGGTTACTAATACCGAAAACAGGAGGATTGATTTGAGCGCTTCGTTGAGTGAGGAAAAAATGAACTTACAGGATGAGAAGATAAGAATCTTTTCCGGAAATTCCCATAAACAGCTTGCCAAAGATATCTGCAGGTTTCTGGGGCTTCCTTTATCCAACGCTCTGGTATCAAAATTCTCTAACGAGGAAATACAGATCAAGATAGAAGAGAGCGTGCGCGGCACGGATGTGTATGTGATACAGACAATATCAAGGCCGGTAAACGATAATTTAATGGAACTCCTTATAATGATTGACGCTCTTTCAAGATCTTCTGCATACAGGATAACCGCCGTTGTACCGCATTACGGGTACGCCAAGCAGGAGAAAAAGACTTCCGGCAGAGAACCCATATCGGCAAAGCTGGTTGCCAACCTGATTACCGTGGCGGGTGCCGACAGGGTAATAACCGTAGATCTTCACGCGGCCGCCATTCAGGGATTTTTTGATATACCTGTTGACAATTTGTACGCAATGCCGATAATAATAGATTATTACATAAATGATACCGATCTGGTTACAAAAGATCTGGTAATTGTGGCGCCGGACGCAGGCGGTGTCGCGAGAGCCCGGGCTTTCGCCGAAAAACTGAATGCGTCGCTGGCGATTGTGTTTAAGAAAAGGCCGGAGCCGGATGAAAGCAGCGTAATTGAAATAGTGGGTAACGTAAAGGGTAAAAATGTCCTTATATTTGACGATATGATATCAACAGGGGGCACTTTATTCAGAAGCGCACAGGCATTGATTGAAAGAGGAGCCAAAAAGGTTTACGCGTGCGCCACGCATCCGGTATTCGCCAATAATTTTATAGAGAATTTAGAAAAATCAAATATAGAGGAGCTGGTAATAACCGATACGATACCAGTTAATGCCAAATCAGAGAAGTTAAAAATTCTTTCGGTCGCGCCTCTTTTAGGCGAGGCCATAAGAAGAAATCATTTTAATGTTTCAGTGAGTGAATTATTTGAATAAAAATTAAGGAGTAAGAGTTAATAAGGGAGGGAAAAATGCAACAATTACTACTGAAAGTAGAAAAAAGGGAAGGTACGGGAAAAGAGAAAAGCGCTAAAATCCGCCAGAACGCGGAAGTTCCCGGCGTTATTTACGGGAAGGGATTTGAAAATCTCCTCGTAAAAATTCCTGAAAGAGAACTGGCCAGAGCGCTGAAGACCGGATCGGGAATGAACGTAATCATAAATCTGGAGATAGACGGCAAACTGGACAAAGACTTTCTGGTTATGGTCTCCGAACTGCAGAGAGACGTATTCCAGAAAAGTATTCTTCATGTTGATTTTCATAAGATATCTCTTGATCAAAAAGTATATGTTTCCGTGCCCGTAAAACTTACAGGGGAATGTCCCGGAGTTAAAGAAGGCGGAGTTGTGGATCATTTATTATGGCAGATCGACATAGAAGCCCTGCCTTTAAAGATACCGGAATCAATAGAAGCCGATATCTCGGGTCTTGCGATAGGCGATGCTCTTTATATAAAAGACATCAAATTTCCTGAAGGCGTGGAACCTAAAGTTGAAGCGGAAGAAGCAATTGTTATCATTCACGCGCCTAAGGCCGAAGAAGTGGCTGTGCCTGCTGAAGGCGAAGCTATTGAAGGCGCAGAAGGCGAAGTTGCTGCTGCTCCTGTTGCTGCTACCGAAGAGGAAAAACCTAAGGCTTCAGAACCTGAAGTTATAAAGAAGGGCAAAAAAGAAGAAGGAGAATAATCCGATTTGCATCCTAGAATAATTTTTGGCCTGGGGAATCCTGGTAAAAAATATTCAAGAACGCGGCACAATCTTGGATTTTTAGCCTTAGAACAACTGGCTGATAAATACAGCATAAAGATAGCTAAAAAATCTTTAAAAAGCATATGGGGTGAGGGGGAGATTTTATCAAAACGGATAGTTTTGGTAATGCCCCTCACCTTTATGAATTTATCAGGGACTGCCGTTAAATTTAACTTAGGCAGGTTCGGTATAAAACCTACCGAGTCTCTTATTGTCTGTGATGATTTAAATCTTTCCCCGGGAAGTATACGGATAAGAATGAAAGGTTCCGCCGGAGGCCATAACGGTTTAAAATCAATTATAGATGTTCTGCAGACGGATAATTTCCCGAGACTGAGGATAGGGATAGGTCAACCCCCTGAAGGCGACGATTCCGCGGATTTTGTATTAGAGAAATTTTCCAGGAGTGAATGGAAGTTTTATCAGGAAGAAATCAATAAAACAGTTGATATATTAGAATCAATTATTGAAAACGGCATTGAATATGCCATGAATAAGTATAATTAGAAAAGAGTGAAAATATGAGAGATCCTAAAGATGTAAAAAATTTAAAAGACCTTAAGAACAAGCCGGGTAATAATTATAGAAGTATCTTAATATGGCTTATTATTATTACCGTTATAAGCTACATGTTTTTCCAGTATTACAAAGAAGCAAGCGCTCCCACAGAGATGAGTTTTACCGAATTTGAACAGGAAGTCGCGGATAAGAACGTAAAATCCGTTGTAATAACAGCCGATAAAATAGAAGGTGAGCTGATAAAATCCGGCAGTAATAAACCCCAGAATTTTACAACCCGCAACGCTTATTATCCCGAAGTTAAGCCTTTGATTGATATGTTAAAACAGAATGATGTTGTTATACATGTCAAATCAGCCAATGAAACCCCCTTATGGTTTATTATCGCCCAGTATCTGCCTATTGTTTTAATAGTTCTGTTTTTCTTTATGCTTTTCAGGCAGTCCGGCATGGGCGGAGGCGGTCACCAGGCGTTTTCTTTCGGCAGGAGCAAAGCCAAGCTCTGGAGCTCCGAGAAAAAGAAAGTCACCTTCAATGACGTGGCCGGAGTAGAAGAAGCCATAGAAGAGTTAAAAGAAGTTGTAGACTTTTTAAAAGACCCGCAGAAGTATAAAGATGTGGGGGCAAGGATCCCCAAAGGAGTGCTTCTTTTAGGCGCTCCAGGCACAGGCAAGACCCTTTTAGGGCGTGCTATAGCCGGAGAAGCGGGAGTACCCTTCTTTTATATAAGCGGTTCCGATTTTGTTGAAATGTTCGTGGGTGTCGGAGCTTCTATAACAGGTGATACTCCTGTTTTGATTCAGGAAGAAGAAAAGATCAGGCTTATTACAATAGGAGAGTTTGTTGATAAATTTTATGACAATGAAGCCGAAGGCTTTACAGTTCCGGTTAAAAATATTAAAACGTTAGGGTTTGATAGCGATTGGAAAGAAGTTAAAAGAGTTTTCCGTCATAAAGCAGATGAAATCTATGAAATTGAATATCCGGGCGGGAAAATTAAAACCACAGGAGATCATTCGGTATTTATTAGAAAATCAGGCAGAATTATGCCGGTAGAAACCAGAAATCTTAAACAAGGGGATGTTCTGGTTGAAATGCCGGAGGCGGAAGAAGTTTTTTCTAAGTATAAAGTTGTACAAATGGCAGGCATTTCTCAAACTTCTATTTCCTATCGGCAAGAGGGGAACAATATATCTCAAACTAGGAATAAAGAAACTGCCATTATAACAAATATTACGAAGAAGAAATACGATGGTTTTGTTTATGATTTATGCGGCGTAGAAAACGAAGCATTTTTCGGAGGAGAAAAACCTGTTTTATTCCATAATTCCCGAGTTAGAGACACCTTTGAGCAGGCAAAGAAAAATTCGCCCTGCATAATATTTATAGATGAGATAGACGCTGTCGGAAGGCAGCGTGGAGCAGGCTTAGGCGGCGGTCATGATGAGAGAGAACAGACCTTAAACCAGCTGCTTGTAGAGATGGACGGGTTTGAAGTAAACAGCGGCGTTATCCTTATAGCCGCTACCAACCGTCCCGATGTTTTAGATCCCGCGCTTCTGCGTCCCGGCAGGTTTGACAGAAACGTTATTGTTGATAAGCCTGACATAAAAGGAAGGGAAGCGATACTGAAAGTTCATTCAAGGGAAAAGCCCCTTGATAAAAATGTTGATTTAAGCATTATCGCTAAGCGCACAGTAGGTTTTTCCGGCGCGGATCTGGAAAATCTTTTAAACGAAGCGGCTCTGCTTGCCGCCAGAAGCGGTGAGAAAACTGTTAAAATGGAATTCTGCGAAGAATCAATAGACAGAGTCCTTATGGGTCCGGAAAGAAAGAGCAGGATTATAAGTGAGAAGGAAAAAAATATTACCGCTTACCATGAAGCAGGTCACGCGCTTGTGGCAAAACTTCTTCCCGAAGCAGACCCCGTAAGAAAAGTAACAATTCTCCCCAGGGGCATGGCGTTAGGCATAACCTGGCATATGCCCGAAGAAGATAAGTATATGAAGAGCAAAAATGAACTTCTTGCCGAAGTCAAAGTTCTTCTGGGAGGGCGTGTTGCCGAAAGCATCGTGTTCGGAGAGATGACAACAGGCGCATCCAATGATTTAAAAGTTGGCACTGAAATTCTTCACAGGATGGTATGCAAATACGGCATGAGCGAGAAACTCGGCCCCCTTACATTCGGTAAGAGCCGTGATCAGATATTCCTGGGCCGTGATATGTTTGAGAGCAAGGATTATTCCGATGAAACCGCCCGGCAGATTGACTCTGAAGTAAGACAGCTTGTGGATGTTTGTTTTAATGAAACAAGAGAATTATTAATGAAAAATAAAGAGAAGCTTGAGAAACTGGTTGTTAAGCTTAAGGAAAAAGAAATACTGGAAGGCTATGAAATAGATATTATCATTAACGGCAAAGCAGAAAGCGGGAATCTTCCGGATTCCGTACAGGAAAACGAAGAAGTAAAATAAAAGTAAAAGTATAGATATTTTTCACAGAAATATATAAAAAGCAAGGTTTTTCGCCTTGCTTTTTATATATACCCTATATACAAATATTATATATAAATATATACAAGGAATATTTTATTAGGCTGTAGAATGAGTAAAACCATGAGTTCAAGAATAGTTATTACATTAAATTTTATACTCTCGCTGGTTTTGCTGGGTTTGTTGGTCTGCGCATTCCTTTATCCGGAATATCTGGCATATCTTAAATTAAATGTCCTGCAGGCGGAACTTATAACCGTATTTATAATATCTTTAATCCTGCTTGTGAACGCTTTTTCTTTTAATTTATCGGTTTTCTGGAGGATATGCTGCGCCCTGCTTGCGATACTTGTTCTCATAGAATTTATATTAATGAACCAGTGGTGGAAAGTATTTGTAAAATAAGGGATTATTTAATATGTATGAAGATATAAAAGAAACGGTTTTAAGTGAAAATGAGATACAATCTAAAATAAAAGAGCTTGCCGCCGGGATAAACAATGATTATAAGGGCGGGGAGATTGTAGTAATCAGCATATTAAAAGGGGCTCTTTTTTTCACGTCTGACCTGGTAAGGCATCTTACGCTTCCCGTTATTATGGATTATATGGCTATATCAAGCTATGGCGCTTTAACCAAATCATCAGGGGTTGTAAGAATATTAAAAGATATAGAAGAAGATATAGAGGGTAAAGACTGTTTAATAGTTGAAGATATTGTAGATACCGGTCTTTCAGCGAATTATATAAAGGAAATACTCTCTTTAAGGAATCCTAAAAGTTTGAAAATATGTTCGCTTTTAGATAAAAAGTCCAAGAGAGTAAGCCCTGTAAATATTGAATACGCGGGCTTTGAAGTGCCTGAGAAGTTTCTTGTGGGCTACGGTCTTGATTTTTGCGGTAAATACAGGCACCTAAGATCCATAGTGACATTAAAAGATGAAATTGTCAAAACGGCAGTTGATAAATAAAGGAGTTTTTTATGCATAATCTTTGGAAAATATGTAAATTGCAGAAGATAGATTTAGAACTTGATGATAAAGTTGAACAGGTAAACGCTCTTGATTCTGGAGAAAAGAGGAAAAAACAGATAGAAGCGGCTGTTGAAAAAACAGATGCGTTTAAAAATCATATAGAAGTTTTAAGAAAACAGGCAAAAGAATATGAAGCGGAGATTCAATCCAAAGAAGAGCAGATTAAAAATATTGATAAACAGCTTTACAGCGGCAGGAACACAAATTCAAAAGAGCTTATGTCATGGCAGCAGGAAGTAGATTATATAAAATCGCAGAAAAAGCAGATTGAAGATAAAATGTTGAAATCAATGGAAGAAGCGGAATCTTTTGAAGGCAAGGTAAAAGTGGCTGAAGAGCTTATAGAAAAAGCAAAAAAGGAACATGAAGAGACGGTTAAAAAATATAACGAAGAATTGGGTAAGTTTAATGAGAATATAGCTCAGATTCAGGATAGAAGAAAAGTTGTATTGGAAGGCATTGAAGAAGAAGAACTGCAGAAGTATGAACAGATGCGTTCAAGAAAAGGCGGTCTTGCGGTTGTTAAAATAGAGGGGGACTGCTGCGGGGGCTGTTTTATAAATCTTCCGAAGAACATAATAGATAAGGCCAAAGAGCGCAGTATTGTTTACTGCGGCAACTGCGGCAGAATACTTTATACGGAATAAAAAGGAGGAACTATGCAGCCGTACAGGCCATGTAAGTTCAGGAAATCCCAGTTCGGAATATTCCAGTGTGAGAAGCACTTTTTTCAGAACACAACCCAGGAAACTTATGGCGAACTTTATAATTTCTGCAAAGAATTTGTTCCTGAAAAATACTGTCCCCACATAGATTTCGGCTTTTCCATGCAGGACGGAGCCATTCTTTACATTAACTGCACGCATACTTTTAAAGCAAGAAAGCTTAAAAACTTTGATGAGTGCAAAGAATGTGATTTTCCCGATAAAGAATCTGTAACTATCACTTAAAACGCAAGGAAATATTTATGTTCAAACAATCAAAGAAGAATTATGATGTAATAATTATAGGAGCGGGCCCTGCCGGTATTTTTGCGGCATTAGAATTAGCAAAAAAATCAAGAAAAAAAGTACTCCTTATAGATAAAGGCTCAAGCATTAAGAAAAGAGTCTGTCCTACAATAGCCAAAGGGGTGGAATGCTCAAACTGCAAGCCCTGTGATATTTTAAACGGATGGGGCGGGGCGGGTGCTTATTCTGACGGGAAACTTACCCTTTCTACGGCTATAGGCGGTATATTAGACACGATTATCAGTAAAAAACAGCTGGTTGAACTTATTGATTACGCGGATAAATTATATCTTAAATTCGGCGCGAAAAACGTAATTTACGGTGATAATGAAGATGATATAAGCGAGTTAAGCAGGAAGGCATCGCTGGCCGGGTTGATTCTGATTCCCAATAGACTCCGTCATTTAGGCACCGATACCAGTATTGAAGTGCTAAAAAATATGGAAAATTTCCTGTTAAAGAAGATTGATATTCTTATGGATACTTCCGTTAAAGAAATTATATGCCGTGATAATGAAGTAAAAGGAGTAATGCTTGATAACGGTGATATTTTTGAGTCTAAATATGTTATTGCAGCGCCGGGACGCCAGGGAGCCAGGTGGCTTTCTGATGAATCCCATAGATTAAAATTAAACACAATTGTTAATCCCGTTGATGTAGGCGTGCGTGTTGAAACATCAGCAGATACTTCAGAACCCATAACAGAAGGCATATATGAATCCAAATTCATATATTATTCAAAGCATTTCGATGATAAGGTAAGAACTTTCTGTATGTGCCCTTACGGTGAGGTTGTTTCAGAGAACGATGACGGCATAATAACGGTTAACGGGCACAGCTATGGCAACAAGAAAACAAAAAATACCAATTTTGCCATACTTGTAAGCAAAAACTTTACGGAACCCTTTAAAGATCCCATCGCTTACGGCCAGTATATAGCTAGGTTAGGAAATCTTTTAGCAGGTAAGGTTATGGTCCAGAGATTAGGAGATCTCCAGGCAGGAAGGCGCTCAACAGTTGAAAGAATGAGAAAAAGCGTTGTTGAGCCCACATTAAAAGAAGCTACCCCGGGAGATTTAAGTCTTGTTCTTCCTTACAGGCATCTTTTAAATATACTGGAGATGCTTACAGCATTAGATCAGGTAGCGCCCGGTATTGCCTCAAAAAACACATTATTATACGGGGTAGAGATAAAATCATATTCTTCACAGATTGAGACATCTAAATTCCTTGAAACACAGGTTAATAATCTCTTTGCCTGCGGTGACGGGGCAGGTATCACAAGGGGCCTTATGCAGGCATCTGTATCGGGTATTATAGCGGCACAGGAGATAATGAGAAGGAAATAATAAATATTTTAATTGATATTGTTAAATAAGGCCTTAAAAGTTCAATTTTTGAGGCCTTATTTGATTTTTTAGGGGATGGAAAGTTAACATTTTTTTAACATAATTTAAAAGGATATTATAATAATGTAGTATAAGCCCTATATATATCAATATATCTAAGAATATGAGGAGGAATTATGGATATTAATAAAACAGGAATGCTTGTTGCTCAATGTTCGCCTAAAGGATGTAAAGACTGTGAAGACTGCGGAGAACCGGCCGCTACGAGTAAGAAAGCTACAGGGAAAAAAGTTACCACTCTTAAAGGCTATTATAATAAATTTAAAAACTTTTTGCCTCTTGAAGTCCAGGTAAGAGCTGTTTTAAATGTAATGGAAGATTATGTGAAAACAGAAGGTATTGACATACATAATATTAAGCTGTCTGATTATACTGCAAGATTTTATAATATGGATCCCAAAGTAATGGGAATACTTTTAAATGTTGTTACAGATACAAAAGAAAGACCAAATATACGCATAGCGGCAATACAATCTATAACTGATACTGATATATATCTTTCTGAAGAGCACATACATCATGCGAAAAGAGATGATGTAATAACTGCATTTAAAAAAGTATTTATTAACCCGAAGGACGATATGCTTGTTCGCAGGTATGCGGCTCATGGATTAGAGCGTATGAGGTCTATGGAAGATGATCGTTACACTAAAAGAGTAGATAATATTCTTGCAAAAGTAATTACTGATCCGGGTCAGAATAAAGAAATCCGGTTAGAAACAATAGAAGTAGTAAGAGGTATGTTGAGTTCCTTAAAAAACCTTATGTCAGCGCTTGCAAAAGTATTTGCTGATGGGAACGAGAAAGCAGATATACGCGAAGCCGCGGGTTATGCTTTATACGCCAATATATCTAAAAAAGACACTCCCCGGATCATTTCTATATTTAAATCCATAAAAAAAGATGACCCTGTATATAAATACGCTCAGGAATTATTAAAGAAGGTTAATGAATATACAGTTAACAATGTAAGGACATATTAGTGGGTTTAAAAATAAGCAATATAGCTAATAAGAGAGTAAAAGTTATCCCTTTAGCATGTAATGATTACTGTGTTGAGAAGGTTGATATAGCTTCTCTTAAGTCGGAAGAACGGAAAATAATATTTAATTATTTTGATAATAATCCTAAGGATGGAATTTTAACACAGAAAGAGCAGTATAAACTGTCCGAGTTATTGTTAGATAATGAGCTTACCCATGTAGTAAATAGAGATAACGGTAGGATCGTTCTTTACCGTGATAAAGCTAAAGCTGTTCTATCGGAAGTAAAAAAGCGCATATTTACAAGAAAATACCTCAATGTATTTATTTCAAAGCTGGGAAGTAAAAATACTTCAATCAGAGAAAAAACAGCGGTGGCGGAAAAAATATCTAAGTTAGGTATTTATGCCAAACCTGCGATCCCTGTTTTAATAAATGCTTTAAAGTCAAATTTAGGATTGCTGGATAAACTGCTTTATAAAAGCAGCAAGAGCCATAAAGAAGCGGGATTGGATTTAATAAAGCATATATGTAATGCTTTAATTAATATAGGGCGTCCTGCCGTGCCGGACCTGCTCAAGCTTTTATTAAGCAGTAACACCACATACAGTGAATATGCTTCAAGTATATTGATGGGTATAGGTGAAGATGCTTCTTCTAGTGTGCCCGTACTTAAAAGAATGCTAACTGATAAAAAAAACCTTTATTTAAGGATTAATGCCACGAAAGTTTTAGGAAGTATCGGGCCTAAAGCAAGAATATGTCTTCCTGAGATTGCCCGGAATCTTGAATATTCGTCAGGGGAGCTGCGCAGCGCATCACTTTTAACTTTACAGGATTTAGTGATAGAAGGTGATGTTAAGTTAATAGACTCTCTTTTAAAAGCAATGAATGAGGAAGAGTGTGTCCCCTGGGCGGTCAAGGTACTGGTGAGTATAGGTGAGAAAAGTACATATCCGCTTATATCTAAACTGGACACTAAAAAGCCTGTTACATGCGGTTATGTCCTGGCTGGTCTTGCGGAATTGAGGAGAAAAGCATATCTTGCGGAAGATGCGGTTAAAAAGTTAGCAAAAAAAGGAAATCACCCTTATATAAGGTGTAAGGCGCTTAATACGCTATGTAGAATATCAGGACATAAAAAAACAAATGTTTATCTTGTCGCAGAAGCTCTTAAAGATGATAATTCTTATGTGCGCGAGGCAGCTTCAGAAACGTTATGCAATATTGGGAAATATGCAGAGCCTGCACTTCCTTTTTATGATTCCATATTAATTAATAAAAGTGAAAAGAAAGCAGTCAGATTAAATATAATTATATCAATAGGTGAGATAGGTAAGTTTCCCGAAGAAACAAAAAAAATACTCTTAGCTATAGTAGATGATCCCGGTGAAGATGAAAACCTGAAATTTAATGCTTTTGAAACATTACTAAAAGACAAAAACGGCTGGGAATATGTTAAGATGAAGGTATGCGCTGCAAAACTCAGGGGAGAAGATGTGCCTGGTGCAATCTGCCGTGATAAATTTGATGCAATAAGTGAGCTGGGATATCTGTTCGAGAAGGTAAAACCTACGGAAGAAGTTGTTTTAGCTCTTTTAGATGTAATTAAAGAAAAAAAAGAATCACCGGGAATGCGCGCTGCCGCAATCGGGGTTGTATATAAAATAGGACCTTATATTAAAAAATTTAAAGATACGGGTATAATCAGGGATCTGGAAAGAATAAGTAAAACAAATCCTGATGCGGACTTGCGCAGGATGGCTAAAAGGGTTTTAATAAAGATCAATTCTAAGTAATAAGGAATTTATTTATGGGTACCAAGATAGTTAATACATATAAAAATATATCAGATTTCCAATCAAACTCAACCATAGTCAAGGAATTTGATAAAAGAAGTAACTGTGTAAAAAATACAATTAAGGAATCCTATAAAAAGAGAGTTAATGTGCTTATTAAAATGCTTAATTTCGGTGTTACCCGCAGGAATGCGCTTGATAAATTAAGGGATATGGGTATAGAAGCAGAGGATGCCGTTCCAAAACTTATAGAGATAGCAAAAAATGATAATATAAAAGAAATTGAACGCATGCGGGCAATATTAGGCTTATGCAATAAAGGGCCTGCGGCAGGTAAAGCAATTCCTCATCTTTGCAGAATCTTGAAAACAGATCAAAACCAGAGTATAAAAAGGGTGGTAATTATCGCTTTAGGCAGTCTGGGTCATTATAATCCCGAGCTTGCAATACCCGCAATCTGCAGTTCTGAGAAAATATTAGCTCCCGATATAACAGATGTAATCTCCGATAGCTTATTAAGAATAGAATCTACAATATTTTATTCTGTAGAAAGAAGAGATAGTCCGAAACAGCTTATGGCTATTGCCAAAAATACTAATTTAAATGAAGTAAAGCGCGCATGCGCTATATATGATTTGCGTTATGAGGGTGCTTCGGTTAAGTCTGATATCCCTGATCTTTGCAGGATACTTAAAACAGATAAAAGTTTATATGTAAGAAGAGCGGCCCTGCTTACTTTGGGTAAGGTTTGGAAATATAAACCTGATAGTGCGGTTCCTGCAATAATATGGACTTTTAATAAAACAGATATACCTTTTATAACTATGCCGGCATTTTATTATCTTAATAATATGGATAAATCAGCTATACCATATCTTGAAGAGGCAAGAACTGAAGCAACTGATGAATGTACCTTGTTAATTCTTGGTACTGTAATAGAAAATATAAAATCAAACAAAAAATCCAAATAAACCCTTATTTTTAATGCTTTTTTGTAATTATTTTAATAAATACGCATTGACAATACAGTATTTTTTATGAGCCGCTTTATTGCCGAGGCGGTTAAAGAGAAAATAAGGCAAATTAAAAGGGAAGAAATAGATAGGCTTTTGATAGAGGGATATACGAGTACTCAGGAAGAAGATAAAGAAATTAACGCAGAATGGGAAGCTGCAACTTTGGAAGGTTGGGATGAATAATATGGATTATCCTAAACGGGGGCAGATTTGGCTAAGCGCATTAGACCCTGCCAAGGGTCATGAGATAAAAAAAACAAGGTCTGCCTTAATAATTTCTCAAGATATGAATAATAAATTTGCGCCTACTTTAACCCTTATACCTATGACTTCCAAAATCGGCAAAGTTTTTATATATGAAATGGAAATTTCTAAAGAAGAATCGGGTTTATCTAAAAATTCAAAATTTAAGTGCAATCAAATAAGGACTGTAGATAAAAACCGGCTTATTAAACATCTTTCTACTATTTCCGAAGAAAAAATGAAAGAGGTGGAAAATGCCCTTTTAATTCATCTTGGGATGTATTAAAATCCAAATAAATCCTTAGCGTTTTCAAATAATTGACCTTGAATTACTTCAAGGTTTTTTTCTTTTATTTGGGTTATCTTTTCTGCAATAAAGGGTATGTATTCAGGTAGGTTCCTTTTGCCCCTATGGGGGACAGGAGCCATATAAGGGCCGTCAGTCTCGGTTAATATGCGTTCTAAAGGTATATTTTTAACAATATCCCTTATATTCTCAGCTTTAGGGAAAGTCACAACTCCCGTTATTCCTATATAGAAACCGAGATTGATGAACTTTTCAGCGTATTCAAGTGATCCTGAATAACAGTGTATGACGCCTTTTTTCATATTTTCCTTTTTTAGCAGGTTATATATATCTTCTTCCGCTTTTCTTGAGTGTATTATTAAAGGAAGGTCAAACTCTTTACTCAGGTTTATGTGTTTTAAAAAGACTTCTTTTTGTATTTGAGGTTCACTGAAATTATAATGAAAATCTAATCCTGTTTCGCCTACAGCTACAGCTTTTTCCTGGAGCATAGTTTTTATTTTAGAATATAGATTATCATTGAAATCTTTGGCGTCATGGGGATGTATCCCGTATGCAGGGAGGATCTGGGGATATTTTTCTGATATCCGGGGTATTGTATCTAAAGACCTTAAATCAGAGCCGGGATTTATACAGTATTCAACCTCTTTTTCCCCGGCTTTACTTAATACTTCTTCCAGGTCATTCTCATATTCTTTTGAATCAAGATGTATGTGGGTATCTATAAACATAATTATATTCTTACTCTGCCTTTTTAAATAACGGTTCGCCTTTTACAATGATTGTTTCTTCAATCTGGCCCCATTTCAAGCTGTTTATACACTGATCTTTCACATTATCTTTTAATCCTAACTGGGTCCATATATTCTGCGCGGCATGAGGCATAATAGGGTATATAAGTATTGATATATGCCTTAAGCCCTCTATGAGGTTATACATTACGGTATTTAATCTCTCTGTATTGCCTTCTTTAGATAATTTCCAGGGGGCGGTCTCTTCAACATACCTGTTTAACCTTACGACAAGCTTCCATACGGATTCCAAGGCCTGCCTTAAAGCAAGCTCATCCATAAAAGTTATGTATTCTTTTTTTATTTCTTCTGCCAGAAGAGATATTTCTTTATCTAGAAGTTCACCGTCTTCTTTTTTTACTATTCTGCCTTCAAAGTATTTACCCGCCATGGAGACTGACCTGTTTAATAGATTGCCTAAGTCATTGGCAAGATCGGTGTTTAATCTTCTTTTTATGGCTTCTTCCGAGAAATCATAATCAAGCCCGAAAGTTGCTTCCCTTAACATAAAATATCTTACAACATCTATGCCGAATTCTTCCGATAAAGCTACAGGGTCAATTATGTTTCCCAGTGTCTTGCTTATCTTCTGGTTATTGACCGTAAAAAAGCCGTGTACAAACAGTGATTTAGGAAGGGGAAGGTCAACCGCTAATAGTACCGCAGGCCATATAATGCAGTGGAACCACAGAATATCTTTTGCTAAGAGGTGTATATCGGCAGGCCATACTTTATTGAATAACTCGTTATCGGAATTATATCCTATTCCCGATAAGTAATTTACAAGAGCGTCTATCCATACATACGCGATCTGTGATTCGTCAAAGGGGAGGTTTACACCCCATTTTAAGTGAGACCTTGATATACTTATATCCTCAAGCCCCAGTCTGAGTTTACCCAAAACTTCGTTTTTTCTTATATCGGGCATTATCTTAATTTCGTCTTTTTCTATAAGTTCAATTAGTTTATCCTGAAATGCGGAGAGCTTAAAGAAATAATTTTCTTCTTCTAAAGTTTCAGGTTTTGTTCTGTGGTCCGGGCATAAGCCGTCTGCAAGATCGTCTTCTCCGAGATATTTCTCGCATCCGACGCAGTATAATCCTTCATACTTGCTTTTGTATATATAGCCCTTATCATATAATTTCTGGAGGATAATTTTTACACATTCTTCGTGTTCGGGATCGGTTGTACGGATAAAATTATCATAATCAAAGCTTAATTTATTCCAGGCTTGTTTATATTTTTCAGCAACCTCATCACAGAAAACATTTACGTCTTTACCTGCTTTCTGGGCTGACTGGGCTATTTTTAAACCGTGTTCATCGGTGCCGGTGAGGAAAAAAGCCTTCTCACCCTTCAATTGTCGGTATTTTTTTATAACATCCGCCACTATAGTGGTATATGTATGGCCTATATGGGGTTCCGCGTTTACGTAATAAATGGGTGTTGTGACATAGTAATACTCTTTGCTCATAGTTGACTCCATATGTAATTTATTGATAAATTTTAGCATATTTTAATATATTTTGCAAAATTTAACTTGTCATACTTTTCATATATATTGAAATAGTATATAATAATAAATACTATTATTCTACATTATTTAAATTATACAGGTGGTTGTTATGGATAAGAAAAAACTAAAAAATATACTTTCTTCTTTTAAGACGCTTAAGGTACTGGTTATAGGGGACTGTATGATGGATTACTGGGTATGGGGAACCGTAAACAGGATTTCCCCGGAAGCCCCCGTACCGGTAGTTGAAGTTGATTCATATTCTTTTACCCCGGGAGGAGCCGCCAATGTGGTTAATAATTTATGCGCGCTCGGGGCAAAGGTGAGCTTGAGCGGGGTTATAGGTAAAGACTTTATAGGGAAGCTTCTTAAAAAAGATCTTAGAGCTAAGGGAGTTGACGTAAAAGGTATTGTGGAGGATAAAGGAAGGCCTACCACGTTAAAAACAAGGATAGTCGCTCATAACCAGCAGGTTGTAAGGACTGATTATGAAAAAATAGCAGCTGTGCCGAAAAATACAATTGACCAGCTTCTTGTGAAAATTGACGGCAATATTAAAAGCTATGATGCCGTCCTTATATCGGATTACGCTAAGGGGATGCTCTGCAAAGAATTTGTTGATGAGCTTATTTCAAAATGCAGAAAATCAAAAGTTAAAATTATCGCGGGACCCAAGCCTGTGAACATAGATTTATTTAAAGACGCGGACTGCATATCCTTAAATAAATCCGAAGCGGCAAGCGCCTCAGGCATAACCATAAAGGACGAGAAAAGCTTATTTAAAGCGGGCCAGGCTCTTTTAGACAGAACTTGTGCCGGAGCCATAATAATTACGCGCGGTGAGGAAGGTATGAGCATATTTGAAAAAGGAAAGAAGCCCGTTCATGTTCCCGCGCTCGCGAGCCAGGTTTATGATGTAAGCGGAGCTGGAGATACGGTTGTTTCCGTATTCTCGCTGGCAGTAGCTTCGGGCGCGTCTGTTAAGGATGCCGCTGTTTTATCAAATTACGCCGCTTCTATAGTTGTACGCAAGGTGGGAACCGCCACAGTTACGACAGATGAACTGAAAGAAGTACTTAAATAATATACAGGGGCTTATTTTATGAATAAAAAGTTAAAAACGCCGAAAGCCTTAAAAAGCATAATATCAAAGCTTAAGAAACAGGGCGGTAAGATTGTATTTACAAACGGGTGTTTTGATATACTGCATGTGGGGCATATAAGTTATCTTGAGAAAGCTAAGTCTTACGGGGATACTCTTATTATAGGGTTAAACAGCGATTTGTCCGTAAAAAAACTTAAAGGAAAAGACAGGCCGTTATTCTCGCAAAAAGAAAGAGCAAAAGCTTTATCGGGGCTTGTATCTGTTGACTATGTAATTATATTCAATGAAGATACGCCGGAGAAGCTTATAGGAGAACTAAAGCCTGATATTCACGTAAAGGGCGGGGATTATACGCCCGGTGAGCTTCCCGAGGCTAAAATCGTAGCTATGTACGGAGGGAAGGTAAAGATAGTTAAATATATACCGGGGTTTTCCACAACGAATATAATAAAAAAACTTAAGAAGATCGGAATATGAGAAAAGAATTAGAAAGCATTATAATTACCGCCAACAGCCCGGGGGAGATCTCTGGCTGGGCTGAGCCTCTTATTAAGAAGATAAAAGAAATATATCCTCACACAGAAATATATATAGTTCTTTTGCCGTGCGTTTTCTCATCGGGAGCCGAGAAAGAAGTTGCATCCCATATAGAAGGGGTAGTAAAAATATTTTCTCCGGGCAGTATATGGTCTTTAATCTTTAAAAAGTCAAAATATTTTACTTCCAATGCCGTTATACTCCATCTTGGCGGGGATATTATGTACGCGGCCCTGCTTGCAAGAAATTTAAAATGCAGTGCGTACTCCTATATATGGGCAAACCCTTTATGGGATAAACATTTCACGGGATATTTAGTAAGACATAAAAAGGACAAAGATCGGCTCTTAAGCCAGAAAATATCAAAAGATAAAATATTTACAGCCGGCGACCTTATATATGACGCCATGAAATCGTATAAAACCCGGATGAAGAATAAAGAGCTTACCGTAAGCTTTCTGCCGGGTTCGCGTGAGATAGAGTTTAAAGTATTAGCGCCCGTATTTATGCAGGTTGCTTCAATGTTAAAAAAAGAAGTTGAAGGCATAAGATTCAATCTTATTGTTTCCCCCTATCTTTTAAAGAGTAGATTTTTAGAAGAACAGTACATTATGCCTGATGAAAAATTAAAAGGTGTAAGGACATTGGTGGATATAGAAAATAAAGAGTTAAGGTCGGATGAGGGAGCTCAGATAGAGCTGGTTTCAGAGAACCAGTACCGGCAGATGGCAAAATCCCATTTCGCGGTCTGCATCCCGGGGACGAAAACCGCGCAGTTAGGGGCGCTGGGCATACCCATGCTTACTATTGTTCCTTTAAACAGGGCTGAACTTATCCCTTATTTCGGTCTTGCGGGATTGCTGGATTATCTGGGAGGGGTCGGCAGAAAAATTAAGTATCACTTAATAAGGAAATTCGCGAAAACCTACGGGTTTACAGCTCAACCCAATATACTCGCGGGAGAATATATTGTACCGGAGTTAGTTAAAGATCTTACCGTTGAAGAGATATACAGCAAAGTCAAGGTTTATCTTAATAACCCGCAGGAGCTTGTTAAAATGAGTCATAAACTGGAAGATGTTTACAGCCGGTATGAGAGTGCTTTTGACAGGGTTATTGATATATTAGCCGGAAGTAAAGAATAAGGAGTTTTTAAGTGTGCGGAATTGCTGGCATAATAAATTTAAATAATGAGAGTGTGGAAAAGGAAGCTCTTTTATCTATGCTTAAAACCATAAAGCACCGTGGTCCTGACGGGGAAGGTATACTCATTGATAAAAATATAGGGCTTGGCCATGTAAGGCTCTCTATTATAGATTTATCGGAACTTGCTCACCAGCCGATGTCTTACGGGGATGAAAATTACTGGATTATCCACAACGGCGAAGTGTATAATTACATAGAACTGCGCGAGGAACTTGAAAAAAAAGGATATAAATTCAGGTCCGCATCAGACACAGAAGTAATTCTTGCTTCATACCTTATGTGGGGTGAGAGCTGTGTGAATAAATTTAACGGTATGTGGGCTTTTGTTATTTATGACGTAAAAAACAGAAAGATTTTTGCAAGCCGTGACCGTTTCGGGATAAAGCCGTTTTATTACCATAAAAATAATTCTTCGTTTGTTTTCGCGTCCGAGATAAAAGCGCTCCTTATAAATAACCCCGGACTTAAAAACCCCCATTATTCATACCTTCATTACTTTTTTAACACCGGCGCGCTTGATGATGCGGATGACACCTTCTATAAAGACATAAAAGCGCTGCCTCCCGCGCACAGCCTTACAATAGAGGGAAACCAGCTTAAAATTTACAGGTACTGGGATTATTATGAATCATCAAGAGAAAGTTATGATTATACAAAACCGGAGGAGACTTTTCTCGAGCTTCTTACAAAAGCTGTTAACCTCCGTTTAAGATCCGATGTGCCCGTAGGGACATGTTTAAGCGGTGGTCTTGATTCGTCATCCATAGTGACGCTTTCTTCAAAGATGATTGAAGCCCGGATGCATACTTTTTCGTCTATTTACGAAGATAAAGACTGTGATGAGAGTTATTATATAAATATAGTTAATAATTTTAATAATACAATTTCCCATCAGGTATTTCCCGAGAGCAAGAATTTTATGGATATCTTAAAAAAGATTGTATACCATCAGGATGAACCGAGCGCCGGCCCCGGCCTTTACTCGCAGTGGCATGTAATGCAGCTTGCCCAGGACAATGTTAAGGTTCTGCTTGACGGACAGGGTGCGGATGAACTGTTAGGCGGTTATTTTTACTTTTTCGAACATTATCTTTCATCGGTAAAAAAGGAAAATAATACAGGTTCGCTTGATCTGGCCAGAAGGATACTTAATGAGTATCCCAAGATTAAAGAGTTGACGAATATGGAGTTCTGCGGTGGCAAAGTTGAGATGTTAAGAGAAGTTCTGCTCCCCAGATTTTTAAATAATCTTCTCAGGATGCCGAAGATAAACCTTTTTAAGAAAGAAGGCTCTTCTGTTTTTCATCCGGAATTTGTATTTGCGGCAGTTAAAGACAGACTTGTAAGGACAAACGGCAGGAAATTTAAAAACGATTTAGATAATGCTTCTTATGCGGCCCTTACGCGAACGTCAATCCCGGCACTTCTTCATTATGAAGACAGGAATTCAATGGCATTTTCCATTGAATCGCGCGTGCCGTTTCTGGATTACCGCCTGGTTGAATTCTGTATGGGGCTTCCTTTTGAGGAAAAGATAAAAGAAGATACGACAAAAGTTGTAATGAGAAAAGCGTTAAAAGACGTGCTTCCCCGTGAGGTTGTAGAAAGACGGGATAAAAAAGGATATCCTACTCCTTTTGCCAGGTGGTTAAGGAGCGATATTAAAAATGATGTGGCGGATATTTTATTATCGGAAAAATCCAAGAACAGGAATATATTTAATCATAAAGAGGTTGAAAAACAGTTCCGGAAGCATGTAACAGGAGAAGCTGACTTAAGCTGGCAGATATGGCGTTATCTTACAACTGAAGTCTGGTTCAGGGAATTTATAGATTAGTTGGAGGTATTTATGAGAGCATATGATGTTATAGCGAAAAAAAGAGACGGTCATATATTAACCAAAGAAGAGATTGAATCTATGATTATGGGCTATGTAAAAGGGGAAGTGCCTGATTACCAGATGGCTTCTTTCGCGATGGCTGTGTTTATAAAAGGGATGAACGAGCATGAAACTACCGATTTAACAAAAGTATTTATAGACAGCGGGGATAAAGTAGACCTGTCTTCTATCCCCGGTATTAAAGTGGATAAGCATTCAACTGGCGGGGTGGGGGATACAACCACCCTTATACTGGCCCCCATAGTCGCGGCGGCGGGCCTGCCTGTTGCCAAGATGTCCGGACGGGGCTTAGGCCATACCGGCGGGACGCTTGATAAACTTGAGTCTATCCCGGGCGTTAAAGTAGATCTTACCCATGAAGAATTTTTTAAGCAGGTTAATGACATAGGCGTGGCGGTTATAGGCCAGACCGGGAATTTAGTGCCTGCGGATAAAAAGATATACGCACTGCGCGATGTAACGGCTACCGTTGAAAGTATACCTTTGATCGCGAGTTCGGTAATGAGTAAAAAACTTGCCGCGGGCTCGGATGCCATACTTCTTGATGTTAAAGTGGGCAGCGGCGCCTTTATGAAGGATTACCAGATGGCGCACGATCTCGCAAGCACGATGGTTGATATAGGGAAGCTGTCGGGTAAAAAAGTGAAAGCATTGATTACAAATATGGATGAACCTTTAGGGGCGATGATAGGCAACGCTTTGGAAGTAAAAGAAGCTATTTTAATTTTGAATAACAAGCTTTCTGGGACGCCTTTAGAAGAAGTTTCTTTAACTTTAGCGGGCCATCTTATACATATGGGCGGTAAATCTAAAGATTTTGAAGAAGGTCTTAAAGTAGCTGAAGAAATTCTTAAAAGCGGTAAAGGCGCGGAAAAATTTAAAGAGTTAATAAATGCCCAGGGCGGTGACGGGAAAGTTGTTGATGATGTAGGCCTTCTGCCACAGCCAAAGTACAAAGAAGATATAGTATCCCCCGTAGACGGTTATGTTTATTCAATGGACGCTCAGGAAATAGGGGTTTCAGCCATGATATTAGGGGCAGGCAGAGCCACAAAGGAAGATGTGATTGATCCCGCGGTAGGCGTAATTTTGAAAAAAAGAGTTGGCGACAGGGTAAATAAAGGAGAGATAATAGCGCAGATCTGGTCTAATAATCCGGATAAAACCAAAGAAAGCGAAAAAATACTCTTAAAATCCATACATATAGAAGATAAACAGTCTGAGAAAAAACCTCTTATTTATGAATTAATAGAATAATTATGCAGGTATAGTATAATATGATATAGAAAACAATAAAAATAGAGGTTTTAATAAAATGAATCAGGATTTATCCATAAACAATGAAAATATCCGGCAGGTTTTAACGTATGTTAGAACAGAATTTCAAAAAATCATAGGTGAGAGTCTGGTAAAAATTATTCTTTATGGATCCTGCGTCCGCGGAGAATGGTTAGCCGATTCTGATATAGACATAATGCTGTTAATAGATGACAGCGAAGAAAATATTGAAAAATATGATGTAGAAATATCAAAAATAACTTTTGACTTATCGTTAAAATACAATGTTTTACTGTCAGTTATATTAAAAAATTACCGTCAGTTTAGTGAATACCAGGATGTACTGCCTTTTTACAGGAATGTGTATGAGGAAGGAATAGAAATTTATGGACGGAAAGCTGCTTGAATTAGCAAAATACCGGATTGAAAAAGCAAAAAGCGATTTGGAAAGTTCAGAGTTAATGCTTCAAAACGGCAAATTTGCCCAGTCATTAAACCGTTCTTATTATGCTATTTTTCACGCTACAAGAGCATTATTGGCTTTTGATAAATTTGATTCAAAAAAGCATTCAGGTATAATATCTTACTTTAATCAAAATTATATAAAAGCACAAAAAATTGATGTGAAATACGGTCAAATCTTGATGGCGGCTGAAAAAATCAGGGTTCAGAGCGATTATGATGATTTTTATGTGGCAAATAAACAAAGCGCCGATGCTCAGATTATTAATGCCCGTGAGTTTATTGATAAAATAGAAGAATATATAAATGAGATCAAATAATACTAAAATCATAGCTGATATAGGTATATGTATAGCATTAGCTTTGATTTTAAGCTATTTTAAACTCTTCCGTATGCCCCAGGGGGGCGAGGTATCTCTTGAGATGCTTCCCTTGCTGATTTTAGTTTTAACGGCCGGTTTCTGGCCCGGTCTTATAGGAGGGTGCCTGTTCGGCATCTTTCATTTTTTCCAGGCCCCTTTTGCCATACATCCCGTGCAGGTTCTGCTTGATTACCCGCTTGCTTTCGGAAGTTTATCCGTAGCGGCTCTTTTTACAAAGAGGCTCACTATGTTAAATTTATATATAGGCGTGACTGCCGCCGTGTTTTTAAGATTCCTGTTCCACTGTGTATCGGGATATATATTTTTTAAATCTTACATACCCGAGTTTGCGAATCCCTGGTTTTATTCTATCGTATACAATGCCTCTTATATAATCCCTGTTCTTTTAATCCTGTATCTTTTAATGCCTTTTATTTACAGGATAACCAAGACCAGAAGTTTAAGAACATATAAATAGTATATGGAGATAATAATATGTTAAACAGAGTTATTATTCTGGCTAACGGGCAGATAGAAGATTTAAGGTTTTACAGAAATATTATAAATGACGAAGATTTTATAATATGCGCGAACGGCGGGACTTATCTTGCTTTTCTTTTAGGCATTACCCCGGATATGATAATAGGGGATATTGATTCCATAGACAAAAACATGGTAAAACAGCTCCAAAGAAGAAATACCGACCTTATATTCAAAAAATACCCCAAAGATAAAGATAAAAGCGATTTAGAGCTTGCCATTGATGACGCGGTGCTCTTAAATCCCGGGGAGATAATAGTTTTAGCGGCGCTCGGGGGCAGGATTGACCATGAACTTATAAATATATTTCTGCCGTTAAGCAGGAAAGAATACCTTAATAAGATAAAGTTTCTATCACAGGACAGTGAATTATATATATTAGATAAGAAAACAAAAATTAACGGAAGAAAAGATAAAATTTTGACCCTTGTACCTCTTACTCCCCATGTAAAAAATGTCCTGACAAACGGTTTAAGATACGAGATCAAAAATAAAGATATTAATTGGGGAAGTTCGCTGACTTTAAGCAATATAATTGTTAAAGATGAAGTCAGTATAGAATATAAAAAAGGGATGCTGCTTGCGGTACTTCACGCATCCCATTAAAAACGAGGAGGACTTATGAAAAGAAGGCTCCTGCTGCTTTTAGCCGCTATTTTTATTGTTTCTTTTTTTTCGGGCGTTTACGCGTCTTCTTTTACGGGTGATACAATATACCTTATAATGACAGACCGCTTCTTTGACGGGGATAAAACCAATAACTTCGGCGGCGAGATTTTCTCGCAGGATAAAAAAGACTGGAAACTTTACTGGGGAGGTGATTTTCAGGGCATAATAGATAAAATTCCTTATCTTAAAAGCCTGGGCGTAACCGCAATATGGATAACACCGGTAGTTGAAAATACCGAGAAGCTTTACTGGTACGGCGGTGATGAGAAAATAGCCGGATATCACGGCTACTGGGCAAAAGATTTTAAAAAGATAAATCCCCATTTCGGCACGCTAGAAAAATTCAAAGAGCTTGTAGATACATGCCATAAAAACGGCATCAAGGTTATTCTTGATATAGTATTAAACCATACAAGTCCGGCAGGACAGGGCATAGACGGGGCTTTGTATTATGACGGAAAACTTCTGGGTGATTATTCCCATGACGCGGGAGGGTACTTCCATCACAATGGGTCTATAGATTTTTCTAAGGATAAGGACTTAGGGAATTATTACTACAGGAACCTTCTTGATCTGGCCGATTTAAGCCAGGACAACCCTTATGTGTATGAAATGTTAAAAGACTGCTATCTTTTCTGGCTGGATACGGGCATTGACGGCTTCCGTCTTGATACGGTCAAATATATTCCACCTTTTTACTTAAATGATTTCGTAAAATCCATGAAGCAGAAGAAAGATGTTTTTGTTTTCGGCGAATGGTATGACGCGGGCCCCGAGAATGATCTTGCCTGTTTCTATGAAAAGAAAGCGGACATTCCTTTAATAGATTTTTCCAACACGCATTACATGAAGGAAGTTTTTGTAAATGACAATTCATTTAAAGTTCTGGAAGATTATTACAAGGTTCTTCCTAATTTTAAATATGTCAATGAAAAAGTTAATTTTATAGACAACCACGATATGCCCAGAATTATGTCTTTGTTAAGCCAGAAATACGGAGAAGAAGAAGCTGAAAAGCGGACACAAATTGCCGTTTACACCATGATGCTCACTCCCGGTATCCCCTGTATTTATTACGGTACCGAGCAGTTTATGCATAAAGATATAGCCACTCCATGGGGGTTCGGCTCAGATCCTTATAACAGACAGATGATGGAAAGCTTTAAGCTGAATAATTTCGGAAAAAACCTTAAAAAGCTGTCAGATCTGCGCAAAGAAAATCCGGCAGTTTCAGAAGGAGATATAAAGGTTCTTGAAGCTGATAAAGATGTATTTGTTTTTGAAAGGAATTATAACGGCAGCAGTATTTTATTCGCCGCTAATAAAGGCCCCAAGAAACGCATATGTCTTAAAAATTTGAATATAAAGGATGGTTATTACTCAAAAAATAATCCTGAGTGTCAGACGGTAATCGGTGAGAATATAGAGGTAAAAGACGCAGGAACGGTTATTGAACTTGATAAATATGAAACAGGGGTTTATGCCAATAAGTAAAGTGAATAAATAATATGTAAATTTGGAATAAATTAAAAGACCGCCGTAAAAAGCGGTCTTTTAATTTATAATTTCAGTTAAAGTATATTTTTATACTTTAACTTTCTTTTTATTGGTTCTTATACATCTTGTGCAGACTTTCATTTTCTTTTTCTGACCCTCAATTATTAAAGTAGCTGTCTGCAGGTTCGGCAGCCATCTTCTTTTTGTTTTAATATTTGAATGGGTTACCGCGGTGCCGGTAGCCGGGCCTTTTCCGCAAATTTCACATTTTTTAGCCATAATATTCATCTCCATTCTTTTAATGAACACTCTGTAAAGAGACGCTCCGTAAGGAGCGAAGTCATTTTAGCATATTTTCAATTTTAATGCAATACCAATTAAGATATTTTAAATATTATAACTATATAGCATGAAAACGTCAATATTAATGCTGTATTGTGGGTATATTGACATTTCGTATATCATATAATACCATTATGTAATATATTATTACGGGAGGTAAAAACATGAAAAAATTTGTATTATTACTAGTCTTAGCATTTGTTTTCTGCATGGGAGCTACTTTTGCTCAGGACACCTATTTTACCCAGGATTATACAGGTGAAGTAGGCGCGGGCTACTGGATGCCCTCAATAACCGGTTCATTAAAACCGGGTGTTGGCGCTACTGCTGACCAAACTTTTGATCTGGTAAACGACCTCGGTGTCGATAATGCCGGTTCAGTACTCTTAAATTTCCGCTACAAATTTGATGCTACATCTTCTTTGTATGCAAATTATCTTTCAGTAGAGAATAAGGGTACAAAAACCTTATTAAGAAATATTACTTGGAGAAACAACACTTTCTTCACAGGTGATGTGATAGACACAAAGGTTATCACAAAATTTGTAGATATTATCTACGAGAAAAAGGTTTTTGAGAGCGACAGCGGCTATCTATGTGCCACATTGGGTGTTAAATACGGCGGTGCCTCACTGGCCATAACAGATACCACACGAGGCGGAACTATGGCTACTTCGCAGAAGACCTTGATCCCGGAAGTTGGTTTGTTTGGAAAAACAAAAATAACTCAGAACTTAAACGGTATAGGAAGAATAAACTTTATGAAGGGCAATTCGGGCTCCAAAGAAGGCGAAATGTTCGATGTAGATGCCGGACTTACCTGGGATTTCTATCAGAACTGGGCATGTGATCTCGGTTACAAATGGCTCCATTTAAAAGGCAAAAACACAGATCTCGGCGACATATTTGAGCTCAATAACGGCGGTCCGTTCCTAAACTTCACATACTCATATTAATACTTGAATATATTAACAAAATCGTTAATCGTATATCTATAAGGGCGGTTTTTACCGCCCTTATATTTTTCTTTTATTCCTGAAGGAATAGATTATAAAAAGCATAATAATAACTTAAATTAGTTTATTTTAGTTTAACTTAGATTAGATATATTTAATGTATTACTTATATAGAGGTGCGAGTATGATTTATTTAGGATTTTTGCTGCATATTTACCAGCCGCCGGAGCAGTATGATTTTGTATTAAAACAGATAGTTGAGGAATGCTACAGGCCTTTATTTGATTTAATACTCAGAAAACCCAAGGCGAGATTTACCGTAAATATAAACTGGTCATTAACCGAGCTTCTTTTAAATAACGGGTATGCGGATGTGGTTGAGTCCATAAAAAAATGCCTGGACGCGGGCAAGATTGAGATAACAGGCACTGCCGCTTACCATGTCATACTTCCTTTAATTCCTGAAGACCTGAGAAGAAGACAGATACGCATAAATTATGAAAACAACAAAAAGATATTCGGCAAAAATTACACGCGTGAAGGATTTTTTCCGCCCGAGATGGCTTTCGGCCATGAGATAGTAAGCGATATTAAAGTAGCCGGCTATAAATGGACTATTACCGAAGACATACCTTTCGGCTGTATTCACCAGGAAGCCCCTTATAATTATATTCCTTCTGTAGATGACCTTGCCGTTTTCTTAAGATCAAATCACTGGAGCAACAGTATAAGTTTTGATAAAGACGCGCAGGGGCATCATTTCAGGGGGGATGTTGTATTGGGCCGGATGCTCAGGGAACTGGGCGGGTGGTTTAAAACTCAAAACGGGTATATGGTGCTTGCCATGGACGGGGAGACTTTTGGCCATCATGTTAAAGGCTATATTGAAAACTTCCTTGAGCCGTTCCTGGATGCCTTAGAAAGAATGGAAGATAAAATAGAGCTTGTAAAAATAACGGACCTTATGGAAAAATTTCCCAAGCTTGAAAAAAGCGTACCCCCGGGGAGCTGGTCAACAACTTCGGAAGATTTCTGGAGAGGCGATTTTTATCCCTTATGGAAGAGCCATTATAATAAATGCCACCATATTTTGTGGGAGCTTACCGATATTGCGATAAATTCCGTAAGAAGGCTGCTTGAGGATTTCGATAAGAGTTTAAACAGCTGCACTTACTGGTGGTGCCCTCCGTCGCCTGACAGCAGTGAGAGCATGCCTAAGATGACCAAGAAAGGCATAGATATGCTGTTGAATATTATAAAAGAAACTAACTCTTCCGATTACAAAAAGGCATTGCAGTTGAAAGAAGAGTTTGAGGGGTATTTTGAGAAAGAGAGCAAGAAAGAAAAGGAAAAAGTTATTAAGGAAGGTCCGTAATTTTTAATTTATGTGGAATTATTTCGTAGATGAGTTAATGAGCAAATTTTCCTATGACGTGGGAATAGACCTGGGTACCGCAAATACTCCTATTATAGTAAAAAACAGGGGTATAAGACTGCGCGAGCCTTCATATATAGCTTTTGACAAAAGGAAGAATAAACTTGTTGCCGTTGGTTTTGAAGCAAAGCTCATGTACGGCAGGGAACCTGAATATATACAGGTTATACGTCCTTTAAAGGACGGCATAATTAATAATTTTGACGCCGTACAGAAGATGCTGGATTACTATCTGGAGAAAATAAGGGCTAAAAAGCTTTTTAAGCCGCGTGTTATACTGGGAATACCCACGCAAGCAACCGGAGTTGAAAGGAAGGCCGTTCTTGAGGCTGCCAGAATGGCGGGATGCAGATCTGCTTACCTTATAGAACAGACTGTCGCGGCGGCTTTGGGCGCGGGCCTGCCTGTTGATAAGCCGTGCGGATGCATGATTCTTGACATAGGGGGCGGTACAAGCGAGGTGTCGGTTATATCCATGGGCAATGTAGTTGTGTCAAAAGCCGTGAATATTGCAGGGGACGAGATGGATGAAGCCATCATGGATTACGTAAAAAAGCAGCATGATCTTCTTATAGGCAGCCGTACCGCGGAAGAAATTAAAATATTTTTAGGTCAGGCTGTGCCTACAAATGATATAAAGAGCATGAATATAAGGGGGAGGAGCATAATCACGAACCTTCCCGAAACAGTTCAGATCACGAATAACGAGATAGCTTCGGCTTTAAGCAATGTTGTGGTTACGATCGGGAATCTTGTAAAATCCGTTCTTGAAGTTACGCCTCCCGAGCTTTCCGTTGATATAATGGATAACGGCATCTGTTTGGCAGGCGGGGGTTCATGCCTTAAAGGGCTTGATAAATACCTTTCCGGGGTAACGGGCGTGAGATGTTATCTCGCTCCCGAGCCTTCTTACGCGGTAGCGTACGGCTTGAATAAAATCTTTAATAACTTTAAACTGTTTAAAACAGCGGCTTCATGCGGCAGGTATGCCACCATAAAATCAAAATAAAGGGAAAATTATGTTTGATATTGATAAGAAATGGTATGTATTCGCGCTGATTATCGCATTATCCGTTCTTGTATTCATTTTATCCTGCAATACACCCGGAGCTAATAATATGGTTGAGGATGCTAAATATACGGGTATTGGGAAGGTCCAGACAGCATCAGCAGGCGCATCATCAGGCTTTAAGAATTTTTTCTACAACCTGTTCCATGTAAATCAGATAGCAAAAGAGAATACCGAACTTGTAAAAGAGAACGCGGTTCTGGAAAATAAGATTAATGATCTTAAAAGGTATAAGGAAGAGAATAATTACTTAAAAAAACTTCTTGATATCGGGAATGATAAAATAAAAGGGAAGGTGGCCGTAAAGGTAATAGGCAGATCCCCCAATCTATGGTTTGATTTTGTTGAAATAGACAAAGGTGCTTCCTCAGGCATAAAAGAAGATGCTCTTGCTGTATCTCCGGGGGGGTTGGCGGGAAAGGTATTTTCTGTCTATAAAAGTCATTCAAAAGTAAGGCTTATTACAAGTCCTAAATTTGTTGCCGCGTGTAAGGTATTAAAAACAGGCGATACCGGCCTTGTATACGGCTATAAGGGCAAGGAATGCATTGTAAAATATATAGACAGCTCAGCTAAAATTGATATAGGAGACCTTGTGGTTACTTCAGGCATGAACGGGGCGCCTCAGGATATACCCGTAGGCACGGTTAAAAAGGTTATAGGGTCTGAAGATTATATGTATAAAGAATTAATATTAAAGCCTTCTGTAAGCTTAAATAAAATTGATTATTTATACATTGTAAAGTAGGGAATGATGCGTTATTTACTGCTCATTTTAACTTTTTTTATTCTCTCATTAATGCAGGCAACTTTTTTTACAACCCCTGTACGGCCTGATTTTATTTTAATCATGGTTATATGTATAAGCATATATGAGCCTCCGGAGAGAGCATTATTTCTGTCGTTTACGGCAGGGCTTATTGAAGGGCTCTTTTTTACCGATATATGGGGCATCTACCTTATATCCTTAAGCATTATAAGTTTCCTGATAATACTTTTCAAAAAAAGAATCTTTTACGAGAATATACCCCTTCTTTTCCCCGTGACATCAGGTATAATATTTACGATAGTTAATGAATTGATATTCTATGTCTTTTCTTTTCTGTATCCGAACATACAGTTCTATATATTTGAAGACATTATTTACCGCCTAATACTAAACACGGTAATTATAATTCCCTTTTGCTATTTATACGATTATCTATTTTCAAGAGAGGATAAACTTAAATTCTATAACCGTTTTTAAGGCAGGATTATGGACCAGCAGGATTATAATAAACGCTTAAAATATTTTAAAATAATACTCTTTGCCGCTTTAATTGTATTATTCGCAAGATTAGTTTACCTTCAGGTAATAAAGGGCAGTTATTACAGCCAGAGGGCAAAAGACAATATGATTCTCCAGATGCCCATTAAAGCCCCCAGGGGGATCATATACGACAGGGAAGGCAGGGTTCTTGTTAAGAATAAGCCCAGTTTTGACGTATACATTATACCTGACCAGATGGTAAATTATTCTGCCACCATAAAAGAACTCTCAAAATTTTTAAAGGTAAAAGAAAAAGAAATATACAGGCTGATCAAGGAAAACAATTATGATAAATCAAGAGCGATAAAAATAAAGGATAATATAACGAAACTCCAGCTTTTCAAACTTGAAGAATCAAAAGATAAATACCCCGGCATATATATACACGTGGAACCCATAAGGGAGTATGTAAATAAGGATGCAGGATCCCATATTCTCGGTTTTGTGGGTGAGGTGGATGAAGAAGAGCTTGCTAAATTAAAAGCTTACGGTTACAAACCCGGTGATTTAATAGGCAAGCAGGGTCTTGAGAAGCAGTATGAAGAATGCCTGCGCGGCAAAGACGGCGCTAAATTAATGCTTGTTGACTCTTCCGGACGCATTGTGAAATCTTTAGGTCAGAGACCTCCTGTCCCGGGCAATAATCTTTATCTTAACATAGATGCCGATATCCAGAACTGCGCTTACAAATCCGTAAAGAAGACGATCAATTCCCTTAAAGCTTCAGGGGTGTATGATGTAGGCGCCTCTGCGGTATGCATAGATGCAAGAACAGGGAAAGTTCTTGCCATGGTAAGCTGGCCTGATTATGACCCCAACCTCTTTATAAAAGGCATGAGCCATAAGCAGTATAAAGAACTTATACTGGAGAATTTCCACCCCCTTTTAAACAGGAATGTATCAACTTCTTTTCCGTGCGCCTCCACATTTAAGATAGTAACTTCAACCGCGGCTCTTGAGAACAATCTGGTTGAAAAAGATACAGTACTTTACTGCCCCGGATACTACAATGTGGGGAATATAAGGTTTAACTGCTTCCAGAAAGCCGGGCACGGCAGTATAAATTTTCTTGAAGCAATAGCTTATTCATGCGATGTTGTATTCTATAGATTAGGCGAGAAGCTGGGAGTAGATAAGATATTAAAATATGCTGATGCTTACGGTCTTGGCAGTTTAACCGGTATTGACCTTTCAGAAGAGATAAAAGGGCTTCTGCCTGATGAAAAATGGAAAGAAAAAACTCTGGGAGAGAAATGGTATCCCGGTGATACGGTAAATTTATCAATAGGGCAGGGGTTTTTGCAGGTTACACCCATACAGGTTTCCCAGATGACCCAGAAGCTTGCGAACAGAGGTAAATCCTTTAAGCCTTTTATAGCCCAAAAGATTACAGACCCGGAAGATAAAACCATAAAAGAATTTTTAATTTCGGAAAATACCGGCACATCAGATATAAAGAATGAAACCTTTGAGATTATAAAAGAGGGGATGTCCATGGTTACCGAAAAAGGAACCGCAGCCGGGTTAAACATAAAAGAATTTAAGATAGCCGGAAAAACAGGAACTGTTGAAAATCTGTCTACCCAGATAAATCCTTACGGCAGAAACCATACTTGGTTTACCTGTTTTGCCCCTTATGATAAAAATACCCCACCTGAGATAGTGGTTACTGTATTCTTTGAGCAGTCGGGAAGGTTCGGGGGAGATATAGCCGCACCTGTGGCTTATGACATAGCTAAATGCTACTATGAGAAATACCATAAGAAAGAAGAGGAGAAATAAATATACTCCATTTTAAGTACAATTGTACTCAAAATGGAGTATAATCCGATACTATTACTTGTCCTGATTAATCTATGTTCTTATTTACAGAGCGCGCAGTAGGTGCAGAGGCAGGACATGGTCTTTCTTATCCCGGAGATCTTCTGTACCTTTTTCATTATCAGGTCCCCGAGAATATCCATATTCTCCGTTTCGGCGCAGGCGATTACGTCATAAGGCCCTGTAACCCCGCATACCGATTTTACCTCTTTCATTTTTGTGAGCTCGTCAACTATTTCTTTTATTCTGCCTGGTTCTGTTTCAATTAATATGTAGGACTGTACCATAATAACCTCCGGATATTTATTTTATGTTATATCTTATACTTCATCGGCATTAAATTTCCTTTTTGCTTCTTCAAGGATGGATATATCTTCTTCTGAAAGGCTTGCTTTTTCAAGTATATCGGGCCTTTTTTTGTATGTCTTTATTAGAGACTCTTTTCTTCTCCATTTTTGTATTTCTTTATGGTTCCCGCTTTTTAGTATATCCGGCACTTTTAAACCTTCAAATTCCTCGGGTCTTGTATAATGGGGGTATTCTAAGAGGTTATTATTAAAGGATTCTTCTTCCAGTGACTCTTTCTCAATAACGCCCGGGAGGAGTCTTGATACGGCGTCTATAACCGCCATGGCGGGTATTTCACCCCCTGTTAAAACGTAATCTCCTATGGATATCTCAATATCAACAAGCAATTTCCTTACTCTTTCATCTATATCTTCATAATGGCCGCATATGAATATGATGTGGGATTCTTTGGAAAGATTTACGGCCCCTGTCTGGGTAAATACTTTTCCTTTAGGGCACATAAGTATGACTTTGGCGTCAGGGGAGGAGTCTTTAATTGATTTTACCGCTTTATATACAGGCTCTATTTTCATGACCATACCGGCGCCCCCTCCGTAAGGGGAATCATCCACGGTTCTGTGTTTGTCAGAGGTAAAGTCCCTCAGATTAATTATATTGATTGAAAGGAGCTTTTTATCCTGTGCTCTTTTTAAAATGCTTGTAAAAAGAGGTGTAAATATTTCGGGGAATATTGTTATAATATCTATACGCATTAATTACTCCGTGTATTCTGGTTCTTCAATAATAATTTTCTTGTTATCTACATCAACTTTTTTTATGTATCTGTTTATGGCCGGTACTAAAAGCTCTTTTCCGTTTTTTAATTTTACTATGTAAACATCATTGCTGGGCAGACTTATAATATCCTTTATTTTCCCTATATTTGAATCTTTAGTATTGTAAACTTCCATTCCTATTAAGTCAAAATGATAATAAGTATTATCATCAAGTTTTTTTAACTGGGCTTCTGTTATCTTGATTTCCGCGCCTTTAATCTTATCGGCATCCTCCGGAGATGAACAGTTTGATATGTTGGCGACTATAGCCCCTTTATGGTTAAACGCACCGGAGATGGAAATTGTAACCGGATCCGGGGAAGAAGGAATATGGATATACAGCTCCTCCCCGGAAAAAAAACGCTCTGGGAAGTCGGTTAAAATTTGTATTTTAACCTGACCGCGTATCCCAAAGCGACCTATGATTTTACCGATGGTTATAAATTTTAATCGTGGCGTATTTCCTGTATAATCCAATCCTTTATCACCACTTCTGTTTGAGTAAGTTTTTCAAGCAGATTGTCGCCCACTTCCAGCTTGGCAATGCCTTCTAAGGTTTTAAAAGGGAGTTCCTGTCCTTCTTTTACAACATCAAAATCTTTTATTTTCCTCTGAAAATCCTCTTTTAAACTGTTAAGGTATTCGGTCTGCCTTTTGGTATCCTCTGAAGCGGGAATATTCTTTATGGTTTCCAGATCTTTATCAATGTTTGTAATGGCTTCTCTGGATTCCTGTACAATCTGCTCTTTAAACCCCTTGGTTATTATTACTTTGACCAGAACAGGTCTTTTAATTTCAAGAGCCTTCACTAAAATCTCCTAATATTACATAATTTCTATCATTATTCTCTTGCCTTCTTTAACAGCGGCGGCTTTGACTATGGTTCTTAAAGCCTGTGCTATGCGGCCCTGTTTACCGATAACTTTACCCATATCTTCAGGTGATACTTTTAATTCAAGTATTGTGGATCTTTCACCCTGAACTTCGCTGACCTGAACGCTATCCGGGCTATCAACCAGTGATTTGGCGATATAAATGAGTAATTCTTTCATGGTATTCCTCCTTAATTTTAAGCGGTAGTGGTTGTTTCGTTTTGAGTTTCTGTTTCTGTTGTTTCTTCTGCTTTTATTTCTGCAACTTCTTCTTTTACTGTTTCTTTTTCAGCCTGCTCTTTTGCCAGTTTTTCCTGTTTTTCCTGTTCCTGCTTCATTCTTTCCTGGGTTTTTTTCTTGGGAGCTTTAGTGCTTCTGTAAACCAGGGTTTCTTTTTTGCCTGTGAAGCTTTCCCATAGACCTGTTTCAATGAACAGTTTTTTAACGATGTCTGAAGGTGATGCTCCTGTTTTCAAAAGGGTCAGCACTCTTTCATCATTAAAAACTATAGTTCTCGGGCTGGTACGGGGATTATAGTATCCCAGTTCTTCTACCACTCTACCATCTCTCGGGCATCTGGAATCAATAGCAACCAGTCGGTATGACGGCTGTTTTTTCTTGCCTACTCGTTTCAGTCTTAATCTTAACAACTGTTTCACCTCCTTGACAGTGTTTTATAAACACCTCATTATAATAAAAGTTTTAAAAAAATACAATACCCTTAGCCAAAAAACGGGAGTTTGAGCCCTTTGGTCCCCATACTGCTTACCTGTTTAAGCATTTTTTTGGTCATTTCAAACTGTTTTAAGAGTTTATTTATTTCGGAAACTTCCGCTCCGCTTCCCGCCGCCACTCTTTTTTTACGGCTTGCGTTCAGAAGATTGGGGTTTAATCTTTCTTCTTTTGTCATGGATTGGATTATGGCTTCAATACGCTTCATCTGGTTTTCGTCAACCTGAACGTTTTTCAACGCTTTATTCTGGGCAAAACCCGGGATCATACCCAGTATCTGGTCCATGGGACCCATTTTCTTCATCTGGTTTAACTGCTCTAAGAAATCCTCAAGATCAAAATCAAGTTTTTTCAGTTTTTCATGCAGTTTTTTAGCGTGATCAACCTCAAAAGTACTCTCGGCTTTTTCTATTAAGCTTAATACATCGCCCATGCCCAGCACTCGTGAAGTTATTCTGTCAGGGTGGAAGGGCTCTATGGCGTCCAGTTTTTCGCCTATGCCTATAAATTTTATGGGCTTGCCGGTAACGGCCTTAACCGATAACGCGGCGCCGCCTCTGGAATCTCCGTCAAGTTTAGTAAGTATCACCCCTGTTATATTAAGGTTTTCATCAAATTCACCGGCAATTTTAACCGCTTCCTGACCGGTCATGGAGTCCACTACAAGAAGCACTTCCTGGGGGGAGAGCGTGTTTTTAAGCTCAATTAATTCATTCATCAATTCACTGTCTATATGGAGTCTGCCTGCCGTATCTATAATAATTACATCATTAGCGCTTTTATCCGCCTGTTCTATAGCTTGTTTACATATCTGAAGAGGGGTAAGGTTTTCTTTTGAGTCAAAAACCGGCATATCAAGCTGTTTCCCGAGTACCTGCAGCTGTTTTATGGCAGCAGGCCTGTATACATCAGCGGGAACAAGAAGAGGTGACTTTCCTTCTTTTCTCAGCATATTGGCAAGCTTGCCCGTAGTTGTTGTCTTACCGCCGCCGTGGAGCCCCACAATCATAATTACGGTAGGACCCTGGCTTGCGAAATTAATTTTCTCGTTTACCTGACCCATAAGTGTAACCATCTCGTCTTTTACGTATTTAATGACAAGCTGGCCCGGGGTTAAGCTGTTCCATACGGCTTCACCCACGGCTTTTTCTTTTACTTTATTGATAAAATCACGGGCAACTTTAAGATTGACATCTGCCTCTAAAAGAGCGATTCTTACTTCCCTTAAAGCTTCCGTAACGTCTTTTTCAGTTAATTTTCCGCGTGAACGGAGTTTCTTAAATACTTCATTAAGTTTATTCTGAAGGTTGGCAAACATTAAAATCATACCTCTTAAATAAATATGTTATTAATTATGCATTAGTATAATAAAATCAATATATTATGTCAAACCTTATTTAATATTATGTATTTTTGCAGGAAAATAATGTCGTTTAAAGAAAAGTATAGGTATTATAAATATTGCAAGGAGGCTGTCTCATGAAAAATATGGAGATAAAAACAGTAGATGTAATGTCCTGGGCGAAAATTGCGCTTGGTATGGGCATTGTAATAGGTTTTATAGCGGGTATTTTTATCGCTTTCGGCAGTATTGCCGGCGGATTAATAGGCGGTAAAGCAGGTATTGGTATGGGTTTCGGTTTCTTTTCCATAATCATTTTCCCGATTATATACGGTATCGGCGGCTTTATAGCGGGAGCTTTCTGGGCGCTGATATATAATATAGTTGCCATGAAACTCGGCGGGGTTGTTTTAAGAGTAGAAGATAAATAATAATTTGACTCTTTAAAATTTAAGCTGTATATTCAATAGTAATGCTGGATAAATGTTATTTGGTGTTACTATTGTTTTTTATAAAAAATATATTAAAATCATAACGAAACAGTATATTATAAGGTTGAATAAATATTATGAATAACAAAAGCATATCTGATATTTTTTACACCATAGCGGAATACCTGGAACTTAAAGACGAAAATCCTTTTAAGATCCGGGCATACAGTAATGCAGGCAGGACTATTGAGAATTTATCGCAGGACATGTCCAAGATAGAGAGTGTGCCCGAACTTAGAAAGATACAAGGAATAGGGGAGAGCATAGCGGAGAAAATATTAGAGATAAATAAAACGGGGGGATGTTCTTATCTGGAGGAGTTAAAAAAAGATATCCCGCCGGGCCTTCTTGATATAATGGCTGTACCGGGTATGGGCCCTAAAAAAGCCGCACAGGTCTATAAAGATCTCGGGATAAGCGATGTTGAACAGCTTAAGGCTTTTGCCGAAGAAGGAAAACTGAGTGTTTTAAAAGGGTTCGGAGAAAAAACAGAAGCCAATATATTAAGAGGCATAAATTTAAGAAGCAAGCTCTCCGGCAGGATATCAATAGGCAACGCGCTTCCCATAGCAAAAGAGATAATAAATTACCTTAAAGACAGTCTTAACGTTAAACTTATAAGCGAGGGGGGCAGTTTAAGGCGCAGGAAAGAAGACATAGGCGATATAGATATACTTATCGGGTCGGAAAACAAAAAAGAAGCTTTAAGGGTTATGGATATATTCACAAAAGCGCCTTTTACAAGAGAGATACTGGCTAAAGGCGATACAAAATCCTCAGTTATAAATTTAGACGGGCTCCAGGTAGATTTAAGGGTTGTTGATAAAGACTGCTACGGTGCGGCATTGCAGTATTTTACCGGCTCCAAACAGCATAATATAAGGTTGAGGCACTTAGCTGAGAAAGAAGGATTCAAAGTTAACGAATACGGTGTCTTCCGGCTTAAGGACGGCAAAAAAGTTGCCGGTAAGGCGGAAGAAGATGTATATAAAGTATTTGGTCTTCCCCTTATACCTCCTGAAATAAGGCAGACAGGTGAAGAGATAGATATTGCCCTTTCAGGGAAGCTTCCCGAGCTTGTTGAAAGAAAGGACATAAAAGGAGACCTTCATATACATTCAACGGGTTCTGACGGAGTGAACACAATACCCGAGATAGCAAAAGCCGCGTCTAAATTAGGTTATAAATATATTGCCGTTACAAATCACTCTAAAAGCTTAAAGATAGCTAAGGGCATGAGTATAAAAGATCTGGAAAAACAGATCCTGGAGATAGAAAAGTTTAATAAAGCTGACAGTAAAATTAAAATTCTTGCAGGCGCGGAAACAGATATCCTTAAAGACGGATCTCTTGATTATCCGGACTCTGTTTTAAAAAAACTGGATATAGTAATAGCTTCCGTACATTCACATTTTAAACTTCCCAGGGAAGAGATGACAAAAAGGATTGTTAAAGCCATTAAAAATCCTTATGTAAATATTATAGCTCATCCTTCATGCCGGTTATGGGGTTCAAGGCCTGAGATAGAACTTGAATGGGATGAAATCTTTAAGTCCGCGGCGGAATATAATACGGCGCTTGAAATAAATTCTTTCCCCGACAGGCTGGATCTGCGTGATATTTACTGTAAAAGAGCAAAGGAGTTCGGGTGTGTATTCTCAATAGATACCGACAGCCATCATGTAAACCAGCTTGAATTTATGGAATACGGAGTGAATGTAGCAAGGCGCGGGTGGCTTACCGCAAAAGATATCATAAATACAAAGAGCTGCTCTGATTTGATAAACTGGATTAAGAGATAAATCTTATGTGTGTTTTACCTTATGAATTTTACAACAGGGATACAAGAATAGTAGGACGTGAACTTTTAGGCAAACTGCTGGTTAATGAATCAACCGCAGGCATAATCGTTGAGACAGAGAGCTATATGGGAGAAAACGATCCCGCTTCACACGCGGCAAGGAAAAAGACCCCGAGGAACTCTGTAATGTTCGGCTCTTCCGGGGTATCATATGTTTATTTCATATACGGCAACCATTACTGTTTTAATGTTGTGGCTCATAAAGATAATATCGCGGGTGCTGTATTAATACGGGCTGTAGAACCGTCTCTTAATACCGGTTTAATGATAAAGAGAAGAAAAATTAATGATATAAAAAATTTAACCAACGGCCCCGGGAAACTTACTCAAGCCCTGGGCATAAATAAAAAGCATAACGGGATAACGCTTCTTAAGGGCGGTTTGTATATAAAAGATACAGGGTTAAAGGTGAAAAATACAGCAAAAAGCTCAAGGATAGGCATAAAAGAAGGGACAGAACTTCTTTACAGGTATTATATAAAAGGAAACCCATTTGTAAGCGGGAAAAAATCATGAAGTTTAAATATCATATATTCTATACCTCATTCATCTACCTGGTATTCTTTTATCTATTCTTCAGTCTTTTGTTTTTATTATTCCCACAGATTAATCCTGTTACAAAGAATGTAATAATTGCTGTTTTATCCTTATTGCCGGTTGTATTAATTTTTCTTTTCAGTGAAAAATTGATTTACAGGGTATTGAGATTAAAGAATATAGACAGCGGGTATCTTAATTTTAATTTTGATAAAAAACATGATATAAGCTTTGCAATAGCAGAGATAGATATACCGGTTATCTTTACCATAGGTTTTAAAAAACCCGTTGTTGTAATATCCGACATTCTCCTGAAAGCTTTTGACAAAAAGGACATATCTTTTCTTTTTGAAGCCCAGCTGTATAATATAAATTCAGGTTCTTTTAAAACTACCACACTTATATCCTTTATACCCGTACTTTTATACTCTATTTATTATAAAATTTTCAAGAAAACAGTGCTTTTTCTTAATCCTTACTCAAACGCTTTCACAGTGCTTAACCTTCTTAATATACTGGCATACATGTTCTTCATACCTTTTAAATTCTTTATATTTAACAGCCAGTATTATTCAGACAGGGATATTCCCCGAAAAAGACGGGAATATATATATTTGAAGCAAATTTACCTTTATTACAAAGCTGTCCGGCATAATATTGATAATGAATTTTATCTCAGCTGTCTTACCGCTTTTATTATAACGGACAATAGGTACCTGAATAAAATAATTGATCTGTCCGTATTTCTGACAGGCAGGTTTGATATTTTATCTCTTCCCGAGAACGAAGCTCTTGATATCCTGAAAAAGACAGTAGCTTTTGAAAAAGAAGAGAAAAAAGTAAGCAGTTACGCCGGGATGCTTTTACAACCCCTTATATCGGAAAGAATCTATGATGAAAGTTCAAATAAAAGAAGAAACTTATTTACTTTACTGCTTATTCTATTTTTTGCGGCAATAGCCGTCCTTATTATCCTTAAGGTAATATATATGGGCATACCGCTTGCTCTTACAGGAATATTCCTGCTGTGTATGAACACGTATAAATTGATAAAAGTTAAGGTTTATGAAAATACAGAAGCTGTTAATAATGAAGGCAGGATTTACCTTAAGATAGACTTCCGCAATTATATTTTAAGAAGCAAAATTAAAGCTTTCCTTAAGGAGAATGATTTTAAAATTGTCAGTATAAGCGGGTGGGTGAAGTGGAAGTATGCCCCTGTATTTGAAGCTGACAAAGTATTGTTCAAAAACAGAATTATTTACAGAAACACGGGACTTCTTGCAACTTCCGTATTATATATACTGCTGGTTTTGACGGGATTATTAATTGAAATCTATAAATATCTGAATATCTGATTAAGATAAATTAATGCAAAAATAAAAAGGGAATTTTTAAAAAGTAAGGAATATGAAATATTGACAGGAATTAAGAATTTAGTTAGAATGATTTTACTTTTACAAACTCACTTATGGAGAATACACCTTGTCCATTAAAATTCTAAGAAGAATATTAATAGCCGTTGTTTTCATTGTCCTTTTATTAAACGCTTATTTTTACTGGGCGGCAGAGAAAGAGATAACAAAAAGAGAGCTCTTCCAGCAAAAGCGCTGGACTCTTGCCTTGATGTTTGATTCAGGACAGGAAGCAGACGCGGTAAAAAGTCTGCTTGATAAATCAGGCATCAATTCTTCCTATAAACACCCCTATAAGGATTATAAAAAGAAACTTACGGGTTATGTTGTGGCTCAAGATTTTCCTAAAAATGACGCTTTTGAAAGCATAAAAGTTCTTTTAAAACAAAAAGGTTACTCTGTTAAAGAAGAGGATATTCCGAAACTAAACAAATTTAAAATATATGTAGGTTCTGTATATACGGATAAAAGCAAGGCGATCGCGTTGGCCGCTGAAGTATACAAAAAAACCTCCGTCAGGTTTGAGGCGGAAAAATATTACAAAAGTATACCCTCTGATTACCATGCGTTGATAATAACAGATTTAGAAAAATCCGAAGCAAAAGATATTTTAAGCAAACTTGAAAATGAATACGGTAAAAAAATTAACAGCAGGTTGACGGAAAAACCGGCCATCTAAGTGTATGTAGATGTCTTGTTATTTTAAAAATCCACCCGCACAAGGAAAGTAATTTTTTATTGTATCTTAAATTACGAGGAGGAAGGAAATGAAAATATTTTTAGACACGGCGAATATTGAAGACATAAGAACGGCATGTTCATGGGGTATTATTGACGGGGTTACAACAAACCCGTCTCTGGTATCAAAAGAGAAAAAAGATTTTAAAGAAGTAATTACTGAAATCTGTGATATATGCAAAGGGCCCGTAAGCGCCGAAGCGGTAAGCATGGACGCCGAAGGAATTATAAAAGAGGCGCGCCAGCTCAGTAAATGGTCTGAAAACGTGGTTGTTAAAGTTCCCATGACAAAAGAAGGCATAAAAGCCACAAGTGTTCTCAGCAAAGAGAATATTAAAACAAATGTTACTCTTGTTTTCTCGGCGAATCAAGCGCTTCTGGCATGTAAAGCGGGGGCGACATATATAAGTCCGTTTGTCGGCAGGATTGATGATACAGGCTGGAACGGCATAGATCTTCTATACGAAATAATACCCATAATAGACACTTACGGGTTTAAAACGGAAGTTATATCCGCCAGCATAAGACATCCACAGCATGTAGTTGAATCGGCAAAAGCGGGAGCGCATATCGCTACCATCCCCTATAAAATAGTAGAGCAGATGTTTAAACACCCCTTAACTGACATAGGAATACAGAAATTCATGGAAGACTGGAAAAAAGTGCCGGCGGCACTGTAAAGCAAAATCTGGAGGAGAAATGACGGAGAACGAAGCAAAAAAAGAAATCAAAAAAGAAGAAAAACGGGAAACAAGAACAGAAAACGTAACAGTGGTAGAAAACTACGGAGTTTTTGAAAAACTCGGCAAAACGGCTCTTAACGCCAAAGCCAAAGAAGCAGGCATACAGAATTACCAGAAGTATGATAAACCCGACCTGATTTACAAAATCATGGAGGCTCAAGCCATAAAACAGGGCTTGAATTTTTCTTCCGGAATACTTGAAATACTGCCTGACGGCTACGGGTTTTTAAGAAGCTCAACTTATCTGCCGGGCAGTTCAGATATCTACATATCCCAGTCACAGATAAAAAGATTTAATTTAAGGGTAGGGGATTATGTGGCAGGCCAGATAAGACCTCCTAAAAACGGTGAGAAATACTACGGCTTATTAAGGGTGCTTGCGGTAAATGATAAAGACCCTGAACTTGCAAGAGCAAGGCCCATGTTTGAAAAATTAACCCCTATATTCCCCGATGAAAGGTTCGAACTGGAAACAGTGGGAAATGAGATATCAACAAGGATAATAGATCTTCTATGCCCCATAGGCAAAGGCCAGAGAGGCCTTATAGTCTCACCTCCCAAAGCGGGCAAGACCATTCTCCTTAAGAAGATAGCAAACGGTATCTCCAGCAATTTCCCGGAAGTAGTTTTAATGGCCCTTCTTATAGACGAGCGTCCCGAAGAAGTAACGGATATGGAAAGGTCCATAAAGGGTGAAGTTGTAAGTTCAACTTTTGACGAACCTCCGGAACAGCATACCAGGATATCCGAGCTTCTTTTAGAAAGAGCAAAAAGGCTTGTTGAAGAAGGCAATGATGTTGTCATACTTTTAGACAGCATTACAAGGCTTGCCAGGGCGTATAATAACGTAACCCCCGCAAGCGGCAGGACTTTATCGGGCGGTCTGGACACAACGGCCTTAAGAATGCCTAAAAGATTTTTCGGCTCTGCAAGAAATATTGAAGAAGGCGGGAGCCTTACAATACTTGCTACAGCTTTAATTGAAACAGGCAGTAAGATGGATGACGTTATCTTTGAAGAATTTAAAGGCACCGGCAATATGGAGCTTGATCTTGACAGGCGCCTTGCCGAGAGAAGAATATACCCTGCTATAGATATTAAAAGGTCAGGAACAAGGCATGAAGAACTTCTTCTGCCGGAAGACGATCTGAAAAAGACATGGCTCTTAAGACGCGCGTTTGACCTTTTTGATCCGGGCGACGTAACCGAAAAATTTTCAGAAAAATTAAACAAGACCAAAAGCAATGCAGATTTTTTGAAAAGCCTCCATAAGGAGCATATAACGAAATAATAAACATTCTGTAAATAGATAAGATAAATGGATATAATAAAAACCGCTTGGGTCTCAAGCGGTTTTTATTATGCCATGTTCATTGTTCATTTTTTACTGGTTTCAACTACTCATTTATGAGCATTTTCTTCATCTGGTCATAGTTTTCTTCTTTGATTATGCATATAACCATATCATTTGCTTTGATTACAAAGTTTCCGTCGGGTATCAGCCAGTTCTCATCCCTTATCACACCCGTAATCAGGGTATGGGGGGGGAGCGTGAGATCTTTTACGGTTTTGTTGTTAAGTGAAGATTTAGGAGTTATAAGGGCTTCCACGATCTGTACGCCAGCTTTTTTGTATATGGGAAGGGAAGTGAATATGCCTTTATGCGCTACTTCCTGCTCTATTAAAGAGAGCAGGAGGTTAGTGCTTGAAATTGTCGCGTCAATGCCGAGAATTTTGAAAATAGATTCATTTTTGGGATTATTAACCTGGGCCAGCACGAAAGGAACATTGAATTTGCTTTTTGTTACCTGGCATATAACAAGGTTATCTTCATCATCACCGGTTATGGCTACTACCATATCGGCGCGTTCGGCGCCTGATCTTTCCAGTACAAGAGGGTCGCACCCGTCGCCGTTAATAACGATACCGCCCAGAACTTCACTTAAACTGTCGGCTTTCTGTTTGTTTTTTTCTATTATTGAGACTTCCTGTCCGGCTTCAAGCAGGTCTTTTAAGAGGTAATAACCTACTTTCCCGCCTCCTACGATTATAATAAACATCAGTAGCCTCCCTTTAAAGGATAATTTACCGCGTATTCGTCTATGTCAAAAACTTTTTTCAATAAATCTATTTCTTCGGTAGCCATAACCCCGAATATCTGGTCTCCCGGCTTAAGCTCAAAATCATCCGTTACAACCACGGGTTTATGGTTCCTGACAGCACCGCTTACCCTGAACTTGCCCGGTGATTCAATATCTTTTATCTTTTTGTTCGCGATCTTATCACCCAGTTTAAGTTCTATGGCCACAGCGGTCCCGTCTCCCATCTGGTACTGTCTTAAAACTTTAGGAGTCGTAATTATATTTCTTAACATCCTTGCTCCTGTTGTTGTGGAGCATACCGTATCCATGCCCAGGTCATGGTATATGCCGGAGCGCCTGGGATCATATATCCTGCAGACAACTTTGGGCACTTTATATATAATTTTAGCGATCTGGGCGGCCATTAAATTTGTATTATCGCCGTTGGTAACCGCGGCAAAAGCGTAAGCTTCTTTTATTCCGGCCTTTACAAGCACGTCTTCGTCTATTCCGTTGCCCAGTATTAATTTTCCGTGAAAATTTTCCAGCCTGTTAAAAGCGAGAGGATCTTTATCTATTACCGTAATATCGTACTTTTCAGCTTCCAGAAGAAGCGCCAACCTGGCGCCCTGCCTGCCGGATCCCAGTATGATTACTTTCATAGGTTCCTCCGTGTAATTGCTAAATTTGAACTTATGCATTATAATACATTATGGTATTTTTAACAACCAGTGAGTATTCTGAATTTTATTGAGAATACCTGCATATAACGGAGAAAATGCTATGAAAGACTTAAAAACTGATGCTTTGGATTTTTTTAACTCCGCCTTTGTGCTTGTTGACAGCAAGGGCAGCATTATATCGGCAAACCGGTATTTTGCCGGTATAACCGGATACGGCAAAAAAGAGATTGCCGGCAGGCCTCTTGAGGAGTATTTCAAGACGCAGGAGCCAGAAGATATATTTAAAAAGAAAAATACCGACGGGGAAGGCGTAATTTCAACAAAAACAGGAGAAGAATATCCGGTAGCTTTTCACTCAGCCGCGATTGGCGCCGATAAAAAATCTGAAAAAACATTTATAATCCATTTTATAAAATCGCCTAAGTTAAAAAAGCATATCTCATTATTAAACGCGGCTAAAAGCGTTCTTAAAGAAAAAATAACTTCTAAAGACAAAGAACTGGGAGAGCTCGCAAAATATTTAGAGAACGCAAATAAAGAACTGAAGGATTCGGAAAACGCGCTGAAAGTCATAAATAATGAACTTTTATCGGATGAAGAAAAAAAATCTGCTTATATAAACGGCCTTATAATCCAGTATAAAAAACCGCTGCATTATATAAATAAGCTATCAGAGCTTCTTTTAAATGAAGAATTAGATGAAGAAACAAAGTATTTATTTATCAACAATCTGGAAAACAAAGCAAAACAGCTGCAAAAATCCGTAAATTTTTTGTATGAATGGGAAAATGAAAAGATAAGAGGCCTTAAGTCTAAAGTAGAAGAAGTTGAGCTGAAAAATTTTATCAACGAGATTGAATATTACATTGAAGAAAGATCAGACGGCAAAAGATTAAATTTTAATATAAAACATGAGGATATCTCCAATCTCCTGATTGATAAAAGAAGGCTTAAGGATATTTTTGTGGAGATAATTCAGAACGATGAATCCGACTTTACCAGTGAAAGCATAGAGATAAGGGTCGGTATAAATAATAATAACGGTAATGCCGTATTCAATATCCTGACTCCGGCAAACGGACAGGAGAATGGGTACCAGCTTGTGCTGTTTGACAAATACAGTTATTTAAAAGACCTGCAGTTTTCTCCGGTAGAGTTGAATTTTCCCATATACAACGATATTCTAAACACTTTCGGGGCTAGAATAGAGTTTGGAAGGCAGAGAAGCAAGAAAAAATCAATTAAAATAGAAGTTCCCACAAAAGAAAACTGGTTAAAAATTAAAGAAGAAAAGAAGGAAGAAAAGAAAAAAGATAAAATAAAGCCAAAACGCCGGGGTAGCTCAGCTGGCAGAGCAGCGCACTCGTAACGCGCAGGTCGGCGGTTCGAACCCGCTCCCCGGCTCCATCTAAATCTTTACTTATTCTGTTCTATAAAGTTTAATTTTAAATTGCCTATCAGCTCTGCGAACGCATTCTTTTCCTGTTCGTCAAGCTTGTCTTCTATCTGTTTATGGATAAATTCTATCGTATCTATGGCTATTTTAACCTGGGCTATGTCTTTTTCCGTCTTTTTGCTTACGGGGTGGGGGACTAACCCTAAAAATATCCATGCCTGAGAAGACAGAGAACTTATAAGGACTTTCATAAAAGTGTATATATCCTGCGGGAATAAGTCCTCGGGATTAATCTCCCGGGTATGGTCTTTTTTCTCTTCGGTCATTTGATCCTCCTTATTAATTTAGCCGAATTTCCGAATACGAATACATCGGGTATAACATGCGCCATCGCAGCCCAGATAGGGGCAAGAAGCCCTATAGAGGCGGCAATGACTCCGAGTATATTGAAAGTAAGCCCGAAAAATATGTTCTGCTTTATTGTAGAAGCTGTTCTTTTTCCCTGCTTTACAGCTAAAGGCAGAAGCTTAAGGTTGTCATTCATAAGAATTATATCGGCAGTCTCAACGGCTATATGGGTGCCGGCCACGCCCATCGCTATGCTTAAATCAGCTGTTTTTAATGCCGGGGCGTCATTTATGCCGTCTCCGACAAAAACAACAGTTTTTCCGTCTTTCTGCAGGTCTTTGATGACATTTACTTTATCTTCAGGGAGTTGCTCCGAATAAACTTTATCTATATTTATTTTTTTCGCGAGACTCTCCGCGGCGGCTTTATTGTCCCCCGTAACAATATATATATCCTTAATTCCTAATTTATTTAAATTAGTAATTGCCTGTTTAATTTCATCTCTTATCCGGTCCTGGATGCCTATAACACCGTAAAAGATATTGTTGTAAGCTATTAAGATGGAGCTCTGTCCTTCTTTTTCAATTTTATCTACATATTTTACAGCTTCTTCCGGTATTTTTATACCGTCAAAAAGAAATTTATTGCCCATAAGTATAATATCAGAACCTGTATATGCCGTAATTCCTTTGCCCGGGACTACTTTTATGTTATCCGGATGTTCTATGTATATTTTTAATTCTTTCGCTTTTTTGATTATCGCTTTTGCAAGCAGATGCTCTGAATATATTTCGCAGGATGCGGCTTTAGATAATACCTCCATATCGCCGGCATCCGCAAAGCTTTTAATTGAAGAAACTTCCGGTTCACCTATTGTTATGGTGCCTGTCTTATCCATAACCATTACGTTTACTTTTGAGAGCACTTCTAAAGAAAGCCCCCCCTTTATAATAATGCCGCTTCTTGCAAGGCTCCCTGCGCTTGCCATAACCGCAAGAGGCGTAGCTACGGCTATTGAACAGGGGCATGCCACAATTATGACAGCAACCGCGGAGTTTAAATTTTTTGACAGGAGAAAGACCGTTGCCGCGATGAATAATATGGCAGGGAGGAAATATGCCGCGAATTTATCTGCAATTTTCTGGACTTTGGATTTTTGCTTATCCGCTTCTTCAATTAAATTTATAATTTTATAAAATACCGTGTTGTGGTATGTCTTGGCAGTTTTAACCTTTAAAAAACCTTCTTCAAGAATGGAAGATGCATATACCTCAAGGCCCGGTATTTTTTCCTGGGGTATTGATTCCCCTGTTATAGAGCTCTGATTTACAAAACCGTTTCCTTCTATAATAACGCCGTCAACGGGTATCTTCTCTCCTGATTTAACAAGCACTATATCATTTATCTTTACTTCTTCCGCCGGAACTTCAATCTGGCCCGTACCGTTTATAATCCTAGCTTTTTCAGGCGATATTTTTATAATCTCCTGTATGGCTGAAGCGGCTTTGGCGGAGGTTGACTCATCCAGAAACTGGCCTATGTTCTGGAAAAGAACGATAACCGCGGAAGGCACGAATTCTCCCATGAAGAATGTGACCAGTATGCCGAGAGACATATAAAGTTCCGCCGTTATGTTTTTTCTTCTCAAACTTATATAAGCGCTCTTAAAAGTGCCAAAAGCGAATATTACCGCTAATGACGCTACCGGAAATCCCTTAGAATGCAAATGATGGGGAGATATTATTTGCTGTAAGATAACAAGCAGGGGTACTACCGTAAAAGCTATGTAGTAATAAAGATTTTTACTGCCTTTTTTCCTCTCGTCTTTTATGCCAAACCCGAGCAGTTTCAGCTTTTTAGCTATTTCCCCTGTATTTGTCTTATCCGGACTGTATTCTATTATTACGGCCTTTGACGCGAAATTAACCTGCGCTGATAAAATACCGTTTTTATCCGGAAGGTTCTTCTCTATAGTCCCGGCGCATGAGGGACAGTCCATATTTTCTATGATTAGTTTTATTTTTTCCACGATTATTACCTGTAATTGTTATCTATAAGTGAAATAATTAAATTAAATAATATGTTTTCCTGCAAAAACAAAGAATATTTGAAATTATCCGTAGTGGTATTTTTTAAATGAAAGTAGAACATTTTATGATTTTGTTTGACATATGGTATAATTTGGTATATAATATATTTGGGAAGGGGGTATCTTATTTATGACTATAAAGATATCAAATAAGGGGCAGATAGTTATACCCGCGTCCATAAGAGCAAAATACGGATTGAAGCCGAAAAGCAAAGTTGAGCTGATTGATCTGGGGAACGAAATTGTTATTGTTCCCATACCCGGAAAAAGCTGCAAAGATGCGCGCGGCATCTTAAAAGGGATATCCGTGAAAGACCTTATAACTCAAAGAAGATCAGAAAGAAGAGTTGAAAATCTTAAATATGATTAAAGAAAATTTTTACATATTAGATACATCCGCTTTAATTGCTTATTTAGCAAATGAAAGAGGCGCAGATGATATCTCGTCAATTTTAAATAATTGCGCGATTCCATTTATTTGTTTAACTGAATTATATTATTTGGTTTGGAATAGGCTTGACAAAGCTAAAGCAGACAGCATATACGGTATAGTTAAAAGCTGGGATTTGCCTGTATTGTTGCCTAATGAGAGAGTTATTTTAAATGCGGGCAGATTAAAAGCTATTTATAAATTAGGTATCGCTGACAGCTATATAGCGTCTTTTGCCATAGAACATAACTGTAAACTTGTTACTAAAGATTTAGATTATAACGTGCTTAAAAACGAGATCGATATTTTTAAGCCTGAATAAGCATCTTAACACAATCCTTGCAGGAATTTTACCTTAATTTCCCAAAATAATATTAAATATTATTTTTTTATATAGTTTACAATTTACAAAGGATAAGAGGTAAAAGTAATGGCCGATAATAGAATGGATTTGATTATAACCGGCGGTACAATTTTAACCTGCCACAGCTCTAAAGGGTATAAAACAGGTAAGCAGATGCAGGATGTAAACCTGTTAAAAGATTCATTTATCGCGGTTAAAGACGGCAGAATTGTTGATATAGATAAATTGTCCGTATTGAATAAAAAGAACAAGAAAGCGGAAAAGGTAATTGATTTTAAAGATAAAGTTATACTCCCGGGTTTTGTGGATTCACATACCCATCCTGTCTTTGGAGGATCAAGAGTTGCCGAGTTCCAGGCCAGAGCTCACGGCGTCACTTATGAAGAAATCCACGCTAAAGGGGGCGGCATCCAGTCAACCGTAAATAATACAAGGGGGGTAAGTGCCGATCTTTTATACAAACGAGCTAAGCTTTTTATAGAAATAATGTTAAGACACGGCACTACGACTGTTGAAGTAAAAAGCGGGTACGGGCTCAGCTCAGAGTCCGAAATAAAAACCCTGAAAGTCATAAAAAAGCTTAAGAAAACACTGCCTGTTGATATAGTTTCTACTTTCCTCGGGGCTCATTCCGTACCCAAGGAATATAAACAGGACAGAAAAAAATATATAGATATTGTAATAAATGAAATGATGCCCCTGGTAAAAAAAGAAAACCTTGCGGAATTTATTGATGTGTTCTGCGAAGAAGGCGCATTTACGCTGGAGGAAAGCAGGAGGATTCTGGAAAAAGCGAAGAGACTGGGTTTTAAACTTAAAATTCACGCGGATGAATTTAAAAATTTAGGCGGCAGTTCTCTTATTGCTTCCTTAAAAGGAACTTCTTCCGATCATTTAATGAATATAGGGGATAAAGACATAAAGCTTATGGCTGAAAACAAAACAGCCGGTGTTATACTCCCTGGTACCACGTTCTTTCTCGGTAAGGATAAATATGCACCCGCAAGAAAATTGATAGATTCAGGGGTAATAACAGCACTTGCCACGGATTTTAACGCGGGAAGCTGCCAGACATTATCTTTGCAGATGATTGCTTCTTTAGGGTGCTTGAAGATGAAAATAACATCCGAGGAAGCAATAAACTCTATTACCATAAACGGTGCTTATGCGGCAGGCGTAAGCAATATGGCGGGAAGTATAGCCAGAGGGAAACAGGCGGATTTCTGTGTATTAGGAATACCGGATTACAGGGAGATGCCTTATTATTTCGGCACAAATCTTGTTGAATGCGTTATTAAGAAGGGAAAGCCAATATATAAACCCCGCTAAATTTTATAACGGGGTTATATTTTCAGATCTGCGGATTAAGAATTAAGCGCTTGTTTTGGCTTTGTTTACTCTTTTCATTAATCTTGATTTTATCCTGGCCGCTTTATTCTTTTTTATTATGCCTTTTTGCGCTGCCTGGTCGGTTCTCTTTATGGTTGTTTTTACGTATTCGGTAAGGTTTTCCATTTCGGGAGAAGCTACGATTTTTTTAACCCTGCTTTTAACCTCTGATTTTATCCCTACATTGCGCAGTCTTTTCTTTTCGTGAACCTTGATCATTTTTTTAGCTTTTTTAATTCTTGCCATTTATCCCTCCAAAGGATTTTTTCTATAAAAAGATAAGTTATTATAACATTAGGCGGGCTTAAGCGTCAAGCTTTAAGCATTAAATTATTTATTATAATAAAAAGGGGACTATTTATGCCGGAACTGCGCAAGAATATAATTACAAGGGAATGGGTTATAATCTCCAAGGAAAGGAGTATCCGTCCCGAAGAGTTCAAAAAAAACCATGTAAAGATCGTAACAGACAAGGAAGAGATATTAAAAAAGTGTCCTTTCTGCCCCGGAAATGAAAGCATGACCCCTGATATCATACTTTCCTATAAAAACGGCAAATCAAAAAATAAATATGACTGGGATGTAAGGGTTGTCCCGAATAAATACCCTGCTCTTGTAAGCCGGGGAGAGCTTAAAAAACATTCCGAAGGAGTATACGTTATATCAAACGGGGTGGGGGAGCATGAGGTAATTATTGAAAGCCCCGATCATTTCACGGATATAACTCTTATGGATTTAAACCAGATAGAAAGCATAATAACCGTGTATTATAAAAGGTATACAGAACTTTCTAACAGAAAAAACCTCAGGCATATAATAATATTCAGGAATCACGGACCCGAGGCAGGAACATCTCTTTCACACCCCCATTCACAGCTTATTGCAACGCCTGTCATACCCAAAGATGTTTTTCTTGATATTAAGGGGGCGACTCTTTATTACGAATACGAGGAAGACTGCCCCTACTGCCGGATAATACAGTTTGAGGACCAGGCCGGAGAGCGTAAAGTCTGTGAAAATGATTCTTTCATAAGCATATGCCCGTTTTTCTCAAAATATCCGTTTGAGATATGGATTCTCCCCAGAAAACACGATTCCTCATTCGCATGTTCAACGCAGAAGCAGAGAAAAGACCTGGCATGGATACTTAAAGAAACTTTGTTAAGATTATCCAAATGTCTCTCTGATCCGAGTTATAACCTTACACTGCACAGTCTTATGGTGCCGGAGAAACACTCGGATTCATATCACTGGCACCTGCAGATAACGCCGCGTATCACAACTCCGGCCGGGTTTGAACTCGGGACAGGGATGTATATAAATACTACTGCGCCTGAAGAAGCGGCTAAATTTTTAAGCGGGATTAAATAAGTGAAATTTCTTTTAGACTCTATGCTGGGCAAGCTTGCCAAATGGCTCAGGATCTGCGGGTTTGACACCGAATACGTGAAAGACTCGAAAGATACAGATCTTTATTTTTCCGCGAAAAAAGAAGACAGGATTCTGCTTACAAGGGATAATAAATATAAGAATCTTAAAACAATAAAAATGTGCTTTATAAATCATGATGATCTGGATAAACAGATAAAACAGCTGTTTTTCGAATTTAATATAACAAAAGAAGAATTCTGTTTTTTCTCAAGATGCACTGTATGCAACAAACTCCTCAAAGATATTGACAAAGAGGAAATAATTGATAAAATTCCACCATATACGGCTAAAACCAAAAATGAATTTTCAATATGCGCCGGATGCGGCAGAATTTACTGGACGGGTACCCATTATGAAAGAATGCGTAGTAAATTAAACTCCATGCTTGAATAAGAAAGGAACAATATCATGGAACTTTTGCTTTATATAATAAGAATAGCGTTTATACTTCTCATATTTTTATTCATACAGAACATAATAAATACCATACAGAAAGATATAGAAGCAGCACCTTCATCCCGCGATGAGTCTGATAAAACAGTAAGATTAAGACTTGAAGTAATAAAAGGATCTGATAAGATAAAGCTGATCAAAAAGGATCTGGATGCTCTTCTGGAGATAACGCTGGGCCGTGAGATGCACAATGACATTGTGGTTGTGGATAAATATATTTCAGGCGCTCACCTTAAGATTAAAAAACTTAATGAGGTTTACTATATTGAGGACCTGGATTCAACAAACGGGACATTTGTTAACAATAAACTGGTAGCTAAATCTTTAAGATTGAAGGACCAAGACATAATAAATTTAGGAGATGTGCAGATCAGGGTTAGCATTTATTAAATTATGAAAAAATTATCAATAAGACAGCTTGAACTAAGGTTTCTGATATACGCTTTTATTATATTATATACCGGACTAATATTAACGTCGCTGGCCGTAAGGCAGAAAATAGACATTAATGCGATGGCGGTATCGCTCTTTTACTTTTTAGTGGCGCTGCTCGCAAGTTCCGCGCTTTCCGCTTTAAAGAAAAATTATGAAAGCTATCTTTTTCCGCTGGCAATTTTTATTTCAAATATAGGGCTTATTGAATTATACAGAATAAGCGACCTGTTATTTTATAAGCAGATAAACTGGCTTATTATAGGGATATTAATATACTTTTTTATAGTTCTACTCCTTAAAAATTACAGATCACTGGCAAATTACAGCTATTTGTTCCTGATAATAGGTATAATCCTGCAGGTTATGGTCTCGGTATGGGGAACGGAAATAAATTACGCAAAACTGTGGTTTGATTTGGGATTTTTTTACTTCCAGCCTTCTGAGATAATTAAAATACTTCTTGTTATTTTCCTGGCTTATTATTTATCGGAATACAAAGAATACTTAAGCGCCAGATACAGCCTTACAAGGATATCAACTTTCAAATACATGATACCCGTATTTGTAATGTGGCTTTTATGCATGTTCATAATAGTCCTGCAAAAAGATATGGGTATGGCGCTTCTGCTGTTCAGTATCTTTATCACTATGTTTTATTTAAGCACGTCCAGGAAAGATATCATGGTAACAAGCATAATGCTTTTTGCCGGCGGATCTTACCTGTGCTACAGGGCGTTTGCCCACATAAAGGTAAGGTTTATAAGCTGGTTAAATCCCTGGAGCGATCCTTACGGCATGGGGCACCAGATTATACAAGGGCTTTTTTCAATAACCGCAGGGGGATTATTCGGCACGGGACTGGGCATGGGCAAACCGTATTACGTGCCCGCCGTGCAGACCGACTTTATATTCAGCGCCATATCTGAAGAGATGGGATTTTTAGGCGCCACTGCCCTTATAATCCTTTATCTTTTGTTCATAGGGAAAGCTTTTAAAGTAAGTATCAATGTTAAAGAAAGCTTCGGGAAACTGCTTTCCGCAGGATTAACAGCGATAATCGCATGGCAGTCCATAGTTATTATCGCCGGCAATTTAAAGATTATACCTCTGACAGGAATAACACTCCCCTTTGTAAGCTACGGCGGATCATCCATAGTTTCAAATTTTATTATTCTGGGTTTACTGACGGTAATAGCCAGAAATACTCATGAAGAAAAAGAAAAGGCCAAATAAAACCGAATCAGGGAAAGAGTAAAGAATGAATAATATAGATAAAAATATTAAAAAACTGTATAAACTTTTCGGCATAATATTTGTAATCCTTATTCTTTATCTTGCCTATATCCAGTTCTTCGCTTCCGGAAAACTGCATAACCTGGCGTCTGACCCCAGATTAAAAGAAAATATTGCCAGACGCGGCGATATATACTCCGCCAACATGAAAACACTTGCTTTCAGCAGGCAGGACGCGGATAATCCGGATGAATGGGAAAGGTTTTACCCTTATTCTTATGCCATAGCCCAGCTGGTCGGTTATGATAATTTAATTTACGGAAAATCAGGCCTTGAAAAATATCTGAACAGCTACCTTCTTTTTGACAGCAGAGTAGATTCTTTATTTAAATTAAAACGCTTTTTGAAAGAAGAAGCATGGAGCGGGTTTGACTGTATATTAACCATAGATGAAAAGGTACAGTTAAAAGCATATGAACTTATTAACGGTAAAAAAGGCGCTGTAGTAGCTATAAATCCCAAAACAGGGGAGGTTCTAGCTCTTGCGTCTTCCCCTGGTTTTAACCCCAACAAACTTAATTCCGAATGGCAGTATCTTATAGAAGATAAAAGCGCTCCTTTAATAGACAGGTGCACGGAGAGCGTATACCCGCCGGGATCTACTTTTAAAGTATTCACCCTTTCAGCGGCTCTTGATTCGGCTTCAATAGATGAGACTTACTCTATTAACTGTCCGGGATACTACAAAGTGGGAAAATACACCCTTCATGAAGCTCATGATGCCGCGCACGGGCGTCTTAATTATTCCGAAACCCTTATATATTCGTGCAATATCGCTTTTGCGGATATAGCCCTTACAATCGGGCCGGACCTTTTCATAAAATACGCTAAGAGATTCGGTATAACAAAAAAAGTGCCGTTAGAGGTACCTGTTGAGAGAGCTCATATCTCAAGAAAAGATACCTTTTACAGCGGTGTGCTTGCTCAAAGCGGGTTCGGGCAGGGAGAAATTGTAATAACCCCTCTTCAGATGGCTATGGTTGTCAGTGCCGTCGCGAATGAAGGAAAAATCATGAAGCCTTATTTATTAAAAGAAGTTATAGATAAAAACTTTAATAAAATATTTGTAAATAAATCCAGAATATTGTATAATCCTATAGACAAAAATACAGCGGAAACAGTAAAAAATATAATGGTCGATGCAGTCAATAAAGGCACAGGTACGCGCGCGAAAATACAGGGGGTATCGGTTGCCGGTAAAACAGGAACTGCTGAAAACCCCGGTGGGATAGAGCACGCGTGGTTTATCGGATTTGCTCCCGCTGAAGATCCCGAAGTTCTGGTCTGCGTGATAGTGGAAAACGGCGGATACGGCGGAGTTACGGCGGCGCCGATCGCGAGGAGAGTACTGGAAACCGCCTTGAGATAAGAGGTTTAATATGCTGGGAAAAACTATTCAGAACCGTTACGAGATAGTTAAAAAAATAGGCGACGGCGGGATGGCTGTTGTCTATAAAGCCAAGGATACAAAACTAGGACGCTGGGTGGCTTTAAAAATACTCCGGACGGAGTATTCAAAAGATAAAAATTTCATATTAAGATTTAAAAACGAAGCCCGGGCTTACGCGGCTTTATCCCATCCCAATATAATAAATGTTTATGATATTGCCGAAGATAACGGCTTAATTTTTCTTGCTCTTGAATATATAAACGCTGAGAATCTTAAAGACTACCTTGAGACAAAAAAAGTTTTAGAATTTAATGAAACCCTTAAGATAATAAAAGACGTGTCTTCCGCGATAGCTTACGCACACACTAAAGGCATTATACACAGGGATATAAAGCCTTCAAACGTTTTAATAGACGATGAAGGGAATATAAAGGTTACGGATTTCGGCATAGCAAGGATAACCCAGACCGAAACGGTCACCCAGGGTACAATGCTGGGCTCTGTTTTTTATTTCTCGCCCGAACAGGCGCAGGGCAAGGAGATAACACCTGCCTCGGACGTGTATTCACTGGGTGTTCTTGCATACCAGCTCCTTACCGGGAAGCTCCCCTTTGAAGGCGATAACGCCGTTACGGTGGCTTTAAAGCATGTAAAAGAAACACCCCCAAAACCGTCTGAAATAAATCCTAAACTAAGCACGGAGATAGATGACTGCATATTAAAAGCTTTAAGCAAAAACCCGCTGGACAGATATAAAAATATAGATGAATTTTATACAGACTTTAACAGGGCGCTGGAGAAACTTTTAACCGTAAAGCTTGAAAATACCATTATAAAGCCGGCTTTAAAGCTTAAAGACGAAGAAGTAAAATTTGAAAAAAGAAGTGAAAGGCATGATAAGAAACCGTCTAAAAAAAGAAATTATATAGGATTATTCATAGTGCTTATCCTTTTACTGGCAGGCGCGTATTTTGTTATAAACAGTTTAACGGAAAAAGTTGACGTGCCCAACCTTGTAAATATGAACTACGCCGAAGCTTTAACGGCGACCGAGAATGCGGGACTTAAAATTAAAGTGCAGGGTGAAGAGTTCAGCGACACAGTAGAGACGGGAAGAATTATAAAACAGTACCCAGAATGGGGCAGAAAGCTTAATATAAACACTCCCGTACTTGTTATTTTAAGCAAGGGTATCGCGGGTTTAAAGGTTCCTAATTTTATAGGCAAAAACATAAAAGACGCTGAAACCATTCTAAACGGCATGGATTTAAAATTCAGGGTCATAAAAGAAGTCATAAATAAGGACGTTCCCGAAGGCATAATTATTGCTCAGAGACCGGCACCCGGCGAGGAAATAGCGCAGAAAGACACGGTATATTTTGAGGTAAGCCAGGGTGCTTTCGCTAAAGCCGTTCCCAATTTAACCGATCTTACGCTGGAAGAAGCGGAAAAAATATTAAAAGATTTTAACCTGGATTATGAAATAGCAGGGGAGAAGCCTTCTGCTAAAATACCCAAAGGCAATGTGATAGACCAGGATCCTAAGCCTAAACGGGCCATTCCCGAAGATAAAAAGATAAAACTGTATTTAAGCTCGGGATTTGAGAATTTAACCGCCCCTAATTTAATAGGGCTCGGCTTAAATGAAGCAAAACAGGAAGTTAATGAACTGGGTTTAGACCTTATAATTATTGAAAACGGGGATAAAATTAACGATAACTCTCAGATTATAATGCAGGACCCCGAAGTCGGCGCCCTTATGAAGGGCAATATTGTAAAAGTAAAACTTGCTTCGACAATAGTAGTGCCTGATCTTATCGGTAAGTCAAAAGACGAAGCCGAATCGCTTATAAAAAATGCCGGTTTTGCTCTCGGCAAAGTGGAATATTTAAAATCTTCAATAGCTAAATCGGGAACTGTTATTGAACAGGACCCGAAATCAGGAATGGAAGTGCCTGCCGGCCAGAAGATTGATTTAATAGTGGTTAAGTAAAGGAGAAATGCTATGGGAGAATCTGTTAAAAAAGGATTACTGTACGGATTTATCATAATATCGGTCATTTTCTTTGTATGGTTTCTGTTTAATATGTTCTACACTTTCTGGGGCACCACAGGCGAAATTGAAGTGCCTAATGTTACAAGTATTTCGGTAGATGACGCGGAAAAAACCTTAAAATCAAAACATTTGAGTATTATGGTTGTTGATTCAAGATATGATAACAAACTGCCAGAAAACACCGTGATATCACAGGAGCCTCTTGCCGGCGTAAAAGTAAAAAAAGGGCGCGATATACTTGTTGTAGTAAGCAGCGGCCCCGATTTATGCGAAGTTCCGAAATTAATAGGCCTTACTTTAAGGGAAGGCAAAATAATGCTTTCAAACTATATGCTTGATGCAGGCAAAGTGGAAAAGGGCCAGGATAATACGGTTGAACAGGAGCAGATATTCAACCAGAACCCTCTCCCAGGTTCAAGAGTAAAAAAAGGCACTAAAGTTGACGTAACCGTTAACTCGGGCGGACAGCCTTCCGTGAGAGTACCTAAATTTGCGGGTATGAATATAAAAGACGCAAGAAGCAAAATGGAGGATTTAAAACTTAAAACAGGCAGTATTAAATGGGAATACAGCGACGAAGAAGACTTAGGCCAGATTCTATGGCAGAGCATTAATGAAGATGAGCTCGTTTATCCGGGCACGAACGTATCTTTTAAAATAAGCGCGGGTACAAGATATATTGATTTAAAATTAAAACAGGACAATATAATCTTTGTAGTCCCCGCATCCAGCAAAAAAATGAATGTAAAGGCCGTATTAAACGATCTTACGGGACCTCAGACCATATATGAAAGCACTCATTCAAGCGGTGACAGGATAAACCTGCTTGTTACAAGCTGGGGACCTTCCGAAATAATAATATATATAGACGAACAAATAGCTAAAAGGGCTAATCTGTAGCCCTGCAGACCACATAACCGTCATTAACGAATACTGTTTTTATTCCCGGCATTTCCGTTTTAAGCTGGTAATATCTGTCACCACCGTTATTAATGCCTCTTTTTATAAGGATATAAGCTCCGGGATTATTATTTAAAAATTCCTTAAGTTCATCAATCTTTTCCATGAATGTAATCTTTTCGTTCATGTAAAATACAAAGCTTGCGCTGTTATTAAACTTCTCTGTGAATACTATCATTTTTTCGGAAGGCGACTTTAAGCTTTTTATCTTCAATGCTATGGGCTTTACGGGTTTAAACTGGTCAATATACACGGCCATGTTGACAATCGAAAGGTAAAGTATAAAAGTTCCCGCTATGATCGCGGGGAGCACGTATTTCCTCTTATTGAATGCAAAGAAAAACCAGCTGAATAAAGCAGTGCCTATTATTATGTATAAAAGGGGAAGCAGGTGCCCGCGCGCCGCCATATATTCATTGGGATATTTCCCGCTTGCAAGAAGCACGAAAGAAGTAATAACCGCCGTGTAAAATAAAGTGTAAACTATTAAAGATATCAAAAGCGAAGTTTTTAAGTCTTTAATGTAAATGTAGTTGTAAAAATAGTTAGCAAGCATAATAGCGCATGCGGGGTATATGAATAATATGTAATTGGGCAGTTTTGTCTGGACAAGCGAGAAGAATAAAAACGGTATAACCGCCCATATAAGCAAGAAAACAGAAATTTCATTTTTCCTGTTCTTAAAGTAATCAATAACGGCAGGCACGAAAAGGAAAACCCAGGGTAAGAATCCCGCTATAAATATGAGTATGTAAAAATAAACAGGGCCGCTCTGGTCCATTACCGCTGTTGTAACCCTCTGGAATATAAAATATTTAAATACTAAATTGTAAAATTCTGTTTTGTATTTAATAAGCCCCGCTATATACCAGAAGCCGCCTAAAATAACATAAGCTATGATGCCTTCATATATAAATACCTTTTTAAATTCCTTCAGTTTCTTTGTAGAGAAAAGCCATAGGAATATAAGGCCCAAGGGGAGGCATAGAGCGAAAGGCCCCTTAGCCAGAGTTCCCAAAGCGCATGAAAGCCAGAAAAACAGTATATACCTACGGGAGTTATCCGTAACCCCCGCATAACAGGCATAAGTTGAGAGCATAAGGAAAAACGTAAAGAGAGTATCTAAATTGGATAACCTGCCTTGAACAAATACCTGAAGAGATGTCATTAAAATCAAACCCGACAGGAATCCCACATCTTCATTGTAAAATCTTTTACCCATAAAATAAGTGAGAATAATTATAAGAACGCCGAATAAAGCGGAAGGAAACCTCACGGCAAATTCATTCCAGCCGAACAGATTCCCGCTTACCATTGTAAGCCACATGTATAACGGGGGATGACAGAACCAGGGCTCGCCGTTCCAGTAAAGGGTAAGAAGGTCATTATGGTAATTGAATTCCCTTGCCATCTGGGAGTACAGGGGTTCGTCGGTATCCCATAAACTGTAATCTCCTAGACGGAAGAAAAGCAGCAGTACTGATAAAAATATTAATATTAACAGATAAATTTTATGTTTATTTTTCATCCTGCAATAAACCTTATTAAAGTAAAATCTGTAAATCAGTTTATGATTTACAGATTTTACAACATTTTATAATATCTGTCTACAGGATATCAGCTTTTGCCAGCTACACGCAGACTTTGCTTAAGTGATTTAATCTTAATTCTAGCTCTTTTTTATAATCTTCAAAATTCTTGATGGGTTTTCTGGCAACACCCGAGTCTATGGCGGCTTTTGCTACTGCCGGGGCAACCCATAAGAGAACCCTGGGATCCATCGGTTTAGGGATAATATATTCCCTGCCGAACTCAATTACCGTTTTATTATATAATTTGGCTATATCTTCAGCGACAGGTTCTTTTGCGAGATTCGCAAGGGCGTAAGCGGCCGCAAGCTTCATCTCTTCGTTTATGGCAGCTGCCCTTACATCAAGGGCCCCTCTGAATATAAAGGGGAAGCCCAGTACATTATTAACCTGGTTCGGATAATCGCTTCTTCCCGTAGCCATAATAACATCAGGTCTTGCAGATATTGCCGCATCATATGTTATTTCGGGATCGGGGTTTGCCATGGCGAATATTATGGGATTTTCGTTCATTGATTTTAACATATCCGGAGTTACCGTATCTTTTACCGAAACACCCACAAAAGCATCAGTGCCTTCCATCGCTTCGGCTAAAGTTCTTTTGGGAGTATCAGACGCGAACCTTTCTTTATAAGGGTTCATACCTTCTTTTCTGCCTTTATATATAACGCCTTTACTGTCGCATAAAATCAAGTTTTCCGGTTTAAGCCCCAAGCTTAAATAAAATTTAGCGCAGGCTATTCCCGCGGCGCCGGCTCCGTTAAATACAACTTTAACTTTTTCTATCTTTTTACCGATCAGCTCAAGAGCATTAATGAAAGCCGCCCCGCTTATAATAGCCGTTCCGTGCTGATCATCATGGAAAACGGGAATATCAAGGTCTTCTATAAGTTTTTCTTCAATATAGAAGCATTCTGGGGCTTTGATATCTTCCAAATTTATACCGCCGAATGTAGGTTCCATATACTTAACTGTTTTAACTATTTCATCGGGGTCGTTTGTCGCAAGTTCTATGTCAAAAACATCAACATCGGCAAACTTTTTAAAGAGCACACCTTTGCCTTCCATAACGGGCTTTCCGGCCAGCGCCCCTATATTGCCTAATCCCAGCACGGCAGTACCGTCCGTTACAACAGCCACAAGATTTTCTTTTATCGTGTACTTAAATACATCATCTGGGTTTTTATGGATCTCCCTGCATGGTTCGGCAACACCGGGGGTATAAGCTAAAGACAGTTCCTTCTGGGTTGAACACGGTTTTGAGGGTACAACCTCTGTTTTGCCCGGCCTTCCCTGTGAATGATAATCCAGCGCTTCCTGTTTACTTACCATAGTATGCCTCCTGTATTCAGTTAAATTGATTGTTATTTTTTTATCAAGCATATATTCTAAACCGGCAGGTTAAACCCTTTTTTATAACTTTAATTTAAAACTGAAATATTTTCAACTGTTTGCCTGACAATTAGTCATCCAACAGAACGAACAAATCAACTATCTGAAAAGGATTATAAATGTCAGATCAAGATAAGAAAGTGGCTGGGCTTGGTTAAAAAAACATTAAACAAAGCTGACAGATTAAATAAGTTGAGTTTTCTCATAGAGGATAAAATTAAATAAAACGGAAATTAGTTTGTTATGGAAGTAATTATATCTCACGTTACGGCTGATTTTGATTCTCTTGCCTCTATGGTTGCGGCATCTAAACTCTACCCGCAGGCCCGGCTTTTTTTTACGTCCACCCCAAGCCAGAATGTAAGGGAGTTTGTTCATTTATATAAAGATTATTTTAATATAGAGTATCCCAGAAAAGTTAAGAATCTTGAAATATCAAAATTAATCGTCGTTGATACCAGCCTGCCCGATAGGGTAGGGGCTTTTAAAGAATTTTTCATAAGCCCGCTTGTGGAAGTACATATTTACGATCACCATCCGCCCGCACCCGAATCAATTCAGGGTGATGAGAATTATATTGAAGTATTAGGCGCTACGGTAACAATGCTGGCAAGGAAAATAAGGGAGAAGAAAATACCCATAACTCCTTTAGAGGCGACCTTATTCGCTCTGGGCATATATGAAGAAACGGGCTCGCTAACTTTCTCGCATACAACTAAAGAAGACGTTGAGACAGTCGCGTACCTTTTAAGCAAAAAAGCGAATCTAAAGGTAATATCGGAATATATCCATCACAGCTTAAGCGATCCTCAGATAAAATTATTGAACAGCCTTATAGTAAATTCCCATGTTAAACATGTAAGGGGCTTTAAAATACTTATAGCCAGGGCTCATGCAAAAGAATTTATAGATGAGATATCCCTGGTGGTTCACAGGCTTGTTGACATAGAAGGCGTGGATATCGTATTTACGCTTATAAAGATGAAAGACAAAATATTAATAATAGGAAGAAGCAAACAGCCCGAGATTGATTTAAGCAGGATCCTCGCGCCGTTAGGCGGGGGAGGCCATCCTAACGCGGCTTCCGTTGTAATTAAGCATAAACAGATGAAAACAGCCGAAAAAAGGCTTTATGATACACTTGAAAAAGAATTAAAGCCGACTATTATGGCTAAAGATATCATGAGTTCCCCTGTAAGATACATAAATCTTGAAGAAGATAAGACAATAGCCGATGCCCAGAAAGCTATTGTAAGGTTCGGGCACAGCGGGCTGGTTATTTTAAAAGACAGAAGGGTCGCGGGGATTATAACCCGACATGACATAGATAAAGCCATACACCACGGACTGGCTAACGCCAGTATAGAAGAATTCATGTTAAAAGACGTTGTTACCGCCAATCCGTATACATCCTTAAATACACTTCAGAGAATAATGACAGACCATAATATAGGGCGGCTGCCTATAATAGAAGACGGTATTATTAAAGGCATTGTAACCCGTACTGATATTCTTACAACACTGCACGGCATGCATATTAAAGCCGGCAGGCACTGGCATGACACAAAAACAAATATAGAACAGCTGCCTTTAAATATGCAGAAATTATTTAAAACCTGTTCTAAAATAGCCGATATGCTGGGTATTAACATATTTCTTGCCGGAGGATTTGTAAGAGACCTTTTGCTGGGCATTGAGAACCTTGATATAGATATAGTTGTGGAAGGTGACGGCGTATTATTCGCAGGGGAGCTGGGCAAGGCTTTAAAAGCCAAAGTCATAACACATGAAAAATTTAAAACCGCAATAGTATTCACAAAACACTGCAAAGTGGATGTGGCATCTACCAGGGTTGAATACTATACCCGTCCCGCCGCCCTGCCTCATGTATGGGCCACATCCATAAAACAGGATTTATACAGAAGAGATTTTACGATAAACGCCCTGGCGGTCCAGCTCAATAAAAAAGGGTTCGGGAGCCTTTTGGACTTCTTCGGCGGACAGAATGATTTAAAAGACGGTATCGTAAGGGTCCTGCATAATTTAAGCTTTATAGAAGATCCTACCAGGATATTCAGGGCAGTACGGTTTGAACAGAGGTACCATTTTAAAATGGATCACCATACGGAAGAGCTGCTCTTAAACGCTCTTAAGAGCAATATTTTTGACCAGCTGACAGGGGAGAGGATAAGGGATGAGATAACCCTTATATTAAGCGAAGAAAAACCCGTGCCGGCATTAAAGCGGATGGCAAAACTTAATATTTTAAAAGTTATACATAAAGATATATTTTTAAACCAGAAATTAGTAGCCACACTCCAGGAAGCTACAGCCCTTATGATCAAATATAAGAAAATATTAAAAAAAGAAAACGCTAAAAAATGGATCATTTATTTTATGATTCTTGTAAGCCAGCTTTCCTCGGAAAAGATAGATGAAGTCGCGAAAAGATTTAAATTTTCTATAGAGGAAGTCCGAAAAAGAAAGCTTGATAAAGATACGGCATCTTTATTAATAAGGAAGCTTTCTTCAAAAACAATAACCAAAAGCCAGATATACCGGCTGCTCTCCCCGCTTGCGATAGAAGCTCTTATATACATAATAGCAAGGACAAACTTTATATCGGTAAGGCACAGGATTGTTTATTTCCTGTCACATCTTAAGAATATAAAATTCTTTGTAACAGGAAATGACCTGATAAAATGGAACTATACCCCCGGACCTTTTTTCAGAAAAGCCTTAACAGCACTTGAAGATGCCCAGATAGATGGTATAATAAAGGATAAAAAAGAAGCAAGGAAGTATTTAAAAGAAAAATTTAAAAAATAATTATTACCGGGGTCTTTATTATGGAAATGTTTATTACTATATTATTATTTGTGCCGGCTATATTAATATCATTGATAGTTCATGAATATGCGCACGCGCGCGTAGCTTATAACTTAGGCGATCCTACAGCAAAATATTCAGGCAGGTTAACTTTAAACCCGATGAATCATTTAGACCTGTGGGGCGCTCTTGTGCTTGTAACAACCTTTCTGGCATCAGGCGGGAAATTCTGTTTCGGCTGGGCGAAACCCGTACCCATTAACCCTTATAACTTCAAAAACTATTTCAAGGACAGCATGCTTGTAGGGCTTGCGGGACCTCTTGCGAATTTCGCCATGGCAGCCTCGGGAGGTTTACTTTTCAGGCTGCTGATTCCTTCCTCTTATAATACTTTTACTCTCATTTTGCTGCTTTTCTTAAAAACATTTATTGTTGTAAACATAGGGCTTGGATTGTTTAATTTAATTCCTGTTCCTCCGTTGGACGGATCAAGAATTTTAATGGGGCTTATGCCTAAAGATCTTGCATGGAAATACAACGAACTTGAAAGAACATCTCCCATGATAATATTTTTTATCCTTATAATCTTAATAGTAACCGGATTAATAAACGTAATATTAGTACCACCGTTTGTATTTTTATACAAACTATTTACAGGCGTGGGATAAAAGGAAAAACATATGACTATAAACATACCTAAAACATCATACAAAGTTAAAATAGATCTTTTTGAAGGGCCTCTGGACCTTCTTCTTTATCTTGTTGATAAATCACAGCTTGATATATGCGCGATATCCCTTGCCGAGATCGCCGATGAGTACCTGCAGTACCTGAACCTTATGCAGGTGCTTAACCTTGAGGTTGAGAGTTCATACCTTGTAATATTCGCCACCCTTTTGGAGATAAAATCCCGGGCGCTTCTTCCCATAGAGAAAAATAAGGAAAACCAGTATGAATACGCGGATGAAGACGAAGCCGCCACGGAACTTATAAACAAGCTTAAAAAATACAAAAAATACAAAGAAGCCGCGTTATATCTTTCGGAAAAAGAAAAATGGGCGGCATCTTCCTACAGCAGAAACCGTGATTTTTACGATACAGACCCGGAGCACCAGCATTACGCGGAAGCTTCAATATATGATTTAATAACGGCTTTTAACAGGGTTCTTAATAATTACTATGACAGATTGGAAAAGGATAAAGATATCCAGATTGAAAAAATAAGGATAAATGTTCCGCAGAGAATGGAGCAGATATACGAAAGGATCTCACGTTTAGAGCAGCTCAGTTTCAGCAGGCTGTTTGAAGACGCGCCGGATAAAGAAATGCTTATAGTTACTTTTCTTGCAGTACTTGAGCTTTCACGCTTGCAGAAAATAAGTCTGGTGCAGGGTTCGTTAGAAAGTGAAATAATAATATTGAAAAATTAAAGTTTAAAAGAAGGGTAAAGTAATTTTGCCCTTCTTTTAAACTTATGCAGTTTCATACTTATTTATATTCTTCTTCTGCTTCTTCCTCTTCCATAGATTCATCGGAATCAAAATCCATATCATCTAAATCAAAGTCTTCGTCTTCATCAAGGTCAAAATCTTCGTCTAAATCCAGCCCTTCCACATTGCCAAGTTCTTCGGATATTTTTTCTTCTTCAACACCCAGCTCGTCCTGGGCTTCATTTATGCCTTCTAAAAGCATATGGCTTGCTTCTGTAGCCACTTTCATGCCGTCTTCAAGCAGTGAGGCATCCTGGGTATTTAAGAACTGGTCAAACTTGCCGAAAGATTCCTGGAATTTATCGTATGAGGTGTCAATCTTTGAAAGACCGGTTGTCATCCAGCTTTTTTCTTCATCCGAGAAGCTGTTAATAAGGTCAAGGATATAGTTGCTTTCTTTTTTAACCGCGTCCAGCTTATTCTGGATATCCTCAACTTCCCACTGCCCGGAATCAACAAGATCCTTTATTTCCTTTAATGAGGAAAGGAATATACAGTCCGAAGCTTTTACAACGTCTTTTGTCTCAAGGTTTTCATCTATAACGACATTTACTTCCGATTTTGACTCTAATTCTTCCAGAGACAGTTTCGGAAGCACCATACCGCATCTGAAGCATGTCAGCCTGGTATTATCATTATCAGTTCCGCATTTAGGACACATGGCCATAAGTTTAGCCCCCTTTAACATTTATTTAACATAAATATATTCCCCTTATTTAATACAAATCCTTTTTTATTTCAAAGAAAAAATATAAATTTATTGACAAAAAATAGCCTCAAGAGTATTATAATAAAAAGAAAGCCTGAGAAGAACTTAATTTAATACGGAGGCGCCTATGCAGGAAAATATCTGTGTCGCAGAAGAAAAAATTGAAGAAAATCCAGAAATTACATATAAAAGTGAACAAACCGATGATCCTAAATATATAATAGAATCTCTCCTTTTTATATCCGCAAAACCTCTTTCTTTAAAAGAAATAGCTGATACAGCTGAATTAAAGATACAGGAAGCCGAAGATGTTTTAGAAGAATTAATCCTTGAATACGAACCGAGAGGCATAAATATAGTTACCGCCGCCGGTGAATATAAAATGACAACTTCGGCAAAATGCTCCGATTCTGTTGAAAAACTCCTGAAAGCCTGCGGTAAACAGTTTTTATCAAGGGCGGCCCTTGAGACCCTGGCAATTATAGCTTTTAACCAGCCGGTCACACGCGCCCAGATAGAAGATATAAGAGGGGTTAATGTAGATAAAATAATAAATAAACTCGTGGATAAAAAACTTATAAAAGAAGCAGGCAAAGCTCCTGTAATAGGCAAACCAACATTATATGCAACAACAAGCGAATTTTTGCATTATTTCCATCTTAAAGATTTAAACGAACTGCCTAAAGTTGACATAAAAGAACAGCTTGAAAAACTTGAAGAAATAGAACATGATAACGAGCAGGAAATAATCCGCCATGTAGACGAAGCCGAGCTGCAGGCAGCAATTGAAGAAAATGAGAACTAAATCAAAAAAGAACAGATTCTATATTGAAAGCCTGGGTTGCGCTAAAAACCTGGTGGATTCCGAAAATATCATATCAAAACTTATATCCGCAGACTTTAAAAAAACTGAAAAACCGGAGGATGCGGATTTTTTATTTGTAAATACCTGCTGTTTTATTGAAGACGCGAAGACAGAATCAATTAATAAAATTTTAGAACTCTCCGATTACACAAAAAATACGGATAAAGAGCTGGTTGTTCTCGGGTGTATAGCCCAGAGATACGCCGATATTATTAAAGACAAACTCCCTGAAGTTAATAAGTGGATAAAAATCACGGATTATAATAATTTTGACAAAATATTCTCCTTAAAACGCGCGGTAACCCGCGTGGCTTCATTAACTCCCGGCCACTGGTCATATTTAAGGGTCGCTGACGGGTGCAATCATTCCTGTTCATATTGTATTATCCCAAAGCTAAGAGGAAAGCTTAAAAGTGAAAAGATAGAAACCCTGGTTAAAGCCGCCCGTAAAAAAGTCTCACGGGGAGTTAAAGAGTTAAACATTATAGCTCAGAATTCTTTATCCTACGGGATGGATATATATAATAAACCGTCTTTAATACCTCTTTTGAAAAAAATATGTAAAATTAAAGGGTTGGAATGGATAAGAATATTATATATGTATCCCACATATATAAATGACGAACTTATAGATTTCATAAAAAATGAGGATAAAATCTGCAATTATTTTGATATCCCGCTCCAGCATTCCGAAAAGAAGATACTCCGTCTTATGAAAAGACCTCTTGATGCGTACGGTTATGAAAAACTGATAGACAAGATAAGAAATAAGATCCCCGCTAGTGCTATACGAACCACATTTATAACGGGGTTCCCGGGTGAAACAAATAAAGATTTTGAATCCCTTATAAAATTCATGAAAAAGATAAAATTTGATCATCTGGGTGTTTTTATATATTCAAACGAAGAGGGGACTTCATCGTATAACCTTAAAAAACAGGTGCCCGAAACGGTAAAACAGCACAGGATGGAAGAAATTATGTATCTCCAGCAGGAAATATTAAAAAAGAAAAACAGACTTGAAATTAAAAAAGTATATGATATAATGATTGATGAAGTCGCCTCTGGTAGCCGCAACTCCTACAAATACCTTGGAAGAACCCGGCTTGACGCGCCTGAAATAGACAGAAATTTTCATGTAAAATCTGCTAAGAATATAAAAGCCGGAGATATAGTAAAAGCTGAAGTTGTGAAAACCAAATTATATGATTTCTACGGAAAAACAGTGTAAACAGATTGCTTGTTAAAAATTTAACAAAAAAGAAGGAGTTTGCACCCGACTATGGAATTATATGAGGCGCTGTTCAAAATACACTAATTACACTTTCAGCTAAACCGTTCATAAATGGAAAGGGGGTTATAATAAGGAAGCATTTTACTGTTAACTTTTTCTAAAAGAAAGTCCTGTTTTTCTTCTTTATTAAGTAAAGAAGAAAAAGGCAAATAAAATTTTGGAGGAGAATAAATGACAGTGGCTACAAAACAAGAAAATTTAAATCCATGGCAGATAGCTCTGCAGCAGCTTGACAGAGTTGCAAAAAAAATGAATCTGGATCCGAATATCCATGAAGTTTTAAAATACCCCAAAAGAGAATTACACGTAAGTATCCCAGTCAGAATGGATAACGGTTCAATCAGAACCTTCATGGGATACCGCGTTCAGCATAACCTTGCAAGAGGACCGGCAAAGGGCGGAATCAGATACCATCCCGATGTCAGTGTAGACGAAGTAAGAGCTCTTGCCATGTGGATGACATGGAAATGCGCGGTTGTAGGAATTCCTTACGGCGGCGCAAAGGGCGGCGTCATATGCAACCCGAAAGAACTGTCAATGAGTGAATTAGAAAGAATAACAAGACGATTCACTTCTGAAATTTCCATTATAATCGGACCGGAAAAAGATATCCCCGCACCGGACGTATACACTAACGCAAAAACAATGTCCTGGATTATGGATACCTACAGCATGATAAAGGGCTATTCGGTACCGGGCGTTGTAACAGGCAAACCTATTGAAGTAGGCGGATCCTACGGCAGAAACGAAGCTACGGCAAGAGGCTGTATGTTCACAGTACAAAAAGCCGCCGAAGCTCTCGGATGGGGCGACTTAAAAGGCAAAACAGTATCAGTACAGGGCTTTGGCAATGCCGGCTCTATAGCTGCGAGACTTCTTGCCGATGAAGGCTGTAAAATAGTTGCAGTAAGCGATTCAAGAGGCGGGATCTACTCGGAAAAAGGTCTTGATATAACATCAGTTATAACCTACAAGCAGGAAACAGGTTCGGTAAAAGGATATAAAGACACAAAAGAAATTACAAACGAACAGCTTCTTGAACTTGAAGTAGACGTACTCGTACCGGCAGCGCTTGAAAATGTAATCACATCAAAGAACGCCGCAAATATCAAAGCTAAGATAGTTGCCGAAGCCGCTAACGGCCCGACAACACCTGAAGCGGATGATATTCTCTTCAAAAACGGTATAATGGTAATACCTGACATTTTAGCCAATGCCGGCGGTGTTACAGTATCATACTTTGAATGGGTACAGGATCTACAGGCCCACTTCTGGACCGAAGACGAAGTAAACAATAAACTCAGAGATATCATGTACAAATCATTCATGGATGTGCTGAATATCCATAAAAAATACAACTGCGACATGAGAACAGCCGCTTACATATTAGCGGTAGGCAGAGTCTCAGACGCTCTCAAACTCAGAGACATCTGGCCCTAAACTGTCGTTTGTAAATCATTTAAAAGACACCCTGTTTTACCGGGGTGTCTTTTATTATAATATAATTTCATATTATTCTGTTTTTCCATTATTTTTATTGTATTTTATAAAAAGGAATTATAATATATAAGAGGGAATAGCTGATAGGGTATAGAAAAGAGACTATTATTAAACCGGAGAGGTGTCTAATCATGCAAGAAGAGGTAATAACAATGGAAACTGCTTTAATACAGGATATAGCAAAATATGCTGGAAAAACAGTGCAGATTAAAGGCTGGCTTTATAACAAAAGATCCAGCGGGAAGCTTCATTTCCTGCAGGTCAGGGACGGCACCGGCATTATACAGGCCGTGGTATTCAAAGGTGATGTTTCCCCCGAAGTTTTTGATACGGCAGATAAACTTCCTTATGAATCATCAATAATTGTAACCGGTGAAGTTAAAGAAGACACACGTTCCCCGATAGGGTTTGAACTATCGGTAAAAGATCTCACCGTTATAAATCAAGCCCAGGAATACCCGATCACCCCGAAAGAGCACGGCACGGAATTTCTTATGGACCACAGGCATCTATGGCTAAGATCAAAACGCCAGCATGCCATTATGAAGATAAGGCACCAGATAATAAAATCAAGCAGGGATTATTTTGACTCTAACGGTTATGTTCTGATAGATGCTCCTATTATGACTCCTTCGGCATGTGAAGGAACAACAACTCTTTTTGAGACTGACTATTTTGACACTAAAGCTTATCTTACCCAGTCAGGCCAGTTATATATGGAAGCGGCCTGCATGGCATTTAATAAGGTATACTGTTTCGGGCCTACTTTCCGGGCTGAAAAATCCAAAACAAGACGCCACCTTAACGAATTCTGGATGATAGAGCCGGAGATCGCGTACTGCGACCTGGAACAGGATATAAAAATACAGGAAGAATATGTGTCGTATCTGGTGCAGACAGTCATTAAAAACTGCGAAAAAGAACTTGAAGTCTTAGAGCGCGACCTTACATATCTTAAAAAAGTAACGCCTCCTTTCCCAAGGATTTCCTATGATGAAGCAGTTGAGATATTAAAAAAAGAAGGCGTAGAATTCCAGTGGGGAGGAGATTTCGGGGGGGGAGACGAAACAATTATAGCAAGTAAATTCGATAAGCCGTTTTTCGTACACCGTTTTCCTGTTGAATGCAAAGCCTTCTACATGAAAGAAGACCCGGATAACTCCAAACTTTCATTAAGTTCTGACCTTCTTGCTCCCGAAGGATACGGAGAGATAATAGGAGGAGGCCAGAGGGAAGACAGTCTCCAGATACTTGAGAAGAAGATAGACCTGCATAAACTGCCGAAAGAAGCGTATAAATGGTATCTTGATTTAAGAAGGTACGGTTCCGTGCCTCACGCAGGCTTCGGATTAGGAATAGAAAGGGCTGTCGCATGGATATGCGGGCTTGATCATGTAAGGGAGACCATACCTTTCGCAAGAACTTTAAACAGGATTTACCCTTAGGAGGATTTTCATGAGCGGTCATTCAAAATGGCATAATATAAGGGAAAAAAAGGGCAAGATGGACGCCAAAAGAGGGAAGATGTTCACCAAGATTGCCAAAGAAATATTTATGGCCGTAAAAGAAGGCGGAGCTGATCCCGAGGTAAACTACAGGTTAAAAATAGCCATAGGCAAAGCTAAAGAAGTTAATATGCCGGCTGATAACATAAAAAGGACTATTGATAAGGCAACAGGCGCGGGAGGCGCGGAAAATTACGAAACCATAGTTTATGAAGGATACGGGCCTAACGGAGTAGCTATAATAATAGAAGTAGCCACGGATAACAGAAACAGAACAGCAGGAGAAGTAAGAAGCTTATTCTCAAAATACGGCGGCAACTTAGGCGAAACAGGATGCGTGGGCTGGATGTTTGCTCAAAAAGGCCTTATTACCGTGGATAAAACCGCCTCGGAAGAAGAAAAATTAATGGAAGTAGCGATAAACGCCGGAGCTTCGGATTTTAAAACTCTGGAATCGTCTTATGAAATTGAGACCGAAATATCGGATTTTCATAAAGTAAAAACCGCTCTGGAAGACAATAAAATTAAGTTAGAATCGGCAAATATAATTATGATACCCCAGAATACGGTAGAACTTAATAAAGATCAAGCCTCGTCAATTTTAAAATTAATGGAAGCTATTGAAGAACACGATGATGTTCAGCAGGTTCATGCCAATTTTGATATACCTGAAGAGATACTGCAGGAACTTGCTTAGGAGAAAATATGATAATACTGGGCATAGATCCCGGGACAGCGACAACAGGATACGGAATAATACACACATCGGGTGACGTTGTTGATTTAATTAAATACGGGTGTATAAAAACATCGTCTGATACCGAGAAGAAATATAGACTAAAACAGATTTATGAAGCATTGACTCTTCTAATTGATGAATATAATCCTGATATTCTGGCGGTAGAACTGCTGTTTTTTAATAAAAACACCAAAACAGCCTTGAGCATAGGAGAAGTAAGAGGAATTATTTTTCTTGCCTGCGCCGTAAAAAACGTAAAACTTTTTGAGTATACCCCCCTGCAGGTGAAAAACACGCTTGTGGGCTACGGAAGAGCCGATAAAAACCAAATGAAGCAGATGGTTCAGCTTCAGTTTAATTTAGAGAAGCCGCCGACTCCTGATGACGCGGCAGACGCCGTGGCGATAGCTTTATGCCATCTGGCAAGCGAAAAAATGATGATATAATCTATATACATACATAATTATACGGGGGAGGGTAATTATGATACATCAATTAAAGGGAATAATATCCGGTATAAGTAAAAATCTCGTTATTATAGACGTAAACGGGGTAGGGTACGGGGTTAATGTTCCTTTAAGAACGATAGGCAAGTTAAACTTAGATGATGAGGTTAAATTATCCGCTCACACATGCGTAAAAGAAGATGATATCTCTATTTACGGTTTTGAGACTAACATAGACAAAGAACTATTTCTTATGATGATAAGCGTCTCAGGCATAGGCCCTAAAGCAGCTCTCTCTATTTTAAATAACTATGATGCAGTAAAACTTGCCAAAATTATTTTTAAACAGGATGTAGCTTCCTTAACAAAAGTGCCGGGCGTGGGAAAAAAGACGGCTCAGAGACTTGTGGTAGAGCTGGCCGAAAAGGTAGGATTGATAATCCCTAAAGACTATCCAGCGGAAAAAGAAAGTTTTACCGAAGAAGCAAAGGAAGTTTTAATGAGTTTGGGGCTTTCTTCTAAAGAATCCGAAGATATTATAGATAAAGCCGCTTCCCAGTTTGAAAAAACAGCGCATTTTGATGAATTTATAGAAAAATGCCTGGTAATTATGGGGAAATAATTATGGAAGAACGCATCATATCCCCCGCGAGAGGGGAAGAAGAAGCAAATTTTGAAGTCTCCTTGCGGCCTCAGACATTAGATGAATACGTGGGCCAGGAAAATATCAAAGAAAATTTAAGGGTATTCATAAAAGCCGCAGGTATGAGGCAGGAAGCTCTTGATCATGTATTATTATGCGGGCCTCCGGGCCTTGGAAAAACCACCCTGTCAAATATAATTGCCAATGAAATAGGTGTTGATATAAAAGCAACATCCGGTCCCGCGATTGAAAGACCAATTGACCTGCTTGTGCTTTTAAAAAACTTAAAAGAGAATGATGTTTTATTCATAGATGAGATACACCGTTTAAACCGTGCAACAGAAGAGATACTTTATTCGGCAATGGAAGATTTTACCTTTGACAGAGTTATATCACAGAGTTCTGTCGTAAAATCGGCTAAGATAAAGCTTCCTAAATTTACTTTAATAGGCGCAACGACCCGCTCCGGCATGCTGACTTCCCCCTTGCGCAACCGTTTTGGCATAAATTTCAACCTTGACTTTTACTCCCCTGAGAACCTGAAAGACATTATTATGCGTTCAAGCAGAATACTGGATATTGAAGTAGAAGAAGATGCCGGCTATATAATAGCCCATAGATCAAGGGGAACGCCAAGGGTCGCAAACCGCCTTCTTAAAAGAGTAAGGGATTTTGCTCAGGTTGCGGAAACAGGTATTATTGATTCTACCATAGCAAACGACTCCCTTTATAAATTAGGGATTGATTCTAAGGGGTTGGATGAGCTGGATATAAAGATAATGCATTTTATTATAGAAAAATTTAACGGCGGCCCTGTGGGGATAGAAACTTTAGCACATGCCGTAAATGAAGAGTCTGAAAATATTGAACAGGTTTACGAACCGTATCTTATCCAGCTCGGCTTTATAAACAAAACTTCAAGAGGCAGATGCGCGGGGATATCCGCTTATGAACACTTGGGATTAGAAGTACCTCAGAACAGCCAGATATCATTATTGTAAAAAATCCCTTATTTTACATAATTAGTATTAATATAATTTATTAATGGAGTGAAAAGTTAACAAAAAGTTAACATTTTCACGCCTGTATTCCATTGACTTTATTGCCAATAATTAATAAAATTTACCTATGCTATCATTTTAAGGAGGGGAAAAATGGACAATACTATTATTGCACAGGGAGCAACAAGTACATATTATAGCAGGCCCAGCGTAGAGAAAAAAGAACAGATTAACTACGATTTAGAAGGCGATAAAAAAGCCACTTTAGTAATAACCAAGAATATCGCCGTAAAAACTAAAGAAGTTAAGCTTACTATTACTTTGGGATCCGACAAGTTTAATTATATAGTCAAACAGACAAAAGACAAAAAATTCAAAAACCCTGACATTTATTTCAGTAAAGACGCTTATACAGGGACTGCTAACAGAACAGGCCCAGCTTCTGTATGTACATATGAACAGAAAAGCTACAGACAGGTAACCGCGGAAGAAAAAGAAGAACTTATTACATGTCTGAACTGCATAATATCCGATAAAGAAAAATCAGAAAAACACGAAGAATTTTTAAAAGCCATCCAGGACGGAGTAAAGCTTTTAGAACCTAAAGAAGAAGAAAATTAATATAATCCAATACTTACGGAGTAATAAATTATGCTTAACTTCCCAGTAAATTCTGCCGCAATTAAACCCGGAGCAATTCTGGTGTCAAATAACACAGGAGATTATAAGAGCCAGATTCTGGATAAAGGCGTTACCCAGTATTTTCTTAATCCCCCATTAATTCGGGAAGAATTAATAACGGCATTTATAAAGCGGAAATAATAACTCCTAAAGATACAAACTATGAAATAATTAATCTGTATTCCAAAAAAGGTAAAGAGTTCTCCTGTATAGCTTCAAAAGACGGTAAAATATTCTGATAAGAGAATATAAAAATTTTCCTTGGTTTAATTATATAATAATTATATTAACAGATTATTAACAAATTGTTAATAAATTTATTTTTTTTAAAAAAAAACAATTGATAGGGGAGATTAGTCTTTCCCTCCACGGGTAGTTACAGTTACGGTATTAGGAATGGAATAATTGCCTTTATCATCCTTCCCTAAAAACTTTAATGTATATGTGGAATCTTTTAATTCAAAAGGTATACCGTATTTCATTTTAAATATACCGTTTTCATCCGCTTTGGCTTCATATCCGCCTGTGGTTGCTTTTAATTCATTAACAATAGGTATATTTTTAAGCCACATTAAAGAAGATATCATTACAAGGGCATGAGGTTTTGTCCTGCCGATTATCTCAAATGATTTGCCGACCCTGTCTTCAGGTTTCGGAGAAATAATTTTTACTAGAAACAAATCACCCCTTATATCAGCCTGCTTCTCGGCTTTGCATGAAGATTCAAGTTCTGTATTGAATTTTAAGTGTCCTATTATGTCTTCAGAACCGAAATTATCAATAGGCTTAATTTTGTAAACACCTTCATAGATACCCGGAGATGTTTCCTTTAAAGGTATATTCTTTATTTTGTCTCCTATGTCAAAACTTGCTCGGGCTCCTTCTATGCCTTTGATAGTTACTTTCAGATCCTCATTTATAATTAATGTATCAACTGCGTCATGCTCTACAGAAGTTATATTATCCTTGGATATCACATTAAATGTCCATTTAACCGATTTTTCTCCGCCGTCTTTATACACAATAAAGGCCTCTGCCTGATTTATGCCGGCGGGAAGAGAAATAATAGGCAGATAAGTTATAGAATTTCCGTTATATAAGCATTTTTTTGATATCTCTTTACTATTAAGAAAGATTTTAGTATTATTAATTTCTATATTATTTAATAAAGATTTATTAAACAATATAGATACTGTGGAATTACAGTCATGGATGATCTCATTATTATTGGGTATGACTTGATATTCTTCCGCGGATAAGCTATTATTAGCGTAAACAAAAACAGAAAGGGCAAATACTAGAAAAATAGTTAAAACTAAGTACTTTTTCATGTAACACCGCCTAAATTATATCTTTAGAAGGAAGTATAGTATACCTATAGAATTAAGTAAACTTAAAATTAATCCTTCTAACATGATTTGTAGCAGATAAAGTGAAGTTTATTACAATGAGGTGAATTATGCAGAACAACAAAAGAGTTGTTATAACAGGAATGGGTATTGTTTCATCACTGGGCTCTAAAATTGATACTTTCTGGGATAATTTAATTAACGGAAGGTCGGGTATATCTGATATAACATATTTTGATACAACTAACTTTGCGACAAAGTTTGCGGGGCAGGTAAAAGATTTTAATGTTCAGGATTATATACAACCCAAAGAGATCCGTAAACTGGATAAGTTCCTGCACTATGCCATAGGCGCGACAAAAACAGCTCTTGCTGACGCAAATCTTGAAATAAATGAAGAAAACTCCGACAGAATCGGCGCTCTTGTCGGCTCAGGCATAGGCGGTATGGAAACACTTGAGAACCAGTTTAGAGTACTCTTTGAAAGAGGACCCAGCAAAGTAAGTCCATTCTTTATACCAATGATGATATCTAATATGGCCTCCGGACAGCTGGGCATATTTTTCGGTATAAGAGGTCCCAATTTATCTATCATGACAGCCTGCGCGACAGGCGCTCATTCAATAGGCGAAGCATGTCATATTATAAAAAGGGGGGAAGCAGATGTTATGATAGCCGGCGGCACGGAAGCCGCTATAACTCCTATGAGCGTGGCGGGTTTCTGTGCTTTAAGAGCATTATCAACAAAAAACGACAATCCCCAAGAAGCTTCACGTCCTTTTGATAAAGACAGGGACGGCTTTGTTATGAGCGAAGGCGCCGGCATACTAATACTTGAAGATCTGGAACACGCTAAAAAAAGAGGCGCAACAATATACGGAGAAATTGTTGGATACGGTGCTAGTGAAGACGCTTATCATATAACAATGCCTGATCCCGAGGGAAAGGGCGCATCTCTTGCTATGAATGCCGCCATTAAAAACGCGGGCATAACTCCGGATAAAATAGATTACATAAACGCACACGGTACGGCAACGCCTGTAGGCGATCCCGCGGAAACAAAAGCGCTGAAAATGGTATTTAAAGATCACGCACCCAAGCTCTCTGTAAGTTCAACAAAATCAATGCACGGACACTGCCTGGGAGCCGCAGGAGCCGTGGAATCAATAGTATGTACAATGGCCATTAAAAACGGCATAGTGCCGCCGACAATAAACCTGGATACTCCCGATCCTGAATGCGATCTTAATTACACCCCTAACAAAGCAGTGGAAAGAGATATGGAATACGCCATGAATAACTCGTTCGGGTTCGGGGGACAGAACGCGGTATTAATATTTAAAAAATACACGAATTAAGATATAAGGATAGGCTTTGAATAAAAATAAATTAAAAAGAAAATCCGAAGATAAGCTGCTGGAATATTTAAGCAAAAAATTCGGATTTACGCCCGGCAATAAAGATATATATGTTCAGGCGCTTACACACGAATCCTACTGCTATGAAAACAAGATAAATAAAAATTTAAGTTACGAAAAACTTGAATTTCTAGGTGATTCTGTCCTTAACCTTGTTATAACCCGCTACCTTTACGACAAATACCCAAAACTTGTCGTGGGAGATATTTCTAAATGCAAATCACGTATAGTAAGCGGCAGTATATTATTTGATATAGCGAAAAAATTAAAACTGGGAAATTATCTTTTTCTAGGCAGGGGAGAGGAAGCAGGGGGAGGCAGGCAGCGGCAGTCTATCCTTGCAGATGCCTTTGAAGCTTTAATAGGAGCCATATACCTTGATGCCGGATTAGATATTACACATAAATTCGTCATTTATTTCTATAAAAATATTATAAAAGAAAGTATGACACAGGATTTTGATTACAAGAGCATACTGCAGGAAAAAATCCAGGATAAATACAAAGAACTTCCGGAATACAGAACTTTAAAAGAATCTGGACCCGCTCATCAGAAAACATTTGAAGTAGCGGTTTACCACAGGGACAAAAAATTGGGAAAAGGCATATCAAGTACCAAAAAAGAAGCGGAGCAGCTTGCCGCAAAGCAGGCGCTGGAAAAATTTGATTAATATTTTTTAGCCATTTGTTCCAGCCTTTGCATTACACCTTCTTTTTCAAGTTTTGAATGTGTAGCTACTATTTTTGAATTAAGAGATCTTTTTTCACAATCTTCGGCTCTGCGGAAAGAATACCCATCCTGTTTTATATAACAAACTTCATAACTTTTTTTCCTGAATGAATAATATACATATCCTTCGCCGTCCTTCAGCTTATAACTGTAACCGACAAGCAAATCGTTATCTGTGGTATGTTTAAATCTTAACCTGCAGTTATAATCTTCTAAACATCTGTTAAGAGAACCATAATTTTTGGTAGTTATTACACCTTTATTTATTAAATCAGAAAGCTTGTTTAAAATTTCTTCCGCCTTTTGTTTCTTTTTCTCGGTGCTTAATTTTGTCATTGCGCTTGTATAACCTGTCCTGATATTACTATTTATTATATTGAAACTTCCCATATTTTACCCCCCAGGATCTGTTTTTTTTTCTATATCTATATTATAATCCAGTAATGTTACCAAAATATTGCCAAAATGTTACAAAATTGTTAACATTTTAGGGGTAAAAAATTGCATAAAACAAGGATTTTTTAATCTTAGAAAGAAATATATAGATATAAGGATAAAATAATGATAAAAACAGGTATATATAAAGAATATGTAACTTGTGAAGTTAAGGTTAATCCTAAATCAAGGAAAAACGAGATTGATTTAAGGGATAGCAAATTTTATATTAAAGTTACATCTGCGCCTGAAAAAGGAAAAGCAAACAAGGCTGTTATAGATCTGTTATCAAAAAAATTAGACATAAGAAAATCCGATCTTATAATTTTAAAAGGCGAAACCGTTCAGAACAAATTAATTGGAATTAAAATTAGCAGAGAAAATTTAATAAAAAAAATAAAGAACATGTAAAATACAAAAAAATAAATCATAAACATACACAAATTCAGATAGGGGAGTTTTTTTTAAAAAAAATAAATTCCCCTATTATTATTTTTGCATTATCTGTATAAAAGTTTAAGACAAAAACCGAGCCGGCGAAAAATGAAATCAGCTCCAAATTCTGACGCATTTATTTGCCTTTTAATGGGGTTGAAATCCGGATTTAGGCATATATGTATACCGCTTAATTAAAAATCAAACCTGAGAGATAATCACTATTAATGCTATATATATCAAGCATTTGCCGGATATGTCATATTTGAAAATATAGATCATTACGAAAAAACACAAAAACAGATAGGGGAGTTTGAAAATTTTTAAATTCCCCTATTGATATTTTTATTATTTTACATTCTGCTGGTTTATATTCATAAAAATTTATTCGTATGTTTTTATATCTTCAATAAAATATATTTTAAAAAATATCCATAAAAATAAATTTAATACAAATTAAAATTAATTTTCAAAAAATAAGTTAACATATCAAATAATTAAAAAAAACAGAAACAGGGTTAATAAATCATATAAAACCGGCAGGGGTAAAATACCGTAAAAATCCGGCGCATTTAAATGCGTTTTAAGGGGTTTAAAATTTGCCTTTAGACATATATGTATTGGAGGGTATAGTGGTATTTTAAGGATGGAAGATAAGGGGCTGAAATATTTTAATTAAAGATTTGAATAGGCGAATAGAGATACTTAATTATCATTATATTATATGTAATATTATATGTAGAAATATTTATTTATATCATTATAAGGGCATATAAGCCCGGGCCATAGACCCTTATCTAAAAAAGCATTATTCCAAGCCGTTATTTATTCTGCAGATCCCCCTCCCCCAATTTCGACAAACATATCTTTGACGAATAAAGAGGAGATTGGAGCCGGACAGAGAAATACTCCCCTAAAGCATCGAACAGTAAAAAACAAGGATGGTGAAAATCTGTGGATAATTGTTCTGTGGAAAACATGTTTAAGGAGCGCGAACGCGAGTTTCTGGTAAAAGACTTTCTTAATTATCTGGCCGTTGAGGAAAATCTGGCGCCGAGAACAATAGAAGAATATTCCCATGATTTAAAAATATTTTTCTCATTCTTCCTCCCCCAGATTAAAAAAGGAATGGTTCTTGATGATATAGATGAAAGGACTGTAAGGGAGTTCTTGACCTATCTTAAGCTTGATAAGAAGTATTCACCTAAGGGACTAAATAGAAAAATCGCCACATTAAAGGCATATTTTGCGTTTTTAGAGTCTGAAGGGATTGTTAAAAAGTCGTCCATGACCAAGATAAAGAGCGCCAAACTGGGCAAGCAGCTGCCCAATGTCCTCACTAAGGAAGAGATGGAAAAATTCTTTGAGACAATAGCAGAGTCCCGGGATCCCTATTCTATCAGAGACAAGGCTATTTTTGAGCTCTTCTACGCTACCGGCCTGAGAATAAGCGAGCTTGTCAGCATAAACCACGACAGCATAGATTTTGAGAATATGCTTATAAAAGTAAGAGGAAAAGGAAATAAAGAAAGATTTGTCCTTATAAACGAGTCCACGAAAAAGGCGGTAAAAGATTATTTGACTATAAGGCCGAAAGTCAGTTCCCCTGCCCTATTCATCAGCAGAAAAAATGTTCGTATCTCAGATAGGATGATAGAATACATTTTCGATAAGTATAAAAAGGCGGCAGGGATAAATAAAGATGCCTCCCCTCATACGCTTAGGCATAGTTTCGCCACGCATATGCTTGAAGGCGGAGCTGATCTTATGAGCATAAAAGAGCTTTTAGGCCATGAGAACCTGTCTACTACACAGATATATACTAATATTTCATTAAAACATATAGAAGAGACTTACAAGAAGAGTCATCCGAGGAAGTAAAAATTTTTATGTAAAGAACTGGCTTTCGTAATTCTGCAGTTTTTCTGCGATTATTTCATATTTTTCTTTCAATATTCCGGCTTTTCTTTTTAGCTTTTTAACATCTTTCTCCATATTTCTTAATTTAATCTCATTAACATTATCATCTTCTTTAAGCTTCTGCAGTTCTTCTTCTTTTAAAGCCAGATTTAGATCTATACCTACTTTCAGATTTTTAAGCTTTACAGATTCCCTGAGACTTTGTTTATATTCCTGAACATTAAATCCGCTGTTTAATCCTTCCCATACCATATGCAACTCCAAATTATATTAATATCTTTCCTATAATTATTTTAACATGGATATATAAATAAAAATATAGGTCAAATGGAGTATTTTTGGTAAAAACCCGGTAAATAGAAGAAAAATTACAGATTAATAGTCAATTACAGGAATAATATCCCCGCAGTCGGCCGGGATAAGCTCCGGCTTTATATTAAAGTGGACTTTCTGGTCATGAACAAAGAATGAGGCCCCATCCCCTTTTTCTTTAAGTTCTTTTTGCACCATAATCTTTGCAGCTTTATATATCCTGTCGGGGATATCCTTACCGTCATCTTTTTCATCCCACTGGAAATTATGATGCGATACTGTTTTTGCCCAGCAGTCAACAGCTTTGTCAATCTGACTATTTTTATAGAAGATGGCTCCCATATTTTTACAGAAATCTTCCGAAAAGTCAGTCTGTGTGTCAAATATCTTCATAAAACATTTCTGGGCTTCATCCATTTTATTTTCTTTTATGAGTTTTTCGCCCAGATAGTAATTTGCCTGCCAGTATCCGGGGTTAAGCTGCAGAACTTTGTCAAAATATTCAGAAGAAGCTTTATGGTCTCCGTCTTTCTGTGCAACATAGCCCAGATTCCAGTAAGCAAGCCATAAATCCGGCTTTGCCTGAGATGCTTTTTCAAACATTTCTCTGGATTTATTTATATCTTTACCGAAATAATAAATCCCGAGGTTAAAATATGCCTGCCAGCAGTCCTTATTTAATTCCAGGGCTAGACTCCAGTATTCCATGGCTTTATCATGGTCTTTTTTGTTATAATAACTGTTACCTAGGTTTAATTTTATCTCGGGCATATTGGATATTTTATCAAGCTCTTCCCATAACAGGAACGCTTTATCTGTATTATTATTGTTTAATTCTACAATACTCAGGTTATAGGAGGCCTTTACAAAATTTTTATTTATCTCCAGAACCTTGCTCCAGTACTCAAGTGCTTTTTCCGTCTTGCCTATCGCGTATTCGGCAACCCCAAGGTTATACAGAAGTCTCAGTTTATCGGGATCGCGTTTTAATCCTTCAAGCCATACTGTAATGGCTTCGCCGTATCTTTTAAGGAAATACAGGCAGTTCCCGGCATTAAAATAATACGGCAGGTATTTAGAATCCAGCTTCTTTATAATCTCGTATTCAGAAAGAGCGGAACCGAACTGACTGCTTTTTTTAAGTAAGTTGGCGAGTTCCACGCGCCAGCTGGTTTTAAAAGGCTCCACCGAAAGGGCTTTTTTGTAATTTTCAGCCGCTTTTGCGTAATCTCCCTGTTCCAAGTATATTTTAGAAAGGTTTGTATATAATCCGGGATTATAAGGGTCAAATTCAATTGCTTTGGTCCAGTTCTCAATAGAAGCATTTATATCTCCGGCAAGGTAAGCTTCCCCTGCCTTATTAACAAACCAGTTTGACTGTTTCGGGGATAAAGGGATATTGTATTGAATATCTAAGCCGGAGTTATTAATATCATTTAGAAGTTCCTTAATATTTAAATAACGTTCCTGTTTATTATTTTTAATAAGCTTGGATATTGCATCGGATATACTCTGGGGAATATCGTTAACATATGAAGATATGCTTGCCGCGTGACCTTCCAGCTTTCTGCCGAACAGCTGGTTAAGCCCTTCGGCTTCAAAGGGGTATTTTCTGCTCAATATGTAGAATAAGAGAACGCCCAGGGAATACAGATCGGATTTCTCGTCTAAGGGTTCTTTGTTTATCTTCTCGGGCGGGAAATAATAAAAGCCTTCAAGTATCTGGTTCTGGTGAATTTCTGTCTGCAGCATTTCAATAGCCGAAATTCCGAAATCCACAATTTTTATATTTTTATTATTATCTATAAATACATTCCCTGCCGTTAAATTACCGTGCAGAATACAATCCTGATGGGCATAACTCAGACCTTTACAGATCTGAAAAAATATATCCATTTTTTCATGCAGGGTAAGAGCCGGGTTTTCACCTAAATACTCATAGAGAGTCTTAATTGAAAAATTCTCATAAGCAAGGTAGGTATATCCCCCTTCATCGCCTGTTTTTAAAAGATTTAAGATATTGGGATGCTTCAGCTTAAGATACTGGGAAGCACAGGATAAGTAATTCTTTTTTACATCCTGATTGTCTACTATCTTGTGAGATAAAATCTTTAAATAAACGGGAACATTAAATATGGTATCCTTAGCCCTGTAAATGGCATACTGTTCCTGGCTTTTTATTCTTTCCTCTATTTTATAATTGCCTATAATCTGTCCTATCATTTAATATATCTCCACTTTAAATAACGTTCTTCCGACTTTAAATATATCTTTATCCTTTAATTCTACCTCATTTATTTTATTATTGCCAATATATGTGCCGTTAGTGCTGTTCATATCTTTTAATATACACTTTTTACCTTCAATTTCCAAGCCAGTGTGTATCCGGGACGCAAAGTTGTCAAAATATATGGATATGTCGGCAGATTTATCCCTGCCTATCTTTATTGATTTATTGAATTTATATTCCTTACCGTCATAAGGGCCGCCGATTATCTCCAGTTTTATCATAATTATTTCTCCCTTAAAAACTCTATCTTGTTTGTGGACGGATTAAGTTTAATCTGGACAATATCGCCTTCCTTGAAATTCTCTTTTAAAAGTTCCGAAGAAAGCGGTTTCAGTATAAGGGTGCCTATGGCCCGTTCTAACGGCCTTGCCCCGTAAGCGGGGTTATACCCCTGATTGCATACCAGATCTACAACTTCATCAGATATAATCCAGTTTATATTCTTCTCTTTAAGTCTTTTCTCCGCTTCGCTGAAACTCAACTTAACTATTTTTTTCAGTTCGGCTTCAGTTAAGGATTTAAAGAAAACCACTTCGTCTATCCTGTTTAAAAATTCCGCCCTGAATGTTTTCCTTACAAGCTTCATTATATCTTCCTGAGAAGTTTTATCTTCCATATCAACCAATATCACATTGCCGTCTTTGTCTATGCTCGTAGAACCTATATTTGAAGTCATAACTATAATAGTATTGCAGAAATTAATAGTCCTGCCGCGGGAATCAGTCAACCTGCCCTCATCAAATACCTGGAGGAATATATCAAAAACCTCAGGATGGGCTTTCTCAATCTCGTCTAACAGCACCACGGAATACGGTTTTGTCCTGACGGATTTTGTAAGTATGCCTTCCTCCCCGTAACCTACATAACCGGGAGGCGCCCCTATAAGTTTTGCCACCGAATGCTTCTCCATAAATTCGGACATATCTAGACGTATTAAATCTTTTTCGGAACTGAACAATTTGGCTGCCAGGCGCTTGGCAAGATATGTCTTACCCACACCCGTAGGACCTAAGAATAAAAATACTCCCAGAGGTTTTTTGTAATTAGCAAGACCTGAGTAGCCCATCTGCACTGTCTGGGATACAGCATCAACCGCTTTATCCTGACCTATAACTTCCTCACGCAGATTATCCGCCAACTTCAAAAGATCCTGTGAAGTCTGTGAAGTCATCTTTCCCACAGGTATCCCTGTCCATGAAGATAAAACCTGAGCTATCATATCCTTGGTGATAACCTTAGAATCCACCTCTTCTATTTTAACCTTGGCCGCCGCCTCATCAATAAGATCTATGGCTTTATCAGGCAGGTTTCTGTTTGTAAGATACCTGTTTGAAAGCTTAACAGCTTCAATTAAAGCTTCTTCTTCAAACTCAACCCCGTGATGAACCTGGAAGCTTTCTTTTAACCCCTTTAATATATCAATTGCTTCTTCAATAGAAGGTTCGTTAATTATGACCGGCTGGAATCTTCTCTCCAGAGCAGGATCTGATTCAATGTGTTTTCTGTGTTCATCTACCGTGGTAGCCCCTATAACAGGGAAAGAGCCTTTAGCCAGCGCCGGTTTTAAAATATTTCCGGCATCAAGACCGGAACCTGACCTGCCTGCCCCCGTTATATTATGGATCTCATCAATAAATAATATTATATCTTTGCTCTTTTCCACTTCTTTTATTATTTTCTCCAGGCGTTCTTCAAACTCACCCTGGTATTTTGCCCCCGCAAGAACGGAAGCTATGTTAAGTTCAATTATACGCTTATCCTTAAGCTGATCCGGCACCCTTCCTTCCGCCACTGCTTTTGCAATCCCCATAACAACAGCGGTTTTGCCCACTCCCGCCTCTCCTATTAAGACAGGATTGCTTTTGGTTTTTCTTAAAAGAATCTGTTTTATTCTGTCTATCTCTTTCTCCCTGCCTATTACCGGATCTATCATGCCTGCTTTAGCTTCAACAACAAGGTCTTTGCCGAATTTCTCAATAAATGATTTTTTATCTTCTTTTTTAGAAGTTTTCGATTCCTGTTTATCAGGGGAAGCTTCGGATACGTCTTTTGCCTTATCAAGATTGGCCGTAACAATCGTTTTATCTATATTATTCCATTTAAGCACAACAGAAGGCAGGCTGTTTTCGTCTTCAAACATTGCTTTTATAAAATGGGGGACTTCGACCCTGTCGGATTTTTCTTCTTCAGCCAGCTTTTGCGCTTCTTTGAATATAATTTTGTATCTGGGAGTAACTCCTACCGACTCAGGGGCTGTCTCTCCTCTTATTGACAGTTCAAGTATATCTTTAACTACTTTCTCTATATCCACACCGGCTTTTTTGAAAAGGTTCTCATTGATTAAGAGAAATGCCAGAAATATATATTCAACGCCAAGATAACATATATTATTTGCCCTTAATATATCCAGCGCTTTTTGTTTTAGTTTTTCAAATCCTTCGCTCGGGAAAAGTCCCATAACCTACTCCTTATTCTCCAGGACAGCCAGCACTTCAACATGATATGTCTGCGGGAACATATCAACCGGCTGTATTAAATTAACTTTATAGCCATAACCCGCAAGTTTTTTGCAGTCCCTTGCCAGTGTGACGGGATTGCACGATAAATATACTATTTTAGGCGCTTTTATTAATCCCAGGCATCTTATAACTTCGTCAGAACAACCCTTACGGGGCGGATCAAGTATCACTAAGTCCGCAGAACCGCCTTCTTTATGAAACTTATCTAAAAAATCCTCAACTTTACCGGTTATAAATTCAACATTGGTTATATTATTCCTATTAGCCGATTTTGTGAAAAATTCCTCGGCTCCGGGGGACTCTTCAGACAAAATTACCTTTCTGCATTCCCCTGCCATATGAAGGGAGAGTGCCCCTACCCCGCTGTATAAATCTAAAACAACTTCATTCCCTGTTAATAATACATTTTCCCTTATAATCTTTATTATTTTCTCCAGCTGACCTGTATTAACCTGGAAAAACAGCGTCCCGCTGTAATAAAAGAAAAGATTATCAACCTTTTCCTCTAAATAACCTTCTCCTTCAAGCAGGATATTCTTATCTCCTAAAATCACATTTGATATTTTTTCATTTATATTAGCCGAAACACCTGCCAAACCCGGAAACTCACTCATAAGCTCTTCTGTGATCTTTTTAAAACCTTCAATTTTTCCGCTATTTAATACAAAAACCGCGAGAAATTCATCTTTATATAATGATTCCCTGATTATAATATGCTTTAATACCTTATAATCAGCTCCGGCAAGCTTTCTTTTTATTAACGAAGTTAAATCATTAACTTTTTTATCTGCAAGAAAACAGTAATCTATATCAATTACATTATGAGTGCCTTTTTTATATAAACCCAGAGTATTATCTTTAGCCACCCACTGGATTTTGCTCCTGAAGCCGAACTTTTTTTCCGAACAGATAAGATCCTTTACTTTTACACAGAGACCCTTGCCGAACCTGAAAAAAGAGTCCTCAACTATCTGTTTTTTTATGTTCAGCTGCTCTTTATAATCAATATTCTGGAAACTGCATCCCCCGCAAACATTAAAATATTTGCATTTGGGTTTAATCCTGCGGGAGGAGGGCTCTACAATTTTTACTATTTCAGCTCTTGCGTAGTTTTTTTTATGCTCGGTAAGCTTAATTTCCAGCTTGTCACCGGGAACAGCACCCGGTATAAAGACAACCATATTGTTTGTTCTTGCTATACCTTCCCCGCCGTATGATATCTTATCTACAGTGACTTCACAGTTCACACTATATTACCGCTTTTTCAATAAGTTCTACGCCTTTAGTTACCTTATCTTTTCCTTTTAAAGCGTGCGTAACCTTATAATCAGCGAACATATCAGTCATCTCTTTATACCCGCTTACCTGCAGCTTCAACGATTCCAGAAGATCCTTATGGAACTTTGAAAACTCGGTAGGAGCAGATACTTTTTTGGCGGCTTTAAGCTGTTCATCCAGAGAATCTATAACTTCCTTCATAAGCTCACTGCCCCTTACGAGTATAGGATCATCCAGCGCAAAAGCAGGAGTTTTTTTCCTTGACATCTCGCCTATAAAAGAGACTATGGCTTTAATGCCATCCCTGCCCGCGTTAAATCTTTTCTGGATTTCGCCAAACCGGTTAAAAATCTTATCCATGTCCTTTAAATATTTTTTTCCGTCATCTTTCATATACAATACCTCCATATAATAAAAAGAATAACCTTTACTGGGTTATTCTTTAATATTATTATATTTCCTTTTAAGTTATTAATAGTAGGATTGCTATTTGGACTTTTTTATTCATATATATTTCCGTAAAAAATCAATCAAGCTTATCAAGGGCTTCAATGTCTGCCAGATCTTTCTTTCTTGCAAGAGCTTTTTTGTTTTCAATAAATTCATTTAAGCCCAGATAATATACGGGTGCATCTCCGTATTTATCAGCTATTCGTCCAGAAAACGCATCTTCTGTGGAAACCCCGGTAATTGTTGTTATAATATCAATTCGAACCGGAGCCACTCCAAGCTGTATGATATTATCAGGCGTTGTAAAATCTTCAACTTTTAAATTTAATGAACCAAAACCAAATTCATTTAATGCTTTAAGAATTCGTTCTGCATTGATTTTGTCAGTCCCCACAAGAATATCTATATCCCCGGTACTTCGAGGTGCTCCGTGAAGCGCCAATGCATAAGCGCCGACAATAACATACTCAACCTTGTTTGCGTTGAATAACTCGAGCAGTTCTTTGAAGTCTTGTTGAATATCCATGCATTTGTCTCCTTAATAATTCTACAGCAAAAATACGCTCTTCTGATGGTTTTGACAGCCAGAAAGACAGATTCGATCTTATCTCAGAAAAATCTTTGGTTTTATTAATACTGATAACTTTTTTAATCATATTCACCTTGATTCTTTACATTAAAATTATTCCCTTCCAAGTTCTTATCCATTACTCCCCTATCATCTCCAGAAACTCATCTTCATTTATTATCTTAAGGCCTAATTTAACGGCTTTATCGTATTTGCTTCCCGGCTCTTCACCTGCAATCACATAATCCACGTTTTTACTCACTGCTGAGAGCACCTGACCGCCAAGAGAAGAAATCTTATCCTTAATATTATCTCTCGTATAGTTTTTAAGAGCCCCAGTCACAATAAACTTTTTGCCTTCCAGAACCTGGGGAAGAGAACTTTCCTCAAACCCGACTTTCACACCCTCTTTTATCAATTCCTTAACAAGCTTCCTGTTGGGGGGATCCTTAAAATAATCGGTAATACTCATGGCAACTTCAGGGCCTATTTCCTGAATCTGGATAAGTTCATCATGTTTTGCGTCTATTAATTTATCTACGCTCTTAAATCTTTTTGCCAGGACTTCGGATATATGTTTTCCTACATGTCTTATCCCCAGTGAGTATATAAAATCTTTTAATGTTGTAACTTTGCTTTTTTGAATATTACCAAGAAGTTTCTTTGCTAAAATCTCTCCCATTCTTTCAAGCTTTAACATATCGGAAAGATTAAGGTTATATAAATCAACAAATGAATGAATAAGTCCCTTATCTACCATCTGGTCAACAATCTTGTTTCCTAATCCGTCTATCTCCATACCTTTTATGAAATGCTTCAAGCCTTCCTGTATCTGCGCGGGACATGATGAATTTAAACACCTGTACGCGGCTTCACCTTCCTCCCTGAATATAGGGGAAGAACATACCGGACATTTTTTAGGGAACTTAAATACCTTTTCTTTTCCTGTTCTTTTATCTTTCTCCGATGATATTACTTCGGGTATTACCCCGCCTGCTTTATGAATTTTTACCGTATCGCCTATACGCAGATCTTTCCTTTTTATCTCATCTTCATTATGGAGTGTTGCCCTTGATACTACTGAACCGTCTAACTCAACGGGTTTCAGCACGGCAACAGGAGTGACAGCGCCTGTCCTGCCTACCTGAAGGATAATGTCTTCAAGAAGAGTATCTTTTTCCGTAAACTGCAGTTTATATGCGACAGCCCATCTGGGAGATCGCGATACGCTCCCCAGTTTTTTCTGCTCGGCCAGACTGTTAACTTTTATCACAAGCCCGTCTATGGGGTACGGCAACTCCACCCCTAGCCAGCTTTTACAGTATTCAACAACTTCATTTATATCATTAAAGACCTTGTTAAGTTTGGAGTTAATTTTAAAACCTAACTTTGAGAGCATCTCCAGCAGTTGATTCTGCTTCTCTATTCCCTTTACGAGGGTGTCACAGCCGTAGACAAACATATCAAGATGCCTTTTAGCGGTTATCTTTGAATCAAGCTGGCGCAGCGACCCCGCAGCCGCGTTTCTGGGATTGGCGAATAAGCTTTCTCCTTCTTTCTCCCTGTACTCATTTATGATATTAAAGTTTTTCCATGTTAAAAATACCTCTCCCCTTACTTCAAGGTAACCGGGTATATCATATTTATCTGTGTTTATAAGTTTTAAGGGGATGGATTTTACGGTTCTTAGGTTATTGGTTATATCTTCGCCTTTAATACCGTCACCGCGCGTCGCGCCGGTTGTAAATATGCCGTTTTCATATATAAGCGACACTGCCAGACCGTCAAGTTTTAATTCAACACAGTAATCAATTTCATCTTTATTCAGGTTTTTCTTCACCCTTTTATCAAATGCCAGTATCTCTTCTTCATTAAAAGCGTTATCCAAACTTAACATAGGGGTTTTATGTATAACCGTACCGAAAGAGGTAACAGGCGCGCTCCCCACCCTTAAAGTGGGTGAATCAGTAGTTTTATACTGCGGGTGCTTATCTTCCAGCTCTTTAAGCTTCCTGAAAAGCTTATCATATTCAAGATCGGTAACTTCCGGATTATCCAGAACATAATACCTGTAATTATGGTAATTTATCTTACTTTTCAGCTCTTCTATCTGTTTATTAATCTGGTTATCACCCATCTGAACCGCCTAATCCTTTAAAGCTATCTCCCTGTTTCCCAGCCCGGGAAATGTCGCGATTATTTTTAAATCATCCTTGCTTAAAACAACACCGCTGCCGAACTCCTCAGATACAATCTTATCCCCTATGCCGGCATCGGTGTAGCTTTCGGATAAAGAATCATCACCTGTATCCACGGGTTTAAGATACTCGGCAAGAATAACCTTTACGCCCAGCTTTTTAAATTCTACGGTTATCTCTTCGTCTTCTGTATCGGTAACTTTTCCTTTGCCCCAGAGATGGTGCATTACGGTCTGTCCTTTCCTGAACTCATATGTTACGGTATCTTCATCAGAATCATAAATGGATCTGTCTATGTAAATATCTTTATCAACCTGTTTTTTCTGAGGTGTCTCATTCAGTATAAAATCAGGATCTATCTCGTCCAAGAATCTTGACCTGTCCCTTAAAATCATAGACCCGAAAATAGTTCTGTCTTTCGCGTGCGTAAGATAGAGTCTCTTACCCGCGCGCGTTATACCCACATAACACAGCCTTCTTTCCTCTTCAAGCTCATATGCGGAGAATAAGCTCCTTGCATGAGGAAAGACCCCTTCTTCAAGCCCCACGATAAACACAACGGGAAACTCAAGCCCCTTGGAGCAGTGAAGGGTCATAAGCGTTATCACTTCTTCATTTTCGCTGTAATTATCAATATCGGTAAAAAGGGCTATCTCCGCGAGAAAGTTTTCTAAATTAGGAGTTTCCATCTTTTTCTCGCTCTCGCAGGCGACGGATATAAATTCATCAAGGTTTTCAACTCTCGTTATGGAATCAGCGGTATTATCCTGGAGGAAAAATATCCTTAAACCGCTTACGGAAAGAACGGTCCTTACTGTATCGCTTAAGGAAAGGCCTTTTACTTCTTCTCTCATCTTGCTTATTATATTCAGGAATTCTTTTATCTTTAATTTCGTGCCGTTCTGTATATTAACATTATCTATCTGTGTTAATGTATCATAACTGCTTATATTATTATCAGCCGAATATCTATAAATTTTCTCTAAAGTGGTTTTGCCTATTCCCCGGGAAGGAGTATTAATAACCCTTTTTATGCTTACGCTGTCATGGGGGTTATAGCAAATCCTTAGATATGCTATAAGGTCTTTAACCTCTCTTCTTTCATAAAACCTTACCCCGCCCACAATTTTATAAGCAAGCCCGCTTGAGAGAAGAAACTCTTCCAGCGCTCTTGACTGGGCATTTGTCCTGTAAAGAACAGCAAAATCCCGCAGGGAATACTCCCCCTCCGAGCAGAGAGCCTTAATCTTATTTATCACATACCTTGCTTCATCGGATTCGTTAAAAGCGCAGTATTCGGTTATAAGGTCGCCGTCTTCGTTCCGGGTCCATAGTTTTTTCGGCTTTCTTCCGGAGTTATACTTTACAAGGCTGTTTGCGGACTCCAGTATGGTTTTAGTTGATCTGTAATTCTGTTCAAGTTTAACGACTTTAGCGCTGGGAAAATCTTTCTCAAACTGCAGTATTATTGAAACATCGGCCCCGCGGAAAGCGTATATGCTCTGATCATCATCGCCCACAACACATATGTTTTTATGTTTATCTGAAAGATACTTCACGAGCAGGTACTGTATATGATTTATATCCTGGTATTCATCAACAAGGATATACTTAAATTTATTCTGGTAAACACCTAACACGTCAGGATGTTTCTCAAAAAGCTCCACTGTTTTTAATAAAAGATCGTCAAAATCAAGAGCATTATCTTTTTTCAAGTCTTTCTCATATTCTGTATAGATCTCTGCTATTAACCTTGTAAAAAAATCATCCGCGCTTCTTGCATACTGGCCGGGGTCTATCTTGCCGTTCTTTGCCTGGCTTATGGCTGATATAACGCTCCCCGGAGTAATTCTTTTATCATCTATATTAAGTCTTTTTATAATCTCTTTTATCTTTAACTGTTTATCCTGTTCATCATATATAATGAAGTTTTTACCAAACTCAAGTTTATCAATATCGCGCCTGAGTATTCTCACGCAAGCCGAATGGAAAGTGCTTACCCACAAAGGACGTCTTGTGCCTAAAAGACGGGCCACCCTGTCTTTCATCTCGTTCGCGGCTTTATTGGTAAATGTAACACCTAATATGCTGTCAGGAGAGAAACCGCATTCACTTATAAGGTATGCCATTTTATAGGTTAATACCCTTGTTTTCCCCGAACCCGCCCCCGCGAGTATAAGCAAAGGGGAATCCTTATATAATACGGCTTCTGATTGTTTATCATTTAATTGCTTCGAATAATCCATAACATCTCCAAATATATTTTATATTAATTCTACCATTTGCTACCTGATATTTCTATAGTTCTTTTCTCTTCCCTTTTATATGATAATAAATATAGAAACACCCGGAATTATCCGGGTGTTTCTATATAATCCTCAATATTTATTATTTATCTTTTATATATGTCGCCTCTTGGTCCGATAGCTTTTATTATTATTTCTTTTTTACTTTCAACCAATTCAAATATTATCCTGAATTTTCCAGCTTTTGATCTTCTTAAATCTCTTAAGGGTCCCTGTAGAGAAATTGAATTTTGAAAAGGTTCCCTCCGCAGATCTTCAACCTTATCAATTATTAATTCAGCCTGCTTTAACGGCAAATTTTCCAAATATTTTGCAGACGGCTTACTTAGAACGGCGGTATACATCACGCTTTACCTCATCAAAAGGCACATAATGTTTTGCAGAACCTTTGCCGCTCTGCTGGAGCTGTAATGTAAGTTCTTCGCTTGAAAGCACTTCAAATGTGGCAGACCATTCATATGCAAGCTTTACGGCATCTCTAATTGCCTGGGAAATGGAAATACCCTGTCTCTTGGCTTCACTTAATATCCATTCATATAATACAGATTCTAATGTTACGGGAATTCTATTTTTCCTGACAGCCATATTTACAAACCTCCTAGTGATGCATATATGTCCCACTATTAGTGTATCATTTATGAGTCATAAGGTCAAGCCCGCAAGGCAAGGAAGGGTAACTCTGTTTTTTATAGAATTCTCTTAAATTATGGATAATACTTATAAAAATAAGAATATATTAATATCGGGATTTTACGGGTTCGGTAATGCAGGTGATGAAGCCATATTATATAGTATGGTAACTTCATTCAGGAAACTCATGCCTGAAGCGGGTATATCCGTATTATCTAACGGTAAGATAGATGAATTATCTGATTATAATGTAAATTTTGTTAACAGGAAGAATTATTTTTCAATATTAAAAGCCATGTTTACTACAACATTGTTTATAAGCGGAGGCGGGGGCTTAATACAGGATATAACAAGCGTAAGAAGCATAAGATATTATTTAAACCTGATAAATCTTGCCAAGCTTTTCAGGAAAAAAGTTATGGTATACGCTCAGGGCATAGGCCCTGTTGATACTGATGAAGGCAAAAAACTTACATCTGAAACCTTAAACAGGGTTGATTATATCACGGTAAGGGATGAAGCTTCTAAGGAGCTTTTATTAAACCTGGGACTAAATGAAAAGTTAATAGAAGTTACCGCGGATCCTGTGCTTATGCTTGAAGGACAAACAGATATAACTAACATTTTAAGTAAGTATGATATAAATAAAGATAATGTTAACCTGGGTATAGCCGTAAGGCCCTGGGGTGTTGATTATCTGGATAAACTTGCTTCTTTTTTGAATAATATCAATAAAAAATATCCGGATATAAAACAGTACTTACTGCCCTTCCAGTTAAGTACTGATCTTGAACAGTGCTTAAAACTTAAAGAAAAACTTGTCTTTGACGCAATTGTGATAAATGAGAAATTATCTACTTTGCAGTTATTAAGTTTAATTTCTAATTTTAATTATATGGCTGCAATGAGACTCCATGCGGCAATAATGGGTGCGGTTAACAGTATCCCTTCTTTGGGAATTATATATGATCCCAAGGTTAAGAGCTTTTTTGAACTTATGAACCTGCCCAGTGTGGATATAAAGAGAATGGAACTGAATTTAATGGATGAAAAATTTGATTACTTATTGAAGAATAATGAACAGGTTAAGAAAAATTTAAAGGAAAATGTATCTTCATTGAAAAAGAAAGCCTGTAAAAACAATGAAATTGTTATGGACTTGTTAAAATGATATAATATATAAATGAAAGGTAAAATATTATGATCCGCTTTGAGAATGTAAACCTTATATACCCTAACGGCGTAAAAGCGCTTGAAGACATTAGCTTCTCCGTTGACAAGGGAGAGTTTGTTTTTATAGTGGGCTCAACTGCCGCGGGAAAATCATCCATCCTTAAGCTTATCTACAGGGATATGCTTCCCACATCAGGCCATATATATGTGAACAACCAGGATGTAGTTACCTTAAAGAAAAACAGGGTGCCTTACTTAAGAAGAAGCATAGGTGTTGTATTCCAGGATTTTAAACTTCTCCCGCAAAAAACCGTTTATGAGAATGTGGCTTACGCGCTTGAGGTTATAGGTACTCCTAAATTCCAGATTGATAAGGCTGTAAGGCATACTCTTGACCTTGTGGGGTTAAGTGATAAACATAAAGCATTCCCTACCGAGCTTTCCGGAGGGGAGAGCCAGCGCATATCAATAGCAAGGGCGCTTGTTAACCACCCCCTTATACTGATCGCGGACGAGCCGACGGGAAATCTTGATCCGGTAACCTCCCGCGAGATTATAATGCTGCTTGAGAGGATAAACTCAAAAGGAACAACTGTATTAATTGCAACGCATGACCGTGATATTGTTGATTTCATGAAAAAAAGAGTAGTAACGATAACTTCTGGCAGAATTACCGATGACCAGGAGAGAAGTTCTTATTCAACGGAAGGATTTGATCCTAAAGCAAACAATAAATATGAAAATCTAAAATTAATATTTGAGTAGGTGTTATGAGTTACGGAGCAAATTATTTTTTCAGAGAAGTAAAGCTGAACATGCAGAGAAACCCCCTTATGAACCTTGCGTGTATATCCAATATCCTTATACTGCTTATAAGTCTGGGTGTGTTTTTAATCCTCATATGGAATCTAAACAGTCTTTTAACCACAACTGTCTTAGAACAGCTGGAGATAACCGTAAGGCTTGATAAACAAGTAACCCCCGCGGATATAACAAGAATACGCAATGAACTTAAAGGGCTCCCTAATATATCGTCAATCTCCTTTGTGAGTAAAGATCACGCGCTTTCTGAACTCCAGGAAAGATTGGTCCAGAAAGTAAACCTTGTAAGTTTAAAATATAATCCCCTGCCGAACTATTTTAAAATCAAGGTAAAGGATAAAGACAAGATAAAGGATACCGCTTTATTAATAGAAAAAATACAGGGCACGGAAAAAGTTAACTACGGTGAGGGTTTCACCGAAAACATAATAAAGCTTGATAAAGCGATAAAGATCGCAGGTTCTTTTATTATACTGCTTCTTGTTATCGTTAACGTACTTGTTGTAAGTAATACGATAAGATTAACCGTCTTTGCAAGAAGCAGGGAGATAAGGATAATGCAGCTGGTAGGCGCCGCTAACTGGTTTATAAGGTGGCCGTTTATTATAGAAGGCATTCTCCAGGGATTTATAGGGGCAATTATAGCAATTGTCATAATGTCCCTGACATATCCGGAGCTTGCCCACCAGTTCCACCAGCAGCTGCCGTTTATACCGCTTATCCATTCCTCTATTATAATTACACAGCTTTCCATTGTGCTTACCTGTGTGGGAATAATTGTAGGAGCAATCGGCAGCTTTATTTCCGTGAATAAATTTTTACATCTGTAAACGATTGTAACTATGAAGAATTCAAAATTTAATTACAAAAAAATAATCATACTTTTGCTGATATTTTCAGCATTTATATTTGTCAATCTTTTTTGCTTCTGTTACGCCGCGAGCAAGAAAGACGCGATTGAGAGTAAAATAAAACAAAAAAACCAGCAGATAAAAGAAAAGAAAAAATACCTTGATATTAAACGCCAGCAGCTGCGCAAATTAAACTCAAGAGAAGATTTCCTTGCCGACCAGCTCGCAAGCGCCCAGTACAGGTTAAACAGGGTCAATAAAGATATAGAGCATGTTAAAATACAGCTTGACGCAAACAAGCGTGTTTTAGAACAGGTAAAACAAAGGCTGGAAAACCTTGAGCAGGCCGAAGACCAGAAAGAGCTCTCATTAAGCACGCGCATACGCGATATTTATGAAACACGCGATGTGGACTACCTTTCCATCCTTTTAGGTTCCGCCAGCTTTAATGATTTTTTAACCCGGTCCGAACAGCTAAGGGATATCATTAATAATGAAGCGGCCATTCTTAAAAGGATACAGAACGTCCAGGAAGAGAAAAACAAACAAAAAGCAAGATACGAAGCCGTAATAAAAGAAAAATTAGCGCTTAAACACGAGCTTTACAGCAAAGAAAAAGAATTAACAAGCATAGAAAGACAGCGGAAAAATCTTCTCTGGGAAGTAACCCAGCAAAGAAGGTCCGTCCAGAATTATGTCGTAGAGCTTGAACATTCCACAAGACAGCTGGAAGCCCAGCTTGAACAGCTGATCAGGGAACGCCAGAGAGCTAATATTAAGAATAAGGTGACTTCGCCTTACGCCGCGTCGGGGAAATTTTCATGGCCCACAAGCTCAAAATATATCACATCCCCTTTCGGATGGAGAACCCATCCAATTTACGGCAGGGTAAGATTTCACTCGGGTATTGACATAGCGGCGGGATACGGCGCTCCGATATACGCCGCGTGCGACGGGGTCGTAATATTTTCAGGCTGGTACGGCGGATACGGATATGCCATGATTATAGATCACGGAGGCGGATACTCCACCCTTTACGGACACTGCTCGGCATTATATAAAAAATGCGGGCAGAGGGTTGCAAGAGGCCAGCATATCGCTAATATAGGAAGCACAGGCCAGAGCACAGGGCCTCACCTTCACTTTGAAATAAGACAGAACGGCACTCCTATTAACCCGAGAAGTAAATTGTGATTTTTAATGAAATTCTTATTTTTAAGAATTTTTCAGTTACTTCAAAATAGGTCTAAAGGACTATACTGTACTTTATATTTATATGTTAGAATAAAATTGGAAATAAATAAGTATAATATACTACTAATAAATATATTAGTAATATTTTGTCGGGAAATAAGAAAAGAGGAATAATTTATGTATAAAACAGCATCTAAAACAGCCGCCTTCTTTTTAATTATTTTTGTCGCGTTAATTTTTTCCGGTGGAATAACATATTCCGCGCAGGATCAAAATTTTAAATCAATCAATTATACGATAGAAATCGTAAAAAATAATTATGTTACGGAAGTAGACCAGCTGGAACTTATAAACAACGGCATATCCGCCCTTAAGAAATATCTTACACTCCATAAGAAAGATTACTCGTACATAAAAGATTTAGATAAAAATACAGGGAGTGAAGCTCAGGTCAAAATCTTAAAAGAATATATAAATACGGCAGTTAACGAGAACAAAGATTTAAAATATCAGGATATAACGGATGTGGTCATAAGCGGTATCGTTGATTCTTTAGGCGATCAGTTTTCAAAATATATGACGCCGAAAGAATACAAACTGCTTATTGAACAGATGGAAGGCGGCAATTTCGGAGGTTTAGGCGTAGCTATTGAACTTGACCCGGATAATAACAACGCCTTAACCGTAGTAAGGCCGCTTGAAGGTACTCCTGCGGAAAAGGCAGGTCTTGCATCCGGAGATGTAATTACAAAAGTTAACGGAAAATCCATAGAAGGCATCTCAATAGAAGGAGCTCAGAACCTCTTACGGGGCAAAGTCGGATCTACGGTAAACATAACCGTTTACAGGAAAAAAGAAGATAAAACTTTTGACGCAACCTTAACCCGGGCGCTTATTCATATTAAATCCGCAAGCTATAAAATAATTGATGATAGCATAGGGTATATAAAACTGGATATTTTCGGGGAAGATACTTCCTATGAACTTGAAGAAGCCCTGAATTATTTTGACAGCAATGATATAAAAGGATATATCCTTGATCTGCGGAATAACGGCGGCGGTTATATAGAAACGGCTGTCTCGGTCTGCAGTAAATTCCTCCCGACAAACACCCTGATTACATCAATAGAAGGCCGTAAAGTTTCCAGGGATGAATATAAATCCATGCCGAATCCCAGAAAAGTTCTGCCCATGGCTATTCTGGTAAACAGATACAGTGCTAGCGCCTCAGAAATAACAGCAGCCGCCTTAAAAAGCAAAAATGTGCCGCTTATCGGCGAAAAAACATTCGGCAAAGCATCTGTTCAGAGAATAATACCCAGCCCCGACGGAGGAGCCATAAAACTTACAACCGCTTATTACTGCACTCCGGAAGGCAAAAATATCAATAAAATAGGTATTGAACCCGATATAGTTATTAAATTTACCGAAGATGACATATTAAACGAACACGATGTCCAGCTTGAAGAAACCATAAAAATATTAAAAAAGCAGATAGAACCTGTTGCTTTGAAAAATAAATAAAGTTCCGCAAGGACTTTAAGTTACTTTATCAAAGTATTTAAATATAAAAGTTGAAAAGGAGCGGGAATATGCGTAAAAATAACTCTTTAAGCTTTAAATTATCCATGGTACTGGTTATTCTGCTTATTTTCCAGTTTGTCGCGTATTTTGCGTACAATGAAGTCCATGCTCAGGCCCGCTCAATAAATTCCAATGATATATTATACACGGTAAAACTTCTGAAATCGGATTACATAAAAGACATCAATGTCAATCAGTTTTTAAATGAGGCAATACGCGGAGGCAATAAATATCTTAAAGAGATTTTAAAGCTTAAGGATGATGAGATACCTCTTTTAAACGAACAGAATGATACCCGGGAAAACATGAACATATTCTCCGAAAGAATCAACAGCGTGCTTGATAAATATAAAGAGTCTGTTGATAAATCCAAATTTATTTACGCGTGTATAAGCAGCATGCTGGAGATCCTTTCCAAGCCACCTTATGATGATCCTTATACATTATTAATGACTCCCGGCGAATTTAAAATATTAAAAGAACAGATGTCAGGGGGAAATTTCGGCGGGGTCGGAATATACATACAGACAGACAAAAAAAATAACAATCAGCTTACCGTTATTGAACCCATAGAAAACACCCCCGCGTATAAAGCCGGATTAAAAAGCGGGGACATTATTTTGAAAATAAATGACGAACCGACCAAGGGCATGGATATTGAGGTGGCCGCGCAAAAAATACGGGGAAAAATGGGGTCTTCCGTTGTTTTAACAGTAGATCGCAAGGGCGTGATAAAAAAATATGTTATTATACGCGAAAAAATTCACGTAAAGAGCGCACAGGCCAAGCTGATAAATAAAAAGATAGGATATATAAAACTGCGGTATTTCGGCGAGAATACGGATTACGAATTCAATAAAGCACTGGAAGTAATAAAAGAAAAAGGAGCTCAGGCATTAATATTAGATCTCAGAAATAACGGCGGAGGATACATAACCGCCGCCAAGGATGTATGCAGTAAATTCCTGCCGAGAGGTTCGCTTGTAGTGTCTGTTATAAACGAACGCACTAATTTAAGAGAAAACTATTATTCAGACGGCAGGAACGGTGTTAATATTCCGGTGGTTATTCTTATTAATGAATACAGCGCAAGCGCTTCGGAAATAACAGCGGGAGCTCTCCAGGACACAAAAAAAGCCATGTTAATCGGCGAGCAGTCTTTCGGTAAAGCGTCTGTCCAGCAAATCCACGAATTCAGGGATAACAGCGCCATTAAATATACCGTGGCGCATTATTTTACTCCCGACGGCAAAGATATAAACTCCGTAGGCATAAAACCGAATATATCGGTAAAAATGGATCCTACCAACCTCGGCAAAGATGATGACGCCCAGTTAATAGAAGCCGTTTATTATTTGATAGACAATTACAATCTAGGTTAAATGATAAATAAAAAAATCAAGCAAAAATTAAAGTACCTGCCAGCTTTAAGCGGAGTTTATTTATTTAAGGATGTCCGCGGTAAAGTAATCTATGTGGGATCTTCCGCTTCTTTAAAAAAACGCATAACATCCTATTTTAAGCATCAGAAAGACTTAAAAACACAGAAACTTACCGAAAACATAAAAGCTTTTGATTATATCGCCACAGATTCCTTAAAAGAAGCGTTAATATTAGAATACAATCTTATAAAAAAACACAAACCAAGGTATAATATAAAGCTCAAAGACGATAAAAAATACCCTTTCATAGAGATAGCCGTAAATGTAAGATTTCCTTATATACGGATAACCAGGAACATTACAAATCTTAAAAGCGCATATTTCGGCCCTTATACAAATGTAGGCGCATTAAGAAAAGTATTCTACACATTAAGAAAAATATTTACAATAAGAACATGTAAAGAAAAACTGCCATCTAAAAGAATTAAAGGATGTTTATACAACAATATTAAACTATGTTCGGCGCCGTGCCTCAACCTTATAAAAGAAAAAGACTATAATTACAATGTTGAAAAAGCCGTAAATTTTTTAGCCGGCAACACCTCCCCTGTTTTAAACGCTCTGCGGAAAGAGGTGAAAAAAGAAAGCAAAAATCTTAATTTTGAACGCTGCGCCCTCTTACAGAATATAATAAACCGCATAATGAATATAACAGAGAAACAGAAAGTATTTTTTAAATCAACAATAAATGCCGATTATATCGGTACGGCAAAACAGGAAGGCACGACATCTGTCAGCATACTGCAGGTAAGGGAAGGCAGGCTTATCGCGGAAAAAAACTTTATATTCTCCCCTCCCCCGGGATTAAGAAACAGCGATGCAATCCTTTATTTTATAAGAAAAATGTATTCCGACGCGGAATTTATGCCTGCAAAAATTTATACTTCTATAAAACTGACGGAAGAAGATAAAAACCTTTTCAGGGAAGAATTTGAAAACAAACTGCTTATATACACCGCAAACAGGGGCACAAATAAAGCTCTGGTAGCTCTGGCGGAGAAAAATGCCGGATTAAAAATCCTGTCATCGGTTAAAGAAACAGAATCCGGACATGAAGCGCTTGTAAAATTAAAAGAATTGCTGGTATTAAATAACCTGCCCGCCGTGATTAAAGCCGTTGATATTTCAAATATATCCGGTAAATTTGCCGCGGGTTCCGTTATATGTTTTGCAGGCGGAAAACCGCATAAAAAACTATACAGGCATTATATAATAAAGGGGGAAACAACACCGGATGATTACGCCATGATTGAAGAAGTGCTTGAAAGAAACCTTAAAGATAAAACAGGGCGTCCCGATCTTTTAATAATTGACGGCGGCAAGGGGCAGTTAAGCACTGCTCTTAAAATAATAAATAAACTTAATATCTCAAATATGGATGTAATATCCATAGCTAAGAGGGAGGAATTAATATACGCGCCGCACCTTAAAAATCCAATAGATCTGTCTGAATATCCTAAAATCTTGAATTTAGTAAGATATATACGCGATGAAGCTCACCGTTTTGCACTAAAACTGCATAAAAAAAGAAGAAGAGCCGCGTTAAAAGGTAATTAAAACTCCGTTATAGAAGCTATATACACCGATAAGCGAGGTTTAAATGTCAAAAAAGAATTTTATTATTATAACAGGGCTTTCCGGCGCCGGAAAAAGCCTGGCGCTTCATATTTTTGAAGATATGGGTTATTTCTGCATAGATAATCTCCATCCGGCCCTTATAAATAATTTCGGCCAGATATTCTTAAAGTCAAACGTCAAAAAAGCCGCTATAGTCATAGACATAAGGGGAAGGAAATTTTTCAAAGAACTGTTTGATAATCTTAAGGAACTGAAAAAGCTTAATATAAAATACGAGATCCTCTTCCTTGAAGCCGATGATTCTACTCTAATAAGCAGGTTCAGCGAGACAAGGAGAAAGCACCCTCTCGCCAAAGGCGGCAGAGTTTTAAACAGCATAAAAAAAGAGCGCAAAGAACTTGAAGTCCTGAGAAAAATTTCAACTAAAATAATAAATACTTCAAAAAAGTCTTCCAATCTTTTAAAAGAGGAAGTCCTGGCAAGTTATTTCCGGGATGAAACAAAAAAGACCCTGAACATAACTGTTGTAAGCTTCGGTTTTAAATACGGGCTGCCTATCGATTCGGACATAGTACTGGACGTAAGATTTATGCCCAATCCTTTTTATGACGGCAAACTGCAAAAATTAACGGGGCTAGATAAAAAAGTTGAAGATTATGTTTTGCGTTCAACCATCGTAAAGAAATTCTTAAGAAAAATATATGATATCGGGGATTTCCTTATACCGAATTACATCAAAGAAGGAAAATCCCACCTTACAATATCCATAGGATGCACCGGGGGCAGACACAGATCCGTGGTAATAACCCAGAAACTGGGTAAGTATTTAAAAAAACAGGGCTATAATATTATTATTGAACACAGGGATATAGATAAATAACAAGAGGAACATATGAATATCATAAAATGGCTTTATCCTGGCCTGCGTGTTAAAAGATGGCTGTTTGTTTTCTGGGCGGGGCTCATAATATTCAGCATAGGCATCATTTTAATGATAAACATAAAAATACCCATCAGCATAGAACTTACGATACTTTCCTGGATTAAAACCGTATTCCATAAGAATATTTCGGCATTCTGGGTAGACATGTTTTTTGTTTTGCTCGGATTAATCCTTATGGTTCTGGGTATAAGGCTGTGGTTTAAATCCATATATACCGCGATTGTGCCTTATGAAAACAAGAAAGTACTGGAAGTACTGCTTGAGCGCGGGCATCTTAAGCAGGGCTATAAAATAATAACCATGGGCGGAGGAACGGGGCTCTCTTCCCTTTTAAGGGGCCTTAAAATCTTCACAAGCAATATCACAGCCGTGGTAGCCGTAACTGATGACGGTGGTTCCTCGGGCAGGATAAGAGAGGAATTAAATATTCTGCCTCCGGGAGATATAAGAAACTGCCTGGTAGGGCTTGCAAACGAAGAATCACTTATGAGCGAACTATTCCAGTACCGTTTCAGCAGCGGGCGCGATCTGAAAGGCCATAATTTCGGCAATATACTGCTCGCCGCGATGACCAATATAACCGGTAATTTCTATGAAGCAATAAAACTTTCAAGTAAAATTTTATCCATATGCGGAAAGGTCCTGCCCGCAACGCTTGATATAGGGGTTCTCTGTGCGGAACTTGAAGACGGAAAAATAGTAGAAGGAGAATCCAATATATCCAAAAGCACATCCCCCATAAAACGGCTTTTTTTAAAACCGTCTTCCTGCACCCCTCTGCCTGAAGTTTTAAGTGCCATAACCGAAGCTGACGCTATAATACTGGGACCGGGGAGTCTCTATACAAGCGTCATATGCAACCTTCTTATACCCGGCATGATTGAAGGGATAAAAAACTCAAAAGCCGTAAAAATATATGTCTGCAACATAATGACCCAGCAGGGCGAAACTACGGGATTTAAGGCTTCCGACCATTTAAAAGCCATATATAAATATACGGGGGAAAATTTCTTTGATTATGTAATCTTAAACAGCAAACATCCCAGCAAATATCTTGAAAGATATAAAGAAGAGGGAGCACAAGTCGTCCAGAATGACTATGATCAGCTTGCTAAAATGAACATACAGACAGTTGAAGACAATATACTTTTAGAAGATACTTATCTGCGTCATAACCCTACGGCGCTGGCGGGAAGCATAATAAAAGCTATTGCGGCAAATCAGGAAAGCAAGAGAACCTAGAAGGATATTTATTCACGGTATAGAATATCTGGGCAGAAACTTAAAAAACAAATTTAATAAAGGAGGATATTATGGCACACAAAATCAATGACGAGTGTATCGCGTGCGGTGCCTGTGAACCACAGTGTGAAGTAGGCGCAATCTCCGAAGCAGGAGACAAATATAATATAGACGCCGAAAAATGCACAGACTGCGGCGCATGTGTAGATGTATGCCCTGTCGGCGCTATATCAAAATAATTCATAAAAGAAGCTACTGAAAACAAGAAAAGAAAAATAGTAAAAAACATAACCTATTCTGACTATACTTTAGAATGGGTTATGTTTTTTTGAGCCTGGTATTTACCCTTTTTATCGGCATATGAGGTTATACAGCTTTCATCGCTTTCAAAAAAGAGGAGCTGAGCGATGCCTTCTCCCGCGTAAATTTTTACGGGCACAGGGGCAGTGTTGGCTATGCACATGGTTGCAAAACCTTCCCAGTGAGGTTCAAAAGGAGTTACGTTAACTATGATGCCTGATCTCGCGTAAGTTGACTTTCCGAAACAAGCCGTTATGACATTTCTCGGAATTTTAAAATATTCCAGGGATCTGGCCAGAACAAAAGAATTCGCGGGAATAATGAATTCCTTTGTTTTTATCTTTTTAAATAACGGTTTGTCGGTATTTTTCGGGTCTAAATATTCTATCTTATTAGAAATATCTAAAATCTCAAATTCATCCGATATCCTTATATCATAACCGTAAGAAGAGAGCCCGTATGAAATATTGCCGTCCCTTATCTGTTCGGGAGCAAAAGGTTTTATCATCCCATGTTCAAGAGACATCTCCTTTATCCAGTTATCAGATTTTATCATGTCAGCACCCCTTCCCGCATACAGGGCAATTTTTCCGTTTCTTTACATTTATTGTATCAAAGCTCATATCCAGTGCCTGGTAAACAAGTAGTTTGCCGGTTAACAACTTCCCTTTCCCTATAATCAGCTTGATCACCTCCGTAGCCTGTATAGATCCTATAACCGCCGGTATAACACCTATAACACCGGGACCCGTTTTATTTACTATGCTTTCATTATCCGGAGTATCTTCAAATAAGCATCTGTAGCATACTGTTTTTCCCGGTATTATAGTTGAAGCCTGACCCTCCATAGAAAATATCGCGCCGTAAGACCATTTTTTCCGCATTTTGCATGCAAATTTATTTATTACCAGTCTTGCCGGCATATTATCCGTGCAATCTACAATAATATCATAATCTTTAAAAATATCCCGGGCGTTAGTTTCATCCAGCCTTACTCTAAAAGTTTTTATTTTTACGTCTTCATTCAATTTTTCAAGTTTTTTGCGGGCTACATCAACTTTATACTTACCTATATCATCCCGGGAATACAATATCTGCCTCTGCAAATTACTAAGCTGGACTTTATCATCATCTGTTATAGCTATATTACCTACTCCGGCTGCCGTTAAATACAGAAGATTTACCGAACCGAGTCCCCCTGCCCCTATAACCAGCACCTTCGCGTTTAAAAGCTTCGCCTGGCCTTTAATGCCTATGTCTGATATCATTAACTGTCTTGAATATCTTTCCATCTGAACTTTAGTTAATTTAGACACTTCTTAACTCCTTTTAAAATACAGGTGGCAGTGGCAGTGGCCGTCGTTTTTAATCTCATCTTTATGGTAAATACACGGACATATAATTTTGGCGTCTTCTTTTTTATCTTCCGTAACCACCCTGCATGGGCAGTAAGCAAATCCGTATTTAATCTTATTATTAGTTAATCCGTCTATAACCATATTAAGCATTTCAGGATTATCATTAAGCCTGTATCCGGCTTTTTCTGAATACAGATTTACCATCTTTTCTATTTTTTCTCTTTCTTTGTTAAACTCCGGCGTCTGATTGTCCATAAATCCTCCTCCTGTTTTCTTATTTATACTTTAAATAAATAATTTTTCCCTTCTCATGCTTATGCTTAACAGTATCCCTACAGCCATCATATTTGTCAGCAAAGAGCTCCCGCCGTAACTCATGAATATTAAAGGGATCCCTGTAATAGGCATAATTCCCAAGGTCATGCCTATATTAACAATTATATGGAAAAAAAACATGCCCGTTATTCCGACCGCGAGAAGGCTGCCGAATGAATCTTTGGCGGTTACCGCTGTTTTAATACACCTGTATAAAAATAAGGCAAAAAGGATTAAAAGAACAAGACTGCCCGCGAGACCAAACTCCTCCGCTAAAACAGTAAAGATAAAATCCGTGCAGTGTTCAGGCACAAAATTTAAGTGCCCCTGGGTGCTCGCGAACAGGCCTTTGCCGAAGAGCATCCCCGAACCTATGGCTATCTTAGACTGGATAAGATTCCACCCTGCGCCCATGGGGTCTTTATCCGGATTAAGAAAAACAAACAATCTTGCCTTCTGATAATCTTTTAAAACAAACGGGGAAGCCGCTATACCGGCTATGCTAACGGCAAGTATGTAAAAAACATTGAAGCCTTTCATATAAAGCATAAGCATAAAAATAAATGCTATAACCAGCGCGGTGCCAAGATCAGGTTGTACCAGTATCAAAATCAAGGGAATAAAAGTAAGGACAGCCGGCTTTATAACAGTTCTTAAGTTTACCTCTTCAGGCATATCTGAAAGTAATTTCGCAACAACAATAATCATAATTAATTTTGCAAGCTCCGAGGGTTGAAAAACAAAATTTCCGAAGCCCAGCCATCTTTGAGCTCCCATCGCGTGATGCCCCGCAACAAGAACAAGGATAAGAAGTATCAGGTTAAAACCGTAAAGGAGATTGATTTTTTTGCCCCAGAACTCATAATCAATCAAAGAAAATATTACCAGAAAAATAAGGGCAACCGGCAGGTAAATAAGCTGCCTTATCCAGGCGGATGAATCTTCCTGGCTGAAGGCGGAAGCACTGTATAAAATTAAAAAACCGTAAGCTACAATTAATAATGTAACCGCCAGAAGTTTATAATCTAATTTTTTCCAAAGCCAGAAATACATCTGTTTTATCCGTTTCTTATAGTCAAAGGGTCAAGGTATCAAATGACACCTCGACCCTTTAATACCTTAATATGTTTTTCGGTTATGTTGATATTGAAGCTTTTCTTACCTTTTTCTTTGATCTGTAATTTTTATAGGATCTTCTTCTGGTTTTCACCATGGAAGAATAACTCTGCTGCCTTTTAGGCGATCTTTTAGGGGTTGTTTTAGGCTTTTCCTCTTCTTTAACAAGCTTTTCTTCTTTTTTAACTTCTTTCTGTTCCTCTTTAATCAGCTCCAGCTGTTCGGAATCACCGTCTAAAGATTTTATTTTCAAAATTGGGATATTTGCCGCCAGAGCGACGGTGCCGTTTTTATTATCCAGGCCCATCTCTATGGATTCTTCATCTATAACCATATATTTGGATATGATGCCTATAAGATCATACTTTAAATTTTCCATAAGCTGCGGAGAGATGGATGATCTGTCATGTATTAAGACAAGCTTCAGCCTGTCTTTCGCCACTTTGCCGCTTTCCCCGTCAATACCCAGTATTTTCTGTATGAAAGTAAACTTTCTTAAAAATCCTATCACTTACTCCCCCTTATCACTTGCTGTATTAATTTGTTACGGTCTCTTCGGCTTTCTTCCCCATGAAAATATTCTTTAATTTATTAAACCATCCGCCGTTCTGTCCCGGCACATAAAGAGTTACTTCCGGATCAAGAATTCTCTGTACGATATGCCTGTAGGCCTCCCCTGCCTTAGAGTTAAGATCTAAAACAACGGGTTCACCCTTATTTGAAGCCGTAAGTATCTTCTCGTCCTCGGGAACAACACCCAGTATTCCGATATTAAGAATATCTTTAACATCATTAATGCTGAGCATGTCCCCTCGCTTTATTTTATCGCTCTTAATCCTGTTAATGATTATGTGCATATTTCTGGAAAGTTCATCCGCTTCCAGAAGCCCTATTATCCTGTCGGCGTCCCTTATGGATGAAACCTCCGGATTTGTGACAATAACCGCTTCATCGGCGCCAGCAACCGCGTTTCTAAATCCCTGTTCTATGCCTGCGGGACAATCAAGCAGTATAAAATCAAATTCTTGTTTTAATTCATCGCATAAGCTTTTCATCTGTTCCGGAGATACGGCGTCTTTCTCTCTGGACTGGGCTGACGGCATTAAGAACAGATTATCGAATCTTTTATCTTTAATAATAGCTTGTTTATACGAACGGCATTTGCCTTCAACAACATCAACCAGATTGAATACTATTCTGTTTTCCAGGCCCATAACAAGATCAAGATTCCTAAGACCTATGTCGGCATCAATCATAACCACTCTTTTTCCCTGCTTGGCCAGGCCGCTGCCTATATTCGCGGTAGCAGTCGTCTTGCCGACACCGCCTTTTCCAGAAGTTATTACTATTACTTTTCCCATATTTTCCCCCGTCTATTTATTATAATTGCTTACCAGTATTTCAGGTCCTTTAAGCCTGGCTACCTTTAACGATTTATCATCCAGTTTCTTCTCATATCTTATCAACGCAAAACCGTCCCCTATTCTCATCTGCGCGGGAATAATATTCATCGCGATTACACAGGAATCATCTCTTTGTCCGTAGGCGCCGGCATGTACAATACCCCTTACGCTTCCCCACACAACAATATCCCCGCCTGCTTCAACCTCGGCTCCGGGGTTTACGTCTCCGACAATCACGACATTGCCCTGATATTTTATTTTCTGACCTGACCTTAATGTCTTCTTAATTAATATAGATTTTTCCTTGTCATTAACTTTTTCTTCTAATGAACTCTTCTGTTTTTCTTTTTGTTTTTTGATCCTTCCCTCATGCTGGGCCAGCCCGAGCCGGCCTATTATAACTTTTATGCCGTAAGACTCGGCAATTCCTCTGGTATACGCTGAAGAACTTATAATTCCCGTAAGTTTAAGTTCGTTGTTGTTTAAAAAATCATAAAGGGATGTAAAATCATCATTATTCACTTCCCTCCAGCCCAGATCAAGGCTGATGGGAGCGTTTCTGAAAAAAGATCCGTTATCATTTATTTTATCCTTGAATTCTTCCAGAATTCTGGAAAGATTTTCATCTTCGTTAAAGCTTATTAATAAGCCGTGTCTTGTGCCTTTAAATTTTACTAATTCTTGAGCTGGCATATTTACTGCGAACCTCCTGCAAATATATATTATCTTGTTAAATATTAAAGTTAAGCTTTTTTTCTATTAAGTACATGTAAAATCCTTCTAAATATTGAAAAATATCATAAAATATTTTAAGCATAAAGGAATTCTCTCCCGATTATAGAAAGTTAATCGGGTTATGAAAAATGACATACTCATAAAAAAAGCAAGACAAAAATCAGAACAAAATCCGGATAGCGCGCAAGCTTACTATGAACTGGCCCTGCTTTTAGATGAAAACGGCGATATAGATGACGCTCTTACCGAATACGAAAAAGCCTTGCAATACAACATATTTTTGCATCAAGCTCTGTTTAATCTGGGCCTTATTTACACTCTGAAAGGGCGTTTCAGCGAAGCTATATCTTCATGGGAAAAAATCATAGATTCTGACGGTAATTTGCGGATAGATAAGATTAATTATTATAATAAACAGGATATTATAAAAAAATGCATAGATTTATGGGAAAAATACCTTAATACCCAGAATACTCACCCCTTTACGTGTTCCAACGCGGGCAAGGCTTTTATTTTCTTAAAAGATTACAAGAAAGCCCAAGACGCTTTCCGGGAGCTTATCGCGAAATCACCTAATTTTGAAATGGCAAATTATTACCTGGGCTTTATTTACTCATTGCTCGGCGACAAAAAGCAGGCTTCAGATCACTTCAAAGAAGAGTTAAAACAAAAACCGAACAGCATCCCCGTCATCTCCGCATTATGCGCGTCCCTTTATAAAGAAGGAAAAATAGCCGAAAGCTTAAAGAACCTTGAACACATATTAAGAACCAAACCTAATCACATACTTGCCAATTACTACCTGGGGCTTATTTATTCAATGCAGAATAACTTTAATGACGCTGTTTCTTTCATTAAAAAATCTGCCGATACGGATCCCGATTTTGCCGAACCTCATTTTGAGCTGGCAAAAATATTTGAAAAACAATTTAAAATGGATGAGGCAATTGAAGAATACCATCTGGCTTTGCGGATAAAACCCGATTACAGAGAAGCGAATTTCAACCTTGCGCTCCTTTATAAAAATCTCGGTAAAGCCGAACTTGCGTTAAAATACTTCCAGAAAGTTACTGAACTTTACCCTGAAGATGATGATGTCCGTTATTATACGGCTGAAGTTTACACTCAGCTCGGAAAATTAGATGAAGCCGTAAAGGAATATAAAACGGTGATAAGTCTTGTGCCCTCTCACGGCTACGCGCATTACAGTCTGGGCCAGGTTTACCTGCGCTTAAATAAGCTTCCTGAAGCGGCCGAGTCATTTAAAAAGACCTTGAATATTAATCCCAAGGATGCTTTTGCCAGAAACCTTCTCGGTGTGACATATTTTAAATTAAACAAGCTTACTCAGGCTATAGAAGAACTCCAAAAAACAATACAGATAAATCCCATAGATATGTACGCTTACTATTATTTAGGCGCCGTTTATTTTAAACTGCAGGATTTTGACAAAGCAATAAAATCTTATGAAAAAATACTGGAATTAAACCCTTCCAGCGCTCACGCTTATTTTGCTCTGGGCGCCGCAAGTTCAAGAAGCGGCGACTTTAATAATGCCATATCACAGTTTCAGAAAGCATCTGAATTAATTATTAGCTCAGACGTAGATCTTACGCTTTTCTCAACCCTTCAGCTTCTGGCTGTTATAGGAGTGGAACACGCCCAGCAGGGGCAAAAAGTAGGAGATCTTTATAAGGATCTGAAGCAGTCATACAAAGACACTCTTAAATCCCTGGTAAAAGCGGTAGACGCGAGAGATCCCTATACCCAGTACCATTCGGACAGAGTGTCAAAAATATCGGGATATATCGCCCGCGAGATGGGTTTACCCAGTGAAGAAATTTCCAAGATAGAAATAGCCGGTTATCTTCACGATATAGGCAAAATCGGCATAAGAGACGAAATTCTCCTGAAAAAGAGCGCGTTAACGGAAGATGAGCAGGAAATAATGCGGTCCCATCCCGCGCGCGGTTATGAAATACTTAAAGAAATACATTTTTTAGACAATGTCACTCCTCTGGTAAGGGCGCATCATGAAAACATAGACGGATCCGGCTACCCGGCCCGCCTAAAAGGCGCGGAAATCCCCCTTGGGGCTAAAATTATCGGACTGGCTGATTACTATGACGCCATAACTACCGACAGGCCTTACAGAAAAGCCATGGATACCGAAGAAGCAGTGGAAGAAATAAAAAAGCTTAAGGGAATTAAATTTGACCCGGCGGTTGTTGATGCTTTTCTTAAAATAACGGATAAACTCCCCGAAATTTTAAAAGACTCAAAAGCGCCGATATAAAAACACTATTTAATAACTATCTCGCCTCCGGCGCAGTCTATTTTTACTTTAGAGCCTTCTTTTATGTCACCGCTTAATATTTTCATCGCTAAGGGATCCTGAATATATTTCTGTATGGCTCTTTTTATGGGCCTTGCTCCGAAAACAGGATCAAAACCCACATTGGCTATGTATTCTTTCGCTTTATCGGTTAATTCAACATCTATCTTTCTCAGCTTTAACCGTTTATCTAAATATGCTATCTGAAGATCAATAATTTTTCCTATATCTTCTTTGGTTAACTGGTTAAAGAAGACGATCTCATCAATCCTGTTTAAAAATTCCGGCCTGAAATGGTTGTTAAGCTCTTCTGTAACCTTTTTCTTCATAAGTTCAGGCTCGCTCTGGCCGTACTCCCTTATATACTGGCTCCCTATATTGGATGTCATTACGATAAGCGTGTTTCTGAAATCTACTGTCCTGCCCTGACCGTCGGTCAGTCTCCCGTCATCAAGTATCTGGAGCAGTACATTAAATACATCCGTATGGGCTTTCTCTATCTCGTCTAATAGTATAACGCTGTAAGGCCTCCGGCGCACGGCTTCGGTAAGCTGGCCCCCTTCTTCATAACCTACATAACCGGGAGGCGCTCCTATCAATCTCGCGACAGAGTGCTTTTCCATGTACTCAGACATATCTATGCGGACCATTGCCTTCTCGTCACCGAATAAAAATTCCGCCAGAGCTTTGGTAAGCTCGGTCTTGCCTACACCCGTAGGGCCTAAAAACAAAAATGAACCCATGGGCTTGTTCTCATCAGATATTCCCGCGCGTGAACGCCTTATTGCGTTTGCCACCGCAAAGATCGCTTCATCCTGCCCTACTACTCTTTTTCTTAAGTCTTCTTCCATATGTATAAGCTTCTGCATCTCGCTTTCAAGCATCTTAGAAACAGGGATCCCTGTCCATTTTGAGACGACTTCCGCCACGTCTTCTTCATCCACTTCTTCTTTTAAGAATTTATGTTCTTTCTGCATCTTCTCAAGGGCTTTATTCTCTTTATCCAGTTCCTTCTGAAGTTCGGCCAGTTTCCCGTATCTTAACTCTGCTACTTTCTGGAGATCCCCTTTTCTCTCAGCTTCTTCTTCCTCATGCTTAGCAGATTCCATATCTTCTTTTATCTTCTGTATTTTTATAATACCATCTTTTTCTTTCTGCCACTTACATTTCATAGAATCGCTTTCTTCTTTTAACTTGGCCAGTTCCTTGTTTATCTTCTCCAGCCTCTCCTTGGATTGAGCGTCTTTTTCTTTGCTTACCGCCTGCTTCTCAATTTCCAACTGCATGATTTTCCTGTCTATTTCATCTATCTCTGTAGGCAGGCTGTCTATCTCCATCCTTAATTTTGACGCCGCCTCATCAATAAGGTCTATGGCTTTATCGGGGAGAAATCTGTCGGCTATGTACCTGTTTGATAAAACCGCGGCCGCTATTATGGCCGAATCTTTTATGCGAACACCGTGGTGAATCTCATATTTTTCTTTTAATCCCCTTAATATCGCGATTGTATCCTCAACCGAAGGCTCCTTAATATATATAGGCTGGAACCTTCTCTCTAACGCCGCGTCTTTCTCAATATGTTTCCTGTATTCATCTAAGGTAGTAGCTCCTATGCACCTCAGTTCGCCTCTTGCTAAAGCGGGTTTTATCATATTAGCGGCATCCACCGCGCCTTCCGCGCCGCCTGCCCCTACAAGTGTATGAAGCTCGTCAATAAAGAGTATTATCTGTCCTGCGGAATTTTGTATTTCCTTCAAAACCGCTTTAAACCTGTCTTCAAACTCTCCCCTGAACTTTGTCCCTGCGACAAGCGACCCTATATCAAGAGCTATAACGCGTTTATTTTTAAGCCCTTCAGGCACATCCTGTTTTACTATGCGCTGGGCAAGCCCCTCAACCACCGCGGTTTTACCCACGCCCGGTTCGCCTATAAGAACGGGATTATTTTTCGTCCTGCGCGAGAGAACCTGGATGGTGCGCCTTATCTCTTCATCCCTTCCTATAACGGGGTCAAGCTTGCCTTTCCTTGCAAGTTCGGTAAGATCTCTCCCGTACTTAGTAAGCGCCTGGTATTTATCTTCGGGGTTCTGGTCGGTAACACGCTGCGACCCCCTTATATCAACCAGCACTTTATAAATAGCATCAGCGGTAATGCCTAAGCTTTTTAATATTCTGCCCGAAGGAGTATCAGATTTCGCTAAAGCTATGAAAAGATGCTCTGTGCTTACATACTCGTCTTTTAACCTTGTACTCTCATTATACGCGACATCAAGCAGGTTCTTAAATGAAGGCGAGATATATGTTTGCGATACCGCACCAGAGACTTTAGGAAATTTATTTATCTCCTGAATAACAAGCGGTTTTACCGCTTCGTAGTTCGAACCCAGTTTTTCAATTATGGAGCGGACAACACCGCCTTCCTGGTCAATCAAAGCAAGAAACAGATGTTCGGGCTGAATCTCCTGATTTTTATATTCATCAGCTAAATGCTGAGCTTCAGCTATTGATTCCTGCGCTTTTACCGTAAATTTATCAAGTCTCATTATATCCTCCAAGATTTCAGGTTTATCTTACTAATTTCCCGTATCCGGGTTTTACTAAAAACTTATCTTTATGGCATATAATCTTCCCTCTGCATACCGTATATTCAGGCCAACCGGTTAAAGTTATCCCGTTAAAGGGATTGAAATCCGTTTTAGAATGCATATTTTTAATGCTGACCTTCTTCCTTATTCCGGTATCAAATACAACCATATCCGCATCCATCCCTTCTTTCAAACTACCTTTAAAAGAAGATATATTAAATATTCCTGCGGGATTAGAACACAGAACATGCATCATTTTATTTATACTTATTCGTTTCCTTAAAACACCTTCAGTGTATAAAAATGAAGCTAATGTTTCAACACCAGGCAGGCCGTTTAATGTTTTATAGAATCTTCCCCCGCCCTGTTTCTTTTGTTTTTTACTAAACGGGCAGTGGTCTGTTGCAACAACAGATATAGTACCGTCTTTTACCGCTTTCCATAAAGCAGTAGTATCTTTTTTGCTTCTAAACGGAGGGCTTGCTATATAATAAGTGCCGTTCCTGCCTTTATATTTCTCTTTGGTAAAGAAAAGGTACTGGGGGCAAGTTTCCGCATATATACTTAAGCCCTGTTTCTGCGCTTTCCTTATAATATCAACAGCTTCTTTTGTGCTTACATGAACAAAATACAGTTTGCATTTTGCTTTCTTAGCAAGTTCAACACAGAATTTAACTGCATCTGCTTCAACTTTATCCGGCCTTGATAACGCGTGATAATAAGCGGAAGTTTTTCCCTGCTTTATAAGTTTGTTTTTTAACTTACATAAAGTTTCATAATCTTCTGCATGTACGCCGAATACAAGATTATATTTTTTAGCCAGCTTCATGGCTGATAACATCTTATCAGTGTCCATCATAAGGCCGGCTTCTTTATACACCATATAAACTTTTAAGTTGTTTATGTTATATGATGATAACTTCTTTAAAACAGATTCTGTCTTCTTATCTACATTAGTTATGGTAAAACGGAAATTAAAATCAACTATTGATTTTTTATCCGCTTCTTTAATGCGTGATTTTATGGATTTTACAAAATCCGTATTACCGATAGGTGTTATAAAGTCAATTATGGTTGTTACACCGCCTGCGGCGGCGGCACAACTTCCTGAAAGGAAATCATCAGCGCTGTAAGTCTTCCCCACAGGCAGATGCATATGAGTATGAGCGTCAATAAAGCCGGGGAATACATACTTACCTTTAGCATCAATAATCTTCCCTGCTTTAAAAGTTAAATTTTTACCTGTTTTAAAGATTTTTCCTGATTTAACGGCTATATCTTCTTTAATTATGCCTTTTTCTGTTACAACTAGCCCGTTTTTAATTAATATATCCATAAATTTATATCCTTTTTGATTTTAACTTAAAATTCTACGATTTAAAAGATTTTTCCTGTTTTTAAAAAATGGTTCTAAAATATGTGAAAAATAGGTCTTTTGGAGTATTGTATGTATGTATGTATAATTAAATTAGAGAAAAAATATGGAGGTGGATTATGACAGACCCAATCAGATTTGGTGCACCAAAAATACCTGAAACAAGAAAATTTCAACCTAAACAAGCTACATTACAAGTTACGAAAAATGCACTAAGCAATTTAGAACGATGCGGACTTAAAAATCCTATTACCGGATTAAACGATCTGCGGCTTGATAATCCCGATAAACTTATTAAAGATGGATTCCTTAAAGTAGAATTAAAACCCGGTGAGAGTTTTGGCGTGGACACACAAGGATATCCGATATTTAACAAAGACGGTTCATTAAAAATTGTTGATCACTTTGATCCCGAAATGAACGAAAAGCATAAACAGGATATATTTAATAGATTCCCAAGCCAAACATGTTACTTCAAAACAGCAAATGTAGGCATTAGCCCGGGAGCTTGCTTATATCAACAATACATCATTTATAGAAACGGAACGAAAGAATTGATCAGCCAGTTTAAGGATAAATATGACGATGTAGTATGGGAAGGAATAAGAATGACTGCAGGCAAAAAAATAACCAGAAAAGAAACAAATGACGAATATCAAATATGGACAAAAAAACTGTAAAAGCAATTAAATTTTACATCTACTATAAAGCCCCTGATTTCCCGGGGGCTTTTAATATTTCAGCTTAAAGGATTTTAGTGAATAAAATTTAATTATATATGGACTAAAAAGTTAGTTATTGGCTGGAATTAGCTCAATATGACTTAGACAGCGCTAAGGTTACGCTTGACGGAGGCAGGTATTTATATGTTGGGTTTATGTGCCATCAAACGATAGAAAAAAGCATAAAAAGTTATTATGTATTTACTAAAATAGCTACCCCTCCGTATACTCATAACCTGGTTCTGCTTGCAAAAGAATCCGGTATTTATGATAAATTTACAGATGATCAAAAAAACTTTCTGGATGTTCTGGGACCGTTAAATACACAGGCAAGATATCCGACTTATAAAGAAAAATTAATGAGGTCATTAACAAAAGAAATATGCAGATCTGATTGCTCAAAACATGAACGTTAAAAAGATTATATTATATGGTTCTTATGCAAAAAACAACTTTAACGAACAAAGCGATATCGATATCGTATCGAACCTATAATATTAGAAGACGGAAATGATAAAAGCGGCTTTCTGGATGAAGTAACAAAATACGGTGAAGTAATTTACGAGAAAAAAGCCGCTTAGTTGCTGTTGAAAAAAAATCAAGTTATGTTGCTCAATTATTTATAAACATCTTTCCTGTGTTTTATACGGTAAATAAAAACCATCTTATTTTTATCGGAAATTCTATATAAAATTCGATAATTACCAGACCGAATCCTATATCCTTCTTCAAGTGTGAGTTTTACGGAATCAGACGGGCGAGGATTTTCTTTAAGTATCTCTATTTTTTTGTTAATTTGCTTAAAAATATTTTTAGGTGTTTTTTTTATATCTTTTATGGCTTCAGGATTAATAAATATTTTATACATCAAAAGTCCTTAAAAATTCTTCATAAGATATCGCATCTTTTTCCTGGCTGCGAAGTCTTTTTAAGTCATGTATATCTTCTTTAAGTTCTTCCTTGTCTAATTTTTCTTCAATAGCTTTTTCTACAAAAAAGCTATACTTAATGCCGTGTTGAGCACAAAATTCTTTTAAATTTTTCAAAATATCTGGATTTAGTTTTATGGCAAATGTCATTTTTTGCATATTATTCACCCTCTTTAATGATAACACACTAATATAACTTTGTCAAACTTTAGTTATACTTAGTAATATTTTATAAGATTGATTACCTTTATTTCGTACCGAACAGCCTGTCGCCCGCATCCCCTAAACCCGGCAGGATATATCCTTTATCATTTAGTTTTTCATCTATGGCAGCTGTGAATATATGAACTTTAGGATCATTATCTTCCATCTTCTTTAACCCTTCGGGTGAAGCTAAAAGACATAAGTATTTTATATTCTCGCTCTTCGCGCCGTTTTTCTTTAAGAATTCCACCGCAAAAACAGCCGATCCGCCTGTTGCAAGCATGGGATCTAATACCAGCAGATCCCTGTCAGCTAAATCTTCGGGCAGTTTGCAGTAATATTCCACGGGCTCTAATGTATCATGATCCCTATATATTCCTATATGCCCTACTCTTGCGGCAGGCACAAGATGCAGAATACCGTCAACCATCCCTAAACCTGCCCTAAGGATGGGTATAAGTCCCAGTTTCTTGCCGGGTATCGCCTTTGCTTTTGTCTTCTGAAGAGGAGTATCTATTTCTATCTCTTCTAAAGTTATACCCCTTGTAGATTCATAGGCCATAAGCATGGCTATCTCTTCAACAAGCTCCCTGAAATCTTTTGACCCGGTGTTTTTATCCCTTAACATGGCAAGTTTATGCTGTATTAAAGGATGATCAAGTAAAGTTACAGACATAATAATCCTCCCTAACAAAAAGGCGGGTTCTGACCCGCCTTTTCTATTCTTACTGTTTTTGCTAACTCTTTATCAATCCGTACTTCTCTATATTAGCATCAGCATATCTCTGAAGGCGTTCAATATCTACCTTGCCGCCCTCCTGATTGAAGAGATGTTTAAATCTTCCCTGGGGCTTCAGGTAATCTTCTATGGGCACTTTTTTCCCTATGGGTGTCGCTTTTATGAGTTTGCCGTTCTCAAATTCAACTAGCGGGAACATGCCTGTCTGCACGGCAAGCTTGGATATCTTTATTGTGGTGTTTGACGGAAATCTCCAGCCCAGAGGACACGGAACCAGGAAATGTATGAATCGGGGTCCTTTTATCTCCATGGCTTTCTGGACTTTCTTTTTTAAATCCATCGGATATGCGACGGTTGCCGTTGCTACATATTTTGCCCTGTGAGCAATGGCGATATCTATCATATCCTTTTTATTTGTATCGCTTCCCAGAGATTCTTTTCCGCTGGGAGATGTTGTTGTGCTTGCTCCTAAAGGAGTCATTGAGCTTCTCTGGATACCGGTATTCATGTATGCTTCGTTATCAAGCAGTATTGTTAAAATATCATGGCCTCTTTCAAGCATACCGCTGAAAGGACCCATGCCGATATCGGCTAAAGCTCCGTCTCCGCCTATGTTAACGACTCTTGCTTCGCCTTCCCTGCCCATGGCTTTTAAAGCGGATTCAATCCCGGACGCCACGGCTGATGAATTTTCAAACAATGAATGTATCCACGGCACGCGCCACGCGCTCTGGGGATAACGGGTCGTGAATATCTCGGAACATCCCGTCGCGTTGGCTATAATCACATTAGGCCCTAAAGCTTCCATTAAAAGCTTCATTCCTAAAGCTTCCCCGCATCCCGAACAAGCTGTATGTCCCGGCGCGAATAAATTCTTTTCTAACAGTGCGTTCGCCATTATATCTCACCTCCCAGTAATTCTGTCTTAAGGTCCATAAATTCATTATCAAGTACTTGTTTTTCGGCTTTCTCTACCATCTTTTTTACGGAACTAACGGGAATATCTCTTCCCGCGAGCCCCGCGATTATGGTTGATATCTTCGCACTGGATAAGCCGTATAAAGCGTCTTTTACGTCAGTACCGACTATGCTTCCCAGACCCATAGACAAGCTCTTATCAAATATAACTATGTTCTTCTTGTCTTTAAGAGAATTTCTTATCTCCTCTTTCGGGAACGGCCTGAACGTCCTTATCTTGCACACGCCTACTTTCTTGCCTTCTTCTCTCATCTGGTCCGCGACCGCTTTTAATATGGAAACTATTGTTCCCATGCCTACCAGTACGGTATCGGCATCGTCGCATTTATAATTTTCAAGAAGATCCCCGGTAAATCTGCCGAAGACTTCCTTGAATTCTTTCGCGACCGCGACTATTTCGCTTTTGGAATCCAGATTCGCATGAGCCGTCATATACCTGAATTCCGTATATTTATCGGGTTCGGCGAAACAGCCGAATGTATGAGGATCTTTCGGAGTAAGATGATATTTAGGCTTATACGGCGGGACAAACTTATCTATTTCATCCTGATCATAAAGCCTTAAAGGTTCATAGGTATGGGTTAATAAAAAGCCGTCTATACAGATCATCAAAGGAAGTTTTACTTTTTCCGCTATTTTATAACCCTGTACATGCATATCTATGGCTTCCTGGTTGTCTTCGGCGTAAAGCTGTATCCATCCGGAATCTCTTACAGTCATTGAATCCTGGTGATCATTCCATATGCTTAAAGGTGATGAAACCGATCTGTTGACACATGTAAGAAGAACAGGGAGTCTCATTCCCGCCATTGAGAATAACACTTCGGCCATTAAAAGAAGACCCTGTGAAGTTGTGGCGGTATACGCTCTTGCTCCCGCGGCGCTTGCTCCCACGCAGGCTGATGCCGCTGACTGTTCGGAATCAACCTTAATAAAATCGGCATGGAGCCTTCCGTCAGCCACTATTCTTGACAAAGCTTCCACTATATGGGTTTGCGGTGTTATGGGATACGCGGAAATAACATGAGGTCTTAACTGAGTCACTGTTTCCGCTATGGCAATGGAGCCTTCCATTACTTTCATTTTTTGTTTTAACGCTGTTTCCATTATTTGACCTCCTTTACCATATCAATATCCTTAACGGGACACTCATCAGCGCAGATCCCGCATCCCTTACAGTAATCAAGATCCCCCTGAAATGTTGAATCTTTACCCTTACCTTCTCCGGTAATACATCCTTCGGGGCAGTATATTATGCATAATCTGCATCCCGTGCATTTATCATGCTTCCACACAGGTTTAAAAGTTCTCCATGAACCGGTCTTGTTTTCCATGCTGGTTCCCGGTTCCGCTATCGCTGCCGGATTTAATTTCATACTTTCGCTCCTTTCATCAGGTTATACGCTTTTTCTAAAGCTTTAATATTTTTCTCCGCGATTTCACCCTTGAATTTGTCATATATGCTCTTTTTGACGCCTTCAAGACTTATTTCCCCTGTTGCGCCCGCAAAAGCCCCGAGCATAATGGTATTCGGTATGGGACGCCCGATTATCTCAAGAGCTATATTCGTGGCATCCACAGCTTTAACGGTGACATTTTTAGGGACATCCAGTCCTTCGGGAACCCCGTCATGGTTAATTATGACAAGGCCGCCTTCTTTAAGACCGCTGAACACATCCACAACGCCTATAACCGTAGGGTCCTGAACTATAATATAGTCAGGACTTGTAATCTGCGCTTTTATCGCTATGGGTTCGTCCGATATCCTCGCGAATGAGGTAACAGGGGAACCCATTCTTTCCGACCCGAAAAACGGGAAAGCCTGAGAATATTTACCGTCTTCAAAAGCCGCTATGGCAAGAAGTTCCGCCGCGGTAACTACACCCTGTCCCCCTCTTCCGTGAATTCTGATTTCTTTGAGCATTTTATACTACCGCCTTTCTTTATGGTTTAGAAATTACACGTATGTAATCTTCTTAGGTATTTTCTTAAATATAATTACGCTTGTGTCATCCTTTAAATTTTCCATCGGTTTATCAATTATTAAATCTAATATATTTTTAGCGCTTCTCTCAAAGTTTTGCAGGACTATTTTCTTTAAATCTTTTAGTTTTAAATATTCAGGGAGGCCATCCGTGAAAAATATCACAATATCTCCCAAATTTAACTTTAGGTTTCTACCTTTATATTTAAAACTCCTGTCAACTCCTATTAAAATTTCCATTGATCTTAAGAATGAGACTTTCTTTGTTCTATAGTTAAAATACAGCGGGGGTTCGTTGCCCGCGTTGCAGAAATGAATCCTGCTGTTTTTGTACTCATAATGCGCGGCTATAAGGGTTGAAAAACTCTGGTTTACGTTAAAATCATTATAGGTAAGGTTATTTATAAGGGATACTATTTTATGGGGTTTATACCCTAAAGAAACAAAGCTTTTCCATGTTGCTCTTAAGCTGGTCATAAGCAGAGAAGCAGGAAGCCCCTTCCCCATTATATCCGCTATTACCAAAGAAAGTCCCTTATCGTCTTCCCAGAAATCAAAGAAATCCCCGCCTATTTTCCTTGCCATATGAGATACAGCCCTTATCTCCAGACCGTCTATAAGAGGACATTCTCTGGGAATTAAATTTCTTTGTATCAAAGCCGCGGTTTTTTCTTCTTCACTGAGCTTTAAATTAATCTTCTGCAGTTCTTTATTCGCCTGGAAATAAACTTCCGCAAGCTCGCGGGCGGCTTTCAGCTTTACATCGCCCATTTTTGTATCCAGCTTTATCTTAATATCTTTGTCGTTTTGAAACTGATTGGCTAATTTAATCTGGTATTTAAGAATTTTTTCGTGTTTTTTCTCTTCCAGCGCCAGATTCTTAAATAAAGTCTTATCCACGGGATCAATAGCTATACCCGAGGCTTTCATATACGCCCTGTAAGCTTTCCGTTCTTTTTCTAAAGCTATTTTTAATATTCTTTGAATATGCATAATCTTAGTAATTATACAACTATGATAAAGAAATGGCAAATTTTTAAGATTTGCCATTTCTTGTTTTTGAAGGTATAATTATATTCATGAAAGAGAGCAGCATTTTAAGAATTTTTGTAAAATCTTTCCTTATTCTGCTTATCCTTACTTTAAACACCCCTTATTTACACTCAAAAGAATTTAACTGTAATTACTATCAAAATGCAAAAAGTCTTTCCATACAAGAACTGGAATCCCGTTACGATAAATTAAAAGAAACAGATATTTATAATGTTTCCATTGAAGACTTAAAACAAAAACTCGGTGAATACCTCTGTTATAAAAATATTAAATGGGAGACAGAACTTAGCAGAAGCTACCTTATTAGGTTCTTTGGAGACCGTATTAAAAAAGCAGGATTAAAAATAATAGATCCTTTATCAGATGAAGTTTATGATAAAGTACTGCAGGTGCTGACAGATACTGAAACAAGAGAGCTTTTCTATGACCTTATACGGGGAAAAGGATATTTAAGAATACTATATGAAGTACCGGCAAAAAATATCAGAATATACACCGAAGACCTTTACGGTAAATTTTTAGAATTTGAAGTTGATTTTAATGATATTGAAGATATAAAAAGCAGACTGGAACCGCATATTTCTCCCAAACGATTCCATGAAAAATATATCCTTAAAAATAAAAATTCAGATAATATAATTACGATAGAGGGAAATATAAGAAACAGTAAACGGTTAGATACAATTATTAAAGAATCTCAAAAACTTTTCGGTCCCGAAGTTAAAAAAATCAGAGTAACAGCATCCAGGCCCCAGTTTGATGATACTAATATTGAAGTAGAAAGATGCCTGCCACAAAATCTCAATCATAAAAATATAGGAATTGTAAATATATCCATTGCCGATATAAGAGAAAAACCCGATTTACATCCAGCAATACATTTAACCACACAGGCTTATATGGGTGAACAGGTACACATACTAAATAAATTAACAAATACTGAAGGAGATTGGTTTCATGTAAAAGCACCTACGGGATTTATAGGATACATAAAAAAAGAAGATGTTGTTTTGAATCCATACAATGCAAAACAAAATGATACATGGTTGATTGTCAAAGAAAAAATGGCTGATATAAAATTAAGCTCCGGAGAAATAATAAAAGCACCTTTTACGAGCCTGCTTCAAACAACAGAAATATTAAATAATGGATACAGCGTAAAACTTCCTGACAGACGTACTGGATATGTAAAAAAAGAGTCCGTAGAGCTAAGAAACATATATTCTGCACAGAATCCAACAGGAAAAGATGTGGTTGAGCTTGCAAGAAAGTTTCTGGGAATACCCTATACACTATGGCATTATACACCGAAGAATACTAACTGTTCTCATATGGTTTACCTTATCTATAAATATCTGGGGATAAAACTTCCCATGGATGCAGACCTGCAGTTTTTAGTGGGTCAACCTGTTAGAGAAGAAGATCTGCAACCCGGTGATGCGGTATTTTTTGGAAATAAATCCCCCATAGAATACGGGAGTTTCCTCCCTGGTCATGTAGGCATATATATAGGAAACGGAAATTTCATACATAATTCAACTGCTACGGACGGGATGAATATTACTTCTATGGATTCACCTTATTACAGCCAGAGATTTATAGGTACGCGTAGATTTATATATCCAGGAGCACCTAAAGACTTGTTAGATAATATGGCCGATAAGGTAATCGGATTTGATGACATAACAATTATATTTAAAAAAGAAATTACGGAAAAATAAAATCATCTTTCTTCTTTAATATATTCTTTTCATATTTTCACCCGTATTTTTTATCATATCTACCTGCAGGATTTAAGTGCTGAATAAAATAATAGTATATAAATTATGGAGGTTACATGAAAGGTAAAAATATAATTATTATTATCCTGATCCTGCTTATTGCTTTTATATTTATGGGATATAAACAGGGCTGGTTTAAAACATCCTCAGATAAAACTCAAGTTTTAAACCTGGCCATAAAATCAAACCCGCGCACCATTAACCCCGTTATGGCAAGCGACGGCACATCCATGGCTTTATGCAACTTAATTTTCAATCCTCTTGTAAAATTTAACGAAAATATGGAAATAACAGGCAGTTTGGCAGAAGGATGGGAGATATCAAAAGACAAAAAAACATGGACTTTTTTTCTGAGAAAAGACGTAAGATGGCATGACGGAACACCGTTCACGGCCCGTGACGTCAAATTTACATTTGATAAATTATATGATGAAAATACCAATACTTTCAACAGGGGCATGTTTATAATCAATAATAAACCCGTTGACGTAAAAGTCATAGATGATTATAAAGTACAGTTTACGCTTCCTGAGGTTTTCGCCCCATTTGAAACATACCTTACAATGCTGGGTATAGTACCGGAGCATCTTCTTAAGGATGCCGATATAAATAAATGCGAGTTTAACAATACGCCGGTAGGAACAGGCCCCTATAAATTACAGGCATGGCACCAGGGAGACAAAATAATACTGGAAGCAAACAAAGATTACTTTGACGGCTCCCCGAAAATACAGCAGATAGTTTATAAAATAATGCCGTCGCGTGAAGCAGGCAAAATTGCCCTGCAAAGACAGGAAATTGACATATACAGCCCTCTGGATGAGCAGGATTTAAAAACATTAAATGAATACTCCTTTCTTAAAAAATATGAAGCGCCGGAATTTGATTATTATTACCTGGCTTTTGATTTAACAAACCCGGTATTTAAAGACATCGATGTCCGGCGCGCGATTAACCACGCCATAGATAAAGAAAAATTACTGAATAATGTGGCTCCCGGTATGGGAGATATTATTAACGGCCCTATGCCTAAAGCATCCTGGGCTTATACCGATAATGTAATCATATATAACTATGATCCGAAAAAAGCGGAAGAACTGCTGGAAAAATCCGGATATAAAAAAGGCAGTGACGGTATTTATGAAAAAGACGGCAAAAAGCTTGAATTTGAGATAATGTACCTGCAGACAAACCCGAGATTCCATAAAATAGGCGTTCTTATACAATCCTTTTTAAATACCGTGGGAATAAAAGCAAGCCTTCGTTCTTATGAAACAAACGTTATGTATGATAAATCATATCCCGGTAAATTTGAAGCCGTTATATGGGACTGGTTTGAAACTCCGGACCCTGATTGCTATACCGAATGGCACTCGTCTCAATCAGGTGATGACGGCATGAATTATCTTTCCTATTCAAACCCCAAAGTAGATAAGCTTTTAGAACAAGCGCGTACAACCTACGACAGAGGCGAACGGAAAAAATTATACATAGAATTCCAGCAGATAGTATCAGAAGATGCGGCTTATGTATTTTTATGGAGTCCAAGATCTGTAAGCGGAGTTAACACGCGCCTTAAAGGTTACGGTAAAGAAAACCCCATGGGCATATTCATATATCCCGAGAAACTGTATCTGGAAAAAAAATAACAAAATAATATACAGGCAAACTTATGCTGAAATACATATTAAAACGCATACTGGGAATGCTGCCGACATTACTTTTAGTGACGGTTGTCTCCTATTTTATTATAGTTATGGCGCCGGGAGACCCTACCGATTATCTTATTAATCCCAGAACAAGACCACAGGACCGCCAGTTAATGAAGGAAAACTTAGGGTTAAACAAACCTGTAATCGTACAGTACGGGATATGGCTTAAAAATTTAGCTCTTCACGGCGATCTCGGATATTCAATGGTTAACGGAAGGCCGGTATTAAAAAGCATAGTTGAAAGAATACCTGCGACCTTAGCTTTAATGGGCGGGGCATACATTTTAAGCTTATTAATATCAATTCCACTGGGTGTGATATCTGCCGTAAGGCAGTATTCCATCTGGGACTATTCACTTACATTCCTTGCATTTATAGGGCTAAGCATGCCCTCATTCTGGCTTGCCCTTATGGCAATATATATTTTCAGTTTAAAACTGGGATGGTTCCCTTCATCAGGGATATGCAGTATATATTCAGGACCGTTTTTTGCAAAATTTCTTGATTTCTTAAAGCATCTGGCCCTTCCGGCAGCGGTATTAACGGTCAGAAACCTGGCCGACTGGACAAGATACCTGCGTTCATCAATGCTTGAGGTTATAAATGAAGATTATATACGGACAGCCCGGGCAAAGGGGCTTCCCGAGAACATAGTCATATACAAACACGCACTGCGCAACGCGCTTCTCCCTGTTATAACTTTAATAGGTTTAAGCCTGCCCATATTAGTGGCAGGCGCGTTTGTAATTGAATATATATTCGGATGGCCCGGGATGGGCCAGCTTGGCATGAATGCTGTATTTCACAGGGATTACCCCATACTTATGGGTGATATACTCCTTACATCAGTCTTAGTGCTCCTCGGGAACCTGCTTGCGGATATATTATACGCGTGGGCGGATCCTAGAATAAGGTATTAATTATATGGTTAAAAATGAACTGACAGCAAAATCATGGAGAAGGTTTAAAAAGAATAAGCTTGCAAAAACCGGACTTATCATCCTTATTATATTAACCTTCTGCGCAATTTTTGCGCCTGTTTTAGCGCCGTACAGCCCTGATAAGCCGGACTTATCTTTTAGAGGCATCCCTCAGCCCCCATCTTTAAAACATCTTTTAGGAACGGATAATTTCGGCAGGGATATATTATCACGCGCGCTTTACGGGGGCAGAGTATCGCTTCTGGTCGGTATTTGCGCGGTAATCATATTTATACTGATAGGAACATTCTTCGGCGCTTTATCGGGTTATTACGGAGGGATACTTGATGCGGTAATTATGCGAATAGTAGACCTTTTATTATGCCTCCCTACCCTGTTCTTCATATTGATTATACAGACCATGGTAAAGCCTTCCATCTGGAATGTGATACTTGTAATCGGGTTAACCTCTTGGGCAGGCACGGCACGTCTTGTAAGGGGTCAGATTTTATCTTTAAAAGAAACACCTTTTATAGAAGCGGCAAGAGCAATAGGCGCCTCAGACTCAAGGATAATATTTAAGCACCTCATCCCGAACGCCAGCGCCCCCATAATAGTAACAGGCACATTAGGCGTGGCGGCGACAATACTGTTGGAATCGGTATTAAGCTTTTTAGGATTAGGAGTTCAGGAACCCATGGCTTCCTGGGGCAATATGCTCCAGAGCGCGCAGGAATATATATTCTCAGCCCCGTGGATGAGCATCTTCCCCGGCCTCCTTATAATGATAGCCGTTCTGGCATTCAACTTCATAGGAGACGGGCTGCGTGACGCGCTTGATCCCAAGATGAAGGTATAAATAAAGAGACGGTTTAAAAACCGCCTCTTTATTAGAAACAAATTTTTCCCTAACCGAACTTAACCGCGGTACCTGATGCCGTTACGAACATCATATTGCTTCCTTCTCTGCCCAAAGTCTCATAATCAATATCCACGCCGACTACCGCATCTGCGCCCAGTGCCTGTGCCGCCTGCTTCATCTCATCAATGGCTATCTCTCTTGCTTTACCCATCTCTTTCTCATATGAGCCGGATCTGCCGCCGAAAAAATCGGTAAATGAAGCGCACATGTCCTTAATTGCATTGGCACCCAGTATGGCTTCGCCGGTTACGATATTCAGATACTCCGCAACCTGTTTCCCTTCAACACTCGGGGTTGTTGTAACTATCATGTTCTCACCTCCTTTGTTATATCGTTATTCTTATAGGCGGAAAATCCTTAATTTTTAATTTATATTCTTTCTTTTCTTTAGGAATATCAAAAACCAATATGAATTTCTCGGCATCACTTGAATAAATTCTTTTTTCGTCTACATTTTCTAACTTATCGGCTCCCAAATTATCCAGTTTTCCTACAGGATTGTATTTTTTTCCGTCTTCATCTTCCAGCACTATATTTTCTTTATACATATCCAGATTCAGCATCCCGACTAAAGGCTCGACTTCAAAGGCGATTTTAGCAAACTTGCCGTTCTCGGATTTTTTATTTCCTATCCGTTTCGATCTTGAATCCGTATATATCCTGTTTAACCTTTTTTCGCCGGCATTTGCATATATGGAGTAGGTCTCGGAATCGTATATCTCTTTTTCCGGCTGTAAAAAATGATCAAACCAGTTGGCAAGATAATTATAATGACTGATAAAACCACCTTTGCCGCTTAAAATGTTGTGCCCTATTCCCTCATACGGTAGAAGCCTTACATTCATTTTCCTTTTTATTAACTCTTCATAAAAATTCTCGGAATGCCCGAAGCAAACCGTCCCGTCATCAGTTCCGTGAAGTATAAGAAGGGGCGGAGTTTTAAAGCCGGGGTCTTCATTAACAGTGGTACCTAAAGCCCCCAGGGGTGAAGCAGGATAAACCTTATTTGCTACGGCTTCCTGCGAAGTGAAATCCCCGGGAAAATGTGTTTCAATAAAAGACTTTCTTTCGTCAATCGGAACATAAGTTGATCTTCCAGCTCCGGAAACAGCCGCTTTAAACCTGTATTTTGGATGTTTCTGGCTGATAATGTAATTTGTCGTGCTGCCGCCGTAACTGAACCCGTAAACACCTAATCTATCGGTATCAACTTTACCCGGATTCCTGGTTACAAGATTATCCAGGGCCGCCATAAGGTCATGATAACCCTTAGAACTTAAATTATTGCCCTTATCATCAGAATATATTGCCTCCAGATGCTTTTGGCCGTACCCATCACTCCCCCTTATATTCGGACATAAAACTATATATCCCCTGGCCGCCATAAGATTCGGTTGATCGCCGTCAAAAATATCAGCAGCAAACCTGCTGTTAGGCCCGCCGTGTATCATTAGAATAAGCGGGTATTTTTTTTTGTCGTTTTTATCATAACCCGGCGGGTATGTTACCTGATATTCTATTTCAACGGAGCTGCCGTCTTCAGCGGTATATTTAAAACTCTTAATTTCCTGTGTAGGCATTTTATACTGCTTATAAAAATCTTTGTTCGAATTTACAATTTCTTCCTTTTTACCGGAAGCCGTATCTAATGACATGAAAACTTTAGGCGCATCTTTTGTATCTGCTCTAAAATAAAGTTTATCGCCATTACCTGAAAGCATAAAATTACTTACAAAACCGTCTTTTTTGCTTAATATTAATTCGGGTTCGGGCAATCTCGGATTATTTGAATTAATTTTACTCAGATCTATCTTATAAACTTCATTATAAAAACCGGCAGGCGAAACAAAATAAATGCAGCTCTCGCCGGGATCCCTGGGTATCAATACTTTTTCTATATTAAATTTCTCCCCGTCTGCCAGATGAATATTTTTCCCTGTCTCAATATCATACATCCATAACCCGTCAGAAGAATTTATGCAATTATCCCTGACATCCTGTTCAAAAATAAGACGTTTTGAATCAGCAGTCCAGCCTACAATATCTTCTACTCTGAGATTTTCCGTTACTTTTACTTCCTTTTTATTTTTTATATCATATATAAAAACTTCACCGTTTTTAGCTTTTCCGTCTAAAGGCATTTTAACAAAAGCCATATATCTTCCATCGTGTGAAAACCGTGTATCCGTAATTTCACGGTCTCTTCGGTTGCTTTCATAAATAATCTGAGGAGTTTTATCCGATCCTTCGCTTAAGTCTACTTTATACACTCTTTTCAAGCTGGCTTTCCGCGGATAAGAACCTACATTGTCTTCTATAGAATTTTTAGGCACAAAAGTCACAATATAAATCGCGTTTTCTTCTCTTGAATAACTTATCATACCATTTATTTTTATTACGGTTAATATTTTCTTACGGCCGGTTTTAAGATCTATAGTATATAATCGGTCGTTTTTTACGACCCTTTTTTTAACAACTTTTTTACCGTTTATAACTTCTATATAAGGCTCTGTTTCGCCACCAGAAAAGCAGATTAAAGAATCGCCTTTTGCTGAAAAATCTACTAACTCATATTCCTCTTTCAAAATTTTATCTAATACTTCCTGACAAACATATTCTTTAGTCTGAAAATCAAACATTTTGTATTTTTTAGACTCTCCATCAAGGAAGATTAAAAATCTACCGTCAGGAGACGATAATTTAGAATTTTGTCCTTTTATGTTGTAAATGGCCTCGGGATTTAAATCTTTCGGGATAATCTTAGATGATTCCGAGGCTTTTTTGTCCCCAATGCCCTGTGCTTTTCCATCATTATTATTTCCGGCCGCAAAAAGCTTTATAGAATCAAATCTGTCCTTAAGTTCTAAAAAACTTCTCTGTGCTTTTTCGCTTTGAGTATTAAACGATTGAGTGTATAAACTACTCATATCATCGACTGAAACAGCTTTCCTGATTTCCATATCTACCCCCAATGTAAATATAAAAATTACCTTGATTTATACATATATTATAATATACCTATATTGCCAAATTATTGCCAAATTGTTACAAAATTGTTAACATTCCCTCCCTTATAAAACATATTAAAATAAATATCCGCAGGAATATTATAATATTTGTAAAATCTATGTATTTAATGATAAATTTATTATACTTAGACAGAAACGGACAAATAACAAAATCAGACAGTCTGGAAAAAGCCAGAGAACTTTATCTTAAGAAAAACACAATCTTCTGGCTTGATATAGAAAGCACATCATCAAAAGAAAGCGAAGATATTCTTGGAAATATATTTAAATTTCACCCCCTGGCAATAGAAGACTGCATAAGCTCAACACACCATCCTAAACTGGATAATTACGGCGAATATTTATTTTTAATAGTGCACGGGGTAACGCCTCTTGCCAAAAGCGCGGATTTTAACACAAACGAAGTAGACATTTTTATAAGCAAAAATTTCCTTATTACTTTCCATAATAAAAGTTTGGATTTTATTAATAATACTATGTCCAGGATCGAAAAAAATCCCGCTATACTGGAGGAAGGCCCTTCAAGAATACTCTATTATCTTATGGACTGTATGGTTGAAACCTATACCCCGGTAGTTGAAGCACTGGACAAGGCGATAGACGGCATTGAAAATGAAATTTTTGAAAACCCCACAGACAGTACGCTTAACAAAACATTCAGGTTAAAAAGAAAATTAATGCGCCTGAAAAGAACCGCTTCATATCAAAGAGAAGTTTTTTTAGAACTCAGCCGCACCACATCACCCGTAATAGAAAAAGATATGTTGATTTATTTCAGGGATGTCTACGATTATTTATTAAGGTTCAGCGATATAGCCGATTCATACAGGGATATCGTAACCAGCGCTATAGATACTTACCTTTCGGTAGTTTCAAATAAAATGAACAGTATCATGAAAGTATTAACCATAATAGCTACAATAATGATGCCTTTAACTCTCATTGCCGGCATATACGGCATGAATTTTGATTATATGCCTGAATTGAAAATAAAATACGCTTATTTTATTGTTTTGGGAATTATGGGTATTACTACTATTTTTATGCTGTATGTTTTCAAAAAGAAAAAATGGATGTAATATTCCCTATTATGATAGCTAATCTTAAAATTCCATGAAATAATTACAGGAGGCTTCAATGAAAAAAAACAAACTTTTCCTGATTCTGCTTTTAGCGGTTATGCTGGGTTTGACTGTTCAAGCCGGTTTTGCCGCCATAAGCGCGGGACTGCAAGTTACACATCCGTCGAGGAACGCTGAGTTCCATCCCGGAGATAATGTAACCATTAAAATTACCATGAAACCCGAAGCGGCAGAAGTTGCCAATCAATTGCAGGTTAAAATAAGAAGAGGAAATCAGATAATAGCAGAAACCGTTATAAACAATCCGCAAATTAACAATCAGGTTCAATTGCAAATTCCCGCTAACACCGCCACCGGCGAAGCTCAAATATATACAATTGTAACAAGTGAGAAAAAATTAAAGGGACATATAGATATTGTTTCTATTAATATTAGCAGGATACAAGCCGATACAAGAATAACTGCTCCCGCTCCCAATTCAACATTTGCTCCCGGACAGACCGTTAATGTATCCGTTTCGGTTAACCCGCAGGCGGTACAGGCTGCTGATAGGCTTGAGCTTTTCCTTAAAAACGCAAATAACCAGGCCATAGCAAGAATTAATATCGATAACCCGCAGGCTAATAACCAGGCACAGATACAAATACCGGCTAATGCCCAGC
>JBDRKI010000101.1:0-8305 GCA_043814095.1 Armatimonadota bacterium | reverse complement strand
TCTATAATATATTAATATTTATATAATATCAAGTCAAGGAGTTTTTAAAAAGAGGGATAATTTAAGAAAATCAGAAAATTTTATATAAGCTTTTAAGATAAAGGAGGTCTTAAAAATGAAGAAATTACTGGTTTTATTTATGGTATTTTTTTTCTGTTTCTTGTGTTTTAGCGCCTGTTTTGCCGCTAAGCAGCCCCCGCCGCCCGATTATTTCCCGTTAAAAGTCGGCTATTGGTGGAAATACAAGACAGTGGAAAAGGGATATGAGTTTACCCTGAAAGTTACGGGTACGGAAAAAATAAACGATGTTGAGTGCTACAAAATGGAAACCATAGTAAAGATGGGAGATTCCGAAAAAACAACCGTTGTGGAATATTATCATAAAACCAACGATTTCGTATATGTATACAAACAATTCTATCCCGCTAACAGCATGGAAGTTGTTTTTGAAACTCCGAAAAAATATCTTGCCAACCCGATGAAAACCGGAGATAAATGGGATTGGAAAGACAGGGGAATGATGGGTGTTGATATTGAGGAAGATTCCGTTGTTGAAAAAACAGACACGGTTAAAGTGCCCGCCTTTCCCAAAGGAATAGGCACCATGAATGTTTTCACAAAAGTTCTGCAGGGCGGCCAGGATGTAAAGAAAAGCTACTGGTACGCAAACGGCGTGGGTCTGGTAAAGTCATTCACAGACTCAGGGAGCTTTCAATCCACGGCCGAACTTATAGAATATAATTTAAAGGTAAAATAACTCAACACGATTAAATGCCGGGAATACAAAAGCCGTACTGCTGAAAGCAGTGCGGCTTTTTTTCAAAAAAAATAAAAACGATTGAGCTGCGGCTAGACTAAATTCTTTAAAGCTTCATCCACGCTTTTGCTTATCCCGAATATTTTAACAAGCCCGGTTATATTGAATATTTTCTTTATCTGCGGGTTAGTGCATACCAGACTGATATTTCCGTCATGCTCCCTTACTTTTTTAAGAGCGCCTATTAAAACACCGAGACCTGTGCTGTCAATGTACCTTACCCCTTCTAAATTCACGACCAGAAAATACGTTCCTTTTTCTATAAGCTCGTTGATGGCTTCCTTAACCTTAGGAGAGGTATAAACATCAATCTCCCCGTCAATTTCCACCAGTTGATGCTTACCGTTTAATTCTTTTGTGTTAATTTTGATATCCATACTTTTCTCCTTTTCTTAATCTTCTTTAGATGCGTGTTTGGATATTGTTTCCATTAATTTTTCTTTCTTCTCTTGAAAAAGCCTTTTTCCTTGTTCTACAATATCTTCCATATCTCCTTTTAAATCTTCCGCTATCTCTTTTGCCTTGCTTTTTCCTTCTTCAAGTTTTTCTTTTAAAAGACTTCTTGTATCCTCTCCCGTATGCGGAGTTAAAAGTATCGCTACCGCCGCGCCGACAAGAGACCCTACTAAAACACCGAAAACAAAACCCATACCTTTATTTTCATTATCCATGCATAACCTCCTGGTTTTATTCTAATATTACTATAAAGTTTATAAAAACCCTTCTTTAATTTATTTTTCTTACTATCCCTGTTATCTTGCCGACAATCTGAAAATCCCCCATCGGCACATCTTTATAATTCTGATTTTCGGCAGCCAGATTCACACTGCCGTCAACACTCTCATAGCGTCTCGGTGAAAACTCATTATCAATAAGCACAAGAACAAGATCGCCGTTTTTAAAGTTTTGTGTTTTATTGACAATTATATTATCATCCGGATATATCCCCGCGTCTTTCAATGATGCGCTTGTTACTTTTGTCATAAAAGAGTTTTCACTCTCAACAAAATCGGCAGGCAGGATAAAAGTATCTAAAATTTCTTCATCCAGGTTATCTACCGAAGTTATCTGTTTATTATCAAGCACGGGAAGATAAATAATATGTTTAATGCTGGAAACTTCTATGGTTCTGGGTTTCGCGGGGTGCCTTTTAATAAAACCGTTAAATTCAAGCCTGTTAAGATGGCTGTGTACTGTAGAGCTTGAAGAAAGCCCCACTGCTTCCCCTATCTCCCTTATCGAAGGCGAAAATCCGTGCTTTTTTATCGTTTTATGGATAAATTTTAATATCTCTTTCTGTCTGGGAGTTATTTTTTTGGTTAAACCGCGTTTTATCATAATATATTATCCCCTTTGTTTTTTGGGGATATTATAGCACACCAAAAATTTGTTCGCAATACGGTTGCTTTATTTTTTACACATGCCCATAAGCATAAGTTCCAGCGTTAGAAGGGGGTTCTGGCTGTTTTTAAGGTTAAAATCGCTTTTCTGAAAATACTCAAAGAATTTCACAAGCTCAGGGGAAGAAAAACTTCCCGCCTGTTTTAAGCAGTTTTTAAAATAATAATCCATTCTCATGCCCAGCTCCTCTGCAACCTTATTCGCGGGAACACCTTTTTCAAGCATGGTCTTGATAGACAGTAAGGTTTTGAAGTGCTTATTAAGATATCCGAGAACCATATAAACAAATTCTTTGCCTTCTTCTTTTGTAAGTTCCTCAATAAGAAGAACGGCATCTCTTAGATTCTTTCTGGCTATTAAATCGGAAAGATAGTATATTTTTGAGAAAGTGTTTTTGGCTATCAGTTTATCAATATCTTCTCTTACGATATGTCCTCCGGGCTTTGCGAAAGATATGAGCTTTTCTGTCTCTATATCTATAAACCCGAGATTATGGCCCACTTTACTTACCAAAAGATGCGCCGCGTCGCTTCTTATATCAACCTTATTCTTTTTTAATTTATCTTTCACATAATTGACAAACTCTGTTTCGCTTAAAACACATTTTATAGTAACACCGCTTTTCTTTATGAAAGAGGAAAGCTCTCCTTTGCCCGTTGATGTATCTACCGATATCACGACAATTGTCCCTTTCGGAATCTGCTTAAAACTTTCAATAAGGCTTGATAAAGAACTTTTATCCATCAGCTTTATATTCTTTATGTGTATAAGTTTATGATCCGAGAAAGCAGGATAAGAAAGGACAAGAGATATTAATTCCCCAACAGGAATACCTTTTTTAGCTTCAAATGTATGATAGTTAAAATCTGCGGAATCTTCCCCCACATATTTATCAACCAGATTCTTTAATATCTGCTGGTGCATAAAATAATCTTCGCCGACCAGATAATAAAAATTAAAGAAAGGAAAGTTTTTGTTTTTTATAAATTCCCCGTATGTATTCTGCATATAATCTCCAATTACAACCCCTTAGTTTATTCTGCTAATATGTATCTCTTTGAATAGATCTTGCAGGAAAATTTCTAATATTTTTTTCTTCCTTCCGGTATAAGCATATCTTAAACATCTTGTTCCGGCTTACAGAACAACCGTTCTGTATTATAGTACAATGGTTTAATACAAAGAAACAGAAGAAGGATTTCTATGCATTAACATAATACATCTTTTTTAAGTTTTCTTCATATGGCGGCTTTACAATCCCGCGTTCCGTGATTATCGCAGTGATATTCCCGTTATCGGTAACATCAAAAGCGGGATTATACGTATTGGAGTCAAAAGGAGCCCATATACAATCTTTATAGCCCCGCACTTCTTCCGGCTTTCTTTCTTCTATGGGAATCTCTTTCCCGCTTTTTATTTTAAAATCTATCGTTGAAAAAGGAGCGGCTATATAAAATTCAACATTGTTCGCTTTTGCCAAAACCGATAAGGAATACGTGCCTATTTTATTGGCAGTATCACCGTTGGCGGCTATCCTGTCCGCGCCCACGAATATTTTATCAACCTTGCCCTGCTTCATCAAGAACCCTGCCATGTTATCGCATATCAAGGTATAGGGTATTTTTGCCTGTGAAAGCTCCCATGCCGTAAGGCGTGCTCCCTGCAAGAGGGGCCTTGTCTCGTCAACATAAACATGTATTTTCTTGCCTTCGTCAAAGGATGCCTGTATGACACCAACGGCAGTCCCGTAGCCGCCTGTGGCAAGAGCCCCGGCGTTGCAGTGTGTTAAAATATTATCCCCGTCTTTTACAAGTGCCGCGCCCCATCTGCCTATATCACGGCACATGTTCTCGTCTTCAACCGCTATATTCTGGGCTTCTTCAATTATTTTATCCGTAATCTCCCTGCCGGATCCCGTTAAAGACTCGGCAAAAGCAAGCATCCTGTCCAGCGCCCAGAATAAGTTCACTGCCGTAGGACGGGATTTTTTTATTATATCGGCGGTTAACTTCAGTTCTTTTAATAAATCTTCTTTGCTCTGAGTTTTAGACTGCATTGCAGATAAAGCGATGCCGAAACCCGCGGCAACCCCGAGAGCCGGAGCCCCTCTTACCGCCAGAGATTTTATTGCTTCAACCAGGGATTCCACGTCAAAACAGTTAATAAATTCAAGCTTATGCGGGAGCTGCCTCTGATCTATAAGCTTTATATGATCACAGATAAGCTCTATGGCTTTCATAATACCTACCCCTTCCAGCCTTTTGCAAGAAGTCCGAATATATGAACATTATAATATGCGCCGTTGGCGAAATAGTCCTGACACATTACGCCCTCTGACTTAAAACCCAGCCCTTTAAAAAATTCCATCGCCTTTGTATTATAATCTATAACCCTCACGGCAACCCTGTTCATATTAAGCTGTTTAAATGCAAAATTCAACATAACTTTAACCGCGTCATAGCCGTAGCCTTTATCCAGATAATCAGGATCTCCTATAAAAATTCCCATCTCGCACTTGCGGCATCTTAGGTCAATATCAACCAGCTCTATAGAACCTATATGTTCATTCTCCTGTGTTTTTATCGCAAAAATGCGCTGGTTGGGACTTCGCATAATAGAATCATACCACATCTGCACTTCCTGAAAAGATTTCGGCAGAGGATGAAGGCCCGCCATATAAACAACATTAGGATCGTTAACCCAGATATAGAACTTTAATAAGTCTTCGCGCTCAAGCGTCCATAGTCTGACTTTTTCTCCCAGCAGCATAACTACCTCCTAAAATTTTACTTGCAATTTCCTGTATTCCCCACACCCCAAGCTATTCCCTGCTTCGGTTTATGAAGGATTAATTATATATAAATTGGAAAAAAATTAATTTGACTTGGCTTATCAGTATGTTATAATATAAATGGAATCACGATGAGAGGCTATCCAAAGGGTTTTGTCCCGCGGCAATGCCTCTTCTTATTTATCCGGCATCTCTTTTGTACCTTAATTTATCTCTCAAATTGTTCATAAAAACCGTATTGGGCATAAATTTCCTCAGCAGAGAAGAAAATTCTTTCCTGTTCGGAACCATCAATTTTAATAATTTTCTTTGTTTGTTGAGATAATCTACAAGACAATAAAAGTCGCCGTCTCCGGTTACAATTAATGCTTTATCATAATTCTGATATTCGATCATCGTGTGCAAGACTAATTCAGCATCTACATTTCCTTTAACTCTTTCATTAGGCAAAACCAAAGTAGGCTTAAAAACCAGAATAAATCCGTATTTTTGCAAATTAGTATACATATCTTGGTTTTGAGGAACATAACCGATAAAAAGAAATGCTTTGTCTATATTATATTTATCCTTAAGATATTTCCTGAATCTTTTAAAATCTAACTCCCAGCCCTGCTCGCGAATAGATAAATTTAAATTCTGGCTGTCTATAAATGCATAATTATTGGACTTGTTTTTCATATTCATAATATCTTATATTCCCCGCCGTTTAAGCTATTCCCTGCTTCGGTTTATGAAGGATTAATTATATACTGGTTGAAACTTGAATTTAATCTGTTATCTATTATAATGATACTATAACTGCAGTAAAAATAAAGAATAAAGATGAAAAGGAATAATATTATGAGCTCAGCAAAAGACAAATTAACTTATTATCTATCAAAGACAAAATCAAGCCCGGAGTCGCCGGAAAATTATCTGGCGGCCGCGCGTATTTATGATGAACAAAAGGACTATACTGAAGCTTTAAAATATTATGAAGCATCTCTTAATATGAATTATAAAGGAGCAGAAGTCAATCTTAATATAGGGTTCATACATGCTCTTAAAAATGATATTGAAGAAGCCCTAAAATACTGGGAAAAAGCTTATTCTTTAAATCCTAAATTGTCGCATATCATAAATGATAATTCCAAATTCTATAATAAAAGAACTGGATTGGTGGAAAATCATCTTAAAGAAGAGATAGGATCTAATACGGAAAATTCTCATTTATACTATAATCTGGGAATATTCCAGTTCTATTTCAAAACTCCGGCGATAGCGCTTTCCTCATTTATAAAAGCGCAAGAATTAAACCCGAAACTGGTAGAATCATATCTTCTCTGCGGGGAGATATTCACAATTATAAACAAAAACAATCACGCGGTCCTGCAGCTTAAGAAAGCTTTGGCCATGGATCCTTCTTTATACAAAGCTCACTATAACCTGGGCAAAATATACGAGAAAGAAAATAACTTCCCGCTCGCGCAGGCCCAATTTGAAAAAGCCGTAAGCTGTAATGATAAAGCGTATGAAGTATACCAGGCGCTCGGCAGAATTTTTGCAAAACAGAACGACCCAGACCGCGCAATTACAAACCTTCAGAAATCTATAGACCTGCTCCCCCATAACCCGCAGACTCATTTTGACCTTGCTAAATGTTTTGAAACAATAAATAAAATTGAACTGGCCGAACAGCATTATAAAAAAGCCATTGAACTGAACCCTGGCCATGAAGCCGCTTACTACAACCTTGCCGTGATTTACAAACAAGCCGGACAGACAGAAAAAGCCATAGAATCCTTCGGCAGTTTATTAAAAATAGAACCCTCAAATCCTTATGCGAATTACCAGCTGGGCATAATATACCTGCATGAAGAAAAATATGAAGAGGCAGTTGAATATTTAAATAAGTCCGCTGAAAATAATCCAACCGATGTTTATACGCTATACAATCTGGGTGTTGCTTATTACAAAACAGGGAAATTTACAGAAGCAATAGACAGGTTAAACTTGGCCGTAAATATTAACTCGGAGAAACCCGAATATTATAATATGCTCGGTGAAGCATATGCCAGAACAAACAAATACGAAGAAGCTTATCAATCTTTCCTGAAATACATAAATTTAAATCCTGATAACCATGATATTCTTTTTAATCTGGGCATATTAAGCATACAAATAAAAAATTACAAAGAAGCTTTGGAATATTTTGAAAAGCTCTTAAGCATAACACCTGATTTAACTAATTATTACCACGGCGCTGTTTCCGGTTATTATCTTAAAAACAGAGAAAAAACAGAACTTTATCTGAGCCAGAGCTTAAATCTGGATAATAATAACTGCGCCGTAAACCACATTGCCGGATGTTTAGAAGCGGAACAAAATAATAATTATGAAAAAGCGGAAGAACTGTTTAATAACTCCTTAAAATCAAACCCTGAATTTTTTAACGCTTTAAGAGACTTAACTTTTATACTTATAAAAACGGGGAGAAACGACGAGGCACAGGATTTATTAAGAAAAGCTTCCGTATATACCGGTTCAAGCTTGGAAAACATCTTATCTCTGGCGGTATTATTTGCCCGGACAGGCCGGATCAATAAATCTCTTTCTGTTATTGAAAAGGCGCTTGAGACAGACAAAGAAAGCTCCCTGCTGTTCGGAGTATGGGGCTATATTTACCAGCTCGGCAGTGATTCTGCAAGCGCGGTTAAATGTTATGAAAAAGCATACAACATAAACCCGGAATTTACCGAAGTAAAAGAAGCAAAACAATCCCCCAATTTTATAAACCAGCTCTTCTTCAGGCCCTATATCGGCCATATCCATGAGGCAATAGAACTGAAAGAAGAAACAGATCCTTCGGCTCAAGGCTATTTTGAAGAAATTGATGAAGATCAAACAGAAATATCCAGAAAGCTTCTGGATGAATATCTTAATGAAGAAAAAGAACTTAACAGCGCTTCTAAGACAATCTTAAAGCTGGCAGACACCTATATAAATATTAAAAAGTATGACCTTGCATGCGTTGAACTTGAAAAATTAATAAATGACAGCATAAAAAATAAGGAAATAATACTTAAATACGCTTCCTGCAAAAATAAATTAAGCAAATATGAGGATGCTGTAAATATACTTGAAAAAGCAGTTAAGATTTATAACGAAAAAGAGATATTTATAAACCTAATTAATAATTTATCCAAAATTAAGGATAACGAAAAATTAAAGTCCTATTCCGAGAAAATACTGGTAGAATTTGACCTGACTGATAGAGAAAAGTCCAGACTGGAAAAATACGTAAAATAACAATTATT
>JBDRKI010000100.1:0-3473 GCA_043814095.1 Armatimonadota bacterium | reverse complement strand
ATGGGCAATCCCAACTTTATGCCGAAATACCCGTATAAACCCAGAAATGCTATAAAAGCGCTTGACCAGAGCCATACCCTTACGGCTTTTTTTATGCTTTCCTTGTCTTTAAGCTTGGCAACAGTCATATAAAAAGATGAGGCAATGAATGCGAACAGGATAACCTGGAATACAGTTCTAAAGTAAGGAGCATTAATAAAAGAGCCCTTGATTATATAATCAACCCTCCCTATATTACCCGTCTGGATTATTGAAAAGAAAAACACGCCTATAGTTATAAGGATGGGCCAGTCAAGATACGTTCCTGGTATTTTAAGATTATTTTTTATTACCGCCCCGAAAACCGTAGCTATAAGCAGAAAACCGTATAAAGCGTTAGCCATATTAAGAGCGTCAAACCTGCCCCCCATGGGGAATTCCGTAAACGGAAGACAGAAGATAAGAAGGTAAAAAAGCGAAGTCGGATGTTCTACAAGATAAAAAAAGCAGATAAGAAGAATAACGGCGATAATCTGCTTGGTAATATTGCCCGCCATAACGCTTTTAGTGGCATAATAGCTGAAAATAACAAGAAAAATACAGAACAGCAGGTATACGGCTTTTCTGAATTTTTTCTCGCCGAGATGATCCCTTATCCTTACGGTCAGGTTCTGTATATATACTCCGGCTTCCCGGATAAAATCCAGGATCATGTTTTTAATTTTATCAGACATTTATTATGCTCTCATAAACTTTCTCAAATTTATCCGCGGTTTTATCCCATGAGTAATTATTTAAAACCTCTTCATAACCGTTTTCAACAAGCTTCTCCCTCTCTTTATCATTTTTAAAAAGATTAATTATTTTTTCACCCAATTCATCGGAATTATCCGTATCAAATAAAAGTCCCGTTCTTCCTTCATTCACCACATACTGTATGGCGGAGTTCCGCGCCGCAATGACAGGTGTTCTGGCAAGCATGGCTTCTATAAGAACAATACCGAAGGCTTCATACCTCGAGGGGAAAGCAAAAAGATCCGCGTTTTTAAACGCGCTAACAAGCTCTGATCTTTCAAGCTTGCCTAAAAAATGAATCTTCTCTTTAAGCCCCATCTCCCCCGCTATGGCTTTAAGATTTTCTTCCTGTCCGAAATCGGCACCGGCTAAAAAAAGCTCAGCCGAAGGCATCTTCTTGTTTACTAGACTCATTGCCTTAATAAGGGTATCCACTCCCTTGCTTTTTGAAAGCCTGCCCGCGTATAGAATCTTAGGCTTATCTTCAGCACCGTATTTTTCGTAAATATTGCCGTTAACTTTATCAAACTCGCACAGATCAATACCGGGGGGTATTTTTTCTATCCTTTTGGGAGTATAGCCCCATTTTAATATGAGGTCTTTCTCGTAATCCGATATTACAATAACAACATCGCTCTCTAATGCCATCCTGCCCAGAGTTGACCGGTAGATCCTTCCCCATAAAGACGGAGGGCCGGTATCTGCAAGATAGGGGTTAAAAACCAGAGGTTTTTTATTTAACTTTGCCGCTATAGATGCCGCATCTGCCGAGAAATACATATACGAATGGGAATGTATAATATCTGTGCTGTCCATTAAAAGCGCCGGCAGCATAAAGGGAAGCACAGTATAGTTTTTAAACCTTACACCTGTCCTGAACCGCCTTATATTCACCCCGTTATGGACAGAAGGCGCATTCTTTACTTTAGTATAAGATGAATCTTCTTCTATGTATGAAGTAAAGATATTAATTTTATGCCCTTTTTTAGTAAGAGCTTCGGAGATCCTGCGGACATACTCTTCAACACCGCCTGAAGCGGGATAATATCTGAATGCAACTTGATTTATATTCATAATTACCTGTTCAATATTACTTATTTCTTTGTCTATTTTATTTTTAATAATCTCTTGGCTTTCTGAGCCGCCAGTTCAAACATATGCGGGAGGTTATGCCTGAAGTGATACGCTTTATAATTCTTCCAGTTCAATTTAACGGCTTCATCCATAAGGATGCCGCTTAGGTGTTTAAACTTCTCATCGGGCATATCTGTAAAATTAAAACTCGCGCAGCTTGTTTTGCTGTCCCACGCAAGATCAAAGCCTTTAGTAAGGAGCTCTTTATAAACCCTTGTACCGGGCAAAGGCCACAGGCAGCTGACCTGGGTAACGGTAGGCTTTATCTCCCTTATAAAATCAATGGTTTTTATAAGATCATCTTCTTTCTCGCCCGGATAGCCGATTATAAGGTTGCACTGGAACCTCATATTGCAACCATGTGCTGTTTTTGCAACTCTGTAATAATCTTCAACTTTATGTTTTTTATTCATAATATCCAGCATCCTCTGCGAACCCGATTCAAACCCGAACTCAACCTGCAGGCATCCCGCCTTTTTCATAAGATGCAGAAGATCCGGCTCTACAAGCTCTGTTCTTATCTGGGCTATCCATTTGGTTCTTTTATTAATGCCCTCTTTTATAAATAAATTGCATATTTCCTCGGCTCGCTTTCTGTTTGCTAGAAACAAATCATCAGCGAAAAATATAGTATCAAACTTATAATTATCTAAAAGTTCCTTAACTTCTTTTACTACATACCCCGGTGAGTGAAAACGCACTTTCCCTTCAAACATAACAGGACCCGCGCAGAAATTGCATCTGTAAGGGCATCCGCGGGTAGTAAAAATACTTGTTGTTCTTTCATGGACATGCCTGCTCGGAAAATAACTGTGATAATACTTCATATCAAGAAGCTCCCTTGCGGGAAAGGGGATAGAATCCATATCCTTAATCAACGGCCTGTGTTCTGTTGTTATAATCTCACCGTTTTTTCTGAAAGATAATCCTTTTATTTCTTCTAAAGGAAGGCCGTTCGCCAGCTCCAGAGCGGTTAACTCGCCCTCCCCTGCAACGGCAATATCTATAGAGGTACAGTTTTTAAGAGTTGAATCTGTTTCTGAAGTAGGATGCGGGCCGCCGCATACGGTTATGATATTCGGAAAATTTTTCTTCACTATTTTAGAAAAATGATCAACATCCCACATTAAAGGCGTTGTAGCCCCGAAACCCACAATAGAGGGTGAAAACTCTTTTATCAAATTAAGTGTTATCTCATCCGTTAAAGCAAGATTAAGATCATTCTGTTTTAATATTTTATTCCTATCAATTATTTTAACTTTATGGTTATTCTTTTTAAGAACGGCAGCTATATAGGCAAGCCCCAGCGGCGGGAATGGAATATTATTATCATATTCCTTATGCGAAATTTCTTTTGAAACCAAGGGGTATATTAAACAAACTTTCATCTTCTTTTCCTCATATTATCATAAATTTCCGCAAGCTCGCCGGCCGCTCTTTTCACATTGAAGTTTTTCAGAATATAATCCTTCCCGTTTTCTTGCAAGCTTCCCAAAACCGGGTTTTTCTTTAAAACTTTTATAACCGCTTGAGCGAGTTTTTTTGAGTCCTTTACGGGAAATAAC
>JBDRKI010000099.1:0-76341 GCA_043814095.1 Armatimonadota bacterium | reverse complement strand
TATAGATGTCCAGAGAGTTAAAAATAGTGAATTACAGCTTGTGCACTTTTAATTCTTAAAGTGTGCACTTTTAAAATTTAACTAACATTTTTAGACAGTATGAAAGATTTTGATATTTTGCCGGAATCTTTTATTTTATTATAAAGGAATATTTCAGTCTTCTGGAGAAAAATAAAGCACGATAAATTCGGTGATTAGAAAGATGGAGAAAATAGAAACCATAAAACAAATTTTATTAAATTGTAAAGAACTGCTTAAAAAGCAGTTTAAGGTAAAAAACATAGCGGTATTTGGCTCCTATGTAAAAGGGCGTCCTGCGAAAAAAAGCGATATAGATATGCTTGTGGAATTTAAAGAGCCCGTAGGCTTATTCGAGTTTATGGACATGGAGGAATATCTAAGCAAACTGCTGGGCGGCAGGGTTGATCTTGTTTCTAAAAAAGCGTTAAAGCCGGGTATCGGGAAGCGCATTCTTGCGGAGGCCGTGTATATATAATGGATAGGTATTGCGGCGTGGACATGGAAATTTTATGGAAAACAGTAACAGAAGAAATTCCAAAAATTAAACCTGTGATCAAGGAAATGTTAAAAAAACTTTAGAATTTGCGGGGCAATATGGAAGGTCCTATATTTTATTTAATTAAAGAAGTGAGCGAGCTTACAGGGGTTAATCCCCATACCATAAGGTACTGGGAAAAATCTTTTACCGAATTTCTGCGCCCGAAAAGAAGCGGGGATAAAAATAAGCAGAGACTGTATTCAACAGATGATATAGAGATGATAAAGAGGATAAAACATGTTGTGCAGTCGGAGAAAAATTCCATAGATAAAGCCCGCCGGATACTGCAGGCGGAAGAGCTGTCGCTTCCCGAGGAGGGCATATCTCCCGGAAAAAGAGGTGATGATATGGCTGTAACAACCCAGGCCCAGACTCCCTCAAGGATTATTAAGGGTATACTTGACGAGATAAAGAATCTTAAGGATGAATACAAGAATGATTTTGAGACCGTTTATGAAGGATTAAATTTAATAATTGAACAGACCACGCCTTCCAAAAACGGCGGGGAAGTAAAAGAGATCAAAGAACAGATAGAACATCTGGAAGCGCTTATGAGGCAGAGCTTAAAATCATCGGTAGCCGCCGAAGCGGAGAAGCAGGATCTTCTGCAGTCTTTGGAAGATTTAAAGTTTAAGCAGTTAAAGGATTCAGAAGAAAAAAGCAAGATAATACAGGATCTTAAAGAAACTGTTATGTCGGGGAATAAGACATTTAAGCGTATTTTATGGATAGCGGGGATAGGGATTATAAGTATTGCGTCCGCCGTAATGGTTGTGCTAAACTGGATAAGGTAAAATTATAATTTTTATATAAATTATTATCCGTATTATACGGATAATAATTTTGCTTTAAACGGGAATTGCGTGCCGAAGTGGCGGAATTGGTAGACGCGCCGGTCTCAAAAACCGGTGGGGGCAACTCCATCCCGGTTCGATTCCGGGCTTCGGCACCAAATATGTTAATATATTTTAAGCGGGTATATTATGATTATTACTAAGTTTAAAGATTTTAAGGTTATAGAAGACAATTTAAAAGACTATAATAATATTGCCATAGTGGGATGCGGAAGATGCGCTACCAGCTGCCAGACAGGCGGCGAAGACCAGGTCGCGCAGATGAAGGAAAAGCTTGAGGGAATGGGCAAAAAAATTGTTTATTACAAAGTTCTTGAAGTGCCCTGCGACGAAAGAATTGTTAAGAAAGAATTTGCCAAGGTTAACCTTGATAAAGTTGACTGCATCCTTACAATGTGCTGCGGCAGCGGCACATCTTCGGTTAGCGATCTTATTGATAAAAGAGTTATACCCGCGCTTGATTCGTTATTTCTGGGAGTAATTAAAAGACTCGGCGATTATGACGAAAGATGCAGTATGTGCGGGGAATGCGTGCTTGATAAAACATGCGGGATATGTCCCGTTACAAGATGCGCCAAAGGGCTTCTTAACGGGCCGTGCGGGGGTTCGGTTGACGGAAAATGCGAAGTTAATTCCGACAGGGACTGCGCGTGGGCAATGATTTATGAGGCGCTTAAAAAAGCAGGCAAGCTTGAAAATATCAATGAATACTGGGGTCCTAAAAATTATCACAGTTCAATAAAACCGCAGGCGCTTAAGGCAAAAAGAGACAAGGGTTAATTATGGATTTCAAACAGAAGATAAAATCAGGTCAGTTTGTCATAACAACGGAGCTTGCTCCGAGCAAGGGCACTGACACAAGCTATATAAGGGATAAGGTTGACCGCCTTCACGGCGTTGTTGACGCCATTAATGTTACCGATAACCAGAGATCTATCATGAGAGCTTCTCCTATAGCCCTGTCGCATGTGCTTGTTGATTTCGGTATAGAACCTATACTCCAGTTAACATGCAGGGACAGGAACAGGCTTGCCCTGCAGTCCGATCTTTTAGGAGCGCACTGGCTCGGGATAAGAAACGTGCTTGCTCTTACGGGAGATCATCCTTCTTTCGGAGACCATAAAGGAGCGAAAAGCGTTTTTGACATAGATTCGGTACAGCTTCTGGCGATTATCAGGGGGCTAAATAACGGAATTGACGACGCGGGCAATAAGCTTACCGGTTCAACGCACTTTTTCTCAGGGGCGGCGGTTAACCCTTTCAGCACATCGCTGGATATAGAGCTTATAAAAATGAAGAAAAAGATAGAACAGGGCGCCGCGTTCTTCCAGACACAGACGGTTTATGATGCCGATGTGTTCATTGAATTTATGGACAGGGCAAAGCAGATTTCTTCCGGTGTAAAAATAATTGCTGGAATTATGCCCATAGAATCACTTAAAATGGCTAAATTTATGAGGGAAAATATCCCCGGCATAGTAATCCCGGATACTATTTTAAAAGAACTTGAAGAAGCCGAGAACCCTCTTCATAAGGGCATAGAGCAGACTTCAAAGATTATAGAGAAGATAAGAAATAAATGCGCCGGGGTGCATATAATGACCCGCGGCAAATCAAGGCCGGTCATAGAAATCATGAAGCTGTCAGGCCTTTATTATGACAGACAGAATGTACAATAAATAGGTGTAAAATATGCAGACTGCCGCGGTAATTTTAGCGGGCGGAAAAATAGAAGAAGATCTTGCCGGTCATACCAGAATAAAATCCAAAGCTTTTATAAATATTGAGTCAAAATATCTGGTTGAGTATGTAATAGACGCCTTAAAAGAATCCCCTTATGTATCCAGAATAGTTCTTGTTTCGGATAAAGATTCCACGCCGAAATTTTTAAGGGATAAAGTTGATATAAATGTGGACGGCGGCGGTACCATGATAGATTCACTGCTTAACGGGCTTAAGGAAGTTGATGACTGGCCGAAAGTTTTAGTTGTTCCGTGTGATATGCCGATTATCAGCAAAGATTCGGTAAAAGAATTTCTGGATAAGGCAGGCGTAAAGCCCGCGCAGATTATTTACGGGATTGTGAAAAAAGAAGATTACATAAAGAAATTTCCCGGGATGACCAGAACCTACCTTTCATTGAAGGACGGGGTTTTCTGCGGAACGGGATTTTTTCTTTTAGAGCCGAGGGCGGTAAGGAAGATTAAATCCGGTCTGGATGAGGTTGCAAGATTAAGAAAAACCCCGTGGAAATTAATAACGTCTTTGGGCATAAAAACAATATTTAAATTTTTAACAAAGCAGTTAAGCATAAGAGATCTTGAGAATAAGGCATATGAACTTTTCAGCGTGTCCGCAAGGGCGGTTATACTGGAGCGTCCAGAATCCGCGGTAAATGTGGATAAACTTGATGATCTTGAGCGGGTAAAGAGATTTTTTGCTTAAAATAAAAGCATTTTTCGATTTAATACCTTTCCTGTATTATTGACAAAACTTTAACTAATTGATAAATTAATACTTGTTAAGAGTTTTCTTTAAATGAAAGGAGGCTTATTAAAAATGGAAGACCATAAAAAAATATATGAGGTTGAAGAATTCAGCCTGGGCGACAAATTAAAAACAGACAAAATTGTTTTTAAGACACTGGAAGATTTGGAACAGGCGTACGGCGATATAGATAACGGCAGGTCTATTTATGTGTCCAAGGACGGCCTTATAACCAAGCTGCTGCATCAAATGATCAGTTCTAAAATATACGAAGGTTCTATACTGCTGAGCGCGAGAGAATAAGTATTAGAAATCAACCGCAGTTAAAAAAAGGAATTAAAAATAAATAATTTGAGGTGAAAATATGGAAATGAATACACAGTTATTGATAGGCATAGGAGCTGTCGTTTTATTCATAATCATTCTTGCCAAAATATATACCGTGGTGCCGGCGGACTACGCGCATGTAGTAATACAGAGGGGAAAGATGAGGGTTTTCTCGTCGCACCCGGAATACACCCAAGACAGCAAGGGGGCATACTTCAATATACCGTCATGGTTCTTCTTGTTCGGCCTGGGAATGAGGGTTCATAAAATACCGCTTAAAATAATACCGGTGAGAGTGCAGGAATTCCTGGCATTCGATATAGACAGGGCAAGATTCTTATGCGATATCATAGCTTATGTTGCCGTGAAAAAACCCATAGTTGCGGCTCAAAGGTTCAGCGGCGACATGTTAGAGCTGGCGGAGCAGATTGCCAGGGTGGTGCAGGCAACGACCAGGGATGCCACAACGAAGAAGACCATCAGGGAAATAATTAATAACAGGGACGAAATAATCAGGCAAATAACGCCGGCGCTTGCCAGCGCCATAGATGCCTGGGGGCTGGATCTTAAGGATATAGAACTGGTGGAATTTAAAGATCCGGTTAAACCGCAGGGGCTTGATAAGGAAGCTTCGCACGTGATAACCGATATATCGTCAATTATAGAAGAGCAGATAAATTCCGAAGCAAGACAGAAAAATGCGGATCAGAGAAGGGCAGCAAGATTAAAGGAAGCCATAGCCGACGAGGAAGCGAGAAAACGTGAAATTCAGAGAGATGAAGAAGTGGCTAAGAGAATTCAGGAAAAAAACCGTTTAATCGCCGAAAAAGAAAAAGAAGCGGTCAGGGAGCAGCTGGAAGTTACAAAAGTAGATAAGATAAAAAATGCCGAAATAGAAAAAGAAAAAAAGCTGGTAATAGCGGCACAGGATAAGGAAGTTGAAGAAATATACAAACAGCAGCAGCGCCTGAAGGGTGAGGGAGAAAGATCGTTCCTGGAAGAGCAGGCCAAGGGACTGGCGGCGCCTATCAGGGAAAAAGGATACGCTGAAGCTGACGCCAAAGAGAAACTGCAGGAAGCGCTGAATAAGTTCGGAGATGAAGCGATAAGAGCATTAGTGGCCGAAAAAATAGTAGCAATGCAGGAAGCGGTGGGAATAGCCGGCGCGAAGGCGCTGGAAAACGCCGATTTCAGGGTGTTTGCCGGATCGGAAACCGATAAGGCCGGATTTGACATAGGAAAAGCGCTTGAAGCCATAACGGTTGCCAGCGATCAGGGCGCAAGAAGCGTGCTTAACAGGCTTGCAAGACCTAATGATCTGGGAATCGGAAACATAAAAATAAAAACTGACGAGAAAAAAGAAGAAAACAAGGATAAATAAAAGTAAATATATAATTTGAAGATTAAATAATATAATCAAGGTATCGGGGAAACTCGATACCTTGATTATAAAAAAATAGTTTATTTGTCTGAAATTTTCAGGAGGATTAACATGGTAAAAGAAATTATCGCGACAAAAGACGCTCCATCTGCAATAGGCCCTTATTCGCAGGGAATAAAAATAAAGGCGGGGGAGCTCATATTTGTTTCCGGTCAGATACCGGCGGACCCTTGGACGGGCGAGCTTAAAACATCCTCAATAGAAGAGCAGACCCACCAGGTTTTAAAAAACCTTATAAAAATACTGGAGAAAGCCAAAACCTCCGCGGATAGAGTCGTAAAAACAACGGTTTATCTTACAAATCTGGAAGATTTTGGACGGGTGAATAAGGTATATGAAGAATACTTTAAAGCAGATCCACCGGCAAGAGCATGCGTGCAGGTAAGCGCCCTGCCCAAAGGCGTGAATGTGGAGATAGATGCGATAGCCTACCTTCCCCCTGTTAAATCATCTTCTTAATCTAAAAGTTATCAAAGAGGCGTTTTTAAATGAAAAAAACAGTAGTTATTATAGCAATAACAGCCTTAATTTTATATGTGCTGACATCCATACTGCTTGCCAATAAGATGCACCCCATAGAAAAAGAGCTTGAGAAAAGGCTTCCGCAGTGGATAGGGCCTGCCAAAAAATATACGGTTAAGATAAAAGATACTAATTTTATGGATATTCTGACAGGTAACATAAAGGATCTTTATCTTATGGCGGAAGACGTGGCACCGCCGGGAAGCCCTGTTCTGGAAAACGTGAAAGTACATCTTTATAACGTATCTTTTGATATGGATAAGATAAAGAAAATAGGGAAGGCCGATTTTATAATAACAGCGGGCGAAGAGGCCATAAATAAATATAAAGACGAGAATTTAAAGGAATATCCGGATCTTGCGGTAGAGTTGAAAAAAGACAAAATACTTGTAAGCACAAATAAAAAAGTTATGGGTTTTAACCTTCCGGTTAAAGTATCGGGAATACTTGAAGCTGAGGATTCAAAAAAGATAAATTTTCAATGCGCAAGCATAACGGTAAGCGGGATTCCGCTTCCTTCATTTGTGAGGGATACCCTGGAGAAAGAAATTAACCCCCTGGTGGATTTGACAGAAATCCAAATAGTGACTAATATATTATATATTAAAATTCTTGACAGGAAACTTCAGGTTGAAGGCAACGCGCATTTAGATGCGCCTATTTATTTTGATAAATAATTACCAAGGAGGAATATATGGCAAAGGGCAGTCCGAAAAAAGCAGGTTCGCCGAAATGCAGAGGGTGCGGCGGCTTATTAGAAGGCAAAGCTTTAGCGAAAATTTCCGGCAAAAAATGGCATAAAGAATGCGCCGAGAAAAAAGGCAAAAAGATACCTCAAGAATACAATAAATAATAGCGTTTAACGTGTAGTATTTATCCCTATATGTTGTCTGCTAAAAAGTGGAGGAATTATGAATGCATATCCTACTGAAAAGATAAGAAATATCGTTTTGCTGGGTCACCAGGGAACAGGTAAAACAACACTGGTCGAAGCAATGCTTTATACCAGCAAGGCTGTAGACCGGCTGGGCAGGGTTGATGACGGCAACTCAACAACGGATTTTGATCAGGATGAGATAAAGAGAAAGACTTCCATAAGTCTTGCAATTGCCCCGTGTCCGTGGAAGGATTACAAGATAAACTGTCTTGACGCCCCCGGATTTTTGGATTTTGTATCAGAAGTAAAAAGCGGGTTAAGGGTAGCCGAAGGCGCCGTTCTTCTCGCGTCGGCAAACAGCCAGATTGAAGTGGGTTTTGAAATTAACTGGAAATATTTAAGTAAAACTAAAATGCCAAAGATGATATTTATAAATAAAATGGACAAGGAAAACGCAAATTTCTACCAGCTGTATGAAGAGATGAAATCACGGTTTTCAACCCATATAGCACCGGTCCAGCTTCCCGTAGGCGCCGCCGAGAACTTCAAGGGAGTTATTGACCTTATAGAAGGAGCGGCATATGAATTTGACGGCAAGCAGTCCAAGAAAATAGATATACCGTCCGATATGGAAGCCGATTACAATAAATACCGCGAACAGCTTATGGAATCAGCCGCGGAAACAGATGATGCTCTCATAACAAAATATCTTGACGGCACGCCTCTTACGACAGAAGAAATCAAAACAGCCATTAAAAAGGGAACAAAAGAAGGCAAAATCATACCTGTTTTATGCGGTTCGGCTTACGGCAATATGGGCGCAGACCTTGTCATGGACTTTGTGGCCGATTGCATACCCGCCCCGAACGAAGTTGGAAACGTAAAAGGGATTAACCCGAAGTCGGGACAGGAAGAAGAAAGAGAAATTTCTTCTTCTGCGCCGTTTTCCGCTTTTGTTTTCAGGACAGCAGCCGATCCTTTTGTCGGTAAACTTAATATGATAAAGATCTATTCCGGCACATTAAAAGAGGATATGGTCGTATATAACGCGACAAAAGAAAGAGACGAAAAATTAAGCAATATATTTGTTTCAAAGGGCAAGCATCAGCAGGAAATAAAAGAGCTTTTCGCAGGGGATATATTTGTGGCATCTAAACTCCAGGAAACAACCACACAGGATACGCTTTGCGCCAAAGACAAGCCGATAATATATCCTAAGATTGAATTTCCGGAACCCGTTCTTCATATGGCCGTGTTCCCGAAGAGCCGCGCTGACGAAGACAAGCTTGGCAGCGCGCTTTCCAAGCTTTCCGAAGAAGACCCGACCTTTATCTGCGTCAGGAACATTGAAACAAAAGAAAATATCATAAAAGGCATGGGCGACCTGCACATAGATATAAATATGGATAAGCTAAAGAGAAAATTCGGCGTGGAAGTTGAACTTGCAACACCGAAAGTAGCTTATAAAGAGACCATAAAAGGCAAGGCCAAGGCGGAAGGAAAATACAAGAAGCAGTCCGGCGGACGCGGTCAGTACGGGCATGTATGGCTTGAAATAGAGCCCCTCTCCAGAGAAAAAGAATTTGAATTTGTTGATAAAATAGTGGGCGGCGTTGTGCCCAAAAACTACATTCCTTCGGTTGAGAAGGGCGTAAAAGAAGCGATGTCCGACGGGATACTATCAATTTATCCCATGGTAGGCGTTAAAGTTACCCTTTATGACGGTTCATACCATACGGTAGACTCTTCCGATATGGCGTTTAAAATCGCGGCAGCCATGGGCTTAAGAAAAGCAGTTGACAGCGCGAGCCCCGTTCTTTTAGAGCCGATATATAATCTTGAGCTTTTAGTGCCTGATTCCTATATGGGCGACTGCATAGGCGATCTTAATTCAAAAAGAGGAAGAATTATGGGCATGGATCCCCAGGGCAACGGCGACCAGCTTATTAAAGCACAGGTTCCCCTGGCAGAGATGCAGAAATACGTAATTGACCTTAAGAGCATAACCCAGGGGCGCGGCATGTTTAAGATGATTTTCTCTCATTATGAAGAACTTGCTCCGAACCTGGCGGAATCGGTTCTCGCCGCATCCAAGAAAAAAGGCGACGAAGAAGAATAAGCATAATACAAAGAATAATGAAAGAGACCGTTCAAGAAGAGCGGTCTCTTTTGCTTTACAGTTTCTTTTCAAGTTTATGCATTTTCTCTTCCAGGGAGTTCTGTCTCATGTGAAGGGTAAGCTCTCCTCTGGTTTTTTCTATTAACGATCTTGCGATATCGGTTGTTCTTCTTAAGCCCATTGTTATCGCGTCGGGGTAATCTATTGATATCATCATGTAATATATTTCATCCATTAGAAGAAGAAGTTCTTCGCTGTTTTTCAGATCATTTTTCCTCATTCTGTCAACAATATGCCTCCTGACTTCGCCTATTGCCTCGCACATCCCGTTTAAATAAGCGGGATAGTCAACCCCTATATCGGCGGGAGTGGCTATTTTTTCGTCTCTTATCAGCGCAAGGGTGATACAGCTTTCGGCGAATTCCTTCTGGCAGTCATGTATAAACCCGCTGTAATAAATCTGGGGATAGTTTTTAAGTCCGGCATTAAGCTTTTCTGATTTTTCCTGAGCTTGTTTTATAAGGTTTTCCGCCTCTTTGTAATCCTCCCTGTGGGTGGCCCTTATGGATAACGAAGATATCTTTATTATTTCCCTGTGCCGTGTTATGGCGTTATCCCTTAATTTATTCATTTCGTCAAATTTTTTACATATTACGTCAAAAATCTTCTTTGTTTCTTTATTAAGCATTTATCCTCCATATTTAAAAAGGGGTATATCCCCGGTCGGACACTATTTACCGTTTTGCGGGCATATTTCCTGCTTTTAAGAATAAAAATACCCCATTTGACCTATAATTTTACTCCGTTTGACCTATATCCGTATATGCGGGGGTGGGGTATAATATAGGTGGGAAGGGGGAAAGGCACTTCCCGCGAGCAAGATTTAAAGGCTAAATGCCATTAAATAAAACAAAAAGAAAGGAGGAAGCCTAAATGAAAAAGCTGATAATAGTCCTTATCGCGATAGCTTTCATGAGCGCAGCTGCGTTTGCCGGTTCAACCGACACTCAGACTGTGTATTTTGAAATAGACGCGATTAACGAAATTGCTTTTGACGCGGACGAAACCTTAACCATTAACGCGGCAACAGCAGGTTCAGAGCCCGATGAAGACAGCGTAGTTTGCCAGTATGCCATAACCACAAACGACACTACCGGCAAAAAGATAACCGGTGCACTTAACGCTAATATGCCTACAGCCACGATGATTAATATCGAAACAGATGCACCTTCTACCGGTTCTACTGCCGGCGAAAAGACGCTTAATACAACGGCTCAGGATCTGGTAACCAGCATTGAAACAGTTGCACAGTCAGCAATTAATTACACACTGTACTTAGATGCTAACGTTGCAGCCGGTCTTCCCGCTGACGGTTCAAGAGTCATAACCTTTACATTAACCGATTCCTAAACAGATATTTTAGGTTAGTGTTGAGATAAGGCGGTCTTTATGGCCGCCTTTTTCTTTTATTTGGCAGGTAAAAGAAACGGCTTTGTCTAAAATTACAGGAGATTAAAAGGAGACTATATGTATGAGCCACGATGTAAAGATCTATGAAGATATAGTGAGAATTATAAAGAGGAATGGGAACGCGGTCATGGCGGTGGTTGTGGAATCCACCGGTTCTGCCCCGCGCAGGCTGGGCGCCAAGATGCTTATTTCTGAAGATGGCGCGGCTTACGGTACGGTAGGCGGGGGGAAAGTGGAACTTACTGTTGTTTCCGAGGCCAAAAAACTTATGGGCACGGGAAAAAGCAAATTACTGGAATATGACCTTACAACCGCTCCAAGCGGGCTGGGTGTCGCGTGCGGAGGAAAAATGAAGATTTTTTTAGATGATGTCAATAAGAGCGAACAACTGGTGGTGTTTGGGGGAGGGCATATAGCGGTCCCGCTTGTTAATATGGCTAAAGAGCTCGGGTTTGATATAACCGTTGTTGATGACAGGTCTGATTATGCGAATAAAAAAAGATTTAAAAATGTTAAAGTTGTAAATAAGGGCTTTGTAAAAGCTTTTGAGGAATTAAAGATAAATAAAAGGACATATATTGTTATAGCGTCTTATTCCCACAGGATTGATCAGGATATTCTGGAAAAATGTCTTGAATATGATCCGAAATACCTGGGCATGATAGGAAGCGGCAGAAAAGTTAAGACTGTTTTCGGGGCTCTCGCGAAAAAAGGGATAAATAAAAACAGGTTCAAAAAAGTTAAATCCCCTATAGGGTTATCCATAGGGGCTGAAACGCCGGCGGAGATCGCCGTAAGCATACTTGCCGAGATAGTTAAGGCAAGGTGCAGCAGGAGTTGAAAATGAAAAAAAATATCTTTTTAATTCTGGCAGTTTTAATTATTGCGTTTTTTTTGTCTTTTAATATTTGCAGAGCGGCTGATTTAGAGATTGTAATCCTGCATACGAACGATATACACGGTTATGCCGCGCCCCATACCGAGAACGTGAAGGATAAGGATATAAAAGCAGGGGGGCTTGCGCATATCTCCACCCTTATAAAAGAGGAAAGGGATAAAAATCCCGGCCGGATTATTCTTCTTGACGGGGGAGATATGTACCAGGGGGATCCCGTATCAAATATATTCCAAGGCAAGCCCATAGCGGATATAATGAATGAAATGGGATATGACGCATCCGTTGTGGGCAATCACGAGTTTGACTGGGGGCAGGATGTTTTATTTAAGAGGATAAGCCAGAGCAAATTCCCCGTTTTATGCGCCAATGTGAGAAATAAGCAGGGACAGCTTCTATTTAAACCCTATATAATTAAGGAAATAGAAGGTGTTAAAGTAGCGGTAATAGGACTTACCGGAGAAGATACCCCTTTTACCACAAGCCCTAAAGTGGTTGATGACCTTACATTTGAGAACCCGGAGAAAGTATTCGGTAAGTATTATCCCGAACTTAAGCAAAAGTGCGCGGATATAATTGTAGTGCTCTCCCACATGGGCAAGGATAATGATATAAAGCTTGTTAAAAATATGGAAGGAGCGGATGTTATTATCGGTGCGCATACGCATATCCCCCTGCATAAGCCTATTATTATAAAAGGGGTGCCGGTAACCCAGGCGGGATGCAAGGGCGAGTATCTGGGGAAGATGGTTCTTGTTGTTGATAAAGATACCAAGAAGATAAAGAAGTTTACAAAAGGAACAGAAATTACAAAAATAGATCCTTCAAAGATTAAAGAAGATCCTAAAATAGCAAATATGGTTAACCATTACAATAATCTTGTAAAAAGCAAGATGGAAGAGGTTCTTGCGGTTAATAAAACTGATTTAATTAACAAGAGAAAAGGCAAGGCGAACAAAAAAGATATCCCCCTGGGCAACTTTATATGCGATGTGATGCAGGAAACATCCGGCGCGGATATGACTTTTTACAACCCCGGCGGGATAAGGGACTCTTTCTATAAGGGAGAAATTACCTTCGGGGATGTGTTTAAATGCCTGCCTTTTGATAATACACTTGTTACGATGAACATAAAAGGGAAGAATATTGTCTCAATGCTGAATAAATCTTTCGGACCCGATGACAGGGGATTGTTTGTCTCCGGCATGAAGATGAAATTTTATCCCGAAGACACCGGTAACTGCGTGCGGGATATTTATATTAAAGATAAAACGGGCGGTTTTGAAAAAATAGATCCGGAGAAGACTTATAAAATCGCCACGAACAGTTTTATGGCATTTGTGGGCGGTAAGTATGAAGATCTTGAAGACTGCACCGATTTAAAACAATACGCGATTATAAGGGATGTTGTTGCTGATTATATGAGGGAGAAAAAAGTAATAGATTATAAATTTGAGAGCAGGATAGATGTTGAAAAATAAATATTTATTCCGCGGAGCAGGATCATGAACAAAGTAAAATTCGGGAATACCGGCATAGAAGTTCCCCGGCTCTGTATAGGCACCGGGACATACGGCGTCGGAGGCAGAAGCTCGCAGGCGGATGTATCCTGCGAATATTACGGCATTATACTCGCCAGGAGCATTGATTTCGGCATGAATTTCTGGGACACATCAGATGATTACGGTACTCACCCGCATATTGCCGAAGCCCTTAAGACGGTAAAAAGGGATAAAGTTATAATTGCCACGAAATCTCACGCTCAGACAGGCGAAGATATGCGTCTCGGCGTTGAAGAATCACTGAAAGAATTGAACACGGACTATATAGATATAATGCTTATGCATGAAGTTGATGACATGCAGGATTACATGGACAGGTCAAGCGCTTTAAGTGAACTGCATAAATTTAAAAAAGAAGGAATTATTAAGGCGGTCGGCGCATCTACCCACTCCATAGATATACTGGAATTTCTGGTTAACCTTTCGGAGATTGATGTTATTATGACAAATTACAATATAGACGAAGATCATATGGACGCCGGGATACGGGATTATGATAATGCCCTAAAGGTAGCGCACGGAAACGGCAAGGGTATTTATGTCATGAAAGTGCTGGGCGAAGGCAGAACGGCGCATAAGTTTGAAGAAGCGGTAAAGTTCGCGCTGGATAAGGAATTTATTCATTCGGCGTGCATAGGAATAAATAAAATGGAAGAGCTGGAAGCTTTAAGGGAATTCGCGAAGTTGAAAATTAACTAGGAGGTATTTATGGGATTTCCGGATACCAGGATGAGAAGATTAAGAGAAAATCCGATATTAAGGGAGATGGTCTCGGAAACAAACTTAAGCGTTAAGGATTTTATTTATCCTTTATTTGTTGTCCCGGGCACCGGTATTAAGAAAGAGATTCAAGCTATGCCGGGGTGTTATCACTTTTCCGTTGATAAACTCATTGAAGAAGTCAAAGAAGTTGAATCTTTGGGAATACCCGCGATTATTCTTTTCGGGATACCCCCGGAAAAAGACGATGAGGGTTCTGACGCATGGAGCGATGAAGGCATCATACAGCAGGCCGTCCGCGCATTAAAAAAAGAGAAGTTGAATCTTCTCGTAATAGGGGATATCTGCATGTGCGAATATACATCCCACGGGCACTGCGGGATTATAGACGGCGGGAAAGTTGATAATGACAGAACGCTTGATTATCTTGCGAGGATCGCGATAGCGCAGGCAAAAGCCGGGGTTGATATGGTTGCCCCGTCCGACATGATGGACGGGAGAGTCGCCGTTATAAGGGAAGCTCTTGATGATAACGGCTTTGATAATGTAGGCATACTTTCTTACGCGGCAAAATACGCGAGCTCTTTTTACGGGCCTTTCAGGGAAGCCGCCGGTTCCGCGCCTTCTTTCGGCGACAGGAAGTCATACCAGATGAACGGCTGTAATATAAGGGAGGCGTTAAGGGAGATTTCTCTTGATATAGAAGAAGGGGCCGATATTGTTATGGTAAAGCCTGCGCTTGCTTACCTTGATGTCATAAAAGAGGCAAAGCAGAGATTTATGCATCCAATAGCCGCATACAATGTAAGCGGCGAGTATTCAATGGTAAAGGCCGCCGCCCAACGCGAGTGGGTTGATGAAAGAAAAATCGTCATGGAGATCCTTCATTCTATAAAAAGGGCCGGCGCGGATATAATCTTAACTTATCACGCTAAAGATGCGGCAGTCTGGTTAAAATAATATGCAGCCTGTAATTATTTCATGGAACATAACAAAAGCATGCAACCTTAACTGTGTTCACTGCTACAGGGACGCAGGCTCGCCTTCTCACGACGAGCTTACAACACAGGAAGCTTTGTCTTTGGTTGATGAGATTGTATTATGCGGTTTTAAAATTTTAATATTAAGCGGAGGGGAGCCTCTTCTAAGAAAAGATATTTTCCGGATAATAAAATACGCTTCGGATAAAGGATTAAGGGTTGTCCTCGGGACAAACGGCACCCTTATAAACAGGGAAGTTGCCCTGGAGCTGAAACGCTCCGGCTTAAAAAGAGCGGGCATAAGCATGGATTCTATATCGGAAAAAGAGCACGACGCGTTTAGAAAATCTGAAGGCGCTTTTAAAAAGGCGCTTCTTGCAATGGAAAATTTAAAGAAAATAAATTTAGAATTCCAGATCCACACAACGGTTACAAAGGATAATATAAATCAGATAGATAAAATTACGGATTTTGCCGTAAAATGCGGCGCGCGGGCCCACCATCTTTTCTTTCTTGTAGGCGCCGGACGGGGCAAAGACATAACTTCTGATCAGATATCGCCTGAAGACCAGGAGAAGCTGCTGGAAAATATAGCGAGAAAAATTAAGAATAAGGAAATAGAAATAGAGATAAAACCCACATGCGCGCCTTCATTTATGCGTATTGCGAAAAAAGCGGGGCTTAATCTTCCTTATACAAAGGGTTGTCTTGCCGGAGCCTCATACTGTGTTATTCTCCCCGGAGGGGAAGTCCACCCGTGCCCTTATCTGCCGGTGAGCGCCGGTAATGTCAGGGATAAAAAATTCAGCAGGATATGGACAGAAAGCAGATTGTTCAATGAGCTGCGCCTTCAGGACTTAAAAGGGAGCTGCGCTTCCTGCGACAGTAAGAATATATGCGGGGGATGCCGCGCTCACGCTTACGCTGTTTACGGCGATTATCTTATGCAGGATCCGTTCTGTATTATGAGCGCGAAAGGATAGGATATGAAATTTACTTCCATGGAAAAAAAACTTTTGAATATTCTGCAGGACGATTTTCCCGTAACGGAACGTCCCTATAAGAAGATATCCGAAAAAGTTAACATAACGGAAGCAAAAGTAATTGATATTATAAAAAAGTTTAAGAAAAAAGGCCTGATAAGGCGTATTACACCCAGCTTTAATTCGGATAAAACCGGAAGAAAGGTTGTTCTTGCCGCATGCGCGGTATCCGGCAGTAAAATTAAAAAGACAGCGGAGATTATAAATAAGTTTCCGGAAGTTACGCATAATTTTTTAAGGGACGGAGAATACAATATATGGTTTACGGTATCTGCTTCCTCAAAGAAAAGATTAAAAGATATTTTAAAACAGATAGAGGCAAAAACGAAACTAAAACTGCAGGTCTTCCCCGGCGTTAAAACTTACAAGATGAATTTTACAATAAAAATATAGCATTATAAATAATTATGTGAGAAATAAAAAAAACCGTCCCGAAAAATAGGGACGGTTTTTTTGGTAAATTTATTAATTAATTAGTAGATGTCGCTGTTGCCGTAATTGTCGGCGGCAGGGGATGGAATCCCGGGGATCCGTTTCCGTCTGTCTGGTCGCCGCCCGACGCGAATGCCAGGAATGGTTTAAAGTAGCCGTCGGCAAAGGCGTCATCCCAGAAGAATGTGCCTGTTTCGCCGGGTACTGCCATGGCGCCCGTGAAGTATCCGTCAACAGTTGCTGAAATATCAAAATCAAGAGTTAATGTATAAGAATTTCCGGCTGCGATTGTAATTGGGGTTCCCAGCGCCATTGTGTCTTTGAATACATAGCCGTTTGCGGCCAGGGCCGCTGCTTCTGCCGCCATGAATGTAGGCAAGTTGTTTGTTGTTCTTAATGACCAGAATGAGTCCTGGATTACTTCAACGCCTGTTTCAACTGTCGGTTCGCCGGTTATCATGTTCCCGATATGGGGATAATCCCAGCCCGATGCAGAGCCGCCCGGTCTTGGTGAAGTTATGGGTGTCAATGCGTATGTTGTTCTGTTTATCCAGCACCATCCTTCATCTGCGTCATAAAGCAGTATGTCTCCTGCCTGGATACCATTGACTGTTGAGGGATATACCCTCAATCTCCCCGTTGAAACTTCTGACGGGTTGATAGGGTCAAGGGCTCCGGTAAGTGTCTGCTCTATATAAGCAATCGTATTTCCCATGTGAGTGTAAGTTCCCGGTGTGGGCAGGGACTGGCCGCTTGATATTGTAAATGTTCCGGAGGTCATATCTACAACAAAAGGATTGGAAACAGATACGGCTTCTCCGTTTACATTGCCCAGGCTGAAAGTATGTGCCGTGGCGGAATTATAATCGTCTTCCTGCATAATTTTTGTTTCTCCGAGCCCTACTTTGTAAGAGCTGGGTATCTGGAGCTTGTCTAGATACCATGGATTGTCATGGCAGTAGGAATAATCATCCATGTCGCCCGCCGCTTTTATTGATTTTGATACCGGGCTTACGGACCTTGCCGCGGCTCCTGTCAGTGTCGCGGTCAGGGCTATCGCGCCGGAGTTGGTAGCGGTAAGCAGTGAACTTGCCACTCCGCCGCATCCGTAGAGCAGGATGCCGATACCGGCAAGCACCGCTATGAACGCGAAGAAAGTATAAAATCTTTTCATGGCTTGTTGTCCTCCTTTTTAAATTTATATAAGTTTAAAAGTTTTCTTTAAAAAATAATAAAATCCTTCCATAATTATATTTATATGAAATAAAAAGGATAAATCCTTTCATATAAAAAATTTAACAGTTATAATATAGTAGGGGATAAAATTAATGAATATATTATTCATAACAGGATCATTAGATTATACGGACCCGATTAAGCCTTTAGGTCACTGGATAGATATAAGGATGGGGATATCGTATATCTCATCTGTTTTAAAGCTTAACGGTCATAATACCGATCTGCTTGTTCTGGGGTTAAAAGACAAAGAAAAATTAATAGATAAAACTGTAAAAGAATTTAATCCAAAATTAATATGTTTCACCGCTCTTGCCACCGAATATGATTTTATTTCCAAAACAGCCGGATATATAAAAATGAAATACCCCGGCATTTACCTTATAGCAGGCGGCCCGCATGTATCCTTAAATCCCGATGAAGTAATAAAAGATCCATTTGATGCTTTATGTATAGGGGAGGGTGAATACCCGGTTCTGGAGCTTGTAGAACAGCTGGAAAAAGATCAAAAGCCGTCAAGAATAAAGAATTTATGGATTAAACAAGGAAGGGAGATAGAAAAAAATCCTGTAAGGGATTTTCTCCAGGATTTAGGTAAATTACCTTTTCCTGACAGAAAGATTTGGGCAAAATGTATTAAAGATGTAAAATCCACCCAACCTGTTCTTATAGGAAGAGGGTGTCCCTTCCGGTGTACGTACTGCTGTAACCATGTGCTGGCCGGGCTTGCTAGGGGCCGGTATGTAAGGTTAATGTCCCCGGGCAATATATTAAAAGAGATAAAAGATCTTTTGAGATTATTCCCGAACTCAAGCTGTATATATTTTGAGATAGAAACTATAGGAGTAAATACGGAGTTTGCCCTAAACTTATGTTCAGAACTTGAAGAATTTAACAGAACGGTTAAAAATAAATTAAGTTACGGAGCAAATTTAAGAATAATCCCGGGTGTTGATTATTCGGGGCTTTTTAACTCATTAAAGAAAGCAAATTTTGAATTTGTAAATATAGGACTGGAATCAGGGAACGGAAGAATCAGGGAAGAAATACTCAAGAGGCGTTATTCTAATGAAGATATAATAAAGGCGGTTAAACAAGCAAGGGTCGCCGGGCTTAAAGTAAATCTGTATATGATGGTCGGGCTTCCAACCGAAACCCCGTGTGATTTTAAAGAAACAATACAATGCGCCAGAGAATGTTCTCCCGATGAAGCCAGATTAGGCATCTTTTACCCCTATCCCGGCACCGAACTTTATAATTTATGCGAAGAACAAGGATTAATAAGCAATAATTCCTACACGGGAATGGAAAGAAAAAAAGCATTTCTTGATCTTCCCGGATTTTCAAGGCATAAGATCCAGAAAGAATTTGACTGGTTTTATTATAATATATATAAGGGCAGAAGGCCTCTTCTTTCAAACATAATTTACTGCTTAAAAGGCATAATTTCAAGAAATATGCCCCCAAAAATATTAAATATGACAAGGTCGCTAATTAACAATCTGCGCGGATAATTTAATGTGTTATTGTGTAAATATGTGATTTCTGGTATGATATATGTATAATATGAAAAGAAGGGGTGGTGGCTTTATGGATACAGGCGTTAAAAATTATGAAACTATCCCCGAATATTTTATGGGTCCTGGAAAATATTCAAGAAAAAAACAAATCAGGTATGCCGAAGCAAAGTTAAATTTTTTAGACAAGCTCACAAAAGTAAAAGAAGAGATAAAAAAAGAGAATCCTTCATTGATTAGCAATGTCAGGCTTATTGATATTTTTGAAATATACGCGAAAACTAGCAATGTTGAGTTAAAAAGCTTAATAAAGGATATGCTTGGGGCATAAAGTTTCTTAAATATTATTGATATAAAAAGACTGTCTTTTTAAGACAGTCTTTTTTGTATTTTCATTGTGGTGGGCGGAGCAGGGATTGAACCTGCGACCTCCTCGGTGTAAACGAGATGCTCTCCCGCTGAGCTATCCGCCCTTATAAAAATATGGTGACCTCGGCGGGATTCGAACCCGCAATCTTCACCGTGAAAGGGTGATGTCCTAACCGTTAGACGACGAGGCCATGTTGTTATGGTGGGCCTGCCCGGATTCGAACCAGGGACCAATCGGTTATGAGCCGACCGCTCTACCGCTGAGCTACAGGCCCGCATATAAATTATACTATAATTTATAATCCTGTAACAGATTCAAATTATAATTTAATTTTACAAAAAGGTCAAGAGTTTTTTTAAATATTACATATAAAACAGAAAATATTAAGGATTTTAATGCAAAGACGCGCAAAAGCGCGTCTTTGACTGATAAATATATATTTAACTTAAGAAATTAATTAAGTTGAAGTTGTTGTCTGGATTGTATATATCCAGTCAGAATCCGTTGATGCTCCCGTGCCGGGATTAAAGCTTGTATCAAGGGTCCCGTCGGCATTTAGTCTGGCTATCCTGTTTATGTCTGTTCTGTTGTAATTTGTAAAGTCACCGCCGATCAGTATTTTGCCGGTACTCTGTACTTTTAAGGTATTAACTTCAGCATCAGCGCCTGTGCCGGGATCAAAATCTTCATTGAGCGTGCCGTCTGAGCTTAACTTTGCCACTCTTGATCTTGCTGTTCCGTTATATGTTGTAAATATGCCGCATATTATGATGCTTCCGTCGCTTAATACTGCCGCTGACCTGATAGAATCGTTGGCTCCCGCTCCGCCGTTATTAAAGGTGTTGTCAATGGTGCCGTCTACATTAAGTCTGGCGATTCTGTTAACGGTTGTCCCGTTGTAGGTTGTGAATGCTCCGGTAATCAGTATTTTTCCGTCGCTTAATACATTTATTGAGCTAACATTGTTGTTAGCGCCAGTACCGGGATCAAATGCCGCATCAAGAGTTCCGTCGGGATTTACTCTGGCCAGCATGGCTCTTGCAGTTCCGTTGTATGCCGTGAATATACCGCCGATGAGTATGCTCCCGTTGGTTTGTAGCGCGATTGAGTTTATTCTCTGGTTTGCGCCGTCTCCGGGATCAAAATTCGTATCCAGTGTCCCGTCGGCATTTAGTCTTGCTATTCTTACCCTTGCTGTTCCGTTATATGTTGTAAACATCCCGCAGATCAGTATTTTTCCGTCATTTTGCAGAGCCATTGTGGTTATGAAGGAATTCGCGCCTGTGCCGGACGAAAAATCTTCGTCAATCGTGCCGTTTGCAAGAATTCGGGCTATGTAATTATGAGTATCTCCGTTGAACGAAGTGAAGAATCCGCCGATGACTACTTTTTTGTCATCCTGTAAAGCTGTTGTATAAACAGGTCCGGCAGGACCTGTTCCCGCATTAAAATTACCGTCAATAGTGCCGGTATCATCAAGCTGAACTAAGTTGTTATAAGAGCTGCCGTTAAAGGAGCTGAACTGTCCCGCCGCTATTATTTTGATTGCTGATGTTACGGCGGAAGTTGTGCCTGTTGATGTTTCAACTACCGCACAGCCGGATATAATAAAGACGGAAAAAGTCATTATTAATGCCAGCAAAAGAAATTTAAAAGTAATTTTTTTCATAAAAAATTAACCTCCTGTTTTTATTGTTTAAATTTAATTATTATAATAAATTATACTTTTGTTAAAGCAAAACCTTCCAAATTTTATATTTTTTTGAAAAATATTCACAATATAATTTCAAAGGATTTTAATCAGTTTATTAGAATTTATAAGAATTAAATTTATTTACAGGGAGGAAGTATGTATAAAAAAATACTTGTATTAAGTCTTGTTTTATTGTTTCTTTCTGTTTCTTTTGCGTGTGCTCAGCAGGAGCAGTATTTTGAAGGAAGCGCGGAATGCGCTGAAGTTAATGCCGCGCAGGGAATTCTTATTTTAACGGGACAGCAGGGTCAGAGAATCACCATATATGTTTCCCCGCAGGCTACAATTACGAATAAAATAACCGGAGCACCGGCATCTATTAACAATATTTCTCCGGGGGACATGGTCGGTGTTGCCGGTATGGCTAATTTTCAGACCCAGACTATTAAGGCGCAGAAAATAATATTTTTGCCCCAGTTTAAAGCCCAGCCGCAGAATTCATCTCCGCAGACTTATCCTCAGTACATGGAACAGCAACAGCAGCAGGGGCAGCAGCCCCAGTTTGCCGGAGGAATAGTCAGCAGTGTGGCGCCGCAAGCGATTGTTCTGAATACACAGCAGGGACCCTTAAATGTTGTTATATCTCCCATGACTACGTTTGCGAACGGAGCCGAGCCCGCCGGACAGTTCTCATCAATCAGCCAGATACGGCAGGGTGACAAGGTAACGGTAAGCGGCCAGCTTTCAGGCGGCACAATACAGGCCATGGCGGTACTGTTTATGCATCCGGGAGATCAGCCGCATCCTTCGTGGCAGCAGGGCCAGCAGCAGCAGCAGAATACATGTCCTCCCTGTTCGGAAAATTAAACGAATAAGGATAAGAGTATATAAAAAAGCGGAGTCTTAAAATTAAGCTCCGCTTTTTGCTTTTGAGTGTTATTTTAAATTATCTATTATTATAGTGCCTCATGACTTTTCTTACAAAATTTCTTGTTTCCGCGAAAGGAGGAACACCCCCGTATTTTTTAACGTTGTACGGCCCTGCGTTATATGCGGCTATGGCAAAAGTCATATTTCCCATTCTCTCTATAAGCCCTTTTATGTATCTTGTTCCTGCATGAATATTCTGCTCGGGGTCAAATATATCGGTAACTCCCAGAGATTTTGCCGTTGCCGGCATTAACTGCATAAGTCCTTTGGCTCCCCATGGACTTACGGCGTAAGGATTAAAGTTTGATTCTGTTTTCATGATGGCCTTTACAAGGTGCGGGTCTACTTTGTACTTGTTCGCGTATTTTTCTATAAGGGGGGCTATATCAACTTTAACTTTATGGGAATGCGCGGGATTCCCGCTTCTTGAGGCCAGTGTTATGTGTTTGTTTGACAGCGCGTGAGTTTTATAGCAGGAAATATAAATAGGTTTTAATACTTTTGGTTTCCCGAAACCGATTCTTCCCAGGTGCTCTTTATTTTTATATGTCTTTTTTAATTCTTCGTAGTTTTTGGCTGCTTTGGAGTAAATGTTTACAGGATTAATGCTTGAGGCAATCTCCCCTACCGATGATAAGTCATTTGGGAGAACGCAGGTGTTTTTTTCTGCCGCGAAACAGACAGCGAACATTGAAGCCGCGCTTAATATGCTTACCATAATTGTTAGTGCGAATATTTTAAAAAGTTTCTTCTTCATGATAAATAACCCCGTAAAAAACAAATTTCAGGATGAGACCTGAATTATATTATGCTGAATATTCAATTAATAAAATTATATCAGAACGGGGTATTTTGTCAATTTGAAAACCGAACAAGTGTTCTTTTTGGCGGTAACTTTTCTTAGATTATCGGTGTAAAAAATTTATAATGATTGTTAAGTTTAATAAAAAAGGAATAATTTTTATTATAAAGAAATTAAAAACTTATGTTTGCAATATTTGAAGATATAGGGTTATGGTTAATAAGGCTGTTCGATTATATCGGCGGCATAGTAATGCTTTTTTTTGAAACACTTTCATATATATTTAAAGGCAACGTAAAAATTAATCTGACCCTTGACCAGATGGCCATACTGGGGGTTAACTCTTTATCCATAGTTGTCCTTACAACCTGTTTTGCCGGTATGGTTATATCGCTTGAGCTTGCCCAGCTGGCCGTAAAATACGGTGTCGGCACTCTTGTGGGCGGCGGTGTCGCAATGGCCATGGGCAGGGAATTTGCCCCGATGCTTACGGCCATAGTTGTGGCGGGCAGGGCGGGCAGCGCCATTACGGCGGAGATTGGTTCGATGAAAGTTACCGAGCAGATAGACGCTCTTAAGGCCATGGCGGTAAGCCCGGTTAAACAGCTTGTTGTGCCCAGATTGCTGGCGTGCATTGTTATGATACCCATACTTACGTTATTTGCGAATCTTTTCGGGACAGTTGGCGGAGCCATTGTGGCGAAATATATGGCTAATGTGCAGTACCATACATTTTTTGATTCCATAAGAACAATGCTTGATATGCAGGATTTATGGGGCGGGCTTTACAAAGCCGCCGTGTTTGCCGTAGAGATAGCCCTGATAAGCTGTTTCCAGGGATTAAATACTTCAGGCGGGGCCGCCGGTGTCGGTAAGGCTACTACCGGTTCCGTTGTATATTCAATAATACTTGTTTTTGTCACGAATTATTTTATGTCCGCATGGTTGTTTTAAATAATAAATTAAGGTAAAGGGTTATGATAAAGATAAGAAACCTTGTTATAAGGCTCGGATCAAAAGACATATTAAAGAATATAAACCTGGACGTTGAAAAAGGCGAGACTCTTGTTGTTATGGGTTTGAGCGGGGTGGGCAAAAGCACCCTTCTTAAGGCCATAACAGGACTTTTAAGGCCTTTTAGTGGTGATATATATATAGAGGGAAAAAATGTAACAAACCTTTCGGGTAAAGAACTTGATAGGGTAAGAAGAAAAGTAGGAATGGTTTTTCAGAGCCCGGCTCTTTTTGACTCGCTTAACGTGGGGGACAATGTGGCGTTCGGGTTAAGGGAATTTGCCACCCACATGAAGGAAGAAGAGATACAGCAGGTTGTGGGCGAGATGCTCTCTATCGTGGATCTTGAAGGCAAATCGCATCTTATGCCGGCACAGCTTTCCGGGGGCATGCAGAAAAGGGCGTCTCTTGCCAGGACTATAGCCATAAAACCGGAGGTAATACTTTATGATGAGCCCACAACGGGGCTTGATCCCATAATGAGCAATGTTATAAGCGGCTTGATAAATGATTTAAAAAAACGATTAAGCGCGACCTCGGTTGTCGTTACTCATGATTTAGAGAGCGCGTATCAGGTAGGTGATAAAATAGCCATGCTGTATAACGGCAAGATAGTGGCATGCGGCACAAAAGATGAGTTTATAAAGTCAAAAGATCCGGTTGTACAGCAGTTTATTCACGGAAGCATAAAAGGACCGATAAAGGTATAGACATAATGAAGGGGTGATGGTTTTGGAAATTTCATCAGCGGCGAAAGTAGGAATGATCACTTTGCTGGCATTGATAATCGTAGGTCTTATATTCTCGCAGATAGGCAGCTGGAAGGACAGGGAGAGCGGTTACGAGATAGGAGTTGTCTTTGATCAGATAGCCGGGCTTCAGCCACAGGCCAAGGTTTCTCTCTCGGGTGTTACCGTCGGCAAGGTTAAGAAGATAGAGATACTGCCGAACGGCAGGGTGGAGGTCACCCTTATAATAACATATAAGGGACTGCAGATAGAGAAAGATGCCATATTTACTATTTTAGGGTCTTTATTCGGCGACAAATGGGTTGAGATATATCCCAGGCCCAAAGAGGAGGGGCTCTCCGGTCCGCAGATACCCGCGGCGCCCCTTAACCCCGGAGATATAGTTCTTGGTCAGCCGCCGGTATCGGTTGAAAGAATGCTTGTTGAAGGACAGCAGACTTTAAGGCAGTTAAGGGAAGCCGTAGCCCAGATAAATAAGCTGGTGGGCGATCCTAAGATGCAGGCGGAATTCAAGGGAACGGTATCAAATTTCTACAGCGCGTCTAAAAATATAGACAGCAGCATATCATCAATAAGCAATGATGTTAAAGGCATGGTTGCCGATCTTAGGGGCTCTGTTGACAGGATAACTTCCGACCTTATGGGGTTCAGCGGTTCTGTTAACAGGATGGCAAACCATAACGAAGATGACCTGAAGGTTATTGTCACGAACATAAAAGAGATGTCCGTAAATTTAAATTCAGCGGTTGCTAAAATAAATGAGATAGTAACCAAAGAAGAGTTCAGTGAAGATATAGCCGCTACTCTTTCAAACATAAAGGATGCGTCGGAGAACATAGCCGGCATAGCGTCGGATATAAGGATAATAACAAGCGACCCGCAGATAAGGCAGGACTTAAAAGAAACAATAAGCGAAGCAAAAAAGACGGTTCACCAGGCCAATGTAATGTTTTCAAACGTAAATGACATAATCGGCGGTGACGGGGAGAAGAAAAATAAATTATTCAGGCTGGATGTTGAGGGTGAATGGGTTAAGGCAACCGGACTTTCAACCCCCAATATGAATCTAAGGCTTTTCCCTGACGGAAAAATGAATTATAAAATAGGAGCGGACAATATAGGTCACGGCGCATTATATAATCTCCAGGCCGGTACTAATTATAAAGACATGATATTCCCGAGACTCGGCATAATAAGGTCTAATCTCGGCATAGGCTTTGACACCAGGATAGGAAAATTCTTTGAAGTATCGGTTGATGCTTATGATACTCAAAATACAAAAGTAGATGCCATAGGAAGGGTTAAAGTGGGCGCGGGGTTTTACCTTCTGGGCGGCCAGAGAAATGTGTTTGATCCCCAGCTTAAAACTTCCATATTCGGTGTCGGGAAAAGCTTTTAAGGATATTTGAGAGGTTATTATGCAGGATAGTCTTATTGATAAACTCACAGGGCTTTACAATAAGAAGTATTTCGAAAAAAGGCTTACTAATGAACTTGAGCGGGCTAAAAGGTATAAAAGGCCGCTGGCTCTTCTTCTTTTTGAGTTAGACTATAATTATTTTATCAAGGATTATGACGTAAAATGGGGAGTTTCTTATTCTATCTTAAAACAGTTCGGAGCTCTCATACTGAAAATATACAGAACGGTTGACCTCGCGGGAAGATACGGCGGCGAGACTTTTATCGCCATTCTGCCGGAGACCCCGCTCGAAGGCGCCAGAATCGCCGGAGAGCGTTTGCGCAAAGCTGTTGAAGAGCACACATTCATAGGCACCGCGAATGTGCCGGAGATAAAGGTTGCTATAAATGTGGGAGTTGTTTCGTATCCGGAATGCGGTTCTACGATAGACGAGCTGATTTCAGCGGGGCATGACGCCATTTTGGGGGCAAAAGACTCAGGCGGCAATAAAGTTGTCCTGTCCTGTATGGCTTCTCAAGCTCCGGCCAGCAAAGAAGCGGAAGGCCTGTCTTGAACTACAATTTTTTATTTATAGCCGCGTTTCTTGGAAGTTTAATAATAACCGTTCTGGTTACTCCGGCAGTAAAAAAAGCGGCTGAAAAACACAAACTGCTGGACGCTCCGGCGGCAAGGAAAGTGCATAAAAAACCCATTCCTCTCGGGGGAGGGGTGGCCGTATACCTGGGATTCTTTTTAACGGTTCTTCTTCTCATAGCGTTTATTATGTTTCATTCTCATGGAAGTTTTTCCGTAGGAAACGTTGCCGGCACCGTAAACAAGCTTATAGGTTTATTTATATGCGGCACGACAATACTTATAATAGGATTAATTGACGATAAAAAAAATCTATCGGCGAAAATAAAACTTCTTTTCCAGATATGCATAGCCTGCGCGCTTTATTATTTCGGGTTCTCAATAGATTTTATATCCCTGCCGCAAGTTAAAATCTTGTACCTTAATAAAGGCATAAGCCTGGTTTTAACACTGATCTGGATTGTGGGGCTGACAAACGCCCTTAATTTTCTTGACGGTCTGGACGGCCTTCTTTGCGGCGTAACGGCGATATCCGCGGTTGCTTTCGCCGTAATTACCGCGTCCAAGGGACAGATGGCCGTAACAGTTCTTATGCTTGCCCTTGCCGGTTCGGCCCTGGGATTTTTAAAATATAATTTTTATCCTGCTAAAATATTTTTAGGCGACGGGGGGAGCCTTTTCATAGGGATGGTGTTTTCGTCATTGTCAATAATGGGGGCTTTTAAGGTGGCTGCCACAATGGTCTTTATTATCCCCATAATTATTATGGGGATACCTATTTTTGACACAACCTATGCGGTTACCAGGAGAATGTTTAAGGGGCAGTCAATATTTAAAGCGGACAAAGAACACCTGCATCATAAATTATTAAACATGGGGCTTTCGCACAAGAAGGTGGTTTTAACCATATATATAATTAACGCACTGTTATGTCTGTTTGGTTTATATATAGTATTTACCTAAGAGGATGATATGATAAAAGTCATGACTGTTTTCGGCACAAGGCCTGAAGCCATAAAGATGGCTCCGGTTTTGCTTGAGTTTTCAAAGAATAAAAAAATAGATTCAAAAATAGTCGTTACCGCCCAGCACAGGCATATGCTGGATCAGGTTTTATCTTTGTTTAATTTAAAACCGGATGCGGATCTTAACATAATGCAGAAAAACCAGACGCTTTTTGACATAACTTCAAGAGCTCTTACCGGCATGGGAAAAATTTTAGATAAATTTTCCCCCGATATCGTGCTTGTGCAGGGAGATACGACAAGCGCTTTTGCATCCGCGCTTGCCGCATTTTACCATAAAATACCGGTAGGGCATATTGAAGCGGGTCTGCGCACAGATGACATACATAATCCCTATCCCGAAGAAGTCAACAGGAGATTTGTATCTGTTGTTTCCCGGCTTCATTTTGCGCCCACAAAATGGGCATACAATAATCTTGTAAAGTGCGGGATAAAAGACAATATATACATAACGGGCAATACGGTTATAGACGCGCTTTACTATGTATTGAAAAAGGAAAAGAGAAAACATATAGATCTTATTGACAGAATAAAAAGCAAAAAAAGAAAGATAATTTTTGTAGAAGCCCACAGGAGGGAAAACCTGGGTTCTCCAATGCACGATATGTGTACGGGGCTTAAAAAGATAGTAGAAAAATTTAAAGACGTTGAGATTGTTTTCAGCGTGCATAAAAATCCCAAAGTCAGGGAAACGGTGTATTCCGTGCTTAAGGGAATTGACAGGGTTAATCTTTTAGAACCGCTCCCGTATCCGGAGCTTGTTAAATACCTTAATGCCTCGTATATTATACTGACCGATTCCGGCGGGATACAGGAAGAAGCCCCCTCTTTAGGAAAACCGGTTCTTGTTTTAAGAAAAACAACCGAGCGCCCGGAAGGAATAAAAAAAGGGGTTGCCGTTCTGGCGGGGACGGATACCGATAAGATTTTTAGTTTGGCGAATAAGCTTTTAACGAATAAAAAAGTGTATTTAAAAATGTCAAAGACAATGAATCCCTACGGTGACGGGCGCGCCGCCGAAAGAATAACGGGCATAATTTTAAATTATTTCGGAGAAACGAAAAAGAAAGTGAAAGAGTATAAAGAATGAACAAAGAAAAAATAACGCCGGAACTCCTGAAAGAAAAAATTGAAGAGGCAAGAGGGCCGGAAGACAAAAAGTACAACAAAGCATTTGCCAGCAGTCTTAACCTGGGTATGTCGCTGGGTTTTACGATGGTCATTTGCATAGTATTCGGAATACTGGCAGGCAACTATATCTCGGACAAAACAGGGAACGATCTTTATTTTCCTCTTTTTGTTATCATGGGAATACTTATAGGCGCGTATGCGGCATTTAAATTAATAAAGCCGTTCCTGAAAAGTTAATTACGATGGAAAAGGTATTAATATATATTATAAGTTTCATATTAGGTGTTTTAATATCATATTTAAGTTTTATAAGCTTAAAAAAAATACTGGACCTTGTTTTCAAAAAATACTGTAATAAAAGAGTTTTTTGGTCCGCTATGCTCGGGGTGAAACTTATAATTGAGGTCCTGGTCTTGATATTTTTTGTTATTTATGTAAAATTAAATATCTGGTGTATAATTTCAGGATGGTTCCTGATGCAGGTATATATTAAATACAGAATTTATAAAAGTAAGAGTTTGGCCTGACGGACAGCTTTTATTTTTATGTCAGTGATTGTGAAATTTTTAACTATAAAGAGGGATTAAAATATGGCGCACGGTGTTTCAACAGCAACTGTAGCCACGGAAGGCGCGCATCAAGGCGCGCAGGCGGCGGCTTCTCACGGCGGTTCTATAGGCGAGCATGCCATGGGATTCTGTAATGCCTATCTTTTTGGGTATAAAGTTCATCTTGACACACTGGTGTATTCATGGGGAATAATACTCCTGCTTATAATTATAGGATTTATTGCCGGCAGAAGGTCAAGAATTATACCCCGCCCCTTTCAGTGTATGTTTGAGATTATCTATAACTGGGTGGGCGGCTTTGCGCAGAGCATGATGGGCCCCAAGGGCAAAAACTATATCCCATTTGCCATGACGATATTTCTTTTTATCTTATGTGCCAACTGGATAGCAATGATTCCGACCTTCATACCGCCCTCAAGAGATATTAATACCACAGTTGCTTATGCGCTGGTTTCGTTTCTCGGGTTTACTTATTACGGCATGGCTAATGCCCTTAAAAAAGTTAAGACAGAGGAAAATTTAAAGGGCCCGAAAAAATATCTGATAGGCTTCTGGAGATGGTTCGCCCATTATTTTTATCCGGTACCGGTTATATGGTCCAGCATGGACGGTGCGATTAAATACATACTGTGCCCGTTTCTGCTGGTTCTTTTCTTTGTGTTGAACATTATCGAAGAACTGGCAAGGGTTTTATCTCTGAGCATCCGTCTTATGGGAAATGTCATGGGCGAGCATCTTGCGCTCTCTGTATTCCTGGGGCTCGTTGTTATGGCCGGCCAGCTTAATTTTATTACCGGAACAACGAAAATTCTTGTGTGGTTTAATTCGGCCTTTGTAACCGTTATAGGTGGCCTTACCGGATTTATACAGGCAATGATATTTATGGTTCTTTCGCTTTCATACATAGCCCATATAGTAACTGAGGATCATTAGGATTTATCCCGCAAGAGCGGGTTTTTTAATAAAAAATAAATTAGGAGGAGAAAACATGGAAAAAGCATTTTTTGCGTTAATAGGAGCAGCGCTGGCAATAGCGTTCGGCGCGTTCGGCGCGGCGCTTGCGCAGGGCAATGCAATCGGCAAAGCGATGGAAGCAATCGGCAGAAATCCCGAAGCATCGGGAAAGATTCAGACCGCCCTGCTTATCGGTCTTGCTTTTATTGAATCACTCTGTCTTTACGCGCTTCTTATCTCAATCCTTTTATGGATAGTGGGAAAGTAATAAACGGCTTTAGCAGAAGATACGGCGTTCCTGCAGAAGGGGTGTCCGTTTTCTGTTATTTGCCGGTTTGAGGGGTAATCACATGCAGGGAACTCTTTTAGAATTTAGTTATCCGACTATTATTATCCAGATTATTAATTTTTTTATCCTGCTTTTCTTCTTAAACGCTTTTCTCTACAAGCCGCTGAAAGCGGCAATATCACAAAGAGAGAAACAGGTAAGGGATACTCTGGATGAAGCCGACAGCATTAATGCGCAGGCAATTAAGCTTAAGGAAGAGTATGAGTCCAAGATGGCCGGGGCAAAAACCGAAGCGGCGAAAGTTCTTCAGGATGCCGTAAATGAAGCCCAGAAAGAAAAGACCGAGATTGTGGAATCCGGAAGGGAAGATGTAAGGCGCATCAACGAAAGAGCTTTTGCCGAGATAGAAAGAGAAAGAAAAAGGGCGCAGGACGAGCTTAAAGCCCAGATTGCATCGGCTGCGGTTGAAGTCGCGACAAAGATACTTAAAGAATCAATGAACGAAAAGACCCAGTGCGCGATAATAGATGAATTTACAAGGAGAGTCGCAAGATAAATGGTTGATATTACTATTGCCAAAGTTTATGCCGAAGCGCTTTTTTTGATGGCTTTGGAGAAAAATAAAATAGAAGAATACAAAAAAATCCTTACAGATGTTAATGACGTGTTTTCCAAAAACATGGAATTAAGGGGGGTTTTTAACTGCGCGGTTATATCAAAACAGGTAAAGAATAATATAATATCCCAGATTTTTAAAGACACGGATCAGGATATTGTGAATTTCCTGCACGTGCTGGTAAAAAAGAGAAGGGAAAAAACTCTCCCCGTGATTGTAAAGGAATATTCGTCTATTATTGATGATTACAACAAGGTTTTAAAAGTGCAGGCCTACACCCCCTATAAATTAACGGATGAGCAGAAGAAAAACATCATAACATCCCTGTATAAAACTTCCGGAACAAAACCCGGAAAAATAGAGGTTGAAGAAGTCATACTGCCGGAGTTAATAGGCGGTATTGTCGTAAAGGCCGGGGACGTGGTTATAGACGGAAGCTTAAGAAACTACCTTGAACAGTTTAGGGAAAAAGCAACAGCCGTAAATTAAATAATATGAGGTGTCGTCATGATAAGACCCGAAGAAATAAGCACTATAATAAAAAAAGAGATAGAAAACTACAGGCCGATAATTGAAGAGATAAAGTACGGTACCTGCATGCAGGTAGGTGATAATATCGCTACGGTATACGGCCTCAGCGACGCGAAAGCAGGGGAGCTGCTTGAATTTCCCGGTGGAGTTTACGGCATAGTTTTTAACCTGGCGGAAGACAGCATAGGCTGTGTTATCCTCGGTGATGACAGGCATATTAAAGAAGGGGATCCCGTAAAGGGCACCGGGCGTATCGTGCAGGTAGGCGTCGGAGACGCCTATAAAGGGCGCGTCTTAAACGCGCTGGGCCAGCCCGTGGACGAAAAAGGCGAGATAAAGCCGGAAACTTACAGACCGATAGAATTTCCGGCTCCTAAAGTTATACAGCGCCAGCCGGTGGATACGCCTCTGCAGACAGGATTAAAATGCATAGACGCTCTTGTGCCCATAGGAAGGGGCCAGAGAGAGCTTATCATAGGCGACAGGCAGACGGGAAAAACCGCGATAGCGATAGACGCGATTATAAATCAGAAGGAAGAAAACGTAATCTGCATTTATGTGGCTATAGGCCAGAAAACGAACAATGTCGCCTCCATAGTTGATACCTTAACTAAATACGGATGCATGGATTACACCATAATTATAACCGCTAACGCCAATGAGCCCCCGTCAATGCTCTATATAGCTCCTTACGCGGGATGCGCCATGGCGGAGCATTTTATGTATCAGGGCAAAGATGTCCTTATTATTTATGATGATCTTACAAAACACGCGAAAGCTTACAGGGAGATATCGCTTCTTTTAAGAAGGCCTCCAGGAAGGGAAGCTTATCCCGGGGACGTGTTTTACCTTCATTCAAGACTGCTTGAAAGATCGGCCAAGCTCAGCGAAGATCTGGGCGGCGGCTCTATAACCGCTCTCCCCATTATTGAAACGCAGTTAGGGGATGTCTCGGCATATATCCCCACCAACCTTATATCAATTACCGACGGCCAGATATACCTTGATACCGACCTTTTCTACCAGGGCATAAGACCCGCGGTTGATGTCGGGCTTTCCGTATCAAGGGTCGGAGGCGCCGCGCAGATAAAGGGAATGAAGCAGGTTGCCGGACCGCTGCGTCTTGATCTCGCGCAGTACAGGGAGCTGGCCGCCTTTACCAAGTTTTCATCGGATGAGCTTGATAAAACGTCCCAGGAACAGCTTGAAAGAGGCGCAAGAATAACACAGGTTTTGAAACAGAAGCAGTTTGTTCCCGTTGATGTGGCAAGCCAGATTGTCCTTATATATCTTGCGGTAAACGGATATTTAAGAGAAGTGCAGATTAAAAATATTGAAAAGTATGAAGGACGCTATATTAAATTTATAAAAGACAAGTATCCCCAGTTGCTTGAATATATAAAGCAGAGAAAAGCGGTTGATGACGAGATAGTGAAGCTTATACACGACTCCTTCATGTCGTTTAAAGAAAGCATTTCTTCCGAAATTAATTAAGGAGAAGCTGTGGCAGGCGTAAGAGATCTTAAGCAAAAAATAAAAAGCGTGAACAACATCTCGCAGATTACAAGGGCGATGAAGATGATTGCGGCTTCACGCATAAAAAAAGTTGAACTGATAAACAAGTCTTCGAAACCCTATTCCTATAAAATCAGGGAGATGACCATAGAGCTTGTTAATCAGACATCAGAGGCCGTTAACCCTCTTATGGAATATAGAGACCCCGTGAAGGCTCTCAATATAGTAATAACAGCCGATAAGGGCCTCTGCGGCTCATATAATCACAGCATTATTAAATTTGCCCAGGCCGGGATAAAAGAACAGCAGATCTCTTTTGAGACCATAGCTCTGGGCATCAAGGCCTATAAATATTTCGGCCATAGGAATTTTAATCTTATAGATCAGTACCTGGGATGGGCCCCCAGCTACTCTTTCGCGAAACAGCTCGCCGCTGAGATCGCCGTAAAATTTATCTCAAAAGAAATTGATGAAGTAAACTGTTTTTACGTAAAAAGCATAACTTCTTTATCGCACGCTCCGGTAGTTGAAAAAGTACTTCCCATTAAGACGGAGAAAACAGCTGCCGCGTCAATAGACTATATTTTTGAACCCGATAAGACATCAACCCTGGATGTTCTTTTAAAAAGATATCTTGAAGTTACCGTATACAGCATTCTGCTGGAAGCTAAAACAACAGAGCTTGTGGCCAGACTGCACGCTATGACCAACGCGACCGATAACGCCGAGAAATTATCCTCGGAACTGACACTGCAGTATTTCAGGGCCAGGCAGGAAGCCATAACCAACGAGATACTTGAAGTCGCGGGCGGCGTTGAGGCGCTTAAAAAATAGGAGGAATTTATGACTAAGGGCAAAGTCGTTCAGATAATAGGATCGGTGGTGGATGTGGAATTCCCTCCGGATAAGCTCCCCGATCTTTTAAACGCGGTATATATAGACAAACCCGACAAAAAAGATGAAAGATTGTACATGGAAGTCCAGAGCGATCTGGGCAATAACCAGATAAGATGTCTTGCTCTTGGCACAACGGACGGGCTCTCAAGGGGCATGGAAGCATTTGATACCGGCGGTCCCATTAAAGTCCCGGTAGGTCACCAGGTGCTCGGAAGGATGTTTAACGTGCTGGGCCAGCCTATAGACGGAAAAGGCAAGGTTGCCCCCGATAAATATTATTCAATACACAGGCCGGCGCCTCCGCTTGAAGACCAGGAACCTTCGGTAAACATGTTTGTTACCGGAATTAAAGTAATAGACCTTCTTGCTCCTTACGCCAAAGGCGGCAAGGTTGGTCTTTTCGGCGGAGCCGGTGTAGGCAAGACGGTTCTTATACAGGAACTTATAAGGAACATAGCAACCGAACACGGCGGTTTCTCGATATTTGCCGGCGTGGGCGAACGCACAAGGGAAGGGAACGATCTCTACAGGGAGATGAACCAGTCCGGCGTTATAAGTAAAACCGCCCTTGTTTTCGGCCAGATGGACGAACCACCGGGAGTAAGGTTCAGGGTAGGTTTAACAGGCATTACAATGGCTGAATACTTCAGGGATGAAGAAGGGCAGGACGTCCTTTTATTTATTGACAACATATTCAGATTTGTTCTTGCGGGAAGCGAAGTCTCCGCTCTTTTAGGGAGAATGCCTTCAGCCGTGGGATACCAGCCTACTCTCTCAACAGAGATGGGGCTTTTAGAAGAAAGAATAACGTCAACAAGAAACGGGTCAATTACCGCGGTACAGGCGGTTTATGTTCCCGCTGATGACATAACAGATCCCGCGGTGGCAACGACATTCGCGCATCTTGACGCCACAACGGTGCTCTCAAGAGCAATAGTTGAACAGGGAATTTATCCCGCTGTTGATCCCCTTGCTTCAACTTCGAGAATTTTTGAACCACGATTTATAGGGGATGAACATTATGAAGTGGCAAGGCAGGTCCAGGAGATACTCCAGAGATATAAAGATCTTCAGGACATAATCTCAATACTCGGAGTTGAAGAACTTTCGGACCAGGATAAGATAATTGTTAACAGGGCCAGAAGAATCCAGAAATATTTATCGCAGCCGTTCTTTGTCGCCGAAGAATTTACCGGAAGGAAAGGTAAATTTGTGGATCTGCGCGATACCGTAAAAGGATTTAAAGAACTGGTAGACGGCAATCTTGATAGTTTGCCCGAGCAGGCGTTCTACATGGCCGGAAAAATAGAAGAAGTAACCGACCAGGCCGCTAAACTGAAAAGCCAGGAAAATGAAGAAAAAGCGGAAGTTAAAAGTTAACTAAGGGGGTCCCTTTGGCAGACGTAACTTTTTTGCTTGAGATAATAACACCCGAGAGGCTGAAATTTAAAGGAGCCGTATGCGGCATCACCCTTTATATGGAGGACGGGCAGATCTGCGTGCTGGCACATCACGCCCCTTTGATGGGCATGGTTATTTCCGGCGAGCTTTTTGTCCGGACCGAATTTAAGATTATGCATTTCGCGATAGGCGACGGATTTCTCCAGGTCAGGGAGAATAAAGCAACCCTGCTTGTTGATTTCGCGGAAAGAGCTGAAGAAATAGACTATGAAGAAGTTTTAAGAGAGAAAGAAAGAATAGAGCATGAGCTTTCAGCCGCAAGGGAAAAGCCCGATTTAAATACGGATACCCTTGAGATACAGCTTAAACAGGAAATAGTAAAGCTTAATCTTGCTAAAAAAAATATATAACCGGGAGTATGTGTGGCAAAGTATGTAATTGATGGCGGGACTCCTTTAAGGGGAGAAATAACCGCAAGTGGCGCGAAAAACGCCGCGCTTCCCATTATGGCGGCTTCCATTCTTGTGTCGGGAAAAGTTTACCTGAGCAACGTTCCCGACATATCGGATGTAAGGGTTATGGTCCAGCTTTTAAAAAAGCTCGGAGCCGATATAACTTTTGAAGGAAGCGGCGAAGTTTTCATTGACTCTTCAGCCATGACAGAAACCCCCGCGCCTTACGAGCTTGTAAAAAAAATTCATGCCTCATTTGATATTACAGGCCCTCTTCTTGCAAGGTTTAACAGGGCGGAAGTTCCTCTCCCCGGCGGATGCGTTATAGGAAGCAGGGCGGTTGATCTTCATATCCACGGCTTTGAAAAGCTCGGTGCCAAAGTTTCTCTTGAACACGGCATACTTGATGCCAGGGCCAGGGGCCTTACGGGAAATAAAATTTACTTTGCCAGGTCAAGCGTGGGCGCGACTAAAAATGTTATGATGGCCGCGTGCATGGCAAAAGGCGAAACATTAATTGATAATGCCGCATGCGAGCCGGAAGTTAACGACCTCGCGCATTTTTTAAATAAGTGCGGCGCCAGAATAAAAGGTATAGGCACCAAAGAACTTATAATAGACGGCGTGAGCAGGCTTCACGGCGCCGAATATGAAATTATACCCGACAGGATAGAAGCAGGGACTTACCTTTTCGCCGCCGCAAAAACAAAAGGCGATATTTTAATAAATAAAGTCAACCCGAATCATCTAAAGGCCGTACTTGAAGTTCTGGAAAGAACGGGTATTGACACAAAAACTACAAGTGATACTATACAATTAAAGGCTTTAAAGAATTATAACGCGGTAGAGATAGCCACGGAACCCTATCCTGGGTTTCCTACCGATCTTCAGCCTCCGCTTGTTGCGATGCTTACAACCGCGAAAGGCGTAAGCTTTGTTGAGGAGACCATCTTTAACGGCAGGTTCGGATATGTTGACGAACTGCGGAGAATGGGAGCCGATATAATAATAAGGAACAGGGGAGCCGTCGTAAGGGGCGTAAAAACCTTAACGGGTGCGCCGGTGGAAGCAGGGGACCTGCGCGCGGGCGGCGCGCTTGTCGCGGCCGCTCTTGCGGCTGAGGGCCGGAGTGAAGTTTTCGGCGTGGAATACATAGAGCGCGGTTATGAAAAATTTGAAGATAAAATAACAAGCTTGGGCGGAAATATAAAGAGAGCGGAGTAATAAAGGGGGACACCATGAATATAGGGATTGATCTTGGAACAGCTACAGTTCTTGTGCACGCGCATAACAAAGGTATAGTTTTAAAAGAACCTTCCGTTGTCGCGATAGATAAAAACACGAATAAAATTCTTGCGGTAGGCGAGCAGGCGCGCCAGATGCTTGGCAGAACACCCGCGAATATCGTTGCCATAAGGCCTCTCCGCGAAGGCGTTATCGCCGATTATGAAGTAACCGAAGCCATGTTAAAATATTTCATAAACAAAGTCTGCGGCAAAAGAAGATTCTTCAAGCCTTCAGTTATCGTATGTGTTCCCATGGAAGTAACTTCGGTTGAAAAAAGAGCCGTTCTTGAAGCCGCTTTAAGCGCGGGCGCGAGGAAAGCATTCCTTATAGAAGAACCCATGGCCGCGGCCATAGGCGCGGGTCTTAAAGTTGAAGAACCCTGCGGGAATATGGTCGTTGATATAGGCGGCGGAACAACGGACATAGCCGTTATATCTTTAGGCGGCATAGTTGTCGGAGAATCAATAAGGGTTGCCGGCAATAAAATGGATGAAGCGATAGTAAGGTATATAAGGAAAACGTATAACCTCATGATAGGCGAAAGAACAAGCGAGGACATTAAAATAAAAATAGGTTCGGCATATCCGGAAGAAACACCCAGAACCATGGAAATAAGGGGACGCGACCTTATAAACGGGCTTCCCAAAACAATAACAATTAATTCAGAAGAAGTAAGGGAAGCATTGGAAGAGCCCCTTACCCTTATGGTTGAAGCGGTAAAAAGCGTGCTTGAAAAAACACCTCCCGAGCTCTCAGCCGACATAATAGACAAAGGCATTGTTTTAACGGGCGGCGGCGGGCTTCTCTGCGGACTGGATATTTTAATAACAAAAGCGACGGGCATGCCCGTTAAGATAGCGGAAGATCCGATATCATGCGTGGCAATAGGAACAGGGAACGCCATATTCGTAAACGGTGCCGCATATAATTAAATTTAAAAATCAATCAAGCCCTTAATAAATATTAGCAGAATATTCGTTAAGGGCTTAACATTTTTTAAATAGTTTATTCCTCCTACTATACCAACTCCCCCCGCCAATCCTTATGTAGAAATCATAAACGGTATAATACAAGGGGCAAATATCGCAGCAAAGAAGGTCGGTGAATCGGCCGGCAAATGGGCATCAAAACAAGATGTCAAGAAAGCTGAAAAAAAATCAAAGGAAGCACAGAAAAGCTCTGGCGGCGGGTCGGGTTGGTAACTCTGCGATTCTCATATAAGAGCGATTCGTAGAGAGATAATAGCCGCCCTGAAGTTATATCAGGGCGGTTATTCGGCGCAATTGTATGCGAAAGGTTCGATATGCAAAATGATATTCAAGAGATTAGGCATTCTTCGGTAAGAAACGCATTAAATTTATTTTTGATTATGCTTATTTTAGGGGGAGTACTATACAGTATTAACAAAAATTTGTTTGGGTTTAAATATTTTAGTGATGTTATTAACAATATATTTCTTATTTTAATACTTCTCATAGCGGCAAAAAAGCAAAAGCTTAATATTATAAATGCTTTTAGTATTAAAAAAATAAATTACCGAATAGTAATTTTATCAATTCTAATCGGTGTTATTAGTTTTTTCACAGGCACTTACTTATATTATTTAATTAAATCTTTCTGCGCTTCAGTCGTTATTATTGCTGATCCCTATCCCAAATCAAATAATAATTTAGATTCTTATTTATTTATCTTTTTAATGGTAATTATCGCTCCATTATACGAAGAATTTTATTTTAGAGGCTATCTTTTGAATGCTTTTAAAAAATTTGGCTTTATTCAAGCGATTGTTATCGCTTCGTTTCTTTTTGGTGCCCTACACATGAACTGCATCTCACATATTATATCTTCTATTTTTGTGAGTTTGGTCTTGGGTTATTTGGTCTATAGGACAGGCTCAATTTTTTCGAGCATGTTAGCCCACGGAACTTTTAATGCCACAGCTATATTATTTGCTTATTTTTACACCTATAAATTTAGCGCATATACTAAATACCATCTTCCCCCCGTTTTAATAATACTATCAATTATATTGATAATATTATTGTTTAAATTGTTAATAAAAGAAACCCCCAATGCCGAGGTAGACACGGTTAGGTTTAAAGGATTTTGGGGCAATATAAAAAGCTTATTCGGCCTATGGCAGTTTTGGAGTATTATGCTGTTGTTTCTTTTTATTTTATTGAGTTCTTTTATAAAGCATTAGGTTTTTTGTAGATTTTTGACGAGACGATTCGCATATATTGGCCTACAGTGCATTTAACGTCTCTTTTTTCTTGTGTAAAACAGCATATCCAAAAGAAACATCATATACAGAACCTGATAGAATACGACTTGGGGGCTTTAGGGATAATGTTAGAAGTATGCTTTTGACATGGCAGTTTTGGGTTGTTATATTGTGGCTTTGCGTTTCATTGCTGATTGTTTATCTTCCGAATTAATTGATTTAGGCCTGATTTGACGAATACGTCGAAAGCCGAATCAAAAATCAAATGTGATTATGGCTCTTCATGAAGTAAGAACATAATGGCCCCTCTGGTATGTATTTTCTATGAGTTTTCCATTTGTTATATGTGGTTCTTTCGTAAATAAGTTGCACTGATATAGCTAAAAGCGTTATGGAATATACAGGAAAACGGCGGTATAAATATTAGTTCTACATAAGGAATCAGCTTAATAGCTAGAAATATATACAAAAAACCGTTATGATAAGTTATTCATGGCGGTTTTTTATTGAAAATATAAATAATAATGAATTTTTTGCGACTACTAAATTAATTCGTAATGCAGAAGGTTATTTTATTAAAATTTAGAAGTTATTTAAATTATATTATGCTTAATTTTATTAAAAAAAGAAAAAAGATAATTATAGTAATAGTATTACTATTACTTATATGTTTCTCGTTCAGCTTTCTGGTTAAAACAGCTGTTATGTACGGGTTTGCCTTTTTTACGAACGGCAGGATAAATATAGGGGGGATGGCCGTAAAGATTAACAGACTTGTTGCTGATGATATAAAGGTAAGGGACGGGAATAATAATTCCGTTATATCTGTTAAGGAGATCGATATAAGGTACGGGATATTCAATGTTTTTATGGGCAGGGCTTTTGTTGATAAGGTAAAAGTTGTTGAGCCCTCTGTTTATCTTAAAAAACTTGATCATGGAACATGGAATGTATCTACCATTTTTAAGCAGGGCAAGAAAAAGAAGAAAAAAGACGAAGAAGTAAAGATTAAGGGGATATATAAAGGGGAGATAATAGTAGAGGGCGGCAAAGTTAAGATAGAAGATATTTTTGTCGCTAAAAGAAGTACAAAACTTGATAAGATAAATTTCCGTTATAATTATTTTGACAGGAACAATACGGTATCTGGCAGTATTTCACAGGGCGGTAAAAAGATGACCGTAGAGGGGAGCATGAGAAAGGGCAACCTTTACACCCTTCTTAGCGCTTCCGATATACTGCTTGTTGATTATATAAATTATCTTTTCGTTAACAGGGATTTCTTTTTCAGGGACGGCGTTGCCGATCTTGATATCTGGTTTATAACAGGGTTAAAAAGCGGTATTACAGACTACCAGGGAAGCTTATATGTGGATGACGGCGCTTTTTACTGCAAAGGGTTTCCGTATGAGTTCCATGATATGACCGGCAAGATTGATATATCCGACAACTGCCTGTTCTCAAAAGGCATTGACGCGCTGTTCGGGACAGTGCCTGTTTCCGCTAAGGGCGTTATTACCGATTTCGCATGGCCGTTTTTAATCGTTGACATAGAGGCGGTTGATTTTGATCTTAAGCAGATCGGAAAATTTTGGACCTCGGATTTTGAGATTGATATAACTGGCAATGCTTCCGCTTTTATAAGTATAAAAGGGAAGGGGGATCTGCCTGTTATAAAAGCGGATATAGAAGCGGAAAACGTAGCTTACCTTCTTAAAGACAGTTCCGCCCCGGGCAGATTAAAAGATATTTTATTCGGTCTGGAATTTTATGATGACATTCTTTTTGTTAATGATATAACCGCGAAAGCGGGAGACGGTAAACTATCCGCAAGCGGTATGTATATGGTAAAAGAACCGCAGGAAGTTATTTTGTCTGTTAAGGGCAGCGGCCTTGAACTCGGAAGAATAATCCCGGGGTTTAAGAATGATACCGTTGATTTTAAATCCGATTTTTATTTCTGCGTGGCGGGCCCGGTAAAAGATCCCGTTATGTTCGGGAGTGCCGATCTTAGCGAGATGCTCTTTATCACGCGTGTTCCGGGCAAGGCCAGCGCGAGCTTTGTTTTCGGGGCAGACCTTTTTTACCTGAAAAAAGCCGGTATATTCCAGGGCAGTAAAAAAGTCGCTGAAGCCGGAGGGGAAGTTGATTTTAAAAGCTCGGTTATGGATTTTAATATTTGGGCTAAAAATTTGAATTTCTCCGGAAGGGGTTTTAAGACATTAGGGCCTTTTACGGGCAGATTAAGCTTGGGAGGCGGGTTAAGGGGCACATTTAAAGATCCCAGGTTTTTTGCTTTTCTTAAAAACGCCTCTTTCGCGGCCGAAGGGCTTTCCGCCGGCAGGCTTGGCTTTGACGCTTATTTTGAGCCGGATAAATTGCTTCTTGATAAAGGCGCGGGTATTGTTTTGGGAGCGCCGGTAAACTTCGGATATTACCAGAATAATAAAGCCGAGGAGCTGCAGGGCTACCTTCTCTGCATGGGGGCTGATCTTTCTTCCCTTAACAGGACTTTTGCGCGTGATAATTTTAAGCTGTTCGGGAAAAGTTCGGATATAAATCTTTATTTTGACGGGAATAAACATAAAGGATATTTTTATTCGTTCGGGCTTGACGAGAAAATTAAGAATATAAACATGACGGGCTTTAATAATTTCTATAAAAACGGAGGGACGGCCCTTTCGGTATTAAGCGCCAATAATATAGATGTGGCAAGCATAATCGCAAGGCCCGATTTAATAAAAGGAGTGATATATTTAGATTCAATACTGCGCATTAGAAACGGCACGTATTTTGCTTCCGGGAACTTTGACCTTAAAGAGGGAATGCTCGCGACCCTCCCCATGGAGAGCGGTTATTATGATCTGGAATTTTCAGCCGATAGGCTTATTTTTGACACGCTCTCCCTTTTCGGGAAGACAATGTTCCTGGGGTTAACGGGCGAGATCTCCCTTAATGACGCGGATGTTAAATACCACCTTATAAACAGGAAGCTTTCAAACGTTGATGAGGTCTTAAATCTTTTCGGCATCTCTTCGCCGGACATGGTTAAGACAAAAGATATAAAATTTGAGGTTTCAACGGCGGGAAGCCTTAAGTATAAAAACAATAATCTGAATATGCTGGGCTTTCTTAATATCCCCGGCGGCCTAATAAACGATGATTTCTTTACCCTGAAAACGGATTTTGAATACGCGGACAACCGTTTGAATTTTAAGCCCGTAGAGTTTTATCAGGGTGACGGAAAATTATGTATCTGCGGGAGCATAGATGTCTCCGGCAAAAAGAGCATGGACTTAAATATAATTACAAACAAGCTTAACATAAAAAAGATAATGCAGGCCACGGCTTTCTCTTCCCAGGATATAGAAGGAAAACTGTCCTCCAATTTTTCGGTAAAAGGGGAAATGTCTAAACCCGCAATTTCGGGAAGCATAGATATTTTTAATTTAAAATTAATGGGAAAAGTGTTTAAGGAGCTGAAACTTGACCTTACATCAAGCAACAGAAGCTATGTTCTTTCGGATCTGAAGCTCACCGTTAATAAAGGGGAAATCCTTGGTTTCGGCAGTATAAATGACAGGGGTATTCTGGAATTTACTTTTTACGCGGATGATTTCCCCCTTGCCGAGATGCCGTTTATGAGTGATTATCTGGGGGAAGTGGAAGGCGCCGGCAAATTTAATATAAAAGTGCTCGGATCCGTTTCTTCTCCGCATGTTATAGCTAAGCTGGAATACGAGAATGTTGTCATAAATGACAAGAAATTTTCAAAAGCGCTGTGTAATGCGGATTTTGAAAACAGTGTTTTAAATCTGAACCCGTTATACATAGAAGAAGAAAAAGATTCCCCGGGAGGCATAAAACAGAAAGCGGGCAGGGGTAAAGTTCCTTCGTATAATCTTTCCGGAAGCATAGATTTTTCCGCCTCGGGCGGCAAGAATCTATTTGCCGCGTTCGGCGCTCCGGAAGACAAGCAGCCGGTGTTTGACCTTGAGCTTACCTCAGTCTCGGGCAGTCTTTCTACTATTCTTGCCCTTATGAAGTCCGGCTTGAAAGACAGGTTAAACGGCACTATAGATTCATATATGATGCTTGGAGGAGTTCTTGCCAATCCCAAGCTTGTTTTAAGGGGCAGTTTAAAGGACGGCCTTTTTGATAAAACCAAGATTGATTCGTTGAAAGTGGACCTTGGGCTTGAAGATAAAAACTGGACAATAAATGATGTCGTGCTTACGCAGAGCGCCGGGTGGGCGAAAGCTTCAGGTACGATAAATACCGCTGGAAATATAGAGATTAAATTAAACACAAATAACCTTGATGTAGGTTTTTTAAACCCGTTTCTCCCGGGAGGCCACAGAATATCCGGAATGCTGAACTCTGTTTTTGCCGCCAGCAACAGCTGTTTATCGCCTGATATAGAAGGCGGTTTTAGATTATATAAGGGCAGTTTTGACGGGTTCGGGTTTGACGAATTCAGCGGGATTATAACCGGGGCGGACGGTATGCTGCAGTTTAAAGACTGGAAGGTTTTAAAGGGCAAGCACCAGATAAAAGCTTACGGAAATATGCCAATAGTTATACAGAGGGGTGAGTTTTATACATCAGCCCCGCTTGAGTTTAATGTTAAGTTTTCGGAGAAAGATTTAAGTATATTAAATCTTTTGGGCGACATTGTTGAAACTTCCACCGGACCCATAAACGGCGAGATTAAATTTTCCGGCCCTATTTACGATATAGAGATGCACGGCAACGTAACGGTTAAAAACGGCTATATTAAATTTAACCAGGTTGATACCCCCATGGAGGATATAGACATAAAAATAACTTTTGTTGATGACCGGCTCCGGTTTGATGAATTCGGCGCTAAGATGGGCGGCGGGAGCTTTAATTTAAGCGGGGATATATCTTTTGAGGGGTTCCTGCCGGAAGAATACGATTTAAATTTAAAGTTAAGCAGTTTAAAAATTTATTCCGCCAAATACTACAGCGGCGAACTGGACGGGGATATAAGTCTTAAGGGTCCTTCGCATGACAAGAAATTAGCGGGCATGTTAAAGGCCATAGGCGGGAACCTTAATCTTTTAGAGCTTGCCAATGTTGCCAAGAAAATGGGCGAGAAGCCCGGAAAGAAAGCCCCTGCCGAGCTGGATTCAACGGCATACAACTTGGACCTTATACTTGATAATGTATGGCTTAACAGCCAGTCAAACGTTTTAAGCACACATTTTAAGAGTACGGGCCTTTTAGAGATAAGGGGGCGGGACGCAAAGCCCACTTTAAAAGGGCAGATTAATTTCTCCCAGGGCAGTATTAATTTCTATAACACGTCTTTTAAGATTATAGACGGCATGGCGTTTTTTGACGGCAGGGAAGACATGATGCCCAAGATTGATCTTGAAGCCCGTACAACCGTGAGCGATGTGGACATATTCGTGGAATTAAGCGGCAGTATTGACAGACCGGTAAGCGCCTTTACTTCGGATCCGCCGCTTTCAGAGGACCAGATTGTCGCGCTTCTGGCGTCTAAAATTCTGCCCAGCGTGCCGCTTGCCGGAAACCAGGGATTGTTCTCAAAGTATATGTACAGCGCTCTCCAGATGAGCGTTCTCCAGCCGCTTATACAGTCAATAAGCCAGAATATATTATCGGGGGATGTAGGGTTTGATTACGGCGGACCGGGTATATGGTCTGTAAAAATAGCCAAAGCCATAGGCAGTGATGATAAGTTCTTCATGACCTATACAAGAGTTTACGGCATGCAGGGCATAATGAATGAGATATGGGGCATGGAATACAAGCTCCAGAGAAGGACAATGCTTATGGTTGAGAATGACCAGTTCGGTAACTATTTTTACGGGATAAAGGCCACCTACCAGTACTAAAACAGTGCTAATTTATTATAATATATTAGATATTGATATATTAAGAGGATTGTGGTATAACTTATAGAAAGATAAAAGACTTTTTTGCTACACATGCAATATAACGGCAAACTTTTACATAATCAAGGAGCATAAAGATGAATAAATTATTATACGGCAGATCAAAAATAATTATATTGATACTTCTTCTGGCTGTTATCGCGTTAATAACAAGCGCTGTTTTGGCCGAGGATAACAAGGACAAAAAGCCTGCCGTTCCCCAGCCGGTGCATACGGAAGAAGAGCTTCCCGCATCCATGGAAGATACCGATAAAGAAGAAACCGTAGAAGAGATCCCTTATGAGGGGCTTCCTCTTCCGGAAGATGTGGTAAGCGAGAAACCTAAACTTGTAACCGCGGTTGTTATAGAGGGAAATAATGCAATTCCCGCAGATGAAATAAAAAATGTTTTAATAACCAAAACGGGCGATCCTGTTCTAGAGCCCAAACTTATAAGGGACAGGCGCGCCATCCTGGATATGGGATACTTCTCCGACGTAAATTACTCGGAAGTTCCTTTTGACGACGGCGTAAAGGTGGTATTCACGGTTCTGGAAAATCCGATAGTTAAAGAGATAGAAATAACCGGTAATAAAATAGTTACTACTGATAAACTTCTGGCTCTTATGGAAACCAAGATCGGTAAGATTCTTAACAATAAAGTTTTAAGCGGCGACCTTGCGGTGATAAGAAATTATTATAATGAAGATCTCGGCTACTGGCTCCCGAACCATATTAAGGATATAATATGGACCCCTGAAGGCGAGATAAAGATAGACATAAGAGAAGCGATGATGATAACGGAAGTAAACATAACCGGCAATAAAACCTATTCCGAAGAAAAGCTGAAAAAGATAATAAATTTAAAGCCAGGGGAGCTTTTTAATAAAAAAGTTCTATCAAAAGATCTTACGAATCTTTTAGATTTTTACAAAGAGAAAGACTATTTTGCCAACATACAGCAGCCGCAGATAGATTATGACAAGGGGATTGTAAATATTGATGTTGCGGAAGTTACCGTTGAAAAAGTGGAAGTAACCGGCAATGTAAAAACCAAAACATATTTCATTATGCGCATATTAAAGATGAAGCAGGGAATGTTCCTGCGCAGTGAAAGCATAATGAGAGATCACAGGCATCTCCAGGACCTGCAGCTTTTTGACAATATAGAGATAGAAACAGAGCAGGGTTCGGCTCCCGACAAATATATAGTCATATGGAAAGTTAAAGAGCCAAAGAAGTATAACTTCTTTACCTTCGGCGTGGGCTACGGCGGCGGCGGCGTTAGCGCGACATCCAGAAGCGGCTTAACGGGCGGGGTTACCGCCAATATGAGGAATCTGGGAGGAAACGGCCAGAGTATATCAACAAGCTGGCAGAGGGGCTTCAATATAGATTCATGGGCAGTATCTTATTATTCGCCGGCGATTAACAAGCGCGCCGATCAGATAGGTTTCTCGGTTTTCAACAGTACTTACAGGGAACTGAGACAGCCCATATACGATACCGAACCTGTCCTGTACTCCTATTATGACGATCACAGGGGAGGCGGCACAGTCTCTTACGGAAGATGGCTGGGTCTTGACCTTCGCGGCATTATAGGATTAAGAAGGGAAACCATAGCTATGAACAAAAGCGCGGCGTCGGAATATACGCCGATAGCCATGGGCAGCGGTTCTTTAAACGCGGTATCCCTTACCGGCATATATGACACAAGAGATGACGTATTTAATCCCTATAAGGGTTATTATATAAATACATCCGGCATGGTGGCCGGAAATTCACTAAAGGGTTCTTATAACTTCAGCAAGTATCAGGCCGAAATAAGAAGATATTTCCCACTTAAAAAAGAAAGAAGCATAGCTTTAAGGTTGTGGGGAGGGGCGATATCGGGAATACCCCCGGCAATGGAGTATTTTTACATAGGCGGTGTTGATACTTTAAGAGCTTACGAGGATAACTCAATATTCGGCTCAAGGATGCTTCTTGCGAACGCCGAGTACAGGTTCCCAGTGGGCAAGATAGATCTTTTAAAGGCCGCGGTTTTTGCCGATGCGGGCAACGCATGGTCGCCGGGACAGGATTCAACCCTGCGCAAGGACGTAGGCGTTGGTTTAAGGCTTGTCTTCCAGAAGATCGGCCTGGCAGTAGGCGTTATAAGGATAGACTATGCCGTAAGGGGCGGCGGTAAAGGCAGGTTCTCAATCGGCATGGGACAGTCGTTTTAGTAAAAACAAGGAGGTTTAAATCATGAAAAAGTTTATTACTGCAGCAGTAATAGTTCTGGTAATTGTAGGTATTATTTTCGGTGTGAAGTTTCTTATAGGAAGCTTATCAAATCCGGCGGCACAGGTGGGCTGTGTTGATCAGGATAAAATATTCGCGTCTGAAAAATTTGCCGGCGCGTTAAAACAGTATGAAACTTTCGCTAAAGAAGTTTACGATCTGTACAACAAAAAAGCAAAAGACCTGTCAAAAGCCAAGCAGAGCGAGCTCCTTATAACATACCAGCAGCAGCTTGAGCAGAAAAGAGCAGTTCTTTTAAATCCGCTGAAAGAAAGAGTTGAGGCCGCGATAGAAGTCGTGGCAGGCAAGAGCGGTATGAGCGTGGTCGTTGACAAAAAGATATCCGTTTACGGGATTAAAGACATAACAGATGATGTTATTAAAATGGTCGGCAGCGAGAAAGAATTAAAATTAAGCTCTCTTCCTGCGAAATTTAATTCACCCGTGGGATATTTTGATCAGGAAGTTATAAGAAGGTTAAAAGCGTTCCGTGACGCGGACGAGAAGCTTGCCGCTTACTATAAAGGCCTGCAGGGCCAGATTGAAGCGCAGATCAAGAAGCTTGGAAGCAAGGAAAGGGAAAAACTTACAAGGCAGTATGAGATGGATTTTTACAAGAAAAGAGCGGAAATATATTCTCCAGTAAACGATACCGTTATCAAAGTCGTTGAGCAGATATCAAAAAATAAGGGATTAAGCCTTATTTTAAGCAAGAACAGCATAATGTTCGGCGGCGTCAATGTGACCGAAGAAGTAGTTAAGGAATTCAGGGCCCAGACCGAGAAATAAAAGTTTGATTATAGAGGGATCGTGTTAATATGAGATTTTTAAAATATGCGATAACAGTAACGGTGCTTGTCGGCATTGTATTTGCCGCCAGTTTCTTCATATTTAAAACCCCCGTTAACAGCGCGGATATGCCTTACGGTAAATTCGGCGTGGTTGAACTGGATAAGCTTATAGAAGCCCATCCTGATTATGATAAGCTTGTAAAGCTTAACGAACAGCTTATGGGCCTGCAGGAACAGCTGGATATGGAGCTTGACCCCTTAAAGAGCGTGGCCGTTATGATGGAGAAAAAGCAGCAGCAGGCGGCCCAGCAGCTCGGTGAAGAGCTGCTCCAGATACAGAAGAGACTGCAGAAAGAACAGGCCGAGCTTGGTTCGCAGATGGAAGCAGAAAAAAACCAGATAGTTGAGCAGATAAAAATACTTCAATCGCAGGGACCGAGCCCCGAAGAACTTCTGGCCCCGCCCAAAAAAGTTACATCCCAGACGCTCCAGCAGAGCCTGGACCAGTTTGTCAAGGACTTAATTGCGTTTAAGGAAAAACAGGTTGCGGCAAAGCGCCTTGAACTGCAGAAAAAATTAACTGAGGAGCTAAGGGGTATTAAAGAGAAACAGCGCCAGGAACTTTCCGCTTACGAGAGGGAAATACAGCTTAAAAATCAGAATGAAAAAATCAACCTGGTTTTTAAACGCGACAACGCTGTAACGCCCGAGGAAAGGGAAGAAGTGATCAATCAGCTTAAAGCTCTGAACGCGAGAGAATCGCACCTTGCGGAAATTAAACAGCTCCAGCTTGATAAAAAGTTTGAAGAATATAAGCTGAAAAGAGTTAATGAAATAGAGCGGGAAGTTGCCCGGTATAACGAGGATCTTGAAAAAGACGTTATGGCCCAGATAAAAGGAAAAGGGCTTTATGAGAAATATTCCAGCAAGAAAGAACTCTCATCACCCCAGTATAAATATGCCAAGCAGAAACTGGAAGAAAAAAGAGTAGCGTACCAGAAACAGGTTGAAGAGCTTTCCGCTAAATATGAGAAACAGTTTGAGGACAAAAGGATTGAACTGCAGAAAAAGCTTGAAAAGCAGGAAAAAGAGCTTGTAGAAAAGGCCATGGATAAAAAAGAATCTCTGGACAAGCTTTCTGACGAAAGAAGGAAAGAACTGGAAAAACAGATTGAAATACTTGAAGAGCAGAGGGACCGTCTTTACGACGAGATTATAAGCAGTATAAGCCAGAAGGTCGGAAAAGCCGCAATACCGGAGAATATATCTTATGTTGTAGGAGAATATATTCTGGATATAGATGCTGTTGATCTGACCAAACAGGTTATGGAAATGGAATAAGGAGGACGTATGAAAAAAATAGTTATAGTCGCGGCAGTGTTGTTTATATGTATGGGGATTATTATTTCTGTCACCGGGTGTAAGCCGGCAAATTTAAAAACAGGCATTATTAACAGGTATAAGCTTCTTGCCAACTGGGCGGAATACAGGGACTTGATGAGCGAGTACCAGGTTGAGAGCGATCTTCTGCTCGGCAAACTGCCCAAAGACCCGTCTAAGATAACGGACAAACAAAAGGCGGTTATTGAGCAGATGAACGAAAAATGGAAGGAAAAAGGCAACGCTCTTGATGAAAAGCTTGAAGAAGTGGTTGCGCAAATCGCGAAGAAAAAGAAACTGAATATTGTAGTGGTGGATTTTGCCGTGGAATACGGCGGAATAGATATAACCGATGAAATTAAAAATAAACTGCAGTAAAGGTATTGAAATGTCTTTTAAAGCAAGCGAAATAGCGCGGGAAATAAAAGCCGAATTAAAAGGCGATGATGTGGAAATTTCCGGTCCGAGTTCCATCATCTGGGCGGCGGATACGAGAAATTTTGAGAAGGCCTTAAACTCCACGGCAGGCGTTATTATCGCGAGCAATAAAATTAAATATACTGACATTAGGGGCAAGACCCTTCTTGTTGCCGGCGATCCAAAGCTTGCGTTTGCGAAAGTTTTGGGTTTGTTTGAAGTAAAAACGCCTCTTAACGGCATACACGAGAAGGCGGTTATAGACCCTGAAGCGCGGCTCGGCAAAGATGTTGCCGTGGGTCCGAACGCGGTGATTAATAAGGGCGCCGTTATCGGTGATAATGTTCAGATTCATGCCGGTGTTTATATAGGTGAAGGCGCTGAAATAGGCGCAGGAACGGTAATCTATCCCAATGCTGTCATATTTGACAGGGTTTTTATGGGGCGCAGTGTGATCATATACAGCGGCGCGGTAATAGGTTCCGAAGGCTTCGGCTATGTTAAGGAAGGCGCTAAGAATTTTAAGATACCCCAGCTCGGCACCGTGCATATAGGAGATGAGGCGGAGATCGGTTCAAATACCTGCGTGGACAGAGCCACAACAGGCGCTACCAGGATAGGCAGGGGCACTAAGATAGACAACCTTGTTCATATAGCACATAATGTTGAGATAGGTGAAGATTGTATAATCGTTGCCATGACCGGTGTAGCAGGATCTTCCAAAGTCGGAGACCGGGTTATACTGGCGGCCCAGGTGGGGGTATCCGATCACGTGAAGATAGGGCATGACACAATGGTGCTCGGACGCGCCGGTGTTACAAAAGAGATAAAACCCAAAAGCATGGTAAGCGGTTTCCCCGCAAAGAGCCACAGGGAAGAATTAAAAATGCAGTCATATATGACATCCCTCTCTAAAACCATTGAAAGTTTTAATAAAAGAATAGAAGAACTTGAAAATAAGGCAAAATAAGTCAATCTAATCAAAACAAAATAAATAACGGTTTAAAATGAAGCAGAAAACATTAAAACAAGAACTGGAATTTTCCGGCATAGGCCTTCACTCGGGTACAGAGGTAAAAGTCAGATTGATTCCCAGGGAAGAAAATTACGGCATTAAATTTAAACGTGTAGATCTTCCAGGAACGCCCGAGATTGAATTGTGTCCGGCTGGTGTATTGTCTACAGTTCGTTCCGTATCCGTAGGAACAAAAAACTGTAATGTCAGGACGGTGGAACATCTTCTGGCGGCGCTTTACGCTTACGGGGTTGATAACCTGCTTATAGAGGTAAGCGGCGAAGAAATACCGGCTTTAGACGGGAGTGCTCTTCCTTTTGCCGCCGAGATAAAATCTCATCTGCTTGAACAGAACGCCGATAAATCCTATCTTATAATAAAAGAGCCGTTCTCGTTTAAAAAGGGCGACTCTTTCATAACCGCTCATCCCGCGGATGAACTGAAAATTACAACTCTGGTAAATTTTAACCATCCCATGGTAGGTGCCCAGAGTTTTGATTTTATTAAGGAAAAAAATGATTTTCTTTCCGAAGTTGCTCCCGCGAGAACTTTTGGTTTCTGGGAGGAAGTAGAGAGCTTAAAGGAAAGAAATCTGGCTCTTGGCGGCTCTCTTGATAACGCAGTGGTTATAAAACAGGATAGTATAATGACCAAACTCCGTTTTGATGACGAGATTGTCCGCCATAAAGGACTGGACCTTATCGGAGATCTGGCCGTTTTGGGAAAACCGCTTAAGGCGCATATTTACGCTTATAAATCCAGCCATAGTCTGGATATTGATTTTATCAAAAGACTGCCTGTGGTTAAGGAGGGTACAGTGGCTGACATTAATATTAAAGAGATATTCGGTATTTTACCGCACCGTTATCCGTTTTTGCTGGTGGACAGGATTCTTGAGCTTGAGAACGATAAAAGGTCTGTCGGGATAAAAAACGTAACGATAAACGAGCCGTTCTTTAACGGTCATTTCCCCGGGAATCCGATTATGCCGGGTGTTTTAATTATTGAGGCAATGGCCCAGGTGGGCGGCATTATGCTTTTAAACGGGCGCAGAGACAAAAAAATAACCCCTTTCTTTGCCGGGATAGACAAGGTAAAATTCAGAAAAGCCGTTGTTCCGGGAGACCAGCTTTTAATTGAGGCCGATGTTATCAGCTTAAGAAGCAACCAGATGGGCAAGGTTAAAGTCATCGCTAAAGTGGAAGACAAGGTGGTGGCTGAAGGCGAACTTATGTTTGCCCTCGTGGTGGAAAAATAAGAGATATAATAATATATTTTAATATTGACATAAGATATCTTTTGTAAGATAATAATCACAATATACGGGAAAAATACGCTGTTTAAGCAGAGGTGAACGCTTTGAGTAATAAAATCAGAGTTGGTGTTATAGGTGTAGGCAACATGGGCAGGCACCACGCCAGAATATATTCGGAAATGGAAAATGTTGAGCTGACCGGCCTTGTTGATATTCAGAAAGATCTCGGCGAAGGAGTCGCGAGAAAGCTGCAGACCGATTATTACGTTGATTATAAGGATCTTTTTGCAAAAGTAGACGCCGTCAATATTGCAGTTCCGACAAATCTTCACCATCAGATTGCCAAAGATTTTTTAAGCAGAAATATACATGTAATGATTGAAAAACCTATAACAACCGATTTGAGTCAGGCCAAAGAATTAATAGATATGGCAAACGGCAAAGACATGATTCTGCAGGTAGGCCACCTGGAGAGGTTTAATCCCGCGATGCTGATGTTTAAAAAACTTATAAACGAACCTTTATTTATTGAAGCCCAGAGAATGTCTTTCCCCACAAACAGGAATTTAGACGTGGGCATTGTCTGGGATTTAATGGTTCATGATCTTGATATACTTCTTAATATTGTTAAATCGGATATTAAGGAGATTCAGGCAACAGGGATATCCGTATACTCTGATTTTGAGGATCTGGCGATAGTGAAGATCACATTTAAAAACGGCTGTGTCGCCCAGCTTTTATCCTCCAGGGTAAGCGGTGAGAAGCTAAGGCAGATGAAGGTTATTGAGAACGGCAGGACCCTGCTTCTTGATTTTATAAACCAGGCGGTAACTTTAATGAAACCGCCCATGAACGGCAAACCCAATACATTTGAGCATATATATGTTGAGAAAGACGAACCTCTGCGCCTGGAGCTGGCTCATTTCATAGAATGCGTGTCACAGCATAAAACCCCCATGGTTTCGGGGGAAGACGGCAAACGCGCGCTGGAGCTGGCCATGCAGATTGTAAGCTCCATGAAAACGGTAAAACGCAACAGAGAGCTTGCTGAAGAATATCTGGCCATGACAAAAAATTGAGGTGAAGCAAGTGATACACCCTACGGCTATCATTGATCAAGGGGCCAAATTAGGCAAGGGAGTAGAGGTAGGCCCTTATTCCATAATCGGGAAAAATGTCATAATAGGCGATAATACCAAAATAGCTTCTCACTGTGTTATAGAGGGATGGACTAAAATAGGCAGTAACAACAAGATAGGGGTCTCATCCGTTATAGGCGCTCCCCCCCAGGATTTAAAATACAAGGATTTTGAAAGCTATGTTGAGATAGGCGACAATAATATACTGCGCGAATTCATAACCGTTCACAGGGCCGCGGACGAAGGCGGAAAGACAGTTATCGGAAACGATAATATGCTTATGGCTTTTGTGCACGTGGCACACAACTGCGTGCTCGGCAGCGGCATAGTAATCGCCAATTCAACAGGGCTTTCCGGTCATGTTGAAGTGGAAGATCATGCCGTTATAGGCGGTATGACGGGTATCCACCAGTTTGCCAAAATAGGCAAGATGGCAATGGTAGGCGGTTTTTCCAAGGTAGTAAAAGACGTGCCTCCTTTTTCAATCGCTGACGGCCAGCCTATCAAACTTTACGGTATAAACTACAGGGGATTGGCGCGTAAAGGCATTGACGAAAAAGGAAGAAAAGAGCTTAAAAAAGCGTACAAATATATTATGGATTCCAAACTCAATATAGGTCAGGCTGTTGATGAAATTAACAGCAATCTTAATTCAGACAAAGAAGTCCGCCATTTGGTAGATTTTTTAAATAATCCGTCAAGGCTGGGAATAGTCGGAAAATAATGGAGTACCGGGGCCAGTTTTGAGAATTTCAATTTTGAATTTCACAAAACCGGCCCTGTAATTTTTTATGAACAAAAAAATAGCCATAACTTCGTTTGAATCCTCTGGAGATCTGCATTCTTCATTACTGGTAAAGAAACTGAAGCAGATGGATAATAATATTGTGTTTCTTGGAGCCGGCGGACACAGTTTAAAATCCGAGGAGCTTGAACATTTTACGGATACTTCTTCATGGGGAGTTATAGGCATATGGGAAGCCGTTAAGAAAGTTCCCTACCTGTGGTTTAAGGTGGATAAGCTTAAAAAAGATATAGTGAAATTCAAGCCCGATCTTTTGATTTTAATAGATTCGCCCGCAATAAATGTGCGCATAGCGGAGTATGTTAAAAAACACAACATCAAGATGATGTATTATTTTCCGCCTTCCGCATGGAGGAAAGAAAATCTTGATAAAACCCGCCGTTACGCCCGGTTCTTTGATTATGTCGTACCTGTTTTTGAACATACTAAAAATATGTATGAAAAAGCAGGAAAAAAAGTTTATTATTTCGGCCACCCAATAGTTGACGCAATAGAGGATGCGCGCAGGGATAAACACAGCATAAAAAAAGAGTACAGGATAAAAGAAGATAAGGTTATAGGGCTTCTTCCCGGCAGCAGGGCTCATGAAGTCAGGCTCCTTCTGGGCAGTATGATAGAGACTTCCATGCTGATTCACGAGAAAGACCCGGAGACCTTCTTTATGATACCGGCTTCATCGCCCCATATAGAGAAGATTATAAGGGATTACTTAACAAGGGCAAAGACAGGCTTTCCTGTACGGGTTACCCGGTCCGCTTATGATGTAATGCAGGCATCCGATCTTATTATAACTTCAAGCGGGACAGCGACTCTTGAGGCCGCGTATTTTTTAACCCCCATGATAGTCTTATACAGGTTAAACTGGTTTGATTATACGGCGGCAAAGATATTATTCCCGTACCTTAAGCATATTTCTCTGCCTAATATTATTCTGGGAAAAGAAGTCGTTCCTGAATTTATTCAAAAAGACATAAGTCCGCGCAGGATAAGCGTGCTTGCGCGCGAGCTTATTAAAGAAAGTCCCGCCAGAAGGGATATGCTCTGCGATTTACGAAGAATTAAAGAAAATTTTGAATCCGGCGGCGTAATTAATAAAGTTGCCGGGCTCATCCGCGATATTATTAATAAAGTTGAGGAGTAATATGCTTAAAGTTGATGATAAGAAAAAAGATATAGTTATAATAACAAACAGTCCGGGAGAGCTTTCTTCATGGGTGAGAATAACAATTGCAAAGTTAAAATTAAGTCGTCCGGAGATACGCATAATTGTTATGCTTGTACCGTGTCCTTACGCGAGCGGTAAAGAAGAAGAAATTGCCAAAGCCATTGACGGTGTTGATGTTGTTATAAATCCTAAAGAGTTTGTACAGTTTCTTTTCGGTTTCAGGCTTAAAAAATATTCTCCCGCCGCTTTCGGGAGCGTGGTTTTTCTGGGCGGGGATTTCTGGCACGCTCTTATAGTCTCCAGAAGGCTCAGGTATCCTTCGGTCGCATATTCGGTAAAAGCGTCAAAATGGAATAAATATTTTGATTACCTCGGCGTGCAGGATGAGGCAATAGCCCAGGAGATGGCAGATTTGGGGTTTAAAAAAGACAGGATTGTGGTTGTCGGGAATCTAATGGTTGAACAGGCAAAGCCCACCCTTGATAAGCTGGCTGTGAGCAAACAGTGGGGCATAGAAGAGACTTCTCATACTGTCGGCATACTTCCGGGCAGCAGGTTCTATCATGTGAAAGAAAGCCTTCCTTACTATTTAAAAGTGGCGGAAGAGCTGAAAGACCGTTTCAGCAACATACAGTTTTTACTCGGCGTATCACCGTTTTTATCTTTAAAAGATCTTGAAAAATGCCTTACTCCTTCCGGCAGCGGGCTGGAGGGCACAAAAGCCGAGCTTATAACCAATAACGGCTCGTTGTTTATAAAAACGGAGAAAGGCCTTAAGGTAAGGGTGCTCCAGGGCATGCAGTATGATGTGATTAATTTATCCGACCTTGTGCTTACCATACCTGGCACCAATACCGCTGAAGTGGCCGCGCTCGGAAAACCCATGATTGTTTCATCAACATGGCGCGCGAAAATACCGCGCGGCGGGCTTACCGGCTTTCTGGGTTCGCTTCCGATGGGCTCCTTTTTCAGGAAGAAGCTTCTTTACTGGATACTAAAGAGAATTAAATTTACGGCGCTTCCAAACCAGATTGCCGATAAAGAAATTGTGCCTGAAGTTATTGTGGAACAGAAAGCTGAAGAAGTTACGAATGTGGCCGCGGAGCTTTTAAAGAATGATGATGTAAGGGAAAAAATGAGCCACGAATTAATTGAGGTGACTAAAGGCAAGCATGATGCTTCAACGAAGATAGCCGAACTTATATTAAGTTCGCTTGATTCAAGCGTAAATTTATTTGCCAATGCGCATAAAATACGCACGCCTTTCAGGGAGTTTGTTTTCGGATGGCGCGGTTGGATTCTCGCGCCTCTGGCTGTTTTTGTGCTTTTTATCGCGCGTCCCACGCTGTATTCGTTTTTGTTCGGACTTATCTTTGTTTTCGGGGGCGAATTTCTGCGTATCTGGGGTGTCGGGTACGCGGGCTCAACCACGAGGGAAAGCGAGCTTATGGCCCCGCAGCTTGTTACGGCGGGCCCCTACGCCTATATTAAAAATCCCCTGTATCTGGGCAACTGCGTAACAGCCCTTGGCTTTTATTTTATGGCCATAGGCGGTATGCTGTCCGTAGAAAGAGTTATCGTGCTTATGCTCTTTCTTATGGGATATATGGTAGTTTACGGCATCATAATTCCTCTGGAAGAAGTATATTTATACGAAACCTTCGGGGAACCCTACCTTATATACGCTAAAATGGTCCCGAGAATTATACCTAACGCGCTGCGCCCTTATTTTGAACTGCAGGGACGTTTTAACTGGCAGGTTATTTTTAAGGCTGAGATACACACGCTGGCCATTATCGCCGCTATGATGATCATAATGGCTTTAATGATTAACCGCGATGCCTCAATAGTCGGGATGATATGGAACGGGATATGGCAGGTGAAAAGATTTTAATTTATCACACAACCGATCTGCATAATGAGAGGGCGGTTTTTCCTTATCTGGAACAGCTCCCCATAAACAGGCAGAACAGCCTGCTTCTGGATTCCGGAGACGCGATATGGGGAAGCTCAACTGTTTTTAAAAAAAGAGAAGATATACTGGATAAAATGCGTGACGCGGGCTATGATGCGGTGGCTGTGGGAAACAGGGAGTTTCATTACCTGAGAAGTATTTTTAAAAACAGGGTAAAACAGACAGAAATGCCTTTTGTTTCCGCCAACCTGAAAGACCTGAAAAATGAAAATCTTATAAAACGGTATATTATTAAGAACTTAAACGGGGTAAACATAGCCGTAACGGGGATAACCCCCCGGCAGTATGGTCCGGGCTCTTTTTTGAAAAACTTATCGGGATTTGAATTTACGGATTATATAATATCTCTTAAAGATGTAATCGAGGAGATAAAAGATAAAGCAGACATTATAATCGTGCTTATGCATCTTGAATACGAAAGATGCATAAAGATCGCGGAAAGCCTTCAAGAGAGCCTTATCTTTTTAGGAGGGCATGACCATAAAGCGCTAAAAGAGCCGGTAGCGGCAGGGAACAGCTTTATTTTTTATTCCGGCAGCCACGGAAGGTATATAACAAAGATAAATTTAAATGTATATAAAAAAGAAAAGGGCAAAGAACCGGGAAGTAAAAAATTTGATATAGAAACCACCGAACTTATAAAATTATAAGGGTGTTTTATGGATAAGAATATTTTGGTATTAAGCAACGGCTACGGCGAAGACGAGATAGCCGCCCAAGTAATTTCAGAGATTAAAAAAGCGGATCAGGGGATTACCGTATATGCCTTACCCCTTGTGGGCAAGGGGCATGCCTATAATAATGTTGATGTAAAAAAACTCGGTCCTACCAAACTTATGCCGAGCGGGGGGCTAGTGCCTTCCAATCACGCAAAGATGCTTTTTAACGATGTAAAAGCCGGGCTTATAGGCTTGACATTCGGGCAGATAAATTCAATATTAAAAATACGTTCAAAAACAGATCTTTCATTGTCAGTGGGTGATTCTTACCCGGTTATTTTAAATTCTTTTTTTACAAAAAGAAAACAAATTTTTGTGGGGACGGCAAAATCAAATTATTTCTGTCCTTATTCGGATAAAGAAAAAAAACTTTTTAAAAAATACTGCGATACTGTTTTTCCCAGGGATGAGGTTACAGCTTCGGATCTGCGGGATTACGGCATTAACGCGGTTTTTGCGGGGAATGTCATGATGGACTGCATAAATCCTGTTGACTGCAACATGGGAACACAGTACCCGCAGGTTGTCGTGGGCATACTTCCTGGGAGCCGCGAAGATGTGTATAAAGATTTTTCAATGATTCTTCAGGCGGTTGAAGTATTGGGCAAAAAAGTTAACTGGGATGTAAAATACTTCACGGCGCTTGCTTCTTCGGTTGATATGGGAGATATGGTGGCGCCATCTATAAGTCTGGGATGGGAGCTTACTCCGACAAATTACACAAAAGGCATTGTCGGGGAGCTGAAAAAGGGAAATTCCACAGTGTATCTTACACGGGGTATTTTCGGGGATATAATAACCAGGGCCCATATTATTATGGGCCAGGCCGGCACGGCGAACGAACAGGCGGTAGGGCTGGGAAAACCCGTTGTCGCGTTTTCCGAAAAGACGCCGGACGGCAATCTCGGGTGGTACAGGCTTCGCCAAAAAGGGCTTTTAGGGGACGCTTTAAGCGTTGTTGATAAAGATCCGGTTAAGATTGCAGGTGAAGTAATTTCTATTTTAGAAAATCCCGCGAAATACGAATATATGGCCAAAATAGGGCGTGAGAGAATGGGCCCGCCGGGCGGGGCAAAAAAAATAGCCCAGAAAGTTATTCAGGAGATAAATGTTTAGATTACAATTTTTAGGCGCTACCAAAACAGTTACAGGATCCAAGTTTTATTTAACCGACGGGCGTGTTAATATTTTGATAGACTGCGGTTTGTATCAGGGATTAAGGGAATTAAGGCGCAGGAACTGGGAAAAACTCCCCGTTAACCCCGCAGATATAGATTACTGCATCCTTACGCACGCGCATATAGATCATACGGGATATATACCTAAATTCACAAAAGAAGGATTTAAGGGTCAGATATGGGCGACAAAGCCCACTGTGGACCTGTGTCAGATCCTTCTTCTTGATTCGGCGCACCTGCAGGAAGAATACGCCGCTTACGCCAACAAAAAGGGGTTTTCAAAATATGAAGTTGCCATGCCCCTGTATACCGTAAGAGACGCTGAAGAATCCCTTAAGTATTTTGTGCCGAGAAATTATAATCAGGTATACAAAATTTCCGATAATATACAGGTTAAGTTTCTGGATGCCGGGCATCTCCTCGGTTCGGCGATACTTGAGATTATATTAAGATATGACGGGAAAGTAAGAAGGATTATTTTCTCGGGAGACCTCGGCCATTACCAGGTGCCTATATTAAAAAATCCCTCACCGGTATATAAAGCGGATTATCTTGTTCTGGAATCAACTTACGGGAACCGGCTTCATTCTTCGGAAAGCAACGAGTTTGAACTGGAAAAAGTCATTAATGATACCTTCTCGGCCGGAGGCGTTCTGTTAATACCCGCGTTCTCTGTGGGCAGGACCCAGGCCATCCTTTATTATATTAAAAGGCTTCAGGATACCGGAAGGATCAGCAAAAAGACAAATGTGTATATTGATTCTCCCATGGCGATTAATGCGACCAAAATATTTTTAAAGTATAAAAACTACCATGATATAGAAACGCAGAAGCTTGAAGATAAAGGGCAGTCCCCCATACTCTGCCACAACCTTCATTACGTGAGAAAGCACGAAGAGTCCAAAAAACTGAATAAATTAGGCGCGGGGAATATTATTATATCCGCTGACGGGATGTGCACGGGAGGCAGGATACTGCATCACCTTGTTCACCGCATAAGCGACCCTAAAAACACGATACTTTTCAGCGGGTATCAGGCCGAGGGAACCCGCGGGAGAAGAATTTTAGAGGGGGAGAAGAATATAAAGATATTCGGCCGGATTTTCCCGGTGGAAGCAAAGATAAAAGTCATAAACGGCTTCTCCGCCCATGCGGATTATGAAGAGATATTATACTGGCTCTTTAATCTTGAATCCGACCCTTCAAAGGTTTTTCTTGTGCACGGCGAAGAAAAGGCGATAGAATCTTTAAAAGAAAAAATAGAGAAAAAATATAAATGGGAAGTTAATATTCCGGAATACAGGGATACCGTCGTTCTTAATTAAAAACGGAGGCTGTTATGAAAATACTTGTTTTAAACTGCGGGAGTTCATCTGTTAAGTTTCAGGTGTTTAGTTATAAAACCGAGAGCTCTCTGGCTGTGGGTCTTATTGAATGCATAGGCCAGGAGAGCGCTGTTTTAAGATATCACCCGGCAGGTAAAGATAGGATGAAAAAAGAAGTCGGCAGACTTGATCACGACAAAGCGATAAACCTTGTGTTTGAGACAATATCGAATAAATCGTACGGTGTCATAAAAGATAAAAAAGAACTTTCAGGCATAGGCCACAGGGTGGTTCACGGCGGTGAAAAATTTACCGATTCGGTATATGTAAACAATGAAGTTATAAAAGAGATAAAAAACTGTATAAAATTTGCGCCCCTTCACAACCCGCATAATTTAAAGGGCATAGAAGTCTGTAAGGAGCTTATGCCCGATGTTCCCAATGTCGCTGTTTTTGACACGGCTTTTCACTCAAAGATGCCGGTAGAATCTTATCTTTACGCGCTTCCTTATGAATATTATACAAAGCTGGGCGTGAGAAGATTCGGGTTCCACGGTACTTCCCATCATTATGTATCCCATAAAGCGGCAGAGCTTATGAATAAACATTATAACCAGTGCAAGATAATTACCTGCCACCTTGGCAACGGCGCGTCAATGGCAGCGGTTAAAAACGGCATATCAATAGATACATCAATGGGCTTTACTCCATTAGAAGGCCTTGTGATGGGCACGCGCTGCGGTGATATAGATCCGGCTCTTGTCCTTTATATCATGGATTCCGAAAAGCTTACCACTGCCGAAATGGATGATGTATTAAACAAAAAAAGCGGAGTCAAGGGCATAAGCGGGATTACAAATGATATGAGAGAGATAGAAGAAGGGTATTTTGAAGGAACCCCGCATCACAAGGTGGCTTTTGAGGTATACTGCCACCGCATACAGAAATATATAGGGGCGTACGCGGCTATTATGGGAGGCGTGGACGCAATAGTATTTACCGCAGGGGTTGGCGAAAAATCGCCCATTACCAGAACCCTTACATTAAAAGGCCTGGAATTTATGGGTGTTAAGCTGGATGAAAAGCTTAACGAGAAGAATGATATCTTAATAAGCTCGGGCAAGGTAAATGTGTTTGTGATACCCACAAACGAAGAGCTCGTTATAGCAAGGGACACAAAAAAGATAATGGAAAAGCTGGAGAAGGAAGAAAAAATGAAAGATATTAGACTGGATAAAGGATTAAAAAAAGTAAAATAAATTTTATTCCAGAATAAGCATCCTGTAAGATGTGCGGTCAACCAAGCTTTTGCCGTTGTAGGACTTAGCCCCCAGAAATATTTTCCGGGGGTTATTTATCTGTTTAAGGGGGATTATAAAGGTTGCCATATTTTTATTGCGTAGCACGGTAAATCTTTTAAGCGCGTCATTATTCTCTCGCATACCGCAGTCATAAGTTATTTCTTTCCTTTTTAATTTATTCTCACCGTAAAACAGGGTCAAAAACAAAGTTATCCTTGTTTTTCCGGAGATGTTTTTTACCGTTTTAACGGTTATATACAAGTTTCCGTTATATTTATAAGCGCATATTTTATCAATGGCGCAGTCTTTCTCCGTCTTTTTTTTCATTGTATCGCCTGAAGGGTTTTTTATTACAATTTCCCCTGTCATGTTTGTTTCCATGTTTTTAATTTTAACTCCGGGATAGGCGCCGAAAACCTCGTTTTTTCTCGCGAAGGAAAAAAGGTAGTTTTTCATAAAGAGAAGCTGTGTTTTGTATTCTTTTATAGCGGCAAGTTTTTCTCGGGCAACCAGTTCCCCGAGGGGGAGTATCTCCCACTGGGTGCCTGTTTTCTGCAGGATTTTTGGAGGTATTAAGGCAAGAGACGTGTGTATTCCGGAAGGATAAGGCCAATTTCCTCTGTGCACGAGGTAAGCCAGCACCCGCGGTTTTTTGCCATGCTTTTCTTTCTCAACCGCGGCGGTTATAAAGCAGTTTGCGGCCCAGTGATCGGGATGTGCATCCATGGTATGCGGTATATAGATAATATCCGGACCCGTGATTTTAAGTATTTTTTCTATATCGGAAAAAAGCGCCTCCCCTGAGTAAGGGGTGTTTTTTGTGAAGCTGTTTTCATAAAGCGATGAGTAGTTTTTTGTATAAGGTGAGTAAAACGGGTTATCCCTACCCCAGTTTGTCTCCCACATTCTTGCTATGCCCCTGTCAGGATACCCGAGAAAGAAAATATTTTTCGGGTCAATCCCCAGATGTTTTAACGCGGAAAGGCTCTCTTTCTGTCTTATACGGGCGAAATCAATATAATTTTCAACGCTCGGCGTAACTTTTAAAAATTTAGCTTCAACGGCGTATTTAAAACCTTCCCCGTTTGTAATAAGAACAATGTGCACTTTTGCGCCGGCCGATACCGCTTTTTTAATAAGTCCGCCGCATCCCAGCACTTCGTCATCGCAGTGGGGCGCGAATACCACGATTGTTTTGCCGTAAAAACTTAAGAGGTCGGAAGGAAAGTAAACGGCCGATTCTAAGTATTTTTCCGCGGTTTTCCTGTATTTTCCGGGTATTAAAAAATATGAGTTAAAAAGGAATATGAAAACGAGAAGAATCAAAAGCATTATTTTTAAGGTTTTTTTCTGTTTTTCATTCATATAAATTATATAAAAGATTCTATATAATTTACTTATTTACCTTTGTCTTAAGGGAATAATTCAATAATAATAATTTTTGACTTTTATCTTGTAAAAGTTATAATAAATATTATGCTCTATTTTGATAAAGATTATCCGAAAGAAAAGCTTATAAATATCGCCGTTGATATGTTAAAAAAAGGCGGGGTGATATGCTATCCCACCGATACCGTTTACGGTATCGGGTGCGACATACATTCACATCAGGCCATAGAGAAGATATACACGCTTAAGAATTTCAAAAAAAATAAACCTCTTACATTCATATGCTCTGATATAGGGCAGGTTGCGAAATACGCGATGCTTTCCAATAACGCCTACAAGATAATGAAAGAACTTCTGCCCGGCCCCTACACCTTTATTTTAAATTCCACGAAACTTACCCCGAGAATACTTATGCATCCTAAAAAGACAGTAGGTATAAGGGTGCCCGATAACGATATCTGTCTTGAGCTTGTTGAGAAACTGGGGAACCCCATAATAAACACAAGCGCGGGCGTTGCCGAAGACCATATACTTTCGGACCCGGGGTATATTAACGAGCGCTTCGGGCACGGGCTTGACGCCGTGATTGACACAGGTCTTTTATACGCCGCATATTCCTCAATAATAGATTTAACAGAAGAAATTCCCAGAATAATAAGAGAAGGAAAGGGCGACCTTTCCTGGATAAAAGATATGATATAGTATCTATTTAAGTTTTTCTTCAAAAGTTTCGGATACGAAGTTCCTGCCTATTGTTTTACGGTGTGTTTCCTTTGATGCGACTTCACCGGTGGTATATTTTCTGAATACTTTTTTAGTTGTTGTTGTCTTAATTATTCCTTTTCTCCCTTTTTCGGTATCTGTGCGTGTTGCCCTGTATTCAATATAATCCCCGTTTTCGTCTTTTCCTTTTACGGGGTGAGCGTCTATCTTTATTTTTACGTCTGTTGTCTTTTTCTTTCCGGTTATTATATCTTTTTTCTCAAAATATACTCCCCAGATGCTTTTCATAAACCTTTTATATTTTTTATAAGTTCCTTCTATGATCTCAAATTCTTTTGAATCAATGGTTTTTAAGGAGGCAGGTTCTGAATTGAATTTCTTTAAATTAAAAGAACTGTCTGTTTTCTTAGATTCTTCAGAGATGGATTTTTCTGTTTCATTTTTACTAACTTCTTTTTCTTTTATTTCAGAAGCTTCTTTCTTTTCTGGCGAGTCTTTTTTAATTATATTATCAACCATCACCTTATAATTTTTATCAAGCCCCGTATTATATTTTAAAGCAGAATACATTAAACCAAGAGCGTCCGCGTATTTTTCTTTACCGAGAAGGTCATTACATGCATCAGTTATTTTTGTTGAGTTTTTTTCAACGGATCTGAATAACCTGTGCTTACAGCCCGCGAGGATATTAAATGTTCTGATAAGAGAATTTACGTATGTTTTAGCAAGTATTTTTTCGGTAAAATTAATTTTCTCCGGATCTGAAAGATGTTCGGCAAGCGCTCTGTATTTATCGTACCTTACTTCTTTTTCACTGAAGAGATCATACATAACGTCTTTTACGTTTACAGGTTTCTGTTCATAGGACATAACAACCCCCAAATAATAGCATTTCCCTTATTTATATTATAGTAAAAGTATATTAACAAAATATTACAAAAATGTTAACAAAATGTTAACATTTACCACTCAAACAGAAAATCCTTAAAAACAAGGAAAATTGTCTATTATAAATCCGTTTTAAAGAAGCAGGTTGCGCCTATGAATTCCCTTAATATTGAGTTGGTGGGTATCTCATCGGTGCCTACGCCTATGAAGTATTCTAAGAAAGTCAGAAGGCGCCTTGCCTCGGCGAATTCCGGCAGATTCTGGTTTATCATCTCAAGCTGGGTTTTGGCGAAATCCTTAAGAACCGCCAGTTCATATATAAGGGCGGAGTTAAACATTACATCGGCTTCTTCCTGGAAGGGGAATATGTTTTTGTCTTCGCCTTTTCTTACGCTCTGCCACATTTTTATTGTATCGAGAGCGCTGTGGTTCCTGAACTGGTAATCCCTTACAATCCTTCTTAAGAGGCGCGAGTCCGTTGTGGGTATCCTGTTGTGTTCGTCAAGGTTAAGCTGTGTTAATGCGCTTATGTAAATTTTATATTTATTGGATTTAGACACGCTTTCGGTAAGTTTTTCGTTAAGGCCGTGTATTCCTTCAACTATAAGCAGGTGTTCGGGCGTAATCTTAAGCTTTTTGCCCTGGGGCTTTCTTTTCCCGACGGTAAAATCAAATCTGGGGATTTCCACCTCTTCCCCGTATATCAACCGGTTTATGTTATCATTAAAGAGTTCAAGGTCAAGGGCGTTGATGTTTTCAAAATCAAAATTGCCGTCTTCATCGCGCGGGGTATCTTCCCTGTTTACGAAATAATCATCAAGGGATATGGCTACCGGCTTTAATCCGTTCACTCTTAATTGAACGGCAAGCCTCTGCGCGAAAGTGGTTTTGCCCGAACTTGACGGTCCGGCGATAAGCACTAATCTCAGGCTTCTTATGTTCTTTGTTACCATGTCCGCTATCTGTGCTATTTTTTTCTCCTGAAGGGCTTCCGCCACCCTTATAAGGTCGTTTATTTCTCCTGATTCTATTATATTATTTAATGCCCCCACGTCGGGCACTTCCAGGATCTGGCTCCATTCTTTGTATTCATGGAAAACACTGGCAAGTTTCGGATTGTCAATAAATTCCGGAAGAAGAAGAGGGTTTGATTTTTCGGGAAATCTCAGTATAAGGCCGGGAGGGTAGTACATAAGCTCAAAAGTTTTTAATATCCCGGTTGACGGTGGCATGTACCCGTAAAAATAATCCACGAGCCAGCCGCAGTAGTAAATAAAGAAAAATTCTTTCTTCAGGTTCTTTAAAAGACTGACTTTTTCGGACATGCCTTCCATTTCAAAGAGCTCAACGGCGTCTTTTTTCGCGAGCTTTTCTTTTACGAAAGGTTCGTCATTTTCTATTATTTCACGCATGCGTTCTTCAACCTGTCTTAGTCCTTCTTTTAAAATAGGGCGCGAGTTTTTTATCTCACAGTACAGTCCTCTGCTTAAGGAGTGGTCTATATATGCTTTTGAATCGGGGAATACTTCCTGAGCGGCTCTTACAAGCACGAAACAAAGCCCTCTCTGGTAGATTCTTATGCCGTCATCGTCCGATATGTCAACAAATTCAATCGCGCAGTCTTCTTCCAGGTGATCATTAAGCTCTTTTATGATGTTATTGACCCTTAAGGCGATTATGGGATATTTTAATTCCGCTTTCAGTTTGTTTTTTATCTCAATGAATTTAGTCCCTTTAGGAAAGGTATAATCATTTTCTTTGTATTTTACCGCGAGCATTGTTTTGTCCATAAGCGCTCCTTAAGCTTTTTTTAATGCCTGTGCCAGGTCATTTTCAAGATCTTTACAGCTTTCACATCCTACCGAGAGGCGTATTAACCCGTCGGTAATGCCCGATTCCTCTCTTGCTTTTTTGGGAACTGCCGCGTGAGTCATGGATGCGGGATGCTGTATAAGGGTTTCCAGCCCTCCCAGGGAAACCGCAAGGGTGCATAAGTTTGTATTATTCAGGAGTTTTTTACCCGCGGATATACCGCCTTTTAATTCAAAGCAGAGTATGGAGCCGGAGCCCGACATCTGCTGTTTAGCCAGTTTGTACTGCGGGTGCGATGGCAGCCCCGGATACTTCACCCATTTTATTTTAGGGTGTCTGGAAAGGAATTTAGCGAGTTTAATGGCATTTTCCTGTGCTTTTTCCACGCGCAGGGCAAGCGATTTTACGCCCCTTAACACAAGCCAGGCCTGGGTGGGATCTATTGTTCCGCCGAAATGGCAAAGGACGGGTTTTATCTTATCGGCCAGATTTTTGTTTTTTGTTAAGATCATGCCGGCAACAACGTCCGAATGTCCGTTTAAAAATTTTGTCATGCTGTGAATGACTATATCAGCCCCGAGTTCTATGGGCCTCTGGTATACGGGGCTCATAAATGTGTTGTCAACCGCGAGTACCGCCCCGTGCTTATGCGCGATTTGCGCGCATTTTTTAATATCAGCAAGCTTCATTGTCGGGTTTGCCGGGGTTTCAATATATATCATTTTCGTGTCGGGGCGCATGTTTTTTTCAATATTTTTTATATCGGAGGTATCCACATAGCTGTATTTTACGCCGAATTTTGAAAAATATTTTTCAATTACAAGCCTTGAAGGTCCGTAAAGCGAATCTGTGCTTAATATGTGGCTGTCCGAAGAAAGAAATGTAAGGTAGACGGTTGTTACCGCGGCCATACCGGTGGAAGTCGCTATCCCGCAGTACGCGCCTTCAAGCGCCGCGACTTTGTCTTCCAGGGCTTTAACGGTGGGGTTTCCGAGCCGGGTATATTTATATCCCCCGTTTTTTCCCGAGAATCTTGCCGCGCCTTCGGCGGCATTTTCAAAAGCGAATATTGAAGTCTGGTAAATAGGGGTTGTTACCGCGCCGAATAATTTATCGGGGTGCTCACCCGCGTGTATCGCCTTTGTTTCATGGGAGAGATTATTTGTTTTAGTTTTCATTTTTTCCTCCGTTAACCAGGTTGTATATGTCCTCTATCCTGTTTATCGTGTTGTCTATGGTCTGTTCTTTCGCAAACAAGGCATTTTCCCTTTTCATGGATTCCATTAATTCCCTGTTCTCATGCAGGTAAACGACAGCCCGGGCAAGGTCTTTCGGATCATCCGGGTCAAACAGTATACCGTTTTTCATGTCTTTTATATATTCGGGGACAGCTCCTCCTTTAGCGGCCACAATAGGCAGTCCCGCACCCATGGCTTCCAGGGTCACTATGCTCTGGGTTTCTATTGCCGAAGGCATAATAAATATATCCGCGTTTTTATAGATAAGAGGTATCATTTTGTCGGTATAGCGGAATGGCCCGATGAAAGAAATGTTGTTCTTTATCTTTAATTTGCCAGCAAGGCTTTTAAAATGTTTAAGTTGGCTGCCGGTCCCGCAGATTATGATGTGTATATCAATTTTTTTAAGTATTTCTGGTATTGATTCGAAAAACACTTCCAAATTTTTATCTTTATCAATCCTGCCCAGATAAAGCGCTTTAAATTTATCGGGGAGTCTTAACCTTTTAATTCCGGAAGCGCTTGCTTTGTTGTCGTTAAATTTTTCAAACTCTATCCCCATGGGGACGGCTTTTACCGGAGTTTTTACCCCTCGCCGTATAAGGTCTTCGGCCACAAAATCGCTGGGGGTTATTACATAACTGCATTCATTATAGAAAGAGGCAAGCTGTTCGGACAGAAAATTCTTAATCTGGGAATGCAGGGGCTTTAAATACATTATATAGGTGAGAATGTATTCAAGCATAAAATGACAGTGCCCTATGACAGGTATATTCATTTTTTTACCCAGCTTTTTTAAAGACTGGCATATGAAATTAGGATCCTGCAGGTGTATGATATCCGGTTTTTCCCTGTTAAGAATCCCTTTTATTTTGTTCATGGGGAATATTGTTATGCGGAAGTTTTTCCGGAAAGGATTTGCTATAGAATGCAGGCGGTAGAGCTTGTATCCGTTTTTCCTGAAAACACCGGATGTTAAAAGGTGGGCGGAAGGAACAACAACACTTACTTTATGTCCTTTTTTGCTCAGTTTTTTTGCCAGGATATCGGTAGAAACAGAAAGCCCCGATATTCCCGGAAAAAATGATTCAGATCCTATTAATATCTTCAATTTGGAAATCCCTACCTTATTAAATATATTATCTTGTATTGCTTTATTTTGTCTTATTTTATATTACTATTTAATAAACAATAGTATAACATAAGCTCTTTCTGTTGACAATTATACATAAGTAAATTATGCTTTTATACCTAAGATAAACATTATTTATATAAAGGATAATATTGTTATGGCTACCAAAGAAAAGATAAAACTTCTTGTATGGGATTATGTGGTTATTACTTTCGGGTGCCTTCTTATGGCGTTAAGTCTGGACTGGTTCCTTGCCCCTTACAAGATTTCCCCGGGCGGGGTCAGCGGCTTAAGCATTGTTTTGTTTAAATTCTGGCATGTCCCGCTGGGAATAACAATGCTTCTTTTTAATATTCCCTTGTTTTTGATAGGCCTTAAATTTTTGGGAAAACAGTTCGGCGCGAAAACGCTTTACGGGATATTCATGTCTTCATTTCTTACCGATTTCATAACAGAAGTTTTTTATCCTAAATTTCTGCCTAATGTGCCGGTTTATCTTTTAGGCGATCCCTCAAAAGTGCAGATACTGGATTCGGTAACCCCCATACTTGCCTCTATTTTTGGAGGGATTCTCTTGGGCGTGGGGCTCGGGCTTGTTTTCAGGGCAGGCGGGTCCACCGGAGGATCGGATATAGTGGCGCAGATATGTTCTAAATACAAGATAATGACAGCGGGCCAGGCGTATGTTATTGCGGACTTTTTTGTCATATCGCTTGCCGGCTTCGCGTTTAAAAATGTGGGATACGCCCTTGTGGGCTTTTTAAGCTTAATAGCTTTCAGCAAGGTCATAGACATGATTGTTGAAGGGCTTGGGAATACCAAAGCCGCTTACATAATTTCGGATAAAGACGAGGAAATACGCGGAAAGATTCTAAAGGATTTATACAGGGGCTGTACAATATTTTACGGTAAGGGCGCTTACACGGAAAATGAACGGGAGATTTTAATGTGTGTTGTTTCAAGGCGCGAGATTTATAAGTTAATAGAGATTGTAAAAGATACGGACAGGAACGCTTTTGTCATTCTTACCGATATTTATGAGGTTTACGGTCAGGGATTTACGAAAATGCCGAAAACAGTGTAAATAAAAATATGAGTAAAACAGTCAAAATCATAACTTTAATAATCATTCTGTCTGCGGGGATGTTTTTTAGCGCCTCCCTGCATGCGGAAGAGCCAGTTATAGATATTAAGACCTCCGGATATCAGGGTGATGCGGTATTCGCAACCATAGCAGATCCGGATAGCAATATTATAGGGGCCGCATTCTGGAATAATCTTGAATACAAGCTTTTTAATAAAGGACCTGTTCTGCAGGCAATACTCTCTATCCCGGTAGAGGCAGCCCCGGGGGAAAGCAGTATAAAATTTTTATTAACAAAAGACAAAGGGATGGACGGGTATTCGTCTTTTGAAATAATAAAGACAGTTAATATAAAAGCGAAGAAGTTTCCGGCGCAGTATCTGACCCTGTCAAAAACGCAGAAGCAGAATTATCACAGCAAAACAAAAGACGATGAAGATGATATCCTGGATGCCAGGATAATGACATACAGCAATGAAAGGCTCTGGAAGGGCAATTTTACCTCCCCATGCAGGGGGCCTGTAGTGACACAGCTCGGCACCCGCAGGTACCATAACGGAGAATATTATAATTTCCATAAAGGGATAGATATTGCTGCGCCGCAAGGCGCGCCTGTTTGTGCGGCCGGTTCAGGGAAAGTTGTTTTTGCGAAATACATACCGGTTGTTTACGGGAATACGATAGTTGTGGATCACGGACAGGGAGTTACAAGTCTCTATATCCACCTTTCAAAAATGGAAGTTAAAGAAAATCAAGACGTGAAAAAGAATCAGTTAATAGGCAGGGTAGGCGCGACGGGAACATCGTCAGGCCCGCATCTGCACTGGGGACTGTTTGTAAACGGCGAAGCCGTAAACCCTCAGTGTTTTTACAATATGCCGGAGGAGTTTAAATAGTGGAAGCATTGTTAAGTCCTAAAACTGTAACTCTTGCCGATTATACCACCTTTAAAATCGGCGGGGAGTGCGCTCATTTTTTTGAAGTTAAAGATACCGATCAGTTAAAATACGCGATTTTTTACGCGAACGAAAAAAGCCTTCCTTTCCTGATACTGGGGGGCGGGAGCAACATCTTATTCCGCGACCAAGGATATAACGGTGTTGTTATAAAGCTGGGGATGGAAAGTTTTTCAATAGAAGACTGTATTTTGAAGACCCAGTCCGGCGCCCGGATGAATTCTATTGTGAGGCATGCCGTTGAGAACGGTTATTCGGGCATTGAATGGGCTTCCGGGCTTCCAGGCACGGTCGGCGGAGCCGTAAGGGGCAACGCGGGCGCTTTCGGGGGATGTATATCGGATAATATTATTTCGGTTGTATATATGGATGAAAAAGGCGTCTCGCGCGAGGCGGGAAAAGAAAAATGCTCTTTCGGCTACAGGGACAGCATGTTCAAACATAACCGCAGGCATATAATTTTAGAAGCCGAGTTTAAGCTCAATAAAGACAAATCCCCGGAAGAGCTGAAAGAAAAGTATGAAAAATGCATAAATTACAGAAATGAAAAACATCCTTTAAATCTTCCCAACGCCGGCTCAATATTTAAAAATATTGACGATAAAAAAGAGATAAAACAATGCATGAAAATAAATCCCAATATTAAAGAATTTATGAAAAAGTGGGCGGGGAAGGTTTCATCCGCGTATTTAATTGAGGACTGCAATCTTAAGGGAGTGAGGATAGGCGGAGGAAGGATATCCGAACATCACGCTAATTTTATAGTAAATGAAAATAACGCTTCATGCGATGATATAAGGAAGCTCATAAGGGTTGTAATAGAAAAAGTAAGAGAAAAGTACGCCATAACATTAAAACCGGAGATATACATACCTTAATCAGTTCATAACGGTTTCAAGGATTCTTTTAAGTTTTACGGCGAGAAAACTCCCCCCGATTATTTTTAATATTCCTCCGGGCACAAAGGGAAGTATTCCTAAAAATACAGCGCTTTTAAAATTAATATGCATGAAAAATTTAAGGTATCCTGCCCCTATGATATAGATAATAAATGTTCCCAGGGTGAATGTCCCGGTATATATATAGAAATTATTCTTTTTTATAATCTCAGATAATTTTCCCACCGTAAAAGCGGCAATAATAAATCCGAGAAGATAGCCCCCGGTGGGTCCTGCCAGGGCAAAGGGGCCGGCTGCTCCTCCCGCGAATACCGGTATTCCCGATACCCCGAGCAGTATATATACAATCTGGCTTAATGCCCCGTATGAAGAGCCGAGAAGCGCCCCTGCCAAAAGAACAAACAGACTCTGCAGTGTTACAGGGACAGGGGAAAAAGGCGTCGGGAAGGCGATATACGCTCCCGCCGCGGTTAACGCCGAGAAGAATACGCTGTATATCATTTTCTTAAGGTTCATTTTACCTCAATCTTTATTTCGGGATTGCGCCTTATTGTTTCATGAACCAGGCACGCGTCAATTACCTTTAAGAAAGCATTGCTGTATTTCTCATCAAGTTTTTCAGGGAGGGTCAGTTTGATTTTTATGTTATCCAGCCGTGTTTTACCGTCTTCGGTTATCTTTTCAAAATCGGCTTCCACCTCAAGCCCTTCTGTTTTAACCCCGCGCCGGGCAAGGAAATCAACCGCGTATATGCCTATGCATGATGCCAGTGATGATATAAATAATTCGGGAGGGGAAATGGGATAGTCTTCACCCTCTCTCGGCTTTGCCGTGATAAGTTCATGCCCCCTCGCGTTTATCTTATAAGTCTGGTCTTTTATGTGTGTTGCTGTTATTTTCATAATTTTCTCCTGTAATTCTTTTTTTTTGATACCGACATTTTACTTTCTGCGATTATTTCCGCCATCCTTTTTTATTTAACTTAAAAAATCAAATTAAGTAAATATATTTTTAAAAAGGATTTATTGGTTTTTTTTAAAATAATAATATTACTATGACGGAACTGTTGGATATTTTAAGAGAAACGGCCACGATAACCGTGTTTGTATTCGCGATGCTGCTTCTTGTCGATTTTCTGGAAGTTTTAACCGGCGGCAGGATTAAAAATCTGGTTAAAGGCAGGCCTTTTGCCCAGTACGGCTCGGCTTCTCTTATAGGGAGCGTTCCGGGGTGCGTGGGCGGCTTTCTTAATGTTTCTTTTTATATGAGGGGGCTTCTCACGATAGGAGCTTTAACCGCGGCCATGATCGCGGAAAAAGGCGACGAGGCTTTTGTCATGCTCCAGCTTTTCCCCGAAAAGGCGCTGGTATTGTTCGGGATTCTTTTTGTGCTGGGAATTGCTTTCGCGCCCCTTGCGGACTATGTTGCGCGGGTTTTTAAAATTTCTCCGAGCGGGGAGTGTGAGACAAAGCATTCGCACGCGCACAGCTGTGAAGGGTGCTACGATTTCAAAAATTTAAGGATTTTTACCCTCCCCAGGATAAGCTTTATATTCACAAGCATTGTGTTTATAGCTCTTCTGTATTTCAATATATTTGAAGTTGACAGCACCGGGGTAAAAATTTTCATGATGGTCGTGCTCTTTTTTGTTTTTATTATGGCGTTAACGGTTTCGGACCATTACCTTAAAGAGCATATAGTCAACCATATCATGAAACAGCATATGTGGCGCATATTTTTATGGACCCTTTTCGCTCTTCTGTTCGTGAAATTCGGGATGTCGTTTTTTAACCTGAAGGAGATAGTAAAATCAAACCCCGGCGTTATACTTTTTTTAAGCGCTATCATAGGATTAATACCCGAATCAGGACCCCACCTTATCTTTGTTATTCTTTTCGCCGGCGGCTTTGTTCCTTTTTCGGTCTTGTTTACAAGCTCGTTTGTTCAGGACGGCCATGCCATGCTTCCCCTTTTAGCGTATTCGGTAAGGGATTCTGTTTTCATAAAAATATTTAAGTTTATCATAGGGCTTACAATCGGATTTATCCTGTTTAAAGCAGGGTTTTAATATAGTTATATGTAAAATATGGTAAAACAATAATATATTAAACAGGGGTTATATATGTTATCAGACCGGCTGGCGGGACAGAAAAGAAAAGTTCTTCATTTTGAAGATTTCTTCCTCCGGGAAAGCGCGAAAGACAAAAAAAGGAAAGTTTCCGACAGACTGCTTCTTACGAGCAGAAAAAAGATATTTTCCGCGGATTACCTGATCGTAAAAGTCAGATCCATAAGCTTTTATAAAAATAATATAATTATAAAGGGGAGAGCTCTTTACGATATTATAATTCCTTCAAAAATATATTATCAATCCGAAAGCTCGGGAAAGTGGATTAATATCCTTTCGGGCTGTGAATATGACCGGCAGACGGGCGAATTTGTGTTAACCGCGCCCTATAAAAACTGCGAAAATATTTCATTTATGACTTCCGATGAGAATGACAATATTTGCTGCCTCCATCTTATAAACGCGTCTGATCCGGCTTTCCCCTGCAGCAGTTTCGCGGTATTAATATCGGCCTGCCCGTCAGTGATTAAAGAGTCCGAGCCGTCAATGGTCAATATTTACCGGAGCGCCGCCGAATGCCGGAGCATTGAAAAGCTTGCTTATTTAAAAATACTGAACGCGAAGAAAATAACCGAGAAATTTCTGGGGCTCGGTACGGATTTTTTCGTCCACGCGGTTCTTTATAACGCGGATGACCATGTGCAGGCGTACGGGGCAGACGCACAGGACGCGGGGATTGTTTTTATAAAGACCTTAAACGGAGCAGGCATACACGGCAAAGACGCCGAGCGCAATATTTTAAGAGCCGTTATAAACAAGGCCGTGCTGGGCAGGTATAAAAAAAGCTTCAAGTTTTTTTCTTACGGGTTAAGCGAATATATATATTATACGCAGGATAATTTGAAGGGAATATACCATTTTGAAAAATTGTTTGAAGATTTCAGGGCTTCGCAGGACAAAAGGGCGCGGGATATTAATTTGCTTCAGTGGCAAGAAATTCCCGCTTATAAGTTATGCGCGGTTTCTTTCGTAATGGATTTAATAAAGAAAAGCGGCGGCGGCTTTGAAGCGGGATTTTTTATCCCGGAAAATTTGGCACAGCAGGGTGTTTTGGAATATAATTCGGAAGAAGCGTTGAATTTCGTAAGGAGCCTGATTAAAAATTCTAAAAACTGACGGGGAAAAGTTATTATGCGCAGATACGCAATATTATTAATGTTTTTTTTAACTTTGATTTTAACAACGCATGTTTCGCGCGCGGATGATTTTTCCGCTCCCGGAAATTATGTTCCCGCTCATGAAATGCTGCTTGATAACGAGCATTTCGCGTCATCACAGATGCTTTTTAACGAAGTATACAGATATTTCTTTTTATCCGAGCCTTTTAAAAAAGAGAGAAAGATTGAAAAAAAAGACAAGAAAGAAGGATTTCAGGATAAAAGAAATCCCGTTCAGATAGTACAGATGGTTACCGACCCTAAAAACATTCTTAATTTTCATGATGTTACATCTCAGATGAATACTTCCGAAAGAATCCTGTCTGCTGTTGCCACAGGATATCTTTTTGATAAAGACTACCAGGTTTATACCCGCGCAGATGATTATATGAGAAAAAATGATTTCTGGAAAGGCAACGGGAGCATGCTTTCGGCCATGGGGGATGCCGGAATTGATCTTGTCCTTTTCGGCCTTATATCCTTAAAAGGCGATGAAAAAAGCAAACAGGTTGCCCAGATGGGCGCTGAAGGCCTGCTTGACTTAAATGTTCAGGCATCAAAAAGAGTAGTGGGCATGGCCCGTCCCAGCGATACTATAGCAAACTTAGGCCCCAGCTGGGTTTTTGACGCGTTCCCTTCGGGACACACTTATTCTGTTTTCACCACCGCGACCATACTGGGGGAAGCGTATAAAATAAAATGGCTTACATATCCGCTTGCTTTTTTATCCGGTCTTTCAAGAATACAGCAGAATACCCACTGGCCTTCGGATATTAT
>JBDRKI010000098.1:0-7675 GCA_043814095.1 Armatimonadota bacterium | reverse complement strand
GTGGAAAATTCTTTATAATTCGCAATTTGTCTTTCCGACACAAAGTCGGAAAGACCAGAAATTTTCAAAAAATTCAATGGTATATAATAATTGGCTCCGACGAGAGGATTCGAACCTCTAACCAATCGGTTAACAGCCGATTGCTCTGCCATTGAGCTACGTCGGAGCGTCAATAAGTATGAATTATAGCATAAGTGATTTTCTCCTGCAAGGGGGTTGCCGGGATGGTGGCCCAGCCCTTTAAGGGATGAAAAGTTCACAAAATGTTAACAAAAAATTAACATTTTGAAACAATTTTTGACGGGATTTGGAGTATAATAAAAGAAGATATCGATAACTTAAAATACTGGGGGAATTTAATATGAATACGGAAAAAATACCGGCAGTAAAATTCCGGCAATATCAGGGAAATATTGAAACAAAAGCCGGTGCGGACTCCGGCAAAGCACATGATGCTTTGAAAAAAGTAAAACGGGATAAAGCGCTGCTGGCAGATGCGAAAACCCGCATTATCAAAAAGGCGGAAGAACATTACAACGCAGGCTTGGAATTAAAAAAAGAAAAGAAATTTCAGGAAGCTTTAGATGAGCTCTCAAAAGCGGTGAAAATCGATCCGGATTACATCCCCGCGTACACAGAAGCCGCAAGGATTCTGGCTTTTTGCGGCCGTCCCGATATGGCTTTGCATATAATACAGAAGGAAGTACTTATTAGAGACACTAATAATATAAGCGGCCGCGATCTTTTAGGTTATATATACTTGCAGAGGGGAATGGCGGAAGAAGCGCTTGCCCAGTATAATAAGATAATTGAAATTGATCCTGATGATGCCAGAGGGCACATGGGCAAGGGGAATGTATATTTTTTAACCGGCAGGACAGATGAAGCCCTGGCGGTATTTAAAGAACTTATTAAGACGGGTTCAAAAAACAATGACCCGGAAGTAACTGCCGAAATATATAAGGGGATCGGATGTATTTATGCATTTGAAAAAATGTTTGAAGAAGCGGTATTAAACCTTAATAAGTCTATAGAGATTAATTCCAAAGATATTGCGGTGCACATCAGCCTTGCAAGCTGTTATTTGGCTCAAGGAAAACTTGAAAAAGCCCGTGAAGTTCTGGAAAAAGCCTTAAAACTGTTTCCGGATTCGGATAAGATATGCACGACAATCGGCATAACTTATTATTTGGAGAAAGATTATGATAAAGCCTTTGAATATTTTATGCAATCGCTTAAAATTAATCAAAATAACGGCGAAACCCATTACGGCTTGTCAAAGGTTTATTACGAGAGACAGGAGTATTCTAATGCAATTAAACACTGCAAAGAAGCTCTCAGATTAAAATATGAAGTTCCCGAAGAATTTATAGAAAATCTGGAAAACATCGAAAATGAAAAATTAGAGGAGGCCATGGCCGGTAAACTCACAAGCCGGGATGCCAGGTGACAATTATACGGATTTTGATAAAAAAACGGGTATTGGCTTAGACAGCAATTTAACCAATACCCGTTTTGCTTTATTTCACAGCCGAGACCTTTATACTTGCAATCGATAGTGCAATTGATTTTAAATCATCAATAGTTTTATTGAAATTTTTCATTATGGTTTGTGCGGTAGGATCGTTTGCCATGAAATCAATAGGGAATTGTGTTTCTTCAAGTATCTTAACTTTATTAAATCCTGTGTTTTTAATTAAATTAATATAGTCATCTATCATAATAGCTCCGCTTAAACAACCTATATATGCTTCTATTGAGTTTTTTACAAATTCAGGGAGCTCTTTTAACAGAACTATATCTGATACCATAAGAGTGCCGCCGGGCTTTAATACTCTAAAAGCTTCATTAAAAACCTTATCCTTTTCAGGGGAGAGATTTATAACGCAGTTTGAAATTATCATATCAACGGAATTGTCGGAAACCGGCAGGGCTTCAATCTCTCCGAGACGGAATTCTACGTTATTATAACCGCCTTTTTCGGCATTCAGCTTTGCTTTTTTTATCATATCAGGGGTCATATCAATACCGATGACCTTACCTGTTTTTCCGACTTTATTGGCGGCCAGAAAAGCGTCAAATCCTGCCCCTGAACCGAGATCCAGAACAGTATCGCCTTCTTTTATTGATACAAAAGCAAGCGGGTTGCCGCACCCTAAACCAAGATTGGCGCCATCAGGAACGGCTTTCACTTCTTCATCACTGTAACCTATGTTTTTGCTTAAGTATTCTGCTTGAGCAGAGCTGCCGCAGCATGTGTCCTGGCAGGAACAGCAGGAGGTAGAGTTTTTTGCCACCTTAGAGTAACCTTCTTTTACGATTTCTTTTAATTTATTTTTATCCATATTAATTATTTTTTATTTTCTTTCTCAAAAACCTTTTTTCTTATCAATTTTATACCGTCTAAAATATTCAACGGGCTAAAGGGATTTAATATTTTCATTGATTTTGTAAGGGGAGATCTCATCATGCGCTGTCTCAGCTGGAGCTGGGCCGCTTCCCTTACCTGTTTATTTGAGTCTTTAAGAAGCATAAGGAGGGTTTCATTAGCTGCGCTTGTGTTATTGGCAACCCCATCCCGTATAAACAGATTCTCCCGATCCTGAGCAAGTATATGTAATACCTGGGGATGTGCCGAAGTATTCTGTGAGACTCCCCATCTTACTGTCATTTCCGGATCTTTATAGAGTACATTTAAAATTTCTTGTGGTGTATTTTTATGAAATGCAACACCGTATCTTACTTCCCAGTCAATACTTTTATACATCATCTCATGTGAGAGTATCTCGGAAGGAACGTTTGGATTTGCAGTTAAAGCCACCCTTACTTTATTTACCGGATCATACAATGTGTCTTCAAGTATCTGTAAAGGGGCATTGGGATTTGCTACCACCGCGCATCTTACGCGGTAATCGGCTTCATGATAGTATAAGCGCTCAAGAGTTTCTTTTGCCGTGTTTAAGTTTCTTCCTACGGCAGCTCTTATGGTCCAGATTCCGTCTTTAGATAGCGCGTCCAGCTCCTGCGGGGATTTTGAACCCTGTGCTTTGTAGAATCTGTTTTTGACATCTTCTGTTTGGGCTAAAGTTTGAGGTGACGGCTTTGTGCTGACAGTATTTATACTTGGCATGGTTACCCCCCAAATAGTAGAATATATACGGTTACCGTATATATTCTACTATAAATGAGCTATTTCTGGCAATCCCTTGTTATGTAAGCACAGGAGGCTTGAAGAATATGGAATGGGCAAATTCTTTTTTAAAGTCATAGTATCTGTCTGCTTTTTTATCGAGAAGTTCTTCAAAATTTCTTTCAGGGTAATAGCCCATGCAGAATGTTGCTGTTTTCATATATGCCAGGAACTCTTCCGTATGACCTTCTTTTTTGGCAATCATTGCGCGTGACAGGTATTCAAGTGTCTGGAATGTGCTTGCCACCACGAACATATTGAAGCGCTTGTAATAATCCACGAGAATATGTTCTATAATATGCTGGCTTGTTATAACATTGACATCTTTGTGATGGAATTTTTTCAGCTGGGCTTTCTGATATCCCACCGGTATTAAAAAAGTCTCTGTTTCATCAAGGCATTTAATTTGCCATTCTAAAACATCAAATTTTTCGTGGAATTTTTCAACTTTAGTTGTAATTTTTTCATAATGGGGGATCTTGAAAGTGCTGCTCATTTTTCTGCCCCAGAAATCATCAATTATATCTATATATAGTGTTGATTTTGTATTATTGAAAGATGATGCTGATGAGAGGAAGCACATCTCTTTATCCATTTTCCAGTAAAGATACAGAGCGCCGAAAGCGTAACTGGTGGTTTCCGCTATATGGTGGCACAGGTAATTGGTTGTCATAAGCCGGTAAACCAGGTCCTGTAATGAAAAATGTAGTTTTTTGGGATCTATAAAAACTTCCTGTGCGAGCTTATTGAATTTTTCTCTTTTACATAATGGACCCTTGCTGCCAGAAAAATATTTCCCGAGATAAAATTCTTCAATGGAGACCCATATATCTTTCAGATCAGAGTTTGTATACCGGTATTTGCCCCGCAGTCTGACAGTTAAAAGAATAGGAGTGCATAATCTTTTGATGGATTTATCAAATATTCCCGCCCCGAATGAATTTATCTGGAATGCTACAACCTGAAAGAGTTCCTTGTCAATTTTATTAACGAATGCAAAACCGTCCCTGCAGTATATTTTACCGTCAATATCAAAAGATTTATCCGTCAGTATTTTATTTATAAATTTATCAAATTTTTCTTCTGTTATTTTAACACCTTTTTTAAATGATTTAAGATGTTTTTTTACCGCCAAACGGAATTTATTATATTTTCTTGTTATCATTAATACCTCCAAAAGGATGTTTTTTTATACTGAATATTTTAAATATTTGTTCTTAAATCCCTTTACTGTGCAAACCATTAAAAAGCATGATTATAAAACAGGTAATTTGCGGCAATTTCTGGAATAATAATTTAAAAAGAAGATTTAAGGGGATGATCATATGAGAAGAAATAAATTAATAATCCTCATTTTCCTATTTGCTTTACTTAGTATTAACATTCCAGGTGCTTATTCCGCTGCTCTTTCCGAAGTTTTTTCCGTAAAACCACATGACGCATATGCGCAGTGGAAGTCCCTTATAGGGGATTATCAGGGAAAAGACGGCAAAATAATTGTTCTGGAAGAAAAAGGCAAATTATATATTTTAAAAGACGGGAAATACCAGCGTATTGAAGGATTAAAAAAAGATTATTATGCCGTTTACCGCAAGGGCAAGCCTTCCGAAGCCTTTGTCCGCTTTACAAGGAATGGTGAAGGTATTGCGGATAAGTTAATTTATGATGATAAGACATATAACCGCATATTTTACGGTACGGAGTCCGGCAAACAGTTCAGGATAAAACCCGTAAAGCCCGTTGAAGTTCTCAGGCTTGAAGCCATTAAAGCCAAGCCTCCTAAAGATAAGGGATTATTTTTATATCCTGAGTTTGTTGATATTGAGAAGCTTGATCCTACGATAAAATTAGATATAAAATATGCGACATCCGATAATTTTATGGGAGTTCCTTTTTATACCCAGCCCAAAGCTTTTATGCAGAAACCGGCGGCCCAAGCTCTTGTCCGGGTGAATAAAAAACTTAAGCCCTACGGATACTGCCTGCTTATATATGACGCTTACCGGCCGTGGTATGTTACAAAAATGTTCTGGGACGCTACACCTGAGAACCAGAAACAGTTTGTGGGCAATCCTGAAAACGGCTCCAGACATAACCGAGGATGCGCTGTTGATGTTACGTTATATGATCTTAAGAAGGACGCTCCGGTTTCTATGACGTCCGGTTTTGATGAGTTCTCATCCCGCGCGTACCCTTCTTATCAGGGAGGGACCTCGCTCCAGAGATGGAACAGGTGGTTTTTAAATACCGCGATGAAAGAAGAAGGGTTTACTATTTATCCTTATGAATGGTGGCATTTTGATTATAAAGACTGGAGAAAGTATCCCATAATGAATATAAGGTTTGAGGATATAAAAACAAAATAGGAGAGGTTATGAAAAAATATATATTTATGTGTATTCTAATTCCCCTTTTTATATCTTCAATTTCATGCAGCAGTGTTGATGTTTTAAGAGATAAAGTTTCGTCTTCGGTAAATTCCGAGCTTATTGCTTATTATAATTTTAATGAAGGAGCGGGGGATGTCTTAGGTGACCGTTCGGGATACGGCAACTCCGGGACAATTTACGGCGCCACATGGACAGAAGACAGATCAGGCAACGGCGCTCTTTATTTTGACGGAGTTAATGATTATGTCCGCATTCCGGCAGACGGTATAGCGGCTCCTTTGGGTATATCCAGTCTAGACAGGGGCACGATATCGGTATGGTTTAAGTTTGCAGAAGAAGCCGCGCCGGACGGAATATTTCTTCCCGTTTTCTATATGGGGCCTGATACAGATGCCGCGGCTACAGGCCAGGGGCTTGTTATAGAAGTGGGGCATAAGGGGATATGGAATACCAGTCAGGAATTATTTTATACTGTTACACAATATAATAATGTAAATCCGACCCTTTGTTTTGATTCGGGGACAGATCTTACTGTTAACCAGTGGTATCATTTTGCTGTTACGGTAAGCCCTGACGGAAATACAGGCTACCTTAACGGGGTTGAGATGACGGACAGAGAGTATAATTTTGGTGATAATGCATTTACTAATTTCTTTGACTCTGTAACAGGCGGTATGCTTACAATCGGTACCGGCAGATCCGCGATAGATCAGGCATTCTATTATTTTAAGGGTTCAATAGACGATTTGCGTATTTACAACAGGGCTCTTTCTGCGGCAGAGGTTCTGCAGTTATACCAGATGCCCTAATATACCCTTGACAATATACATAATATTTGTAATCATCTTGTAGAAGAGATTAAAGAATATTACTAATTGATATATAAACGGTATAGGCATGTCAGTAAGAAAAATTACATGGAGCGCTTTTTTTATCTGCGCAGGGATAGTTCTGCCTTTGATTTTTCATATGTTCGGATTAGGCAGAGCGTTGCTTCCCATGCATATACCCGTTTTCATAGCAGGTCTTTTTATGGGGCCTCTAAGCGGTTTTTTTGTGGGGTTTTTAACACCAGCGCTTAGCTCTGCCTTAACGGGCATGCCGCCTCTTATGCCTCCTGTTGCTCTTATGATGATGGTTGAGCTTCCCATTTACGCGGTTATCTCAGCTTTGTTATACAGAAGATTCAAGGTGAATATTTACATTTCACTTATATCCGCTATGGTAACAGGAAGGGTAATTTACGGGGCCTGTGCGTACTTATTATTTCCTTTAGTAGGCTTGAAGGAGATTCCGATATTTTATCCAATAACAGCAGGCGTTGTCTTCTCGCTGCCGGGAATAATACTGCAGATTTTAATTGTGCCGCCGGTAGTTAAGCTTCTGGAGAAGCATGTGAAATTTAATGATAAAAATTGATTTAATATATAAGGGGTATATATGTCTATAAAAGATTTTTTTAATAAGCTTGCGGATAAATGGGATAAGCTTGCAAAACACGATAAAGTAAAATTAAAAAAAATTATAAATTTTCTTTCTTTAAAAGAAGGACAGATTGTAATGGATGTAGGATGCGGGACAGGCATTATGCTTCCTCTTTTAAAAGAACATGTAGGGCGCAAGGGCTGTGTTTATGCAGTTGACGTTTCCGAGAAGATGCTGAAAAAAGCAAGAACAAAACATAAAGGAAGAAATATATATTTTGTTAACAGTGATGTATGCAGCCTTCCTTTTACACCAGAGAGCTTTGACGCGGTATTATGTTACTCGTCTTTCCCTCACTTTAAGGACAGAGAGAAAGCCTTAAAGAGTTTATCAAAGGTATTAAAACCCAAAGGAAAGCTGATAGTTGCTCATTCAGACAGCAAAAAGAAGATAAACAGGGTTCACAGGGAAGCCGGCAAAGATGTAAAAGACGATATTATACCTTCAAAGAATAAGATGAAGGCATTATTTAAAGATGTAAATCTTAAGATAAAAGAATTTATTGATGATGATAAAATGTATCTTATAAAAGCGGAGAAACCGTAAGAGGTGTATTTATGGATAAAGAAAAAATTAAAGATGTTCTCACGGAAAAGGCAAAAGACGGCAA
>JBDRKI010000097.1:0-52428 GCA_043814095.1 Armatimonadota bacterium | reverse complement strand
TAATTTAAAATTAATATAAATATAATTTAAAATTAAAGGATCAAGATATGATAAACAATGTAAAAGGCAAAATAAAGGATTTAAAAGACAAAAAAAAGAGACCAAAGTATACATATGTAATAGCGCTTATATGCATAATCTTGCTGGCCCTTTTTATTTTCCGGAGCTGTGATTCGTCAAAAAAGAAGCATGTACCGGAACCTACCACGGTAGTAGTTGCAAAAGTTGAAAAGCAGACTGTTCCTATTTATACGGAGTATGTGGCATCGGTTGACCCGAGCACCAGATCAACAATCGTTGATATAATGGCAAGGGTGGAAGCTTTTCTTATGGATCAGCGTTATGACGAAGGGAAACCCGTTAAAAAAGGCCAGGTTTTATTTGTTCTGGACAAAAGCACTTATATAGCGGCCTTACATAACGCGCAGGCACAGCTTGATACGGCAAAAGCCGATCTTGAAGCAGCGAAAGCTCAGCTTGTTTTCGCCGAAGTTACCGAATCACAGCTTAAACCTCTGGCTTTGGAAAGAGCCATACCCCAGCTTGATTACGATAACGCGGTCGCGAACTTAAAAGTGGCAAAGGCGAAAGTTTCACAGGCAAACGCCGCAATTGAATCTGGTCAGGCCGCGGTAGCGAACGCCAAGATAAATTTAAGTTACTGCACGGTTTTTTCCCCCATAGACGGGGTCGCGGGAGAGCGTCTTTTTTCCCCTGGGAATCTTGTGGGGCAGGGAGGTCAGGCAACCAAGCTTACAACCGTTATGGCGCTTGATCCCCTCAGGGTTGATTTCAGTATAAGCGAGAATGATTACTTGAAAATCGCAAAAAGATATTTTACCGCGAACAAAGAAACTGCCATAAAACCCAAGGTAGACCTTATTCTTGCCGACGGAAACAAATATCCCCACGAAGGCAAAATAGTTATCGCCGAACCCATGATAGACCCGAGAACCGGCACAATAACGATTGTGGCGGAATTTTCCAATCCCAATTATCTTTTAAGGCCGGGCATGTTTGCCCGCATAGGGCTTGTTGTGGATTATGTTAAAGACGCGCTCATTATACCGCAGAAATCCGTTATGGTTCTGCAGAGCGCGAAGAATGTGTATGTAGTGGATAATAACGACAAAGTAGTATTAAAAACAGTTGAACTGGGAATATTATATAAGGAAATGATTGTAGTTACAAAGGGACTTGATATAAATGACAGGGTTATAACCGAAGGACAGGTAAAAGTCAAGCCGGGCATGACGGTTAACCCGACTTATGCTTCGCAGACGGTTCAGCCCCAGACTGGTAAGTCCCAGACTGGTGAGTCCGGAGATAAATAATGCCGAAATTTTTTATACACCGCCCCATATTTGCGATAGTAGTATCTCTTGTAATAATAATTACGGGAGGCTTGAGTATTTTAAGCCTTCCTATTGACCAGTACCCGGAGATAACGCCTCCCACGATTTATGTTACTGTTACTTATCCGGGCGCTGATGCTAAGACAGTGGAAGAATCCATCGCAATTCCTATTGAGGAACAGGTAAACGGCGCCGACCAGATGCAGTATATGCAGTCAATAAGCACTGACGGGTCATATACCCTTATATGCACTTTTTCCGTAGGCAGGGATATTGATATGGCCAATGTTGACGTGAATAACCGCGTCAGCAAGGCAATGCCCAAACTGCCGACCCAGGCTCTTGCTCAGGGTATAATAGTTGACAAGCAGTCTCCGGATATGCTTATGATAATAAGTCTTTACTCGCCTGATAATACATATGACACCATATTCCTGAGTAATTATGCGAGTATCCAGATGATTGATTCAATTTCGCGCACGAGCGGGGTGGGAAGCACGAAAATTATAGGCCAGCGCGATTATTCAATGAGGTTATGGGTTGATCCGCAAAGACTCAGCAATATGGGACTTACTGCGGGAGATATTATCGGAGTTGTTAATGAGCAGAATGTGCTTGCTCCCGCGGGCGCTGTAGGTCAGCCTCCGGCGACATCTGGAACCCAGTTTCAGTTTACGGTAAACGCTAAAGGGCGCCTGGAAACGGTGGATGAATTCGGAAATATGGTAATAAGGGCGGGTCCCATGGGCCAGCTCTTGAGAATTAAAGATGTTGCCCGCGTTGAACTTGCGGCAAGGGATTATTCAAGTGTAGGACGCCAGAACGGCGTGCCGGCTACCCTTATAATCACGTATCTGGAAACAGGCGGAAATGCTGTAAAAACCGCCAACAACTTAAAAAAGCTTCTTGCCGGCCTGGGCGAAAATATGCCCCCCGGCCTGAAATATGATATTGCTTATAATTCAACGGATTTTATACACGCTTCCATTGAGGAAGTGCTTGAAACTCTGGTAATCGCTATATTCCTGGTTCTTGTAGTTGTTTTTATATTTTTAGGAAGCTTCAGGGCAACCTTGATACCGATGATAGCAGTGCCTGTTTCGCTTATAGGTACATTCGCGGCGTTTGTTCCGCTCGGATTTACCATAAATACTCTCACTCTTTTCGGGATCGTGCTTGCGGTGGGGCTTGTCGTGGATGACGCTATTGTTGTTGTGGAAGCGGTCCAGAGCTTCATTGAGAAAGGATATAATCCTGTTGAGGCCACGGAAAAGGCAATGGATGAAGTCCAGGCGGCTGTTACCGCCATAGCGCTTGTATTATGCGCCGTGTTTGTGCCTGTCGCGTTTATGAGCGGCATAACCGGCCAGCTTTATAAGCAGTTTGCTCTTACAATGTCGGTTTCCGTTGTGCTTTCGGCTATTGTGGCGCTGACTTTGACTCCTGCCCTGTGTTCTCTTATTTTAAAACCCAAGAAAGAATCCACCGGGATTCTCGGCAAATTCTTTGGAAAGTTTAATGAATTTTTTACCAAGATTACCGCGGATTATACCCAGGTAATTAAATCTATAATGAGAAAAAGTGCCATAGCTCTTCTTATGCTGGGTATTGTATGGTTGATCGCGGGAGGGCTTTTAATGAAAGTCCCGACGGGCTTTATTCCGAATGAGGATCTGGGAGCTTTCTTTGTGTCGCTTAATCTCCCGGACGGCGCCTCCCTGCAAAGAACCGATGAGGTAACCAAAAAAATTGAAGCTTACATTGAGAAAATTCCCGGGATGAAGAGTGTTCTTACATTCGGCGGGTTTGATGTTTTAAGCAATGTGACAAGTTCAAATTCCGCCACAATAGTCTGCGTGCTGGAGCCATGGGATGCCAGAAAGACAAAGGAAACGCAGATAAAGACTATTATTCAGAAAACGCAGGCATATGTTAATACTTACCCGCAGGTAATGGGAATATGTTTTGTTCCGCCTGCCATACCCGGTTTAGGAACATCGGGCGGTTTTACTTTTGAACTTGAAGACAGGGGTTCTCACACCGTTGATGAGCTTGACCAGACAGTGAAAAAATTTATAGCAGAGGCAAGTAAAGAGCCGGAGCTTATGAATCTTTACACCGGCTTCCGCACGACATTCCCCCAGCTTGATTTTGATTTAGACAGGGATAAAGCTTCAAGCATGGGCATAGCCATGGACACCATATTTCAGGCATTACAGACTTTCCTTGGCGGATATCCCGTGAATGATTTTAATTTATTTGACCGTACTTATAAAGTTATGGTTCAGGCCGAAGCTGACCTAAGATCAGATCCGAGGTGCCTAAACAGTATTTATGTGCGGTCGGCAGCTGGTGATATGATACCCGTGAAAACTCTTGCCAGATTCAGGGATGTTGCGGGGCCTTTAATAATACAAAGGTATAATATGTACAGGGAAGCAGAAATAACCGGATCCCCCAGGCCCGGATATTCATCAGGTCAGGCGCTTAATAAGATGGAAGAAGTCGCTAAAAAAGTCCTGCCGAAGGGCTACAGTTTTGAATGGAGCGGGATATCCTACCAGGAAAAACTTTCATCGGGAACCCAGTCGCTGATATTTGTACTTGCGATTATTTTCGTATTTCTTTTCTTAGCGGCTCTTTATGAAAGCTGGGGCATTCCGTTCTCCGTAATTTTGGGAATACCCGCAGGTGTTATGGGCGCGCTTCTTCTTGTTGTTCTCATGGGAATATCTAACGATGTATATGTCCAGATAGGCATCGTAATGGTTATAGGGCTTGCGGCAAAGAACGCGATTTTAATAGTTCAGTTTGCGAAAGACCGCTATGACAACGAGGGCATGACGCTTTTTGACGCGACAGCCGAAGGCTCAAAAGTGCGCCTGCGTCCCATACTTATGACATCATTAGCCTTTATATTCGGTGTTCTGCCTCTATTACTGGCTACAAGCGCCGGGGCTGCTTCGAGGCATTCTCTGGGAGCTTCGGTATTCGGCGGGATGATTATGGCGACAACACTCGGTATATTCTTCATACCGCTTCTTTACTATATAATCCAGAAGTGGGTTGACAGGAACAGAAAAGATGTAAAGGTTCAAAACCAGGATGATAGTAAAGAGGAGGGGGAGAAATGATAAAAAGAAAAAACAATTTCTTTCTTTCTCTTTTAAATGTGTTATTTTTAATATTAATATCCGGCATGATCATATTTGCGGTTTCTTCATGCAGGGATAAAGAGAGTAAAAAACCGCAGGCGGAGGTTCCTTCTTCATACCGCGGTGCTGAAGGTATTGAGTCTGCTGAGCTTACAGTTGACGGAGAGGATACCTCATTAGGTGATCTTTACTGGGAAGATATTATAATAGATGAAGTTTTGGAAAATTTAATAAAAACAGCGATTAAAAATAATCATGATATAAGGATTGCGGCGGAAAAAATACTTCAGGCCCGGGCACAGCTTACTATTACCGGTTCTGCTCAGTATCCCGAGATAGGCGGGGGAGGGTCTTTTAATAAAATGTATCCGTCTCAGGTGGCCCCCACTCCTGCCGCACCGGGCATAATCCGTTCTTTTCAAGCAAACCTTCAGGCGTTTTTTGAACTTGATTTCTGGGGACGGGTAAGAAGGTCAACCGACGCCGCAAGGGCCGAAATGCTGGCTACAAATGAAGCCCGGAATGTTGTTCTTATGACTCTTATAAGCGAAGTTGCTTCAAGTTATTTTACCTTGAGGGAGCTGGATCTTGAGCTTGAGATAAGCATAAAGACTCTCGCAACCCGTGAAGAATCATACCGCCTTGTAAAAGCGCGTGAACAATGCGGTATCGCGACAATGCTTGACAGGGATCAGGCATACGGGCTTGTTCTTTCAGCCCGTACAACGATAACCCAGTTAACGCAGCAGATTGAACAACAGGAGAATTATATAAATTTCCTTTTAGGGGGCAACCCGGGGAATGTTCCCAGGGGGCTTACTCTTGCCGAGCAGTTAAACAAGGTTATGCTTCCCGCGGGGATTCCTTCAACCCTGCTTGTAAGAAGGCCTGATATAAGGAAAGCAGAACAGAATCTTGCGGCGGCTGACGCTAAAGTTGATGTCGCGCGTGCCGGTCATTTTCCCATGGTTACCCTTACAGGCGAGAATGGTGTGTTAAGCAAGGCTCTTGATAATCTTTTTACCGGGCCCGCAAATACCTGGAGTTTTATCCCGCAGTTTACGGTACCGGTATTTAACGCGGGAAAGGTAACCGCTCAGGTAAGGCAGGCTGAATCGGTTCAGAGAGAAACCTTGTTGGAATACGACAGAACCGTGAAAAACGCTTTTATGGAAGTTTCGGATACTCTTACAGGTTACAATAAACAGCGCAAACTGCGCGCGGAGCAGGCGGAACTTACTTTGACCCTTGCGGATCAGGCAAGATTATCAAATTTAAGGTATATAGGCGGGGTTTCAAGTTATCTTGAAGTTCTTGATTCCGAGAGGCAGTATTTTGCTTCAGAGCTTGAACTTGCACAGGCTCAACTTAATGAACTTCTGTATTATGTAAAACTGTATAAAGCGCTCGGCGGAGGATGGCAGCAGGAATAAAGGTGTTATATGGTCGTTAATGATCCTAAAAAACAGAAATGGATAGCCGTAAGCGTGGCCTTTGCCGCTTTAATGTGTTCGCTTGATATCTATATTGTTAATATATCGTTACCAACTATTTCACATTATTTTAACTGCGGCTTGAGCAAGGTTTCACTGATAATACTCTCATACCTTCTGGTAGTTACAAGCACAATGCTTATATTCGGCAAACTCGGTGATAAAATAGGATTAAGAAAAGTTTTTGTGTGGGGATATTTTTTCTTTGTATTGGGTTCTTTTTTATGCGGATTGTCTGTCAGTATAAATATGCTTATTGCCGCAAGAGCGCTGCAGGGTATAGGCGGGGCCATGATGTATACAACGGCTTTTGCCATTATTCCGAAATTTATTCCCAAAAGCTTAACAGGATGGGCTTTCGGAATAACAGGTACCGCGGCGGGGGTGGGTACGGCGATAGGAGCTCCTTTAGGCGGGTTTATAACAAATTATTTTTCATGGCAGTGGATATTTTTAATAAATGTTCCTGTCGGTATCATAGCTATTTTGGTCGCCAGGGCGGTGATACCCCATGAAGCAGTAGAGGATAAGAAAGAGAAATTTACTTTTGATGTTCCCGGAGCGGTATTAAGCTTCTTATTTTTAGTTACTCTTGTTTGCGCGTTGAATATGGGTCAGGAAAAGGGCTGGGGATCTACTCTTATTGTTTCCTTATTTGTATCTTCAGCGCTGTTTTTTATATTATTCCTTATAAGACAGAAAAGGGAAAAAGACCCTCTTATAGATCTGGGTATATTTAAAGATTTAAGTTTTGTTAATGCGAATCTTGCGAATTTTATGGTTTTTATGCTCATGGCGGGCGCGAATTTCCTCCTGCCTTTTTACCTTGAGATTTTAAAAGGGTTAGACGCAAGTAAAGCAGGTCTTGTTTTTATGATTTTCTCGGTCATGTATACAATAACAGCGCCAATAGCCGGCCGTTTATCCGACAGCATTGCTCCGAGATTTTTATGTATTGCGGCGACAGCCTCGGCTGTTTTATGCACAATAATGTTTACTTTTACCATGCAGGTTCCGGGGCTTCTTGCCGTTATTATTTATCTTACATGGATAGGAATATCTTTAGGTGTGTTTATAGCTCCCAACAGCAGCCTGGTTATGAATTTAGCTCCTTATGATAAACAGGGAAGCGCTTCGGCTGTTTTCAGAACAATAACAAATTTAGGTTTAATGCTTGGGGTCTGTGTTTTTGAGAGTGTCTTTTCTCAGAAGACAGGCATTGCGGAAAGCAGTCTTGCCAGCAGTGCTGTTTCTAATGATATGCTTATCTCGGGTTTCCGCGGCGCGTTCATTGTAGGGATATGCGTCTGTGTTCTGGCGCTTGTATTCTCTATACTGGTTAAGAAAATTCCTCTTGATAAGTATAGAAAAGAACAGGAAGAAGAAGTATTTATTTAAAATACTTTAATAATAAAGTAAGGGTAAGATATAAACAAATAAAAATAGGAGGTAAACTATGGCATTAGGATTTAATCCCGATATCCAGTCAGTAGCAAAGAACTGGTGGTCACTGGCCCTAAGAGGGCTTGCGGCGATAGCGTTTGGCGTGATAGCTTTCGCGTGGCCCGGCCTTACAGTCGCGCTTCTTGTTATTTTCTTCGGCGCTTTTGTTCTTGTTGACGGCGTTTTCGCGATAGTAGGCTCGTTTATATTTAAAGGCGGTATAAGCAAATGGTGGGTATTGCTTGTTGAAGGATTGATAGGCGTTGTTATAGGCATTATAGTTTTTGTGCGCCCGGATTTTGCCGCCGCTTTTTTAGTGGTTTTAATCGCTGTATGGGCTATGGTTACGGGGGTTCTGGAGCTCGCCGCCGCGGTAACCTTAAGAAAAGTTCTGCCTGATATCTGGCTGCTGGTTATTATGGGGCTTCTCTCTCTTGTATTCGGTATTTTGCTTATAAGTCAGCCTCTGGCAGGCGCTATAGCCCTTATATGGATTATAGCCGTTTACGCCATATTCTTTGGCGTTATGCTTATAGCTCTGGCATTTACTCTTAAGGGTATGATAAAACCGGAAAAATAGTAAATATCAACATAAACTTCACATAACAAGGTTTGCGGATATGGTTAAATTTGATTACCAGAAAATATTCGGTATTCTGCCTGTTGCTGTTTTTATTGCGGATACAAAGACGGGGAAAATAATAGAGTGCAATAAGGCGGCAGAGAAGCTTTTAAAAAGACCGAAAGAAGAAATTATAGGTCTGCATCAGTCTAAGCTTTATCCCGAAGAAGAAGCAGGTAAATATAAAGAGCTTTTTACAGAACACATAAAAAAGAAAAAAGCCGCAAGTTTTGAAGCAAAGATCCAGAGAAAAGACGGAACCACCGTTCCTGTTATAATAGAAACAAAGTCTTTTAAGACCGGCAGTAAAGAAGTTATTGCCGGACTTTTTATTGACATAAGCGAGCTTGAGAAGACCGAAGAAGCTCTTAAGGAAAGTGAACACAGGTATGAAGGAATATTTAATATTTCCCCCGAGGCCATAGCAATTATTGATATTAAAGGCAATTTTACCGATGCCAATGAGCAGATGGCAAAATTAACTGGATACAAGCGGGAAGAATTTATAGGCAAAAATTTAAAAGATCTGCCGTTTCTTGATGAAGAAAACAAGAAAAAGGCCGGAGACGCATTTGGTCGCCGGATAAATGGCGAGAAACTTCCTCCTTATGAGATTGTTTTTATTAAAAAAGGCGGAGAGAAGCGCATAGGCAGGATTTCAGCTACTCTGATAAAGAGCCATAATAATAAAGTAACGGGCGAGATCTCTATTATATCAGATATAACAGAGATAAGAAAAGCTGAAGAGCAGATGGAATTAGAATCCCAGCTTCTTGATGCGGCTACGGATTCCATGTTCCTGCATGATTTTGAAGGCAAATTTTTATATGTTAATAAAGCGGCGTGTATATCGCACGGGTATATCAAGGAAGAATTCTTAAAATTAAATCTTAAAGAACTGGATGTGCCTGAATTTGCCGATCTTATAAAACAGAGAATGGATGAACTTATAAGAAGAGGGTCTGCTGTTTTTGAATCCGCTCATTTTAGGAAAGACGGCTCCATGCTGCCCGTAGAAGTTCACGCGAAAATTATTGAATCAGGCGGCAGAAAATTAGTCTTAAGCGCCGCCAGAGACATAACAGAACGAAAACGCAGCGACCGCGAACTGCAGAAATACCGTGATCATTTAGAAGAACTTGTAAAAGAAAGAACATTAAAGCTGGAGGAGACAAATGAAAAACTCGAGACAGAGATTATAGGGCGCAGGCATACGGAAGAGAAATTAAAAGAAACCATGAGAAATCTGGTTTCAATAAATTCGGAACTGGAACAGTTTGCCTATATAGTATCACATGATCTGCAGGAGCCGTTAAGCGTTGTTCTTTCTTCACTGGAACTTATAATAAGGGAATGTGAAGGAGACATGAACTATGAAGTTGAGGATTGCATTTATAGGTCCATAGACAGCATTATGTATATGACTAAACTTATAAATGATCTTCTTATGTACTCCAGACTGACGAGTAAATCCAGAGCTCTTGATACGGTTGACCTTGAAGGCATAATGAAGCGGGTTCTTTTGAACCTGAAAAATAAAATTGAGGAGAGCCGGGCGGTTGTAACTTGCGACCCTATGCCCAGGGTAAAAGGCGACAATATGCAGCTTATACAGCTTTTCCAGAACCTTATAAGCAACGCGATAAAATTCAGGGGCAGAGAACCCTTAAAGATTCATATATCGGCCCGGAAGAATGAAGACGGATGGCTTTTCTCGGTTAAAGACAACGGAATAGGCATGGAGATCAAGGATATAGAGAGTATATTTACGGTTTTTAAGCGTCTGCACCTTAAAGATAAATATCCCGGCACCGGCATAGGACTTGCTGTCTGTAAAAAGATTGTGGAAAGGCATAACGGCCGTATCTGGGTAGAATCAGAGCCCGATAAAGGCACGACTTTTTATTTTACAATACCGGCTTCAGACAGTTAAAACAATAAAAAATCTTTATTTTTAAGAGTTTTTTAATAATTTTGTTAATTTTAATATAAGTATTAATATATATATAATACAATTTTCTTTTGATGTAAGTTTTTTCTTTATTTCTAAGTATTTTTTTAGATTTGATTTTTTTTGAAAAAAGTGCTATAATAGAGTTCAGCGAGCCGTTCTTCAATATAAACGAAGTAGTTGGGGAGTAAGGTGGTAAAATGAGCAAAAGTAACGGTAAACTCAATAAAGGTACAAGGGTTGTACATCATATGTACGGTGTGGGCCGGGTTGAAAAGGTCGAGACAAAGAACATACTCGGCAGGAACCAGCGTTTTTCCGAAGTTTCTTTCCAGGAAGGCAAATTAAAATTGATGGTCAACCTTGACCAGCGGCACAGCCTTATACGCAGCCTTATAGGGGTCAATGAAGTTCCTAAAGTTCTCAAGTTTATTGAAAAGTATAAACCCGATAAAATCATTAAGTCAGCCGAGAGATATGTTGAGAACATGAAAAAGATAAAGACCGCTGATGTGTATAAATTCGCGGAAGTTATAAAAGATTTATCCGATTTAAGCAAGGTTAAGAAACTGACTCCCAAAGAGCAGGATATGCTTGACCAGTCAAAAAAGATTTTAACCGATGAGTTCTGCACGGTTAAGTCCATGACCAAAGAAAAAGCGGAAGTAATGCTGAATAAATACTGCAGAAATTAAACGAACCTTTAAAATAAATATAAGTTCCCTGCGGTGCGCGTGTACCTCTTTAGTTTTTTGGCAACACTAAAACATAGGGAGCAGACTCTCTGACAACTGTGTGAATGCCCTCTTAAGTGAGGGAATCCTAATGTTGTCAGGATGCACCCACCAGTATCTACTGGTTCAAAAACCGGAGTTCGCACGGTACATGTGGGGAATAGTATTTTTAAAGCAATAAAAAACATCCTGTTTATTATTCAGGATGTTTTTTTATTATCAGTCAGGTCATTAATTTTGTTTATTTATTCTTTCCAGTAATCATCAGTGGGTATTGTGAAGCTGAAAGTGGAGCCTTTTCCAACCTTGCTTTTGACCGTAATTGTGCCGCCGTGCGCTTCTATTATCTGCTTTGCTATGGCAAGTCCCAGCCCCCGGCCTCCTGATTTAGATGATCTGTCCTTGTTTACCCGGTAGAACCTGTCAAATATTCTTTCCAAGTCTTTCGGGGGTATGCCGGGCCCCTGATCCGTTATGCTGAATATCATGTCAAGCTTCTGCTTTCTTACGCCCAGAGCAACAGTGCTGTTTTCGGGGGAATATTTTATGGCGTTATCCACAAGGTTAATCAAGACCTGCCGCAGCCTGTCTCCGTCCGCGTTGATATATGGCAGTTTTTTGGGCAGGTTGAGCTTTAAAATTATTTTTTTTGAGCTGATAGACGGCCGGAGAATATCTTTTGTGTCCTGAATTATTTTATTGAGGTTAATGGTGTCATAATGCATTTCAACCTGTCTGGATTCTATCAAGGACAGGTCAAGAAGGTCATTTATAAGGCGGCTTAGCCTGTCTGCTTCCTCCCTTATTATTTCCAGAAACCTTTTGAAGGTTTCTGGGTCGCTGAAATGACCGTCTAAGAGAGTTTCCACATAACCCTTAATGCATGTGACAGGCGTGCGCAGTTCATGCGATATGTTAGCGACAAACTGCGCCATGATATCTTCCAGCTGGCATTTAAGTATGGCTTCTTTCTGTGCCTCGTAAATAAGTCGTTCTATTGAAAGGTGCGGATCGGGAAGCAAAATTGTATATCCGAACTGGAAATCTATTTTTTCCTGTACGCCCAGCTTGGGTGTTTCAAGATTTAAAATATCAGTCAGCTTATTCTGAATCCTGAAAGACACAAGCTTAAGATCCGATATAGAAAAGTTTTCTTTATGTCTGGGCGGCGAGAATAGAAAAATGTTGAAATAGTTTGATCCGCGCGTGCCTATTGTTACAAGATCGTCATCCCTGAAAAGCTTCCCTTTCTGGCTGTTTAGCGTTTTGCCTACAAGGTTAAGCAGGGACTGGGCTTTAGTCCTGCCGTAAGCTTCAAGTATCTGCTTATACTGCAGTATGCTTAAATATATAAAACCGACTTCACTTCTTTTTTTCAGCTCTTTATCGATTTTATTGTATATAGAAGTTAAAATCGGCAGCCCTGTTATTTTATCTTTTATATTCCTTTTTCTCATAATTGTTTAAAACTCTTTATCCGTCTCCTTTACAAGAACTATGGGAAGGGTTATGGTAAATAAGGTTCCTTTATTCATGGTGGATTTGCAGTTTATGGTCCCGTAATGGTCTTCAATTATCTTTTTTGTAATTGATAATCCCAGCCCTATTCCCGCGTGGCTTGCCGGGGTATTTCTTATATGGTAAAACTTTTCAAATATATGTTTTCTGTCGCGTGATGATATGCCGATCCCGTTATCCTGTATTTCTACGGTAACGGCGCCGTCAGAAGAAGATACTGTTATATCTATCTTTCCTTTTTTCTTTCCCATACTTGAGAACTTTATGGAGTTATCAAGTATATTTGTTATTGCCTGTATGAAGTTATCCCTGTTTACATTGGCTATGGCAGGGTTTTTAGGGAAGCTTGTTTTAACTTTTACCTTATTTTCTTTTATCTGGGGCTGCATGACTAAAAGAGCCTGGCTTACAATATCGGATATGTCGGCAGGCTTTGTTTCCGCTTTTATTCTTTCATTCGCGATACTGCTTAAAGTCAGTGTGTTGTTTATAAGCTTACTCATCCTGTTTGTTTCTTCATGCATGATTTCAAGAAAATTGCCCATGGTTTTTTTGTCGTCAATCCTGCTTTCAAGCAGGGTATCTATAAAGCCCTTTATGGATGTTAAAGGCGTTCTTAATTTATGGGATATCTCCGTTAATGTGTGCATGATATTTTTCTCAAGGTTATGCATGTTGGAGTAATCCCTTAAAAGCGCGAGGGATGCCACAATGCGGTTATCCTTGTTTTTTACGGGTATTAACCTTACGTTAAATATCATCTGGTTTATGAGAAGCAGGTGGTCCTGAGGTTCGCGGATCTGCTGCCTTATGATAGAGAACATGGTTTTGGTGTATTCATGATCGCTTATAATATCCCATATTTTTTTGTTGATTGCATTCTCTACGTCGGTAGAAAAAATTTCGGCCGCGGCTTCATTTATCAATATCAGCTTGCCTTCTTTATTTATGGCTATTATGGGAGTCTCTAAGTTAGTATGGAGATGCTCGTTAACCATCCCCAGTATTGTTTTAGGCATTATTCTTCTTCTCCGTACTGAAATTTATAACCGATACCGTGTATGGTTTTAAGGTAGACCGGTTTCGCGGGATCAACTTCAAGTTTCTGCCTTAATCTTCTCATATGAACATCAACAGTTCTTGTGTCTCCGAGATAATCATAACCCCAGAGCTGTTCTAAGAGAAAATCCCTTGTAAATACTTTGCCGGGATTTGTTGAGAGTATCTTTAAAAGATCAAATTCTTTGGGTTTAAGGTTTAAAATTTTGTTTCTTAACTTTACAATACGCTTTACGAGGTCTACGCTCAGCTCTCCGAATTCCAGCATATTTTCAACTACAACCTTGTCCGATGTTCTGCGCAGGATGGCTTTTATTCTTGAAACAAGTTCTCTCGGGCTGAAGGGTTTTGTGACGTAATCATCGGCCCCGAGTTCCAGCCCCAGTATCTTATCTACCTCTTCTCCCTTTGCCGTTGCCATAATGATGGGGATCTTGCTCTCTGATCTTAATATCCGGCAGACATCAAGCCCGCTTTTGCCCGGCATCATTATATCAAGAACTATAAGGTCAGGCCTTTCTCTCCTGGCTAATTCTATGGCTTCATCGCCGCTGTAAGCGCATAAAACTTCATAACCTTCTTTCTCAAGGTTAAATTTTACCAGTTCTACTATATTCTTCTCGTCGTCTACAACCAGTATCTTTTCGTTTGCCATTTTGTTCCTCCTAGGGCATAGATAAATATAATAAATACATACTAATTACAGTATTATACAAAAAATTTGACAAAATATAGTAAATATCCTTCTATTTTAGAAGTTTTTTTCTTTAGCCCATAATTTCTCTTTTAAATCTTTATCACATAAGAAACCCCATGGCAGTATTTCATTATATTTTCCGTTAAATTTTGATTCAAAATCAAGATTTTTTGTCTCTTCAAAGAATCTTCTGTATTTAAAATCAAGGAAGTTATTACAAAGCGCATCTGCAATGTCCGAATCTCCTCTTGATAAGAGGCTTGATATATAGGCGATTTTCCCGCTTTCAAAATTAAGCTCTATATTGTTAATTTTTTTAAGAGCTTCTTTTATAATCTGTATTTTATGGTTGTAAATATCTTCGCTTTCGGTTCTTTCCCATTGAAGAGGGGTAAAGGGTTTGGGTATAAATTTACTTACGCTGACCTTTATCTTTGATACGGGAGATCTTTCATAAAGATAAGATGATAACTTTTTCAGGAAAGCTATCATTTCTTCTATATCAGCTTCATCTTCAGAAGGGAGCCCCAGCATAAAATAAAGCTTGTAATTCCTTAAATTATGCTTTATGCATAAATCAAACGCGTTATAGATATCTTCTTCATCTATGTTTTTATTGATAATTTTCCTTAATTTGCCGCTTATAGTTTCAGGCGCAATTGTTAAAGTCCTCTGGCTGCTTTTAAGAAGGAGCTTTAATAAATCCTCATCTAAAAGGTCGGCTCTTAAGGAAGAAAAAGAGACCTTAAATCCTGTTTCATCAAGAATATGGATAAGTTCTTTTATGTAAGGGTAGCTGTTCACCGACGAACTTATAATTCCTATCCTGTCGGTAAATCTTCTCCCGTATTTTATGATTTTTTCCATACCGGAGATATCAGCGTACCTGAAAGGGTTAAAACAGTTCCCCACAACGCAGAAACTGCATTTATAAGGACAGCCCCGGGTTGCTTCAACAAGAAATGTGTTTTTAAATTCTGTATCAGGCGATAGAAAAATACTGTGAGCTGGATTTTTAATCTTCTTGATACAGTTCCTTATAATCTTTTTATCATTACTATAATATTTAGGAACATAATATGTTTCCATCAAGGATATATTTTTTAAGAACTCATCCTTGGTTTTAGATTCTGCTCTTACATTAAGCATCTTTTCTACCGTATTTTCTCCGTCACCGATTATGAATAAATCTATAAACTTAGATATAGGCTGAGGGTTTAATGTTACTGCCGCGCCGCCTGCAATTATTATGGGATGTTTTTCATCCCTCTCTTCACTTTTTAAGGGAATACCGCTATAGTGAAGCATCTTTAAAACATTAAGGTAATCCACCTCATAAGATACGGAGAATATAACCATGTCAAAATCGGATATAAGGCGCGCGCTTTCCATTGAATAATATTTCTGTGTGCCCTGTTTATATATTTGTTCGTCTTTACTGTCAGGAAGAAACGCTCTTTCACAGTTGAAATTAGGACTTGAATTTATAATGGAGAAAACAGTCTGGAACCCCAGATTGCTCATCCCCACATAATAGGTATTGGGGTATATCAAGACAGCTGAGAGATCGGCGTTTTTCTTTATTTCGTATAAAGCGGTCTCTTTTTTTATTATTTTTTTATACTTTTCTTCTATTTTCCATGCATCCATAATTAAGCAGGTTTTCTTTAAAATAAGTATAAATCCTGTTAAAGAAATAAACTCATAAAAAATCTAGATGTATTTACGTATATCTAGATATATATAGAGGTATATATAATGAATAAAAATATAAGAGTAAGAATATGCGTAGTATTAATTAAAGATGATAAAATCCTCCTTATAAAACAGGCAAAGTATGATAAGGAATACTGGCTAACTCCCGGCGGGGGTATGGATTTCGGGGAATCAATAAAAGATGTCGCCAAAAGGGAGATAAAAGAAGAGACAAACCTTGATATAGAGTTAAAGAAGTTTTTATTCTTATGGGAGAGCATATACCCGGACGGGGGCAAGCACGTCTTAAACCTTTTCTTCATGGGAGATATTCTCGGAGGCGAACTTAAATTGGGCGGGGAGAATAACCTGGTTGATTTAAAATATTTCAGCTTTGATGAATTAAAGGATATAAAATTTTACCCGCCTGTAATTGATAAAATAATAGAAATCAAAAATAATGGTTTCAACTGTCTGCCGGAGGTATATGATCCGGTATGGCTTCCCTGATCAGCGGGCTTCTTCGTAATATGTATCATCCATTATATCCGTAAAGCTGCGCAGGCGCGGTGACAGTTCCTTTTTAAAATCAATAAAATGTACTTTATGTCTTTTATCTTCTTTCTCATCCGGTTTTACAAAATAGCCGGAAAAGGTTTCGTCTTTCCATATATATTTAGCCACGTCAGATAATTTGCTGTCAGCTTCAAAAACATAGTATTCGCCTTTTTTATTTTTTAATATCATTATCCCGTTTTTATGAAATCTAGCCAAGTTTCCTCCGTATAAGTAAAATATAATCAGCCAAGCTAATCTTTTCTCCCTTATTCTACCAATTCCTACAAAACTTGCAAATATATTTAAAAACGCTACCATATACAGTATGGAAAACATTATAGCAAACGCAGTTTACGGTAATAATTTAAATCATATAAAAACGGATGAGGAGCTGGTCAATGAGACCGGCAAATTTCTGCACAGGGTAATAAGGCTCTTCTCCGAGAGATCTGTTATAGTGCAGACAGCAAAAATTCCGTTGTCCGATCCTTCAATTAAACCTAACCTGTTTACAGAGATTGAAAAGTTTCTGCTTGCTGAGATTAATGAATCAGAAACAAGGGGCACAAGGTTTTTAAGGAGTCTTCTTAAAAATTCTCAATATGCCTCAGTTATAAAAGAAGGGATTATAGAAGAGGTTTATTCCGCCATAGCAGAATCATATTCTTATTCCCGGCAATGGGAGATGAGGGCTAATAATTATGCTAAGAACCTCCATGTTTTTATCTCTCAACGAAATGCAAGTTTGTATAAAAAGGCATGCGGCGAGGCATATTCTAATGTGGAGATAGGAAAAATTAAATTTCAAGTTAAAGGCAAAAAAAGCAAAACAAAATTTGATCTTTTCAGGATATTCAGAAAAAAAATAACAAATATAAAACCTCCGCCGGAACCTGTAGTTAAAGTACCTAATATAAAGATAGATGTGCCGTCTCTTAGAGAAAAACCGGAGATAAAACCCGGTATATTTCAGAGAATCCGCAGATTTTTCATTAAATAACAACGTTTTTTAAGGGAAAATTTGTTAACATTTTGTTAACAAATTGTTACTATATCTATGTTATACTTATAACAAAGCTATTTAAAAAAACTATAAATATAAGTAAAAGAGGGATTTATGAATTTAAATGCAGTGAGTATAAATTCCAATATTATTAATGAATTTGGAGGCACTCTTACTCAATCGTCATTGGAAAAACAGGTCTCGAATTTTCTCCACAAATTTATAATAGAATTAAGCAAAGATAAAGAACTGCTTGAAAAGATTGAACATTTTTCAAGATCTTATTACCGTGCAAATGCGAGGATAGAAAGGGAAAAAGCTATAGAGAAATATATTGAAGTAAAGCTAAAGCAGAAACTTGAAAATCCTAAAACAAATGCCGAGAAGTTTCTTAAAAAAGTATTGAATATGAAATATCCCGAACCCCGCGGGAAGCTTGCCAGTGTTAAGACCCATATAGTTCAGATGGTTAAAGATATGCTGGTATCCAAACCTTATCATAAGTGGCATTATGCCGGCGGGGTGCTGGCAGACCTGTTATCTCAGTTTGATGCATGTAAAAAAACAAATTTATTTAAAGCGTATAAAACAGCCGCCGGAGTTCCGGAAAGTGTTTCTACAAAGCAGTTGATGACTGATGTGGAAGACTGGCTGCTGGCTTTAATGAGGGAATGTGAAGGTAGAGAAATTAAAAAAAATATATTTGTAATAGATCAAAAGCTTAGGAATCCCAAAACAAACGCTGAAAAGTTTTTAAAAGAAGTAATCCATAAAACATATCTTACAAGGATCGGTGAAATTTCTTCTGTAGACTCGCTTATAGCTACGTATGTAAATATAATAACAGAGAGCTATCTGGAACAGACATGGAGAACAGGAGCAGAAACCATCAGGATGAAACTTGCATCCATTACAGAGCTTAAAACAATTAATTTATATGAGGATTACCTGGTAGAATTAAGAAAAGCAAGAATTCCAAAAGGCTTGAAAAAATTCAGAGAGAAGGCCTCTGCTGGTACAAGAGCAGTAAAAGAAGGTGTGGGTTCAAAAGTAAAAGCGCCCAAAGCTGGAGGTATTGGCGGCAAAGTGCCCGTAAGAGGCAAAGTTGGTAAGGGTAAGCCCAGGTGGAGAGGTGCAAAGAATATCCAGAAACTTTTAAGGATGTTTGGGTTGTAATTATAAAAAATAGGAGGCAGCTATGAATTTAAGTATTGTAAAAACAGGGACCGGTATTGTTAATGAATTAGGAAGCAAAGGAGAGGGGGTAGTTAAACCTGCAGATGCCAGATTAAAGCAAGAATTAAAAAGATGGCTGTATGATTTTGTTGCGTCTCTTAATGATAGTAGCTCATTGACGAAAAGATTTAATCGTAGTCGAGGAAGTCAGTTAGAGCCAATTGCAAAAAGCACTTTATTTATGATACCTGTGCTGGAGAGGATGGAAGAAAGGCTGAAAAATCCCCAAGCAGAAGCTGAGAAGTTTTTATCTAGATTGTGGAATTTAGAATACACTAAAGTAAAAGATGGAGATACTGGGAAATTAAGACATTGGCTGAATTATAGAATCGGGGAAATTTTTGAAAAAAAAGTCCCTCAGGGTAAATGGGAAAAAAGAATAGATAAAATTGTAGATACGCTTAATATTATTGTTAAAGATTCCTTAGTTAATCCTGCAACAGCTGCGGCAGGATTAAATAGAAAAAAGAGCGATAAGCTAACGAAGTTTAAAGGGCGAGCTTCAGGTAAAGGAACTACTCCTGTTGCACCGGTTGAAACTACTGCAGGTAAGCCTGTCCGTATGAGAGGTAGATCTAAAGCTGTGTCCGGCAAAGGAAGCAGACCCACCGGGCCGGTTTCTAATTCGGGTGATGTTGGTGGGAGAGCTGCTACCAATAGGTCTATACACAGACCTAAAGCCAGATGGAATGGTATAAAGAATATTCAGAAGCTTTTAAAGATGTTTGGAATATAATAATATTTTTTTAATTACAATAAAAGTAATTTTCTAGTAAAGACACCTTATATCAAAGGTGTCTTTATTTATTCTTGCTAAACTTATCTTTTTAAATTATAATTATTTTAACATGAATGAATTAAAATTATTTAATCTAAAACTTAATACCTTCGGTTTTAATGAAGTGCTTGATAAGATAGATGAGTTTATTAAAGGGGATAAGTGTGCTCATATAGTCACATTAAGCACCGAGATGGTAATGCATTCCGAGAAAGACAAACTATTTTCTGATATAGAGAATAGTGCCTCTCTTGTAACCCCCGATTCTGCCGGTATTGTATGGGCTGTTAAGAAGTTATATAAAAAAAGAATTGAGAAAGTTTCCGGTGTTGATCTTGTACGGGAGATATGTAGGATATCCGGGGTAAAGGGTTGGAAGCTTTTTATTTTAGGATCAACCGAAGAATCTCTCTTGGAAGCTGTAAGGAAATTAAAGGAGAAATACAAGGATATAAATATAGCGGGTTGTCATAACGGGTACTTTAAAGATGATGAGAAAGTACTTAATTATATAAACGAGAAATCTCCCGATATATTATTTGTTGCCCTTGGTTCCCCGAGACAGGAGTTCTGGATAAGCAAACACAAAGAGAAATTAAATGCTAAGGTTGCGATAGGTGTAGGCGGTTCTTTTGATGTTATATCAGGCAAGTTCAAACGCGCCCCGCAGTGGATGGTGAAATCCTCTCTTGAATGGCTTTACAGACTTATAACACAGCCTAAAAGGTTCATACGCATGCTTGCTATCCCCAGGTTTATGACTAAAGTATACCTAAAACTTCTTTCAGGGAAAAAGTAAGCCATGCTTAAACATATCCTCAACTTCATTTTCCCTCCCAGATGTCTTATCTGCAGGAGCTTTTCTTCTGATATTTTCTGCAAAGAATGTCTTAAAGATATAAATTTTCTTGATAATATCCGCTATTTCAAAAGAAGCGTAAATACCGTTTCTTATTCCTCGGCTGTTTATTCGGGGAGTATAAAAAAAGCGCTGGGCTTATTTAAATTCAAGAAAAAGGTAAAGATTGCGCCTTTTCTTTCATCACTTATGAATAAAACAGTTGAGAAAAACGACATTATTAAAAAGCACGGTATAAATGTTATTGTTCCCGTGCCTATGCATAAGAATATGCTTAGGAGAAGGGGGTTTAACCAGAGCAGGACACTCGCTGAGCATATATCCTCCTGTTTCAATATCCCTTTAAATACAAAAATACTTATAAAGAATAAGGATACGGTTGAACAGAATAAATTAAGTAAAAAAGAAAGATTAGTAAATTTAAAGGATTCTTTTAAGGTAAATAAGAATGAAATTAACAAAGATTTAAGAATATTATTAATAGATGATGTTTATACAACAGGCACAACAATAAAAGAATGCGTAAAAGCTTTGAAAAGGAATAAGCAGGTAAAGGAAGTAGTTGTGCTTACACTCGCAAGAACCGTATAGGGAGGTATCATGCAGGCCGTAATACTTGTAGGAGGGGAAGGAACAAGGCTCCGCCCCTTAACTTACGACATACCCAAACCCATGGCCCCTATTATGGGCAAGCCCTATCTTGAACACCTTATAGAGAGATTAAAAGAGGCCGGGATTACAGAGATTGTGCTTGCCACTTGTTTTAAATATGATTTTATTAAGGATTATTTCGGGGACGGGGAGAGGTTCGGCGTTAAGATATTTTATGAGATTGAAGAAGAACCCTTAGGCACCGCGGGGGCTGTGAAAAACGTTGAGAAGCACATAACAGGGACATTCCTTGCGTTTAACGGCGATGTGATGATAGATATAGATTTCAGGAAGCTTATTTTATTCCATAATGAAAAAGGCGGAGCCGGCACCCTCACCCTTACAAAAGTTGAAGATCCTACGCGGTACGGAATTATAGAGACAAATGACGATAAATCCATAAGGAAATTTATCGAAAAACCGAAGCCCGAAGAGATTACAACTAATTATATAAACGCGGGCGTGTATGTTTTAGAAAAGAAAGTTCTTGATCTTATGGATAAGGATGTAAATTACTCGTTTGAGAAGCAGATATTTCCCCAGATTCTGGCAAGTGATGATAATCTTTACGCGTATCATAATCAAGGATACTGGATAGATATAGGCAAACCTGAGAGCTATAAACAGGTTCATTTTGATATCCTGGAAGGCAAGTTTAAGGTTGATTTATCCGGTTATAACAAAATAAAAGACAATGTATGGATAGGCAAAAATGTCGTTCTGGATAATAACGCGCAATTGGGTAATTTCATATTTATTAATGACGGTGCGGTTATAAAAGAGGGCGCGCGTCTGGGACATTACTGCGTTATAGACAAGGACTGTGTTATTGAAGAAGGCGCTGAAATTTCAAAAACCATTCTCTGGCCGGGAGTAAAACTTGGCAGGAATACCGGTCTTTATGACTGCATAATAGGCAGGTTTACCGTAATAGAAGATAACGCCATCAGCCTGCAAGGAGATATTATAGGGAGTAGAGAAATTATAAATAAGGTTTAAGGGATAAATATCCCTTAAAATTATACGATATTTCTTTTGAAGAGGTATTTATATGAGCAAACATCAGAAAGAACCGGATGGTTTCTGGTTTAAAACATTATTAATAATAGTAATTGTAGCGTGGATTGCTCTGGCTCTGGGAAATTTTACCGGTCATTACCTGGTTAACAGCAAATTTTTCGGCAAGAAGACTCAGGAAAAACAGGCTGATATGCCGGAGATTACCGTTACCGAACCTGAATTTGAGAAGCCTGAAGGATACGGCGAGGGTTCTGAGGGCCGGGTTCCCAAAAAAGTTGTTGAGATCCAGGAAGAAAAAATTGCAGAAGAAAATATGCCGAAGCCGGAAGAAAATATTGACAATAATAAACCGGAAGAAGTTCCTTCATATAAAATACAGGCCGGTTTTTATTCCGATAAGAAATACGCGCAGGATACCGTAAATAAGCTAAAATCGCTGGGTTACAGCCCTTATATCTCCGAAGTTACGGTAGACGGCAAATCCGGTTACAAGGTTTTCATGGGAAGCTATAAAGACAAAGAAGGCGCCGATAAAGATAAAGAAAAACTGAAAGCCAAAGGCGTGGAAGTTATGGTAGTGGCTCCGTAATTTAATTAATATTATATTGAGAGGTTGTGTATATGGCAGAGAAAGTACTTCTTATAGAAAATAATGAAGAATATCTTAAAAAAGCTAAAGATTTTCTTGAAAAAGACGGATACGAAGTTTTAGAAACTGATATACGGGAAGCTTTTTTGAATTTAGGAAAAGAATCCCCTGATATTATAGTTTTAAATTTAAAGGACGAGCAGGAAGAAGCTTTTGAATTCTGCGGGAAGGTTAAATCTGAAAGATTTTTTTCCTTGATTCCTATCATAGTCTACACGGATAATAATGACTTGGATACTAAGATCAGATTTTTAAAAATAGGCGTAGACGATTTTTTGGTAAGACCGTTTGAGTTAAAAGAGCTTTCAATAAGGGTGGGTTCGGTTATTGACAGGTTCCGCCAGTCTAGGGATTCAAATCCGCTGACGGGCCTTCCCGGAAATATAAGCATAGCCGATGAGATCAGGGAAAGAATAGCTAAAGGCGGTAAGTTCGCGGTCTGTTATCTGGATCTGGATAATTTTAAAGCATATAATGACAGGTACGGGTATGAGAAAGGCGATGATATTATAAAGTTTATGGCCTCCATCGTTAATAATGTGCTGGATAAAAACGGCAGCAGGCAGGATTTCTTCGGGCATATAGGAGGGGATGATTTCATACTGGTTACCGAACCGGAAAAAATGGAGAAACTGTCCTTAGAGATAATAGACGAATTTGAAAAAGATATTATGAGTTATTACAACAAAGAAGACAGGGACAACGGATATATCACCGTAAGAAACAGGCGCGGTCAGATCCAGCTTTTCCCTATAATGACCATTTCAATAGGCATTGCCCATAATGACAAACGCGACCTCTATAATCCCATACAGGTATCCGAGATCGCGACTGAATTAAAAGAATATGCCAAAACAAAAAGGGGAAGCAATATAGCCATAGACAGAAGGGCAACCTGAAAAACACATTAAAATGCATATAATTAAACTTGATAGTAATATAAAACTTCCGCAGAGCGTTATAGCTCTGGGTTTTTTTGACGGCGTTCATCTCGGGCATCGTGAAGTTATAGATAAAGCCGTATCGTATGCGGAAATTTTAGGAATAAAAAGTGCGGTTTTCACTTTTAAAGACAGGCCTAAAAAAAATACGGAAACAAAAGGGCTTATCTTGAAATTTGAAGACAAAGTTAATTTTATAAAAGAGCTGGGAATTGATAACCTTATATGGGCTGATTTTGATGATAAAATATCTCACATAACTTCTTACAATTTTATAAAAGATATTTTAGTTTCAAAGTTTAACGCAAGGCTTGTTGTTGTGGGCTATAATTATCATTTCGGATATAAAGCGGAAGGCAGCGCGGATTATTTAAACAAAACAGGAAAAAAATTCGGTTTTAAAGCGGAAGTTATCCCCGCGTTTAAAGTCTCGGGTAAAGTCGTAAGCAGTACAATTGTAAAGGAATTTATAACATCAGGCAGACTTGATAAGGCGGCTTCTTTTTTAGGAAGATATTTTTTTGCCGAAGGCAGGGTAATAAAAGGAAAAGGAGTTGGTTCGCGCCTGGGTATACATACCGCTAATCTCAACTGGCCGGAAGGCCTTATTAAGCCCGAGGACGGGGTGTACGCTGTTTTAGTAAGGATTAATGATAAATTATATAAAGGGGTTGCAAACTTAGGACACAGCCCTACAATTAAGGAAAAACCCCTTACATTAGAAGTCCATATATTTAACTTTGCTAAAGATATATATAAAGAGAATATAAGGGTATATTTCGTTGAGAAAATAAGGGATGAAAAGGTCTTTAGCGGTACAGAGAAGCTTACAGAACAGATCAAGGAAGATATTAAAAAAGCTAAAATTATTTTAAACGCATGAGGATAAGATGGCGCACGGCTACGATTTATGGGCAGAATTTTACGACATTGTATGGCAGGACGCAAAAGAAGACATTAACTTTTATTATGAAGCCGTAAAGAATGAACGCCAGCCTGTACTTGAGCTCGGCTGCGGCACGGGCAGGGTAACAATACCGCTTGCATGCGCCGGTTTAAAGGTTGTGGGACTTGATATATCTTCTAAAATGCTTGAACAGGCCCGTATGAAGCTTGCGAATACCGGTAAAATTTCCGGAAATATAAGGTTTGAGGAACAGGATATGAGGTCTTTTAACCTCCCTGAAAGATTCGGCGCCTGTATCATACCTTTCAGGTCATTTCTTCACCTTCTTTCCCTCGGTGATCAAGAGAAATGTTTAAACAGTATTCATAACCATCTTAAAGCGCAGGGAAAACTGATTTTCAATATTTTTGTGCCGAATCTTAAGTGGATATCTAAAGGCAAACATAAGGAAGACAAAAAGATAATTAATGTTGATCTTGACAGAACACTGGAATGTGAGTTTGACAGCAAGTATGATACCTTTAACCAGACTATAGAATTAACTATAGGCCTTACTTTAAAGAACAGTAAAACAGGTAAGAGCTCCAGGCAAAAAGTTAAGCTTAATTCAAGGTATATATTTCCTTTTGAAATGTACCACCTGCTTACAAAATGCAACTTTAAAGTTCTTAATTTATACGGTGATTTTAATAAAACTGAATTTTCAAACAATTCGCAGGAAATGATATGGGTATGTGAAAAAACATAATGAAAAAGCGGAGGCAGCAAATGGAAACAAAAAACTTGAAAAAGACGGCGCTTTATGAAAAACACACGGCTCTCGGCGCTAAGATGATAGAATTCGGTGATTTTCTTATGCCTGTTGAGTATTCGGGCATATTAAACGAACACCGCGTCACGAGAGAAAAAGCCGGTATCTTTGATTTATCGCATATGGGGGAGATTATAGTAAAAGGCAGTGGCGCTTTCTCTCTCGTGCAGAGACTTACGACAAATGATATAAGCAAGCTTTCGGAAGGGCAGATACTTTATACCCCCCTATGCAGGGATGACGGGGGCATACTTGACGATATCCTTGTTTATAACAGGGGCAGTTATTATTTTCTCGTGGTTAATGCCTCCAACATGCAGAAAATATACAACTGGATATGCATGCATAAAGAAGCGGACGCGGAGATTGAGAATGCTTCCGACAGGCTTTCTTTAATAGCTGTGCAGGGTCCTGTTTCTGAGAATATACTGCAGAAAATCATAGATATTGATTTATCCAAGCTTAAGTACTATAACTGCGCTGACGTGAAAATAGGGGAGATAGATGTTTTAATATCCAGAACGGGTTATACCGGCGAGGATGGTTTTGAGGTATATGTTGATAATGATAAATCTCCCGCTGTCTGGGATTTAATTACAGATGCCGGCGCCGGATATAATATGGAGCCTGTGGGGCTTGGCGCAAGAGACACTTTAAGGCTTGAAGCAAGATACTGCCTTTACGGCAATGATATTAATGAAGAGGTAAATCCGGTTGAAGCGGGCTTAAACTGGGTCGTAAAACTTGATAAAGGTGATTTTATCGGGAAGCAGGCTCTGGAAAATTTTAAAAGGCAAAGATACCTTGTCGGCTTTAAAATGCTGGACAAAGGCATACCCCGCAAAGGTTATGATATTTATGATGAGATTGAAAAAATAGGGGAAGTTACAAGCGGTACTTTTTCTCCTTCGTTAAACCAGAGCATAGGGCTTGGGTATGTAAATAAAACAAAGAAAGATCCGGGCAGTATTATAAATATAAAAGTAAGGGACAGGCTTTTAAAAGCGGAAGTTATTAAAGGCCCTTTTGTTAAAGGAAGCATTAAAATAAATAAGTAAAGGTGATATATATGGCTAAGAATTTAGAGAATCAAAATCCTCCTAAAGATACTATGTGGCTTGCCCCTTTGGGCGGTGTGGGCGAGATAGGCAAAAACATGATGGTCCTGCATTACAAAGATGAGATACTTATTATAGATGCGGGGCTTATGTTTCCTAAAGAGGATATGTACGGTGTTGACCTTGTTATACCGGATATAAGCTATCTTATAGAGAATAAAGATAAAATAAAAGGTATAATACTCACGCACGGTCATGAAGATCATATAGGTGCCCTCCCTTATATCCTTAATAATATAGACGCGCCTATATACGGCACTAAATTAACGCTTGCCATATTAAAATCTAAATTAAGGGAGTTTGATTTTGATAAGATAGAGTTAATAGAATTTTCTCCTGATGATAAGGTAGCCATAGGAAGTTTCAGGATAGATACTTTCAGGGTTGTTCACAGCATAACCGAAGGTATAGGCCTTGCGATTGAGACCCCTTTCGGCATGATAATTCACAGCGGAGACTTTAAGTTTGACGATGATCCCATAGACGGCAAAACTGTAAACAAGGAAAAACTCCGCTCTTTCGGCGATAAAGGCGTGTTTCTTCTTCTGTCCGACAGTACCTATGCCGAAAGATGGGGCCATTCGGCTCCGGAGAAAGATGTAGGCAGGACACTTGAAGAGATTTTCTCCCAGTGTCCGGGAAGAATAATTATAACGTCATTTGCTTCTTCAATACCCAGGATCCAGCAGATTATTGACTGTACCAAAAAAGCCGGCAGGAAGATAGCGTTTGTGGGTAGGAGTCTTGTAAATAATGTAAATGTTACTAAAGAACTGGGTTTTTTAAAAATTCCCCATGATATTACTTTTAAGATTGAAAATATAGATAAAATGAAAGATAAAGATGTAGTTATGTTAACAACGGGTTCTCAGGGAGAGCCGATGTCAGTTCTTACTCTTATGGCTACAAATAATTATAAGTGGATAACAATAAAATCGGGTGATACGGTTATTATATCGGCCACGCCGGTCCCCGGAAACGAGATGCTGGTTAATAACACTGTTAATCTGTTATTCAAACAAGGTGCTAACGTTATATATAATTATGCCACAATGATGCTGGGTTCGGGCAGTACACCCAGGATACATGTAAGCGGTCATGCTAACAGGGAAGAGCTGGAAGAGCTTTTCGCTCTGGTAAGGCCGAAGCATTTTATTCCCATTCACGGAGAATACCGGCACCTTGTCCAGCACAGCAATATAGCTAAAGGGTGCGGTATTGATAAAGACAATATTTTTCTTATAGAGAACGGCGATATTGTGCATATAAACAAAGACGGCATTAAGGTAGACGGTAAAATAATGAGCGGCGAGGTTTTAATTGATGGGCTGGGGATAGGAGATATCGGTAAGGCTGTCTTAAGGGACAGGAAGCATCTTTCAAATGACGGCATATGCATGGTGGTCGCGACAGTAGACAGGTCAACGGGCGAACTTTTAAGCGGTCCGGAAGTTATATCCAGAGGGTTTGTATATTTCAGCGTGTCTAAGGAGATGATGGAAAAATCCAAAGAGCTGGCCAGAGAAATTTTCAATAAAGCGCACCAAAAACAGCTTTACGAGATAACTATGGTTAAAAACGAAGTCAGAGAGGTTCTGACGAAATTTTTCCAGAAACAGATAAAAAGAAGGCCTATGATTGTGCCTGTTATTCTGGAAGTTTGAGGATAAAAAGTGGCGAATCTTCCCAAAAGCAATATTTACATAGCCGGTTTTATGGGAACGGGCAAAAGCACTCTGGGAAAAGAGCTTGCGAAAATGCTCGGCCGTAAATTTATTGATATGGACAGGGAGATTGAAAAAGAAGAAAAATTATCCCTTGCTCAGATATTTAGCGATTTCGGGGAAGAATATTTTAAAAAGAAAGAGCTGGAATTAGCGCATAAATTAAGCGATATGAAAAACAGGGTGGTGGCAACGGGCGGTACAACTATATTAAATGAAGACATAAAGAACTTGTTTCTAAAAAGCGGACTTATAATCTGCATAAAGGCTGATGAGAAATCTCTGGAAGAAAGACTGCGCAAGCTGCACCAGCGCCCCCAGCTTCACGGAGACGATTCCCTTATAAGCAGGATAAGGGAGTTTCTTGCAAATAAAGGTGAGATATACAAAAAAGTTTCCATACAGCTTGATACTACTGACTTAACTCCGAAGCAGGGAGCAGAGAAGATAGTTAACTTACTTAAAACCAGGCAGAAGATACTTCAGAGACTTAATTACCAGTATCTGGAATTATAGATTATGTTTAACGGCTTTTTAAATATTTATAAACCCAAAGACTTAACTTCTCATGATGTAGTTTATAAAGTAAGGAAAAAGCTCAAAACCAAAACCGGACATCTCGGAACACTGGATCCAATGGCAGAAGGCGTTCTGCCCGTAGCTTTAGAAAACGCTACGCGCCTTATCCAGTTTCTTCCTGCCCAGATAAAAACTTATCTTGCGGAAATAACCCTCGGGATTCATACCGATACTTTAGATATGCAGGGAAAAATCATAGAGAAGAAAGCTCCCCGGATTATAGATGAAGTATTTTTAAAAGACACATTAAAGTCTTTTTCAGGCCACTCAAAACAGACTCCTCCAAAATACAGCGCAGTAAAGGTTTCAGGTAGAAAAGCTTATGATTTAGCAAGGAAAGATATTGATTTTAAGCTTACCCCCAGAGATATAGAGATTTTTTCAATAGAATTATTAAGTTATAATCATCCTGAAATTAAATTCAGGGTTAAAGCCTCACCCGGCACATATGTAAGGACATTGTGTGAAGATATAGGAAGAAAGCTGGGAGAATTAACTGCCTTATCTTCTCTTGTAAGGGAGCAGTCCGGCTCCTTTTTTATAAATAACAGTGTATCTTTAGACAGTTTTAATAATATGAATGAAGAAGAGATTAAGAATATAATTATACCGGTACGGGATGTTTTCTCCTTATACCCGTCGCTTAAAGTAAAAAAGGGGCTTGAGAGCAAAATTTTCAACGGCGTCAGTTTAATAATTGATGATTTTGAGAAAGATAACAAATTAGAATTAAAAGATAAAGAAAAATTATTCATATATACCGGGACAGGTGCTTTAATCGCGTTGGGAGAACTGGTAATAGATAAAAATATAGAAGTTAAGCCCGTAAAAGTATTTAAAGAATAATGAATGACAAGGAGATAGTTGCGTAAAGAAGAATAGTAATGCGAGGTTAAAATATGTTACGATTAAATAATTTGCCAAAACAATTAAGCAGAAAAATAAATAAAGAGAAATTGGTTGATATTTGCAGAAACAATGATATTATTTTCATGGCTTTATTCGGGTCATTTGCTGTTGGGACTCAAAGGACAGGAAGCGATATTGATATAATAATAAAATTTGACAAATCCAAAGAAAAAAGCCTGCTTGATTTAGTGCACGCAGAAAACGAATTTCAGAAATTATTCAAAAGAAAAGTTGATCTATTGACACCCGGGAGCCTCAGCCCGTATTTAAGGAATGATATTTTGGATTCTATGAGGGTAATATATGAAAAAAAATAATTTTAAAGATAATGTTTATTTGAAACATGTGTTTGATGCGGTGAAAAACATAGAAAATTTCACCCGTGGAATTTCAAAAGCAAAATTTATAAAAAGCATTCTAATCCAAAGCGCTGTAATAAGGCAGTTGGAGGTAATAGGCGAAGCAGTTAAAAATGTGTCGGTGGATTTAAAAAGAACATATAGTGAAATAAAATGGAAAGATATTGCCGGCGCTAGAGATAAGCTTATTCATGATTATTTCGGTGTAGACTTAGAACTGGTATGGAGTATATGCAAAAAAGATATCCCTGTCTTTAAGAAACAGGTTCGCCAAATATTAAAAGATTGTAAATTTAACAGTCTTTAACTTCTGTTAAAGGTAGAATATGCCCGAATTATAAACCCGGAGGATATGATGTCTTTGGTTTATGCCGCGCTTTCACCTCACCCGCCCCTTTTAGTGCCTGAAGTAGGGGGGAGTGCCGTAAATACGGTTAAAAACTCCGCAGATGCTCTTTCTCTTATGGCAGAGGAGCTTGTTAATAAAAAACCCGATACTTTATTAATGATTACGCCCCACGGGCCTGTTTTTGCTGATGCTTTATGCATTCTTGCGGATAAAGAGATATCCGGGGATCTTTCAAATTTCGGAGCGGGTTCTGTAAACATGAAGTTTGAGATAGACACGGAACTTGCCCGGGATATATATAAAAAAGAAACAGAAGCGGGTTTTAAGGTTGTTGTGCTTAATGAAGATGTCTCCCGCAGTAATTTTATAAACTACACGGTTGATCACGCCTTAATGGTCCCGCTTTATTATCTAAAAGAAAAGGGATTCTGTTCTAAACTGCTTCCTATGACATTCTCCTTATGGAGCTTTAAACAGCTTTTTGATTTCGGGAAAGTAATATCAGGGATTATAAAGAAGTCTCCGAAAAAGATTGCCCTTGTGGCAAGCGGGGACCTTTCACACAGGCTTACACCCGATGCTCCCGCCGGCTATAATGAAAAAGGCAGGGTATTTGACGAACTTCTTGTAAAACTTTTAGGAGAATATAAAGTTAACGATATTTTGAATATGGATACAAACCTTATAGAGCAGGCAGGGGAATGCGGCCTGCGTCCAATAATAATGATGCTGGGTATGTTAAGTAACTTTAATGTTAAGCCTAAGGTTTTATCTTATGAAGGACCTTTTGGCGTAGGGTACGCGGTTATAAAATTTGATGTAGAGTAAGGTGATATTATGCATAAATATGTTGAGTTAGCAAAGAAAACTATAGATGAATATGTAAAAAAAGATAAAACAATACCTGTGCCAGAGAATCTTTCTGATGAGATGAAAGAGCCCCGTGCATGTTTTGTAAGTTTAAAAAAACAGGGACAGCTAAGGGGCTGTATAGGAACGATAGAGCCGGTAAGGGAGAGCTTGGCGGAAGAGATAATAGAAAACGCGATAAGCGCATCAACAAGAGACTCCAGGTTTCCTGCCGTAACAGCGGATGAAATAGATGATTTAACGATATCAGTGGATGTTCTGACATCCCCTGAGCCCGTATCTTCTTTAAAAGATCTAGATCCTAAAAAGTACGGTGTAATAGTCCAGTCGGGATTTAAAAGGGGACTTCTTCTTCCCGATCTTGAGGGAGTGGATACTGTTGAACACCAGGTATCAATTGCCGCTCAGAAAGCCGGCATACATGAAGGTGAGCAAATTCAGCTTTTCAGATTTGAAGTAAATAGGTTCCATTAAAGGTGCAAAGTTTTTTGTTTTATAGAACGGGATGAAAAAATCAAATGAGGTGTCAGGCCGAAGCTTATCTCAAGACAATCAAAACAGGAGATAACTAAAAATAACAGAAATAAAATGAATAAAAAGCTATTAATTTGGAAACCTATATATAGCATTAACTCAAATATTGCCCGTTCGCTTATGGAGATAGAAGCGGCCAGAGCTGCAGTGGAAAACATCCCTTTATCGCCCGCGGCGGAAGCAGAACTAAGGCATAAGGCGCGGATTCGCTTTACACATTATTCAACGCGGATTGAAGGAAACCGCCTTACGCTTAAAGAGGCTCAGGATATTATTGAGAAGAAAAAAACTTATTTTCATGGCAGGGAACGCGATGTTGAAGAGGTCCGTAATTACTGGGACGCTTTGCTTAAAACCGAAAATTTAGCCGCTAACCGTGCTGAATTCTCCGAGGACATGATTAAGCGTCTGCACGCGATTGTAGAGAGAGACAAGCGCGCGAAACCCACGCATTACCGTGACGGTCAAAATGTTATCAGAGATTCACAGACGGGTAGAATTATTTATTTGTCCCCGGAAGCGAAAGATGTTCCTGCGCTTATGGGTGAAATGGTGCGCCGGGCGCGTAAGGCCGAAAAGGAAAAAGTACCCATTCCGATCATTGCGGCGCTGGCGCATTATCAATTTGTTACGATTCACCCTTATTATGACGGAAATGGCCGTACCGCAAGACTTTCGGCGACATTCATATTACAGCGCGACGGATACGGCTTAAATGGATTTTTTTCGATGGAAGAACACCATGCCCGAGATTTGGCGGGGTATTATAATTCGCTCGAGGTTAACAAGCGTCATAATTATTATGAGGGCAGAGCGGAAGCGGATCTGACTTCGTGGATTGAATATTTTGCTTCGTTACTGTCTAAAGTGTTTGCGCAGGCGAAAAATGAAACCATGCTTTATTCAAAAATAGGCGTAAAAATTGAACCCGAAAAATTACGCCGGCTTGACCGCAGGCCGCGGATTGTTCTTTCTCTTTTTGCCAAAAAAGATCGCATCGCGGCGAAGGATGTCGCGCAAGCGCTTGGATTATCGAGCCGTATGTCGCGGATTCTTTTGCAAAAATGGCTTAAAGACGGCTGGTTAATCTTGGCTGATAGGGCTAACCGGTCAAGATCCTACGGTTTATCGGCAATTTATCGAGGAAATGAAAAAACCTTGCAACTTAGGGTCAGACCCTGTTATATAGTGGAAACAATATAATTTTAAACACTCCGGCATCATGTCGGGGTGTTTTTATTTATTTATTCAAAGGATAGCAAATGTAAATAGCGAAAAATAATATTATTATGAAAAAAGCTATGTATTATAAAAAGACGGATGACGGGGCAGTACAGTGCCTGCTATGTCCCCATAACTGCATTATTAAAAAAGATAGAGTTGGTATATGCAGGAACAGGAAAAATATTGACGGTACATTATATTCATTAAATTACGGTAAGGTTTCCTCTGTCGGTATAGACCCTATAGAAAAGAAACCCCTATACAATTTTTATCCGGGATCCAATATATTATCATTAGGTACACTGGGATGTAACTTAAGCTGTGATTTCTGTCAGAACTGGTCTATAAGCCAGGCATCCTGTGATGGTTCCGTCAGGGATGTAGAGGATTTATCTTGCAAAGAAGCTGTTGATGCCGCGTTAAAGTATAAAGATTCGGGGAATATAGGGATAGCGTATACATATAACGAGCCTTTTATATGGTATGAATATGTATATGAAACCTCTCAGCTTGTAAAAAAGAAAGGTTTGAATAATGTTTTAGTTACAAACGGGTTTGTTAATGAAGAGCCCCTTAAAGAGATTCTCCCATTCATAGACGCAGCTAATATAGATTTAAAAGCTATGAATGATGATTTTTATAAAAAACTGTGCCACGGGAGGCTGGAGCCTGTTTTAAATACATGCAGGATAATGAATGACAGCTGCCTTATAGAGCTTACAAACCTTATTATAACAGGCAGGAATGATTCTAAAGAAGATATAATGAAGCTGGTTGACTGGGTTTATGATAATTTGGGGAAAGATACCCCTCTTCATTTTTCAAGATACAGGCCCGAGTATAAGATGAAGGAACCTCCCACCAGCATGGAAGCACTGGACTTCGCGTATGAATATGCTTCTAAAAAACTTTCTTATGTTTATGTAGGCAATATTTATAAAGAAGAATGGTCTGATACCTTCTGTCCCAAATGCAAATCCATTGTTATAAAAAGAGGATATATGGGCACTGATGAAATAAATATTAAGAACGGAAACGAGTGCACGAAATGTTTATATAAGCTGAATATAATATCTTAAGGAGAGATTTATGTATACAATAGCGGTGGATGCGATGGGCGGGGATTTTGCCCCGTTAGAAACGGTTAAGGGGGCAGTAAAAGCCGCTCAAGATAAAATAGCGAAAATTATTCTCGTTGGGGACGAGGCTAAAATCAATGAAGTTATAAAAAAGGAAAGACTGGCTAAAGATTTATGTGAAATAGTCCATACGGAAGAATATGTTACCATGGAGGAGAATCCCACGAGCGCCTTGAAAAGCAAGAAAAAGGCTTCTATTGTTCTTGCCGCCGGGATGGTTAAGGATAAAAAGGCCGATGCTTTTGTGTCTGCCGGCAATACCGGGGCGCTTATGGAGACGGCCCTTTTTGTGCTCGGGAGGATAAAAGGCATAAGGAGGCCGGCAATTGTGACATTCTGGCCTAATATAAATAATTTAAGCATGATGCTTGATTCGGGGGCAAACGCCGAATGCAAGCCCGAGTATCTTCTGCAGTTTGCACAGATGGGCAGTATTTATTCGGAGAAGGTTTTAGGGATTAAGAACCCCAGGGTAGGGCTTCTTAACATAGGGTCAGAGCCTATTAAGGGTAATGATCTTGTAAAAGAAGCTTATAAATTGATAGAATCAAGTTCGTTAAATTTTGCCGGCAATGTTGAGATGAGGGATTTTTTCTTCGGGTGCGTGGAAGTCGGCGTATGCGACGGTTTTACGGGCAATATGATTTTAAAAACGATAGAAGGTATGGCAAAATACCTTGAGACCCAGCTTAAATCGGAAGTTAAGAAAAATATTTTCTATATTATAGGTGCGCTTCTGCTTAAACCGGCGATTAAAAAAATGGGCAAACATCTTGACCACGCGGAGATAGGGGCGGCGCCTCTTCTGGGAGTGCAGGGTTTAGCCCTTAAATCTCACGGGCGCGCCAAAGAAAGAGCTATATATAACGCTGTAAAATCCGCCGTAAAAGCCGTTGATAATAAAGTCATGGAACATATGGAAAGTTTATCGGACCAGTACCAGAAAGTTTAGCCGTCTTCTTAATTAAAATTAAACGGGATAAAATATGATTAAGGATCAATCTTTACGTGATTGTAAAGGCATAGGCCCGTCTTTTGCCGCGAAATTAAAAAAGATTAATATTGAAAACATATATGATCTTCTTTTTTATTTCCCCCGCAAATACCAGGACAGAACAAGCGTAACCAAAGTTAAAGATATCACTGACGGTAAAACTTCCGCTTTTTATGTTGAGATGATATCTATTAACACTTCATATATAAAGAGAAGATTTACCGTTACAAGGGCGTCCGCGAAAGACGATACGGGAGAAGTTAATATTATATGGTATAACCAGCCTTATCTCCAGAGAGTCTTTAAAGAAGGAGATAAGGTTTTTTTATACGGCAAGACGGAAGCCGGTTCCGGCGGTTTCCGTATTTTAAATCCCGAATATGAGATTTTAAAAGAAGACGATCCCGGCAATTTTTTAAATATCGGCAGGATTGTGCCTTTTTACGGGCTTACCAAGGGTTTGTCCCATAAAGCTTTAAGAAAGATTATAAATAACGCAGTCATAGAGCATAAAGACGATATTGAAGATATACTCCCCGGAGAGGTTATTAACGGCAGGGGTGTTGTGGATATAAAAACGGCGTTGGAGAGCATACATTTTCCGCAAGATTTAGATATATTAAAGAAAGCCCGCCGGAGATTTGTTTATGAGGAGCTCTTCCTCCTTATTCTGGCATTAAAATATTCCAAGAACCTGATGAAATCAGTCCCGCGCTTGTTTAAGTATGATTACAAGGATGAATTGTATGATAATTTCCGGAAAAATCTCCCGTTTGAGTTAACTTCCGCCCAGAAGAATGTTTGTTTAGAAATAGCAAGCGACATTCAAAAAACTTCTTCCATGCAGAGACTTGTAATAGGGGATGTGGGGTGCGGCAAGACGGTTGTCGCGGCATTCGCGGCGTATACCGCGGTCAAAGCAGGGTATCAGGTATCTTTTATGGCGCCTACCGAGATTCTCGCCCAGCAGCATTACAGGACGCTGAATACTATATTATCGGCTCTCGGAGTAAGGACAGCTCTTTTAACTAGCAGTTTAATAAAGAATAAAAGTTTAAAAGAAGATATTTACGGGAAGATAAAAGAAGGCGAAGTTGATCTTATTATAGGCACTCATTCTTTGTTCCAGAAAGGCGTTGAGTATAACAAGCTGAGCTTAATTATAATAGACGAACAGCATAAATTCGGCGTAAAACAGCGCTTAAGCTTAAAACAGAAAGCTGATAACGCCGATATTCTCATTATGACGGCAACACCAATCCCGAGGACGCTTGCCCTTTCCCTGTTCGGGGATATGGATATATCAATAATAGATCAGATGCCTAAAGGAGCAAGGAAGGTTGAGTCATATTCCGTGCCTTTCAGCTACAAAAACAGGGTGTATAAATTTATATGTCAGCAGTCTGCTAAAGGGAGACAGGCATTTATAGTTTGCCCGTTAATAGAAGAAGATGAAGATTCGCAGTTAAAGTCCGTGGAGAGCGAGTATAAAAAATTAAAGGGCACTGTTTTTAAAGATTTAAACACGGCCTTGCTTCACGGTAAAATGGACTTTTCTAAAAAAGAAAAAATAGCGGAAGACCTAAGGAATAAAAAAATATCCGTTCTTGTGACTACGACAGTTATAGAAGTGGGGATTGACATCCCGGACGCTAACGTTATGGTCGTGAAAAACGCCGAGAGGTTCGGGCTTGCCCAGCTTCACCAGTTAAGGGGCAGGATAGGCAGGTCAAACCAGGATTCTTACTGCATACTTATGTCCGATACAGATAATGAAGACACAAAAGAGAGGCTTAAAAAATTCTGCGCGGAGCCCGACGGGTTTAAAGTTGCCCAGCTTGATCTTGAGCGAAGGGGCACAGGCGAGTTTTTCGGGTGGACCCAGCACGGTTTTCCCGAATTAAGGATTGCCAACCCGTTAAGGGATATAACCGTATTAAAACAGGCATCTGATGATGTTGAGGTGCTTTTGTCGCGGGACGGCTTGCTTAATAAGAGAGAAAATTCTAGAATAAAGAAGAAAATAAAAGAATTCTTTAAACAGGAAAAGATAACATTATGAATAAGGGTTTCAGGCCGACAACGGCAAAGATAAGGGAAGCGTTATTTAATATTTTATCGGCTAAAATTAAAGACGCTTTATTCCTTGATTTATTTGCCGGATCAGGGCTTGTGGGTATTGACGCGGCTCTTTACGGGGCAAGGGAAGTTACACTAGTTGAGAACGACTATAATGCCGTTAAAATTATAAAAAAGAATATAGAGAAAGCTTCCGCGGACAATATAATACTGGTTAAGGACGATGTTTTGAGGTACTTGAAGAAAAATTCCTTAAAATTTGATATAACATTCATAGATGCTCCTTATGGTGATAATACAGCAGATAAAGCATTAGATATTATAGATGAGAAGATTTTATTGAGCAAACATGGTATAATAGTAGTTGAGCATTACCACAAGAAGGAGTTTTCGGGTAAGTTCAGTAACATTTCATTGTTTGACCGGAGAAAATACGGCCAGACAGTATTAACTTTTTTTAAACAAACCGGGAGAGATTAAATTATGAGAATAGCTGTTTATCCTGGCAGTTTTGATCCGATAACAAACGGTCATCTGGACATTATAAACCGCGCGTCTAAATTAGTTGATAAACTTATTGTTGCTGTTGTTGAAAATCCCGCGAAACAGCCTTTGTTTACCCTGGAAGAAAGATTAAGGCTTCTTGATGAAGCGGTGAAGGACATGGGGAATGTGCAGACTGATACTTTCAGGGGTCTTCTGGTTGATTTTCTTAAGGAGAAGGGCGCTTCTGTTATAGTAAAAGGTTTAAGGGCCATATCTGATTTTGAATTTGAGTACCAGATGGCGCTTATGAATAAAAAACTGGAACCCTCCATGGAGACTATTTTTCTTATGACTTCAAACCAGTATGCTTTTCTTTCTTCAAGCTCCGTAAGGGAAATTTCAGCCTTTGGCGGAAACATACGCAGTCTTGTTCCTCCGAATGTAGAGAAAAAATTAGCGGAAAAATTTGAAACCTTAACCAATTTAGCCAAAAATCAAAAAATAGAGAATGATTAAAAAACGGAGGCATTTATGAGTATTTTTAGAGTTCTGGATAAACTGGAAAATTTTGTCTACAATGCCAGGCCTAAGATGCCGCTTTTCTGGCAGGATTACGCCATTTTTAACAGGGAAAAACTTTTAAGCCTCATAGAAAGAACAAGGACAAGTCTTCCCCAGGAGATGCAGAGAGCAAGGTGGATCTCAAAAGAGTACCAGAAATTTCTCCAGGAAGGCAAAGAGAAAGCAGCAAAGATTATAAAAGATACAGAGGCAAGAAGCAGGGAGATAATTGACCAGACAAATGAAGAAAGAAGAAATCTTTTAAATGAGAGCGATATTATGGCCGAAGCCCGCCAGATGGGCGAGAAGCTTGTAAAAGAAGCCGAATCCCGCGCTTCCTCCGTAATGGATAGGGTAAATTCCGAGGCCGCTAAAATAAAGGCCGAAGCGGAAAGCCTTTACAGATCCGCGCAGAAAAAATCAGAAGAGATGGTATCAACTGCGGAAGAAAAATCTACCAGGATGGTTAATGAAGCGGAAGAAGAATCAGCGGGCATAAGAAGTTCGGCATACGCATACGCGAATAAAATATTATCCAGCCTTGAAGGGGATGCTAACCGCATATCAACCAATATTGTAAGCGCGAAAGATAAATTAAATAAAATAGGTCCCCAGCAGTAATACTATAATATACTAAATATATCAGGATGATTGTTAGAATTATAAATCCTGTAAGAAATATTTCTTACAGGATTTATTTTTTAAATAGTGAATTTTTTATTTAAATAAAAAAATATTCAAACTGTTAAATTTAAAATAATAAAGGATAAGTATATGAAAAATAATAATTCAAAAGGATTATATTTTAAAATACTTGCGGGGCTCTCTTTTTTATTCCCCCTGATTATATACATATTAACATTATGCCCCACCACATACACTGAAGACTGCGGTGAGTTTATAACAGGCGCATATACCTTAGGTGTTGTACATCCACCGGGGTATCCTGTTTACTGTATGTTAGGTAAATTATTTACTTTTATTCCTGTAGGAAGCATTGCCTGGCGTGTTAATTTTATGTCTGCTTTTGTAAGCGCGCTTGCTGCATTTTTCCTGTTCCTATTAATTTACAGAATTACTAAAAAACAAGAGATATCATTTGCCTCATCAATGCTTTTCTCATTCTCTCCTCTTTTATGGTCGCAGTCTGTGGTAGCTGAAGTTTATTCATTAAATATATTCTTTTTATCGCTATGCCTGTATCTTTTATCGGTATGGCAGGAGAACAAAGAAGATAAATATATATACCTTACATCTTTTATATACGGGTTAAGTTTATGCAACCATCACCTTATGCTTCTTGCAGGCCCTTTATTTGTTCTTTTTGTTGTATGGAATAGTTGGGAGGTTCTTAAAAAGCCTAAAGTAGTGTTTGGAAGTATAGCTCTTTTTATTTTAGGCTTGTTGCCGTACCTGTATATTCCGATAGCATCTAAGTTTAACCCTGCAATGGATTTCGGGAACCCGGAATCGCTCCAGGGGTTTTTATCACATATACAGCGCAAGGTATACGGAGAGACAGGCGGTAATGCAGTTTATTACACATTAGCAGAAAGAAAGCTGTTTTTAAAAGCGTTTTTAATCCAGTTTTTAAATCAGTTTTCCATCCCCTTTATAATAATAGGTATATTAGGCATCTGGGAATTAATAAGGAAGAATTTTAAATTTTTCCTTCTTACATTCTTTCTTTTCATTTTTAACGGCATATTCTTAATTATTGTTTTTCCCCAGATACCTCCCGCACTTGATAAGCTTATGGAGGTTTCTGTATTTTATTCCGGATGTTATCTCATATTCGCGTGCTATATAGGATTAGGTTTGTTATTCATATGGAATTTATTTGCTTTCATTATTAATAAAAATAAGGTTTTCGAATATATAATTAAATCCTTAATAATACTTCTTGTGTTAATACCCCTTTTATCCAACTATTACGAGAATAATCTCAGTAAGAATTATTATGTATATGATTTTGTAAAAAGCGCGATAGATTTAACGGATAAAGACGCGGTTCTTTTTACGGAAGGTGATTCTGTTACATTCAATGTTATTTACTTCCAGGCTGTTGAGAGGTACCGGACGGATATAAAAATGTATGACAGCAACGGATGCGTATCTGATCTGGGTAAAAGGTTTAATATGGGTTATGATACCATGAAAGAAAGGGAAGAAGAAAAAAGAGAGCTCTTTACGAAAATTATAGATGAGAATTACGGCAAGCGCCCTATATATTTCTGTTTTTTAAGCAGAAGTTTTAATCTGGGGAAAGATTCAGAGTATGAACTAAAACCTTTCGGTATAGTCTCGAGAGTTGTTAAAAAAGGCGAGACGATTCCCGAAGAATTTAACCCGATCTCTAAAATACATATACGCAACTTAGGTGACAATATTTATAAGGATTACCGGATAAAACAGATTTTAGGTTATTACTGGGAGAAGCTCGGTATTTATTATTACAGCATAAATGACATGCATAATGCGGATTACTGTTTTGAGCAAGTTTTAAATAACAGGTCCCTTGGCGGGGTATATAACCTTGCTGTATTTTTCTTAAAGAATAAGCAGTATCATAAAGCCATAGAGTATTTTAAAACAGCGCTTATTATTGATCCTTACCCACCGGAGTTAAATCATAATCTTGCATCTGTTTACCAGGCAGTAGGTGAGTACGGTTTCGCGGCGGATAACTTTAATCTTTTCTGTGAAAAGTACAAACAGGATAAAGAATATGTTGAAAAAGTAAAAGAGCATGTTGAGAAACTTAAGGTTCTTCAATCAAGGAAAAAGCAAACAGAAAGATAGAATTAAACTAATAAGGCAGATAAGGAATAAAATAAGCGGTGTGCTTTAAGTAAAGTACACCGCTTATATCTTTGTTTTGTATTTTTACTGAGGGGCCAGTTCAACGGATTTTATTACTTCCTCGTATATATCCTGAACTTTATTATCTTTAAATGTCTGGTAATTAGCACAGAACCCCATTGTATAGAACTTGCCGTTCCCGAATACAAACATGTGCCACCTGTGGATATCGTTGGGGTCTTTCTCCTGTGATGATTTTCCCGGTTTGTGGTTTGCTTCTTTTACCCTGAAGGCAAGCCCTTTCCCTTTTATTTTAACCGGTTGGACATCTGTATAATCCTTTTTCTTTTTATAGGAATCAAGGTTAGTCTGATACAGCACATCGGAGTTTACATCGGGCATGTCAACGAAGTTAACGGACATACTTGTAGCCATATCATTTATTTTAGGCCCTGTCCAGTGAGTAGTATATCCTTCTTCGGTAAGTTCAAATTCCACGGGTACCGCTATTATGTACTGGCCGTCCTCGCTTTCGTATTCCTCAAGCTCCCCTGAGAAGCCCTCAAATTCTTCTTCAACCGCCTGGGGCCCGTCGTCTGTTTTTTCTTCAGCAGCCGGCTGGGGTGCAGGTTTCGGTACGGGTACGCCCGGAAACTGGGCTGATGCCGCTATTGTAAAGCTGAATATGAACGCGCAGAGCAGTATTAAAGCAATCAGGTTTTTTCTCATATTTTGTCACCTCCTCCCGGTATAAAACTAAGTATAATTTAATATTTTCTATCCGTGGATATTATTCTTATTATCTTAAAAAATACCTTTTAAACAATTAGTATTACTTATTGAGCCTTCTTTATTGACAATAATAAATAATGTATATATAATCATATAAATTACTCTCACGCGAGGGTTTTTATGCTTATGGACATACAAGACATAATGGGTACCTTGGGCGGCCATAAAGATGCCGTATTTGAAGAGGATATGCATCTTGAATTTGTTGATTTTGCCGATAAAGTTAAGATAAAAGCCAAAGCTACAAATGCCGGGTCCAGGATATGGGTGGAAGGCACTATAAAGACCAGGATAAAGCTTAACTGCGTGAGATGCTGTGAAGATTTTATATTCCCGGTTAATGTTGAGTTTAAGGAAGAATTCCTTGATAAACACAGCGAGCAGGTTATAAAGTTAAAAGACGAAGACATGGAAGAAGTTGAATTCTTCATTTATGATAAAAACAGCAATATAATAGATATAAATGAAGCCGTAAGACAGAGCATATTAACATCTTTTGGCATAAACCCCATATGCGGCCCTGACTGTAAAGGCATATGCACGGTATGCGGTAAGAATAGAAATTTAGAAGATTGCAACTGCAAAAGCGAGGTGAAATAAGATGGCGAATCCAAAAGTTAAAACTTCAAGATCAAAAACAAGAAGAAGAAGAACTCATTACAAGCTGGGCGAAGCAAAAACAACCAACTGCCCGCAGTGTCATGAACCCAAGCTTCCTCATCGTATTTGCTTATCCTGCGGAACCTATAACAAGAGATCAGTTATAACCCAGAAAGAAGAAAAAGCAAAGAAGTAAGTAATACATGAAGGACGGGTATTATGAGATGTGAACGTTCAGCGTATATTGCCGGTATAGGCGCATATGCGCCTCCGAAAATATTATCCAATGCCGACCTTGAAAAAATTGTTGAGACTTCGGATGAATGGATAACTTCCCGCACCGGCATAAAGGAACGCAGGATTGCGGAAAAACATGAAGCAACTTCCGATATAGCGATAAAAGCCGTTGAGATGGCCTTGAAAGACGCGGATATGAAGCCCGAAGAGTTAGACCTTATTGTCAGCGCTTCAGCTATCCCCGATATGGTATTTCCCGCGACAGCGTGCATATTACAGGATAAGATAGGCGCGAAGAACGCGGCCGCGTTTGATATTCAAGCCGGATGCTCCGGCTTTATATACGGGCTCTCTGTCGGGTATAATTTCATCGCGAGCGGTATGTATAATAATGTGCTTGTAGTGGGCGCTGATATACTTACCCGTTCAACCAACTGGGAGGACCGCGGTACCTGCGTGCTTTTTGGTGACGCGGGAGGGGCGGTAGTTTTAAAGCCCTCTGAAAAAGGTTCGGGATTCCTTTCTTTTTATCTGGGCGCAGACGGTTCCGGCGCCGAGCTTCTAAGGATGCAGGCCGGCGGTACCAGACTGCCTGCTTCCCACGATACAGTTGATAAAAGACTCCATTATATAGAGATGAGCGGCAATGAAGTCTTTAAATTTGCCGTCAAGATAATGGGTGACGCTTCACTAAGTGCCATAGAGCTTGCCGGATTAAAACCCGAGAATGTAAGCTGTTTTGTGCCTCATCAGGCGAATGTGCGCATTATTGACGCCGCCATAAGAAGATTAAAGCTTGATAAAGATAAAGTTTTTGTTAATGTTGATAAATACGGCAATACATCATGCGGGTCTGTTCCCATGGCCCTGTACGAAGCATATAAAACAGGCAGGATTAAAAAAGGCGATATTGTTGTGCTTGTAGGTTTTGGCGCGGGCCTTACTTGGGGATCAACCGTTATGGTCTGGGATAAAGACTAAGGAGGCTGTTTTGAGCAAGATAGCGTTGATATTTCCGGGACAGGGCTCCCAGTATCCGGGCATGGGTAAAGATGTATATGAAAATTATAAAGAATGCAGGGAAGTTTTTGATAAGGCGGATGAAGTACTGGGCATACCTTTAAAGGGGATCTGTTTTAATGGTACTGAAGAAGAATTAAAGAAGACCCAGATTACCCAGCCGGCAATAGTTGCTACAAGTTATGCTTTGTTTAAATTATTTGAGACGCTTAATATCCCTTATAACGTGGTAGCGGGCCACAGTGTCGGCGAGTATACCGCGCTTGCCGTAAGCGGAGCTTTAAGCTTTGAAGATGCATTGCGCATTGTAAGAAAAAGAGGCGAGCTCATGAGCGTATCAACAGATAAAAAATCCGCCATGGCCGCTATTGTGGGATTAAGCACAGAGCAGGTTGAATCAATATGCAGGCAAGCTTCATGTCTGGGAATAGTTGTTTCCGCCAATATTAACAGCCCCGAACAGATTGTAATATCGGGTGAAGACATGGCCGTTGATGAAGCGGTAAATTTATCTCTTGCGAGCGGCGCCAAAAGAGGAATAAAGCTTCCCGTAAGCGGGGCTTTCCATTCACCTCTTATGGCTGTAGCGGGAGAAAAACTTGCAGAAGAAGTTGATAAGTATTCATTTAACAGTTTAAATGTCCCCATGGTAAGCAATGTTAATGCAGGATATGTTAATGATCCGGAAACATTAAAGGAACTGGTTAAAGAGCAGATTACTTCAAAAGTTCTATGGGTTGATATTATAAATAATATGGTAAAAGACGGTGTTGACACATTTATTGAAATAGGTCCGGGTAAGGTTTTAAGCGCTCTGGTAAAAAGAATATCCAAAGAAGCTAAAACTTTTAACCTATCCGATGATGCTTCTTTTTTGAAATTAAAAGAAGGAATAACAATAGGCAACAGCGTATAGCAGATAAAAAAAGAAATATGGTGAGATATGATAGATTTAAAAGATAAAACAGCGTTAGTTACTGGCGCGGGAAGAGGCATAGGCAGGGAGATAGCCCTGGCTTTAGCTTCCTGCAGAGCTACTGTAATTATAAATGATCTGGATGAGCATGGCGCGGCCGAGACCCTTAAATTAATACAGGATGCCGGAGGCAGCGGCAAGGTTAATTGCTGTAATGTTTCAAAATCTGAAGATGTTGACAAAATGATAGATGATTGTATAAAATCTTATGGGAAACTTGACATACTGATAAATAATGCCGGAATAACAAGAGATACCCTTCTTATGAGAATGAAGGAAGAAGACTGGGACCTTGTTTTAAACGTGAATCTTAAGTCCGCGTTTTTATGCACTAAAGCATGCGCGAGGCATATGATGAAGGCAAGAACCGGCAGGATTGTTAATATAGCGTCTGTAATCGGATTGATCGGTAATGCGGGCCAGGCTAATTATGCGGCCAGCAAAGCCGGTATTATAGGGCTTACAAAAACAACCGCAAGGGAGCTTGCTTCACGGAATGTAAATGTGAACGCGATAGCCCCCGGCTTCATACAGACAGCCATGACAGACGGCTTGCCCCAGGAAGTTAAAGATGCTATGCTTAAGCAGATACCTTTAGGGATACTGGGAACGCCTAAAGATGTGGCGAGCGCGGTTCTTTTTCTGGTATCGGATCTGTCAAAGTATATTACCGGCCAGGTAATTACGGTTGACGGCGGCATGGTGATGAGTTAAAAGTTTGGTTTTCATAAAATATCTTGAAGGGAGGTGAACTTAATGTCAGTATTTGAAAGAGTAAAAAAGATTATAATCGAACAGTTAGGCGTAGATGAAGAGCAGGTAACTTCGGAAGCATCATTTACGGATGATCTGGGTGCCGATTCATTAGATACAGTGGAATTAGTGATGGCTCTCGAGCAGGAATTCAACATGGAAATTCCGGATGAGGATGCCGAAAAAATAGGCACGGTTTCGCATGCAGTTAAATATATACAGGATCATTTAGAAGCTAACGTATAAAACTGTATAACGTGTTTTTATAAATACAGGGGTTTGAATAATCAAACCCCTGTATTGTTTTTTACTGCTGTTATTTTAAAATATTAACCAGCAGGAGCTTTTTGGAAAGTTAAATAATATAATGTGATATAATAACTTCTAAGGGGTGAAATTTATGGGAATTGAAGAAATTTTAGGAATAAAGGTGGATCTAGTAGAGTATGATATGATAAAACCTTTGTTAAGAGACAGAATTTTAAATGAGCAGGTGGTAATTTTATGAAAAGAGATATCAGGGTGTATTGAAGATATAATTGAAAGTATTGATAAAATAAAAGAATATACCGATAAGATAACGGAAGAAGAGTTTTCTGCCAATACCCAGATTCAGGATGCCGTATTAAGGAGATTGGAAATTATAGGCGAGGCGGTAAAAAATATTCCTGTAGAGTTCAGGGAAGAACATGCCGGAATACCATGGTCTAAAATTGCAGGAATGAGAGAAATTGTAATCCATGAATATTTCGGTGTTAATATGGCAAGGGTATGGATGGTGATTAAAGAAGATATTGTAGATTTAAAATCCAAAGTTTTAAATATTATGAAAAGTATTTGACATAATTATCCGGGATTTTTTAACAACGTACTTGACAAATCAGTATACATTATGTATACTTGTGTATACGGAGGTGTGTAATGGATAATTTGTCAGCGAAAGAATTAAAAACAATCAGGTATATCAGAAATATGATGATGCAGTCCGGTCGTACGCCGTCCACGCGGGAGCTCATGACTTATTTCGGGTACCGTTCTCCCCGTTCGTCTGCGGGAATAATCAACGGTTTAATAGATAAAGGGTACCTGCGCCGCAAGAGTGACGGTTCCCTCCAGATTATTAAAAATGTGGAAGAGACCGAATCCCGTACCCAGACAGTGGATGTGCCGCTTGTGGGTTCCGCGGCATGCGGTGCGCCCATAATAGCAGAAGAAAACATAGAGGCAATGATCCCTGTTTCATTAAAATTAGCACGCCCCCCGTATAAGTATTTTCTGCTGCAGGTAAAAGGCGATTCAATGGATAAGAAGAATATTAATGACGGGGATACGGTTCTTGTGCGGCGCCAGTCTTCCGCTAAAAACGGCGATATAGTAGTCGCGTTAATTGATGATGAAGCGACAATTAAGGAATTCCAGAGTTCGGGCGATACCATTATATTAAAGCCGCATTCTTCCAACAGCGCGCATAATCCCATAATTTTAACCAAAGATTTTAAGATTCAGGGTGTGGTTATTAGATCTATTCCCAAGTTTTAAAAGGATTATTATATGTTTAAAAAATCCGCAGAACTTCTTATAAAAAACAAATTGACAATATCTATAGCCGAATCCTTAACAGGCGGCCTTATATGCAATACAATAACCGATATCCCGGGCAGTTCAGATTATTTTCTCGGAGGAATAATAGCTTACAGCAACTCCCTTAAAACCAAACTTTTAAAAATTAAAAAAGATTATCTTAAAAAATACGGTGCTGTAAGCGAGGTTGCGGCCCGGGGCATGGCTAAGTCCGTAAAAGATATAACCGGCAGTGATGTGGCCCTGGCTGTTACCGGCATAGCGGGCCCTTCAGGGGGAATGGCGAAAAAACCCGTGGGGCTTGTATATATAGCGGTTTGTTGTAAAAAGAAGACTCAGGTTTGCAGGTATATATTCAAAGGGGGCAGGTTATCCGTTAAGAAGCAGACACTAAAAAAGAGTGTTGAGCTGCTTGAAAAAGTTTTATCCGATTAAAGGAATAACGCGTATTTAAAAAGAATTGGACGTTTATTATGAACTATTTAAGATTATTTATAGCCTGCAAATTAAGCAAGGAAATACTGGAAAAAGTTTCCGCTATTATGGAAAAATGTAAAAATTTGGATCTTGACGCTAAATGGGTAACCGTTGAAAATCTTCATTTAACTTTAAAATTTTTAGGAGCTGTTGAACCGGAGCTTCTTGAAAAAATAACAAAAAAACTTCAAACAGCATCAAGAGAGCTTACATGCTTTGATCTTGATATAGAGGGTGTCGGAGTTTTCCCCCGGACAGGGAACCCGAGGGTTCTGTGGATAGGTTCGGGCAAAGGCCTGGAGAAGATGAAGGAACTTGCTCATAAAATAGAAGATGCTCTTATAGAATTTGATATCCCGGAAGAAGAAAGGGAGTTCAGCGCTCATATCACTCTTGCAAGAATCAAGACATCAAAGAATAAAGAAAAACTCATTAAGCTGGTGGAGGAGAACAGCAATCTTCATTTAGGCGCCATGGAAGTTAAGTATTTTACTTTATTCCAGAGCCAGCTTGAAAAAACAGGTCCTGTGTACTCTGACTTAAGAACTTTCATGTTAAAACCCAAGTAAAGATTTAAAGCCTGATTAAGGAAAAATGACATAATTAAAAAAATAAAAGAGGAGGCATACTATGGATAAGAAAAAAGCACTGGAGATGGCGGTTTCTCAGATTGAAAAGCAGTTCGGCAAAGGCGCCATTATGAAGCTGGGTTCGGCAGGCGCTAATCTTAGAATTGACGCTATATCAACGGGCTCGCTGGCCCTTGATATCGCCACAGGCATAGGGGGTATACCCAGAGGAAGAGTAGTAGAAGTTTACGGGCCGGAATCTTCCGGAAAGACCACTATAGCCCTTCAGGTAGTGGCTCAGGCCCAGAAAGCAGGCGGCACGGCCGCTTTTGTGGATGTGGAGCATGCGCTTGACCCCACATACGCCACAAAGTTGGGTGTAAATATTGACGAGCTTTATGTTTCACAGCCGGATACCGGCGAGCAGGCGCTGGAGATTGTGGAATCTCTGGTCCGCAGCAACGCGGTTGATGTTGTTGTGCTTGATTCTGTAGCCGCTCTTACCCCGCGCGCCGAGATAGAAGGAGAAATGGGTGATTCCCATATGGGTCTGCAGGCCCGTCTTATGTCCCAGGCGTTAAGAAAACTTACCGCTGTAGTAAGCAAATCAAAAACAAGCGTCATATTCATAAACCAGATAAGGGAAAAAATAGGTGTTATGTTCGGCAACCCCGAAGTTACGACAGGCGGCAGGGCTTTAAAATTCTATTCTTCAATAAGGATGGAAGTAAGAAGGGTAGAGAGTATAAAGCAGGGTACTGATATAATAGGAAACAGGGTAAGGGTTAAAATCGTTAAGAACAAGTTAGCTCCTCCGTTTAAACAGGCGGAATTTGACATGATGTTCGGGCACGGCATATCACGCACAGGGGACCTTCTTGATATAGCGCAGACGCTCGGTATAATAGAAAGAAGCGGCGCCTGGTATACATATAAGAATAACAAGATAGGGCAGGGCAGGGAGAATGCCAAAACTCATCTTGAACAGGATACAAAGCTGATGCAGGAGATTGAAAAGATTATAAAAGAAAAAACCTCCCAGCTTTTAGGGAGAGAACCTCTGAATAACGAGAAAGAAAAAGAGAAAGAAGAGACAACTAAGAAGTAAAGAAGGTTTTAAAATTATATTAATAAGGGCGCAGTCAATGCGCCCTTATTAATAATAAACTATTGAAAAAAAAGAAAAAAAAGAGATAAAAAAAGGGAAGTAGTTGCCTTATGAAAAAAGCATATAATACAGCTTTAAAATTAATTAATATAAAACCGAGAACGTCCAAAGAGATGGAAAAAAAGCTTCAAGAGAAGAAGTTTGATTCTGATATTATATCCCAAGTTATAGATAAGCTTAAGGAATACAACTTTATAAATGACATGGAATACGCGGATAACTATGTTAAGTATTTGTATAAATTGAAGAAAAAAGGAAGATTTCATATAATAAATAAATTAAGGGAAAAGGGGATAGATAAAGATATTACAGATGAAGCTTTATCATCTTATCCCGAGGAAGAAGAATATAATATATCGCTTGAGCTTGCTAAGAGTAAATTAGGCGCAAAAGTTATTGATGATAAGCAGGTAGGAAAGCTGACCTCATTCCTGCGCTCAAGAGGTTTCCCTGAAGATATAATATACAGGGTTATAAAAAAGATAAGGTTTGGTGAATAATATGGAAAGATTACAGAAAATTTTAGCTCAAGCCGGATTGGGCTCAAGGCGTTTCTGTGAAACTTTAATAACAGAAGGCGTTGTAAAGGTAAACGGGAAGCTTGTAACTGAACTTGGAACAAAAGTTGATCCTGAAAAAGATGTTATTTATGTTAAAGGCAGGCGTGTAGAATCTGCTCAGAAAGTTTATTTAATATTAAATAAACCTCAGAATTATATAACTTCATTATCAGACCCCGGGGGCAGGCGCATAATTACTGATTTAATCCCCAGGGTCAAAGAAAGAGTATATCCCGTGGGAAGGCTTGATTATGACAGTGAAGGCCTTCTTCTTCTTACAAATGACGGCGAGCTTGCAAACCGGCTTATGCATCCCAGGTATAAAGTAGGCAAACTCTATTTTGTTGTTGTTAAGGGAGTGCCTGATACAAGACAGATAAAAGCATTGGAACACGGCGTTGTTGTTGAAGGGGTTAAGACAATGCCCGCGAAAGTTAAGATATTAAAGCGTTTTTCGGCTAACAAGACAAGTCTTTATCTTGAGATAAGGGAAGGCAAAAAGCACCAGGTAAAGAATATGCTGGGTACGATAGGCCTGCCTGTAGAGCATCTTAAAAGGGTTAGAATAGGGTGTATTAAATTAGGGGATCTCCCGAGAGGAAAATACAGGTATTTAAAGAAAAATGAGATAAAAGAGCTTAGAGGATTAGTCGGATTAAAATAATAATGAAAGAAAGGCGGTTATCTGATGAAAGAGAAATTTAAAAAATTAAACCAGGTATTTAAAAAGAAAAAGGTTGATGCCCTCCTTATAACTTCCGAAGAGAACAGATTTTACTTAAGCGGTTTTACCGGTTCCGCGGGGTGCCTTTTTATAACTCCCAAACAGAGATATATTTTATCGGATTTCAGGTACTGGGAACAGATAAGCAAGGAATGCAAAGGTTTTAACCTTATTAAGATCGATAGAGACGGTCAGTTTGACGGCATAAGAGGTATCCTTAAAAAATTCCCCAGAATAAAGAAAGTCGGCTTTGAGGATGATAAAGTAAGTTTTGCAGGATACAAAAAACTTAAAAAAGAGTTAAGTAAAGTAAAATTAATACCGCTGGAAGGTGCTGTTACCCAGTTAAGGGAGATTAAAAGCAAAGAAGAGATTCAATATATAAAGAAAGCCGCGGATATTGCCAATAAAGCATTAGCAAATGTCTTGAAAGTGATAAAACCCGGGGTAACCGAAAAATTTGTCGCATCACTTCTTCAGATGGAGATGAAGATGCTGGGCGCGGAGAAAGAATCATTTGATATTATAGTTGCTTCAGGTCCTAACGGGGCGCTTCCTCATGCAAAACCCGGGAACAGGAAGATAAGAAAAGACGATCTTATTGTTATTGATTTCGGCGCCAAGTATAACGGATACTGTTCTGATATGACAAGGACAATATGTTTAGGTAAAAAATCACCTAAACAGAAGAAAATATATGATATTGTCGCAAGAGCGCAGAAAGCGGCATTAGATTATATAAAATCAGGAAGAGTATGCGGTGATGTTGATAATAAAGCACGCGGCCTTATAGAAAAAGAAGGATACGGCAAAGAATTCGGGCACGGTTTGGGCCATGGCATAGGTATAGAAGTACATGAAAGCCCAAGTTTCAGGCCGAATGTTAAAGATGTTTTAAGGCCCGGTATGATACTTTCCGTTGAGCCCGGTATTTATTTAAGCGGTTTTGCCGGAGTCAGGATTGAGGACCTTGTTTTGATTACAAAAGACGGTTATGAAAATTTAACAAAAAATTCTAAGAAATAGAAGGAATTTCAATATTTTTAAGGAATTTAGTTAAGAATTAAAAAATTAGTATTTACTAATTTAAGAGAGGGGGTGAACAAATGAATAAGGTATTGCTGGCAGAGAAACTCTCAGACAAGATGGGATTCAAAAAGAAAATCGGTATCGATATAGTAGAAAACATGCTGGAATTAATGAAAGAATCATTATCCAAAGGCGAGAAAGTACAGTTAATTCCGTTCGGAACATTTGAGGTACGCACTCGCCGCGGCAGAACAGGCAGAAATCCCAGAACAGGCGAACAGGTAGAAATTAAAGAGAGAAGAGTAGTGGCTTTTAAATCCGGTAAAGGATTAAAAGGTGTTATGTAATAAGCTGTAGTTAAAAATATGCTTATTAAAGGAGTTATTCTTACAGAATAACTCCTTTTTTGTTAAGAAATTAATGATAAAAGTCTACCTTTTTCTCTTTATTACAAGAGTTAAGCAGAGTCATAATGGAGGAAAAGTTAACAATTTTTCCTTGATTTATAAAAGAATTTTAGTGTATAATTAGATTGTAAAATATTAGACTTTAGGGGGGGAATATGGGTAATAATAATACAGATATGTCAGGTGCGGTGAATCTGGCAAAGATACCGCAGGGTATTAAAGAAGCGCTTAAGGAAACAAATATTGATGCCAAATCTGATGGACAGAAAGGCTTATCCTCTCTGGATTTACTAAATGCACATTACAAGCATTACGAAAAGGGAATATTCGGGTTATCGAAAATCAAGGATGAAAAGCAGTTTAAGGAGTTTAAATATAAGCTCAGCTCGTTTTTCAGTTATCTTTATAATACAGACAAGAAGACAGCTCTGGCTATGCAGGCGGAGATTGCCCGGACATCCCCGTGGCTTGGGGGAGACATTGATAATTTATTTGGTCAGCTTAATGCTATCCATGGAGAACAGATTCTGCATAAAAAAGGCATAGTATTTTCCATTAATCCCAAACTTCATTATGGTGGGTTAATTGGCGCCAATATAGGTTTTGAAGAATATGGTAATGATATAAAAGTAAGCTGTACCAAGCAGAAGTTTGGTGTTTTTGGTTCACTCAG